>NZ_DBGCTQ010000058.1:0-54536 GCF_048388525.1 Allofournierella sp. | reverse complement strand
CAGAATATGGGTCTTGTGAACGAGAGGGAACTGGAAGAACTGGACAAGGTGATCGCTTTTGCCCTGGAAAACGGCGTTCATGTTCAGATCAGCGCGTTTGCCATGCCGGGCAGGGCGGCGCTCTCCGGATTTGGAAACGGAGAAAACTACAACGACGGGCCTTTCTACCCCACAACGGAGGAATGGGAGGCGTTTACCGCTTATTGGGAAATGCTGGCCAAGCGCTACCGGGATATCCCGGCCCCTTATTTGAGCTTTGAGCTGTGCTCAGAGTGGCACCCCGGCGATGAGGGCCGGCTGGAGGATTTTTCGGCACGGATGGATGAGGTGATTGGGGCGATCCGGGCCGTTACGCCGGACCGGCTGCTGATGGCGGGCTTTGACGGGGATCTGGCCGCCGCCGAGTGCATGGCGAAAAAAGGGGTGGCGATCTCGTATCACTGCTATGAGCCCCGGGCGTTCTGCTACGTGAGCCCGGAAACGGTGAGGGAGTACGGCGGGGTCCCGGACTGGCCGGAGGTGGCAGGGGAGCGCTGGACGGCGCAGCGCGTTTACGACGAGTATATAAAGCCCTTCCGGGAGCTGGCGCTGAAGTATGGCGTGGGCTTTATGGTGGGGGAATGGGGCGTGTGCAACGATGCCTACTATGAGGAGTGCCACCCCGACGAGGCGGCGGTGATCGCCTTTTACCGGGAGATGGCGCAGATGTTCGCCCAGGAGGGGATCCCCTGGAACCACTTCGATCTGGCGGGAAGAAACAGTTTTATGTGGAGTGGGGCCATCAGCGGCTTTGGCCGCCGGGGGAGCAGGGCCGTGAGCGGGGCCTATGAATGCGACACCCATGTGTTTGAATACCAGGTGGACCGGGCGCTGCTGGAGGCAGTGCTGGAAAACGCCCCGGGCGGCTGAGCCCGGCCTTTGGAAAAAAAAGTGAAAAGGACAGAGTGAAAAGACCCGCCCGGCGCACATTTTGTGCGCCGGGCGGGTCTTTTGTCAGGAGGCTGAAAAAGGCGTATTTTCAGCAGATCCCGGCAAGGGCCGCGCGCAGGCGGGGTTCGTCGGCCGGGGAAAGGCCGGTGGCGGGGAGGAGATAGGCCACCAGCAGCTGCAAATTTTCGGGCGTGGGCTCCATGCCCAGCTGGGAGATCCGGGTGGGCAGCTGCATGTGGGCCATCAGGCCGCGGATCCGGTTTATGGAAGGCGCGTCCATCCCGTTGAATTTCAGCTGCATTAAAATGCCCACCGCCACGATCTCGCCGTGCAGCAGATGCGCGGCCTGCGCGGTAAAGGAGCGGCGCATGAAATCGTAAAGACCGTGGGCCAGCGCCAGCTGGTTGACCCCGCAGGAAAAACCGCTCACCACCGAGGTGTGCAGAAGGTTTGTGAGGATCACATCAGTGAAGCGGCCCGAGGCGAGGCCCTGGTCGTACACCCGGGGGCCCTCGCCCATGAGAAACTCGTAGATCGCCCGGCTGTTCACGGTGCAGATGTATTTTTCCAGAGTACAGTCCTGATAGCTTTCGATTTGGGTGTTGTGCACCACCTCGGGCAGCTTTGCCAGGGAATCGAAGATGCCCGCCGCCAGCAGGCGTTTGGGCGCGGTGGCGATGACATCGGTATCGGCGATGACCACGTCCACCTCTTTGCTCATGGCCACCGAGCCGTCGGGGGTGCCGTCGTCGTGGTACATGATGCACACCGAGGAGGAGGCCACGCAGGTGGCCACCGAGGTGGGCACACAGATGAGGTCCAGCCCGGCAAAGGTGGCCGCGCACTTGGCCAGATCCAGGCACTTGCCGCCGCCCACCCCCAGGATGAGGGTGCAGCCGTTTTGGAGTGCATCTTCCTTATAGCGCCCGGCCCAGGTGCGCGAGCAGGCCCCGGTGTGCACCCGCACCAGGGGCGTGACGCCCGCCGCACGGAACTCCTCCCCGCACAGGCCCAGGATGAGCTTGACGGCCGTGGGGCCGCCGATCACCAGGGGCTTGCCCCCCAGGCGCGCGGTCTCGGCCGCAAGCTCGCGGATACAGCCGTGCCCATAAAAAAACTTGCCTACGCCCACGCGCAGGTTCACGGTGGTATGTTCCAATTCCATGATGCTGATTCCCTCCATTTTGTTTGACAGGCCCGCGCCCGGCCCGGGAAACGGGCCGGGGACGTTTGAAAAAGGCAAAGCGGGCTTTGGATGGCTTTATTATATTTTGAAAAACTGTTTTTTTCAATAGAAAAAATAAAAATAAAAAATATTTTTTAAAATCGCTTGACTTGTGACTTTTTACATGGTATTTTGGTTTCACCGGGAAGAAAAAACAGAAATTTTTCACAAAGGAAAAATCCGAAAAACATTTTTTATTTTTAAGGAGGAAAAGACATGAAACCGGAAGAACTTCGCAAACAGCTGCACGGGGTGTGTGTGATCAGCATCACCCCGTTTAAAGAGGACGGCAGCTTTGATGCAAAGGGGTACGAAAAAAACCTGGAATTTATTTTAAAGGGTGGACTGGACAAAACGAACGCCACCATTGTGGTGGGGGGCAGCACCGGGGAGTGCGGCGCCATGAACCCGGCGGAGCGCAAGGAGGTGCTGGAATGCGCGCTGGCCGTATGCGGTAACCGGCTGCCGGTGATCGCAGGCTGCAACAGCACCAATGTGCGGGAGGCCATTGAGCTGGCCCAGCATGCCGAGGCCCACGGCGCTGCGGGCGTGATGGCGCTTTCGCCCTATTATTACCCCGCCAAGGACGAGGAGTGTATTTACGCCTTTTACAAGGCGCTGGCCGAGAACACGGGCCTGGGCATCCTTTTGTACAACAACTTTGAGGTGATGAACATCGACTGCCCCATTTCGGTGCTGAAACGCCTGAAGGAATTCCCCAATGTGGTGGGCATGAAGGAGTGCACCCCCGCCTTTTTCAAGATGACGCGGGTGGTGCAGGAGATCGGCGACAGGGTGAGCGTGGTGAACGGCCACGGCGAGTTCCTGGAGCCCTTTGCGGCACTGGCGGGCACCGCGGGCTTTATTTCCAGCATGGCGAACTTCGTGCCCGAAAAGGCCGCGGCCATCTGGGCGGCCCGCAGCGCCGGCGATTACGCAAAGGCCAAGAAGATCCGCGACACCATGGTGCCCTATATGGACCTGGCGGGAAAATACTCCGGCCAGGGCGGGGAATACAAGGTGATCTCGCTGCTGAAATACATCACCGACGAGGTGGGCAGCTGCGGCGGCTGGCCCCGCATCCCCTGCGTGCCGCTGACCGGGGAGGAAAAAGCCGAGGTGCGCGGCGTTTTGAAGGCCATTGGGCTGTAAGCGCCGGCGTTTGAATGGGACCGCCCGGCCCCCCCTGCGCCGGGGGCCGGTAAAAAACAAAAAGAAAGAAAAAGGAGAATCGACATGAAAAAGGCATTTGCAGTTGTTGTGGCAGTTTGCATGCTGCTCACCCTGCTTGTGGGCTGCGGCGGGGGCGCTTCCAGCACCCCGGCGGCCACCCCGGGCAGCACCAGCGCCGGTGGGGATTCCGGCGAGGTCGTGACCCTTACCTTTATGCGCACCGGCACCCCTGAGGTGCTGCACGAGATCTTTGACCCCATGATCGAGGCGTTCGAAAAGGAATACCCGAACATCAGGATCGACATGCAGGACCTGGGCTGGAGCGACGCGGAAAAGACCCTGCAGACCATGGCAGCCTCCAAAACGCTGCCCGATGTGATGTACCACCTGCCGGGCACCATTTTTGACCTGGCCGACAAGGGCCTGGTGCTGGATCTTTCTTCCTATGTGGACGACGAGCTGAAAAACGACATGTACCCGGCCATGATGGAGGCCGGCCAGTACGACGGCAAGCAGTACATGATCACCTGCGGCGGCTCCAGCATCATGCTGTGGTACAATGCCGACCTGTTCACCCAGGCGGGCCTGGACCCGGACAACCCGCCCAGGACCTGGGACGAGTTCATGACTGCCTGCGAGGCGCTGGCAAAGCTTGACGGCATCGATCCGTTCGGCCTGTATTCCAAGCCGAGCGGCGGTGAGACCAGCTTTTTGTACGAGTCGCTGTTTACCAGCCAGCACGGCGGCAGCGCCTGGGACAGCGCGGCGAACCAGTACGTGTATGACCAGGATGCCGGCAAGGACGACGCGGTGAAGACCCTGCAGTTTTTGCAGGACATCACCCAGTATTCGCAGGACAGCTATGTGGAGTACGGCCGGTTTGACGTGCGCACCCTGCTGCGGGACGGCAAGGTGGCCATGGTGCTGGACGCCATTAATATGGCGAACCAGGTCCCCGAACAGCTGGCCGACGGAAGCATCCGCTGCGCGGTTATGCCCTGCGGCGACAGCGGCGTGAATTCCACCGCCGTGAACGTGGGCGGGTGGTTCATCCCCACCAACAGCGCGCACCCGGACGAGGCCTGGACCTTCCTGCGGTACCTGATGCGCACCGAGAACCAGATCGAGCACGCCAAGTACGGCTCGGTGCCCATGCTGAAATCCGAGGCCGCCAGTTACACCGAGGGCTATATGCTGAACGTGGTGCAGTCGATGGAGCACAGCTACGCCGAGGGCATCTGCCCCCAGACCAACGCCCTGTGGGCGGTGAACGGCGAGCAGCTGCAGCTGCTGATGATGGGCAAGCAGACCGCCGAAGAGACCCAGGCCAACATGGCAAAGGAACACGCGGATATTTACAAGTAAACCGGCTTTGAGCCGCCAAGGGCTCCCCGCCCCCAGGAAAGGGGGCCCTTGGCCTTTTGCGTAACCGGGCCCGGAACCGCCGCCCCAGGCGCTGCGCGCCGGCGCCGCTTTTCAGCGGGCGGCACCAAACCAAGAAACAAGAGGTGAACCAAATGCGCCGCAGAATCCGGAAAAAGCCTGTGCTACAGGAAAAAGCAGAGCCGTATTTGTACCTGCTGCCGACCATTGTGCTGTTTGTTTTTATTCTGGCCGTGCCCCTGTTCAACCTGTTCAAATACTCGCTGGGCGACTCCAACATCATTCAGGGATTCAAGGGCTGGAACGGCTTTCAAAACTTTGCCTACCTGGTAAGCCCCAAATTTTTGGGCAGTATGTGGGTCACGATCGTTTATGTTTTTTTTGGCGTGATCGGGGTGGTGGTGTGCGGCACCATCGTTTCGCTGGCGCTGGACAAACCCATTCCCGGCCGGGGCGTGTTCCGCGCCATCGCCATCATTCCCTGGGTGGTGCCCCAGGCTTTTGCCGCCTCCATGTGGAGCTGGGTGGTGAACGCGCAGTTCGGCTTTATCAACCAATTGCTGCGCTCGATGCACCTGATTGAAAACAACCTCAGCTTTTTGAGCGAACACACCGCGCTGGCCACCGTGATCGTGGTGCGCATCTGGCAGGGCACGCCCTTTATGATTATTTCGCTGCTGGCCGCGCTGCAGACCATCCCGGAGGACATTCAGGAGGCGGCGGACCTGGACGGGGTGACCGCCTTCCAGCGCTTTCGCTTTATCACCCTGCCCTACATCAAGCCGGTGCTGGTGACCACCACCCTGATCATTACGGCCTGGACCATGCAGATCTTTGACACGGTATACATTATGACTGCCGGCGGCCCCGCCCGCTCGACCCAGCTGGTGGCGCTGGAGATCTATGCCAAAGCCTTCCAGCAGGATGATCTGGGCACAGCCTGCGCCATTGCGCTGTGCGTGCTGGGCATCATTGCGCTGCTGAGCCTGAACAACCTGAAAAAGGAACGGGGGGACATGGAATGAACAGCATCAAGCGGAAAAGGGCCTTTGCCACGGCGGGGCGCTATGGGATCATCCTGTTCTGGATGCTGTTTACCCTGCTGCCCCTTTACACCGCCTTTGTGGCTTCGCTGACCGAATACCAGAACCTGGGCAAGACCTTTTTGTATCCCACCGACTGGGCCTGGCACAACTATGCCGACGTGTTTACCCGGGTGGACATGGCCAGCTTTTTAAAAGCCACCTTTATCTACGCGGTCACCGCCTCGCTGATCAACGTGGTGCTGGCCACCTTTGCGGCCTACGCGCTTTCGCGCTTTCGCTTTAAGGGCAAGGCCTTTTACACCTGCGTGATCTTTATCACCCAGGTGCTGCCCCAGGTGGTGATTGTGGTGCCGGTGTTCATGATGCTGCAAAAGCTGGGGCTTTACAACACCTACGCGGGGGTCATCATCACGATTCTGGCCACTTCGATGGCGTTCCCGATTTTGTTGATGCGCAGCTTTTTTGACAGCGTGCCCTACGCGCTGGAGGAGGCCGCCGCCATTGACGGCTGCTCCCGCTTTATGACCCTGATCCGGGTGGTGATCCCGCTTACGCTGCCGGGCATTGCCACCTCGTTTGCCCTGTCGTTTTTCTCGGGCTGGGGGCAATACCTCTACCCGCTGGTGCTCACCCGCGACCCGGCAAAGACCCCGGTGACCGTGGGCATCGCCCGGCTGATCGACAACCAGACCCCCTGGGAAATGGTGATGACCGGGACCCTGATCTCGATTGTTCCGGCGGTATTGATCTACCTGCTGGTGCAGAAATCCCTGATCAAGGGCATGGCCAGCGGCGCGGTGAAGTGAGCGGAAGGAGCGAGTGGAGATGTGGAACGGCGCCGAGCGCCTGCGCGGAAAAATGCGGGCGGGCGAATTTGTAAAGGGGTTTGCGGTTACCCTGGCGGAGCCCGCGCTCAGCGAGATGGCGGGCGCTGCGGGCTACGACTTTGTGTTTGTGGACGCCGAGCACGCCCCCCTTGACCGGCAGGAGATCTGCCGCCATGTGGCGGCCGCCCAGGGTGCTGGCGCGGCGGCGCTGGTGCGGGTGCGGGCCGCAGAGCCTGCCATGCTGAAGGCGATTTTGGACCTGGGGCCGGACGGGGTGATTTTTCCCTTTGTGCACGACGCCGCCACCGCCCGCCGTGCCGTGGCGGCCTGCACCTACCCGGACGGGCCGGCGCGGGGCATGCGGGGGCAGGGCCCCCAGCGCGCGGTGCGGTGGGGCTTTGGCGACGAGGCCGGGTATCTGGCCGACCCGGATAAGTATCTTTTAAAGATCATGCAGATTGAATCCTGCCAGGGCTGGCGGAATCTGGACGAGATTCTGGCCGTGCCCGGAGTGGACGGAGTATACCTGGGCCCGGCGGACCTGGGGCGGAGTTTGGCGGCGCAGCCCGCCCCGGGTCTGCCTTTATTGAAGGACGCCTGCGCCGACGTGTACCGCAAGGTGCGCGCGGCGGGCAAATGGATGGGGGCGCCCCTGCCGCAGGATGCGGCGGGGGTGGCCGCCGCCCGCGCGCAGGGCGCACAGTGGGGCGTGTGCGGCATTGACACCGCGCTGCTGGCCCAGGGCATGCGCGCCTGCCTTGCAAATTTTGTACAAGAAGGAAAGGATTGATTTGCGTGCCTGTGTTTGAAATGCCGCTGGAGCGCCTGCGCGAGTACAGGGGCTGCAGCCCGCTGCCCGGCGATTTTGACGCCTATTGGCGCGCCGCGCTGGGTGAGCTTGAAGCCACCGGCCTTGACTGCACCCTGGAGCCCGCCGGGTTCCAGGCGCCGGGGGTGAAATGCTTTGATTTGTGGTTTACCGGCGTGCGCGGCGCGCGCATCCACTGTAAATTCCTGCGGCCCGAAAAGCCGGCGGGACGCATTCCGGGCGTGGCCATGTTCCACGGCTACATGCACCACGCGGGCGAGTGGTTCGAGCGGCTGCCCTATGCCTATGCGGGCATGGCGGTGCTGGTGATGGAGGCCCGGGGGCAGGGAGGCCTGTCGGAGGATGTGTACGACGGCGCGGGGCCGACCCTGTTCGGCCATGTGGTGCGCGGCGTGCGGGATGCGGACCCCCAGAAGCTGTATTACCGGGACGTGTACCTGGACGCAGTGAAGACCGTGCGCATTTTAATGAACATGGACTTTGTGGATGAGGGCCGTGTTGCGGCCACCGGCAAATCGCAGGGAGGCGCTTTGGCGCTGGCCGCGGCGGCGCTGGAACCGCGGGTAAAGCTGTGCGCGCCGATGTACCCTTTTCTGTGCGATTTTAAGCGTATTTTGGAGATGGATCTGAACAGGAACGCTTACGAGGGCTTTTATTACTATTTTAAAAAGTGCGACCCGGCCCACCAGTACGAGAAGGAATTTTTTGAACGGCTGGGCTACATTGATGTGCAGAACCATGCGCCCCAGGTGCGGGCGAAGGTGCTGTGGCAGACCGGCCTGATGGACGATCTCTGCCCGCCCTCGGCCCAGTTCGCGGCCTACAACAAGCTTGTTTCGCCCAAAGCGATCAAGCTGTACCCCGAGCACACCCACGAACTGATTTGCCATGCGAACGACGAGATATTCACCTTTTTTCGGCAGCTGTAAGGGCAAAACAGACTGTTTTTGAGTTAAATTGGCCCATTGCGGGACGCATTGATTGACAGACCATTGAAGAGAGGGATAAAATAATAAAAAGCTTCCAAAAAACAGGGGGATTTTTTTATGGGGATCAACGCGGCCCACAATGACTTTTTGCTCACGATCCAATCGGTCTATCCTTCGCTGACCAAAGCGGAAAAAAAGGTGGCGGACTATATTCTGCAAAACCCCAAAGGGGTGCGGTTCATGTCCATCACCGACCTGGCCGACGCGTGCAGCGTGAGCCTGACCAGCGTGTTTCGGTTTTGCAAGACCCTGCGCCTGCGGGGATACCAGGAGTTCAAGGTGCAGCTGGCGCTCAGCATGAACGACGAGGAGGAGAGCGAGGAAACCGAGCTGCTGCCCGCCGCGGTGACCCGGGCCGACACGGTGGACACCGCGGCCAAAAAGCTGCTGCAAAGCCATGTGAACGCCCTCACCGAGACCCACGCGCTGGTGGACGCCGAGGCGCTGCGCAAAGCGGCGGATTACATCAACCACTCGGATCAGGTGCGCTTTTTCGGGCTGGGGGGATCGATGCTTACCGCGATGGAGGGAATGTACAAATTCCTGCACATCATGCCGAATGTTTACTGCCTTTCGGACGTGCACATGCAGACCATGGGCGCCTCCACCCTGAACGAGCATGATGTGGCGATTTTTATCTCCCACTCGGGCGCCAGCAAGGAGATCGTGCAGATGGCGCAGAAGGCGCGCGCCGGCGGCGCCCGCACGGTGGCGATCACCCGCTACGCAAAGTCGCCGCTGGCGGAGTATATGGACGTGGTGCTGCTGTGCGGCGGCTATGAGCCGCCTTTGCAGGAGGGGTCGTTTCCTTCGAAGACCGCGCAGCTGTTTGTGCTAGACCTTTTGTTCACCGAGGTATACCGCACCCAGTTCGACTATTCCAAAGAGATCAACAAGCGGGTGACCACCTCGATCCTGGATAAAAATTATTGAAGCCGATCCATTCTGTGCCCCCAAAATCCTGACGGCCGTGCAAGCCGCCGCATTTGGGGGCGATTTTTTAAGGAGAAACCTGAAATGGAGATTCTTGTTTGTATCAAGCAGGTGCCGGGCACCAGCGCCGTGGAGGTGGACCCGGTGACAGGGGTGCTGCGGCGCGACGGGGTGGAAAGCAAGCTCAACCCCTATGACCTTTACGCGCTGGAACTGGCGTTTCAGCTGCGGCAGAAGTACGGCGGCCGGGTGCGCACGATCACAATGGGGCCGCCCCAGGCAAAGGCCGCGGTGCTGGAAGCGCTGTATATGGGCGCGGACGGCGGCGCGGTGATCAGCGACCGCCGGTTTGCCGGGGCGGATGTGCTGGCCACCAGCTATACCCTGGCGCAGGGACTGCGCAGCCTGGCGCCCTTTGACCTGATCCTGTGCGGAAAGCAGACCACCGACGGCGACACCGCCCAGGTGGGCCCCGAGATCGCCGAGCACTTGGACCTGCCCCACGTCACCGGGGCGGCACAGGTGCTTGCGGCAGGAGAAGGGCAGATTACGGTGCGCGGCGCGCAGGACGGCCTGATCGTGACCCAAACCCTGCGCCTGCCCTGCCTTGTGTGCGTGGACGGCGCGGTGAATACCCCGCGCCTGCCCTCGTACCGGCGCAAAAAACAGCTGGGGGAAGGGCAGGTGCGCTTTTTGTCGCTGGACGACATGGAGGACCGGGACGAGCGGCACTACGGCCTTTCCGGCTCGCCCACCCAGGTGGTGCGCATTTTTCCGCCGGAAAAAAGCACCGAAAAAGAGCTGTGGACCGGCACGGGGCCGGAGCTGGCGCAAAAGCTTTTTGACCTGTTCAAGGGTCAAAAAGCACTTTAAGGGGGTGGGGATATGGCAGGATTGACCATTCATGCGGAAAAACTGACCCCGGAGCTGGCCGAACAGCTGGTAACGCTGTGCCCCTTTGGCGCGCTGGAATACAGCGGCGGCACGCTCGCGGTGGGGGCTGGCTGCAGGATGTGCAGGCTGTGCGTGAAAAAGAGCGGCGGAGCCGTGACGGTGGAGGAGGCCCCGGCGCCCCAGGTGGACAAACGCCGGTGGGCCGGCGTGGCCGTGTTTGCGGACTATGCCCATGGCCGGCTGCACCCGGTGAGCCTGGAGCTGCTGGGCAAGGCCCGGGAGCTGGCCGCGGTGACCGGCCAGCCGGTGTATGCGCTGCTGCTGGGCAGCGGCACCGGCGCCGGCGCCCGTGAGCTGCTGCGCTACGGAGCGGACAAGGTGTATGTGTGCGACGACCCGGCCCTGGCCGAGTTCACGGTGGAGCCCTACGCGGATGCGTTTGCGCATTTTATTGAAACGGCAAGGCCCTCGGCCATTCTGGTGGGGGCCACCAACCTGGGCCGCTCGCTGGCGCCCCGGGTTGCGGCACGTTTTGGCACCGGGCTCACAGCCGACTGCACCATGCTGGAAATGGAGCCCAACACCGACCTGGTGCAGATCCGCCCGGCGTTCGGCGGCAACATCATGGCGCGCATTGTGACCCCAAACCACCGGCCCCAGTTCTGCACGGTGCGCTATAAAATTTTTGCAAAGCCCGAGCCGGGGCCTGCGGCCGGGCAGGTGGTGGAGCTTTCGCTGCCGGCGCCGGCAAAGCCCTACCGCATCCGGGTGGACCGGGTGGACGAAACCCCGGGCGAGATGGACATTTCGGAGGCGGAGGCGATTGTGGCGGTGGGCCGCGGCGTAAAAAGCCAGGCGGATCTGGAGCTGGCGCGCCAGCTGGCCCGGGCGCTGGGCGCGCAGCTTGCCTGCACCCGCCCGCTGGTGGAAAACGGCTGGCTGGACCCGAAACACCAGATCGGACTTTCGGGCCGGACTGTGAAGCCCAGGCTGATCGTGACGCTGGGGGTTTCGGGCGCGGTGCAGTTTGCCGCCGGTATGCGCGGCGCCGGGTGCATTGTGGCCGTGAACAGCGACTCGGAAGCCCCGATTTTTGACGTGGCGCACTATGGGCTGGTGGGCGATCTGTACGAGGTGCTGCCCGCGCTGCTGCAAAGGATAAAGGAGGACGCCGCACATGGAGCATAAACTGGAAACGGCCGACCTGGCGGCCCTGGAGGCGATCGCGCCGGGCCGTGTGTTCACGGGCGGGCAGATCAGCGAGGACTACGGCCACGACGAGCTGGGCGACGTTGCCCATATGCCCGAGGCCCTGGTAAAGGTGCGCAGCACCGGAGAGGTGGCCCGCATTCTGGAATACGCCGACCGGCGGCTCATTCCGGTGGTGGTGCGCGGCTCGGGCACCGGGCTGGTGGGCGCTTCGGTGGCGGTGCGCGGGGGCATTATGCTGGAAACCACCGGCATGAACCGCATTTTGGAGCTGGACGAGGAAAACCTTACCGTGACGGTGCAGCCGGGCGTGCTGCTGATGGATCTGGCGGAATTTGTGGAGAGCAGGGGCTTTTTCTACCCCCCGGACCCGGGCGAGAAATCCGCCACCATTGGGGGAAATATCTCCACCAACGCGGGCGGCATGCGGGCGGTGAAATACGGCGTGACCCGCGATTACGTGCGGGGGCTGACCGTGGTGCTGCCCGGCGGCCGGGTGATGGAGCTGGGCGGCAAGGTGGTGAAAAACAGCTCGGGCTACAGCCTGAAAGATCTGATCGTGGGCAGCGAGGGCACGCTGGGGGTGGTGACCGAGGCGGTGCTCCGGCTGCTGCCCCTGCCCCAGCGCAGCGTGAGCCTGCTGGTGCCGTTTGAGAGCATGGAAAAGGCCCTGGAGGTGGTGCCGCGGATCATTCGGGCAAAGGCGATCCCCACGGCCATTGAGTACATGGCGCGGGAGACAATTCTGCTGGCCGAGAGCTACCTGGGCAAGCAGTTCCCCGACAAGGCCAGCGCCGCCTACATCCTGTTCACCTTTGACGGCAGCACCGCGGCCCAGGTGGAGGCCGAGCTGGACATGGTGGCCGAACAGTGCCTGCAGGAGGGCGCGCAGGACGCTTTTATTGTGGATACCGACGAACGGAAAAAGAGCGTGTGGGATGCGCGCGGCGCTTTTTTGGAGGCGATCAAGGCCTCTACCACGCAGATGGACGAGTGCGACGTGGTGGTGCCCCGAAGCTGCGTGGCCCGCTTTATCCGCTATACTTATGAGGTGGCCCGCCAGGTGGGGCTGCGCATTCCCAGCTTTGGCCACGCGGGCGACGGCAACCTGCACGTCTACCTTTGCCGGGACGAGCTGGACAAGGCGGAGTTCGACCGCCGCCTTGCCCGGGCGTTTGAGCTGATGTACGCCGAGGCGGCCCGGCTGGGAGGCCTTGTATCCGGCGAGCACGGCATCGGCTGGGCCAAAAAGGAGTACCTGGCCCGCCAGTACGGGCCGGTGCAGATGGAGCTGATGCGGGGCATCAAGCGCGCGTTTGACCCGAACGGCATCCTGAACCCGGATAAGATCTGCTGAGCAGAAAAACACAAAACCGCCCCCGGAAACAAGCAGTTTCCGGGGGCGGTTTTGTGTGATATAAGGAATTACAGCTTTGCCAGCTCCACCGCGATGGCGGCGGCCACGCGGGCGTTGCTGTAGGCCAGCTGGATGTTGGTGGCGAGGCTGCGGCCGCCGGTGTATTCCACAATGTGGGCCAGCAGATAGGGGGTGATGTTTTTGCCGCGCACGCCCGCCCCGGCGGCGCTGGCCAGGGCCTTGTCGATGATGGCGCTCATCTCGTTGAAATCCATGGCATATTCTTCGGGCACGGGGTTGCCGATCAGCATGCCGCCCGCAAGCCCCAGGTCCCACTTGGTTTTGGCGACCTTTGCCACGTCCAGGGCGGTGGGGGCGTTGTAATCTACGCCGAACCCGCTTTTGCGGCAGTAAAAGGCGGGGAAGTCGTTGGTGTTGAAGCCCAGCACGGGCACGCCCATGGTCTCGAGGTATTCCAGCGTGAGGCCGATGTCGAGAATCATTTTGGCGCCGGCGCAGACCACGGCCACGGGGGTGTGGGCCAGCTCCTGCAGATCAGCGCTGATGTCCATGCTGGTCTCGGCGCCGCGGTGCACGCCGCCGATGCCTCCAGTGGCGAACACCCGGATGCCCGCAAGGCTGGCCAGGATCATGGTGGAGGCCACGGTGGTGGCGCCGGTGCCGCCCTGGGCCAGCAGGATGGGAAGGTCGCGGCGGCTGACCTTAGTGACGCCCTCGCCCCTGCACATGAGCTCCAGCTCGCCCGCGGACAGGCCCACCTTCATGCGGCCGTCGATGATGGCCATGGTGGCGGGCACAGCGCCGGCGGCGCGGATGATGCGCTCGATCTCGGCGGCAAAGGTGAGGTTTTCGGGGTAGGGCATGCCGTGGGACAGAATGGTGCTTTCCAGCGCGACCACCGGCTTGCCGGCGTCGACCGCGGCCTTTACCTCGGGGGCGATATCCAGATACTGCTTTAAATTCATTGTACATACTCCTTTATCATTTGTTCTACAGCCTCTTCGCTCATGGCGGGGTTGATGGTATCGGCGCCGCTGATGGCCACGAGGCCCGCGCCCAGCGCAAAATCCAGGATGGCGCTCTCGGAAAGGCCCTTGAGGGTGGCGTGCAGGATGCCCGCCATGGTGGCGTCGCCCGCGCCGGTGGCGTTGACCATTTTGTCGAACGCGCGGCTGCGCCGGTGGATGCTGCCGCCCGGGCCCTTGTAATAGATGCCGTCGGCCCCGAGGCTCACGAACACGCGCCGCACGCCTGTGGCCAGCACCCGGCGGCAGGCTTCCTCGAGATCCTCGTCGGTGGAGATGGGCATGCCGGCAAGCACCTCCATTTCCAGGCGGTTGGGCTTTACGGTGTCGAACCGGCCGAGGACCGGCACCAGCTTGCGGGCCCAGGTGGTGCTGACGGGGTCCACGCACAGAGGGGCGGCGCAGTGGGAGGTGAGGTAGGCCAGCGCGGGGGCGGAGAGGTTGCCGTCGCACACCACAAGCCCGGCGCCGTTCAAAAGGTCCATGCGTTCTTTTACAAAGCCCTCGTCCATCTCGGTGAGGATGCGCATGTCGCTCATGGCGACCAGCATATCGCCCTGGGAGTCCATAATGGAGATATAGGTGGAGGAGGTGTGCCCCTGGCGGACGAGCAGCCCCGAGGTGCCCATGCCCAGCGCCTCGCAGCCGGCGCGCAGCATTTGGCCATAGGCGTCGCTGCCCACAGCGCTGACGAGCTCGCACCGCTCGCCCAGACGGGCGAGATTGTCGAGAATATTGCGCATTACGCCCCCCATGGAAAGGTGCAGCCTGCCGGGGTTGGAATCGCGCATGATGATGGGCGAGAGGCTTTGGCCGTGAATGTCCACATTGGCGCCGCCGATGCCCGCGATGTATCGCTTGCTCAAAGTGTGTGCTCCTTACTTTGGAATAGAACCTTCCGAGACTTTTATTTTACTATGCCCGCCGCCGAATTACAAGCGGAATGTATAAACCCCGGGCCGCCGCCGCAAACTAAGGGCAAAGCCAAAACCGAGCGCCGGCGGCATGCCGGAGGGCTTGGCCAGCGCCCGCCGCCTTACAGAATGCAAAGGCCGCGGCGGCAGGAAAACGGCAGAATAATGTAAGGAGCGGTAAGCATGAACAGGATCATTTCATTCTTCAAAGGCAAAGGGTTTTACCTGGCCCTTTCGCTGTGCATCCTGGCGGCGGCAGGGTCCAGCTTTTGGGCCATCCGTAACGTGATGCAGAAGCTGGGCGAAGGCGGCACCAGCCAGGTGGAACAAGGGGGGACGCAGCAATGGGACATTCCAGGCGCACAGGTAGAGGAAAAAGTGAACGATGTGCCCAAGCCCTCGGCAAAGCCCTCACAGGGCTCGCAATCGGCATCTGGGGCTGGCGGGCAGCAAGGGCAGGCTGGCGGCTCTGGCGCACCTGCCGATGCGGCCGTGCCCTCCTTTGTGAAGCCGGTCGCTGGGCAGATCGTGCAGGGGTTCAGTGGTGAAGAGCTGGTCTATAACGCCACCCTGGGCGACTGGCGCACCCACAACGGCGTGGACATCTCCTGCGCCGCGGACGCGACCGTGAAGAGCGCGGTGGCGGGCAAGGTGGTCAACATGTACGAGGACGGCCTGTGGGGCCAGGTGGTGGAGGTAGACACCGGCGAGACCGTGTGGCGCTACACCGGCCTGGACAAGACTACCCTGAAGGTGAACACCGGCGACGAGCTGGAGCCGGGCCAGATGATCGGCAAGATCGGCGAAACCATGGCCGAGACCGGCGCGGAGACCCACCTGCACCTGGAAGTGCTGAAGGGTGGCAACTACGTGGACCCGGAGCATTATTTCCAGTAAAAAAAGCAGTACCGGCGGACCGAAGGGTTCGCCGGTGCTGCTTTTTGCGATGAAAAGGGCTTATGCGCGCTGCCCCAAAAGGGCCGCCTGCCGGGCGGCGGAGGCTTGCTGTTCCAGCAGGGCGGCCAGTTCGCCCCGCTGGTATTTGGCCGACAGCTCGTTTGCAAACAGCAAAAAGCGGGAGCGCAGCAGCACGACTTCGCCCTCTTCACCCTGCTCGATGCGGCCGAGGTCCAGCTGGCAGAGCAGGGCTACCACCCGCTCGTAGGGGGCGAGGGCGGCGCGGCCGGCCGCCAGGCTGTAGCCCCGGGGCAGGGTGGAGGGGCTGGCGGAAAACAGGGAGAGGAACAGCTGCAGCTCGTCCAGCGGGTCGCGGCCGGAGGGCAGGCTGGCCGCCAACTGCGCGGCCAGCACCTGGCCGTTTTCGGCCAGGGCGCGGCGGGGGCCGCGGGCCAGGAGCAGCGAGGGCTTGCGGCGGCAGGCCAGGCTGAAGGCAAGGGTGAGGCCGTCGATCAGGGCGGCGAGACCCAGGCAGAACAGGGCCATGCCTTGCCGCTGAGGCGAGGCGAGATCCAAAAGGGGCTTGAGGTGCAGGTCGGCGATCTGCAGCGCGGGACTGCCCGCGTCCAGCGCTTCGCTTTCGGGCACGAGGGCGTTGACCCGCAGCACCGCGGCCAGGATCTGGGCGTTCATGAGAAGCTTCATTTCCTGCGCATTGGCTTTGGTCACCCGGCCGCCCGGCAGGCTGGCCGCCAGCTGATCAAAGCCGGGCATCAGGCCGGCGGGCGGCGCGCCCAAAAGCGCGTCCAGCGGCGCGAGAAGATCGTCTGTGGAGGAGGCGCTGCCGGTGACCGAGCTGTAAAGCTGCACCAGGCGCGCCAGGGCGGAGCGGCTTTCGGCGGGAAGTTCGCCGCTGGCCTCGGCGGCGGTGAGGGCGGCCAGCAGGTCGGCGCGGGCCTGTTCCAGCCGAAGAGGCGTGGTGTCGCCGGGGGCAAGACCGGCGGCCGCCGCGTTGAGAGAAGCCAGGGCGGCGGTGTTCTGTGCCTGGGCGGCCGCCAACTCGGCCTCGCTTGCAAGGGCATAGCGGGCCAGGACCGCCTCGCGGGCGGCGGCCTCTTCGGCGCCGGTGTTGGCGGTGATGCTGGCAAGGTAGGCGTTGTAGGCTTTTACATAGTCCTGGTAATCGGCGTAGCCGCCCCGGCTGGGGGCGCGCAGGCCGCCGGCGTAGCTTGCCCCCGCCGCGGCAAGCTCGGCCTGGCAGGAGGCAAGGCGCGCCTCTTCCTGGGTGAGCAGGGTATGGCGCTGGGCCAGGGCCGAGACCATGGTGTTCACCTGATCCCGGGCGGTGCGCCAGGCAGCCGCGGTATGGCCCGAATAGGCGCGCTCCAGCGTGGTTTGGATCTGGGCGTACTCGCCTGCCAGATAGGAGGCGGGCGGGTTTACATTGTTATAAATGCCCACGTAGGAATAGTAGGTGGAGCAGAGCAGGGCCAGCCCCAGGGCCACACAGCGCAGCGGCGTGATGCGCACCCGCAGGCTGCCGGCCAGAAACCAGGCGGTGGACTGCACGGCCAGCGCGAAAAACAGGGGCGCCAGGGTGAAAATACCGGCCAGGAACAGCGTGGCCCCCTGCAGGGTGGTCATAAAGCTGATGCACTGCAAAAGCAGGGTGACGGCGGCCACCAGGACAAGCAGGTTCTTTTGCCCAAAGAAGCCCCGCTGCCCTTCCAGCAGCATGAGCTCGCGGCCCTGGGGCGGCGGCACGGCCCGCCGGGCCGCCATGGCGTTTTTGAGATCCAACATAAAAAAATCCCCTCTCTGTGTTTGGCAGAGAGGGGAGAAGGGTCACAGCGCCCCGGCCCCGGCGGCCTCGGCTGCCGGAGCTTCGGGTGGGGGCGGCGCCTCCTGCCGGCTCTCCGCCGGTTTTTCGGTCAGGTCCAGCGCCACCGAGGCGCAGAAGAGATCGGCCTCGGCCCGCACGGAGAAGCTGCCCCCGCAGGCCTCGGTAAAGCTTTTGGCAATGGAGAGGCCCAGGCCGCTGCCCTCGCCGGTGCGGGAGGCGTCGCCCCGAACAAAGCGCTCGGTGATCTCGGCGGGGTCGAACGCCATCTCGTAGCGGGCCACATTTTTTACGCTGGCCGCGGCCCGGCCGTTTTCGCACACAAGCTCCACATACACCCGGCTGCCGGGCAGGGAGTATTGCAGCGCGTTGGTGAACAGGTTCTGGAACACCCGGTACAGCCGGTCGCCGTCCGCCTGCACCCAGGCCTCCGGCGGAAGGGCGGTCTTGAAGGTGAGCGCGCTTGCCGAAATGGCTTCGTCCATATCCGCAAGGGTTTGGCGCACGAGCTTTGCCAGGTCGATCGCCTTGGGGGCCAGGGAAAGGTTGCCGCTGGTGGCCTTGGAGAGATCGAACACATCCTGCACCATGGCTTTGAGCCGCTCGGCCTTCTGCCGGATGACCTGAGCGTAATCGGCCGCCGCGCCCTCCAGCGGTTCGGCGCACAGCAGGTCGGAATAGTTGATGATGCTGGTGAGGGGCGTTTTGAGGTCATGGCTCACATTGGTGATGAGCTCCACCTTCATCCGGTCCGCCCGGCCCCGCTCTTCCACCGCCCGGGCGACGCCCTCTTCCAGGGCGTTCAGGTCGGCGGCGGGGCCCGCCAGGGGCGAGGAGGGGGCAAGCGCCAGGGGCGGGGCGGACGCGCCGGCGCGCAGGGCGGCGATCTTTTGGGTCAGGCGGCCCATATCGCCCAGCCAGCGCACCAGCAGCCACAGCCCCGCTAGCAGAAGGCACAGGGTGGCGAGGGCGCCCAGCAAAAGCGGCGTGGCGGCGCCCATAAAGAGCATTATGAAAGTGAAGGCCCCGGCCAGGCCGCTGCCCAGCCAGCAGGCGGCAACCCCCAGAAAAACCCTGCGCTGCCAGGGCAGCCCCTGCCGCACCAGCCACGCCGCCTGGCGCAGGGTGCGCCAGCCCTTTGCCAGCAGGCTATGGCGGAACACGCCGCCCCTGTTGTGGGCAAGATCCACGGCGGTGAGCCAGCCAAGGGGCCAGAGCAAAAGCAGCGCACAGGCGAGCACGAGGGTTCGGCTGTAATAAAGAACCCGCACTGCCCAGACAACGAAGAGAGCCGCCAGCCAGGCGGCCAGCTTCAGCTCAAGCACCGCCCGGGAGGTGAGCGAGGCGGCCCACCGCCGGGCGGCGCGGCCCCGGCGGCGCTGGAAAAGGCACACGAGGCCGAACGCCAGCGCCCCGCCGGCGCAGCAGAAGAACAGGATCAAAGCGATGCGCAGCACCTGTACGCTGAACCAGTCGTTATACACAAAACTGCTGCCCAGGGGCTGATCGCGCACCGCAAGGATGACAACGCAGCTTTGCAGGAGGCCGGAATCCGGGCGGACGGCCTGCTTTGCGGCATAGGCAGCATAGGCATCCAGCAGCGCCCGGTTGCCCCACATCTGCCCGTTATGTACGGCCAGGGCCACGCTGTAGCCCAGGGGCGGGGCGATCCTGCCTTCGTCGTACAAGGGGGTGGAAGTGTTCGAGGCCAGCTTTTGCTCATCCCGCACCACGTAGTAAAGCAGGTCGTCTTCGTGGGAGCTGGGAGTGATGGCGGTGCTGAGCTCCTGCGTTAAAAACTGCCGCGCGTTTGTGCGCAGCTGGATGTTTTGAGCTTTGGTAAGGCTTTGGCCCGCCGTGTCCTGCGCGCCGGAGGCCATGATGGCCGCGCTGTAAAACAACTGGGCCATGCGCTGCTGGTAATCCACCGAGCCGCTGACCTGCCCGGCCAGGAGGTCGGCCATGCCGTTTGCCCCGCCCCCCAGCAGGCGGCGGGGCCGCGCGATGCAGACCAGCAACGCGGCCCCAATGAGAAAGAGGGCCGCCAGCCAGCCGCACAGGATGCGCAGCGCAAGCTTACTTTTTTTCCAGTTTGTATCCAAGACCCCACACCACCTTTAAATATTCCGGTTCCTTTGGGTTCAGCTCGATCTTTTCGCGGATGCGCCGGATGTGCACCATCACGGTGTTTTCGGGCGCGTAGGCCGCAGGTTCGTCCCAGGCGCGGGCGTAGATCTCTTCGGCGGAGAAGATGCGCCCGGGGTTGCGCATGAACAGCTCGATGATGCGCGTTTCGGTGGGGGTGAGCCGCACCGGGTCGCCGTCGGCCGTGAGGGCGTGGCCCTCGAAATCGTATTCCAGCCGGCCGATGCGGGCGCAGGGCCCCCCGGCGCCTGCACCGCCCAATTCCAGATAGCGGCGCAGATGGCTTTTTACCCGGGCCGCCAGTTCTGCCGCGCTGAAGGGCTTTGTGATATAGTCGTCGGCGCCGATGGACAGGCCCAGAACCTTGTCGGAATCCTCGGTTTTGGCGCTCATGACCAGGATGGGCAGGTTGCGCTTTTGGCGGATGCGCATGATGGCGGAAAAGCCGTCCATGCGGGCATCATCACGTCCATCAGGATGAGCTGCACCGGCTTTTGTTCCAGCGCGTCCAGGGCCTCGAACCCGTCGGCGGCGCAGACCACCGCGAACCCCTCTTTTTCCAGATACAGCCGCACCGCTTTGCGGATGTCTGCGTCGTCGTCTGCCACCAGGATGCAACTGCGCTCCATAGGCCGGTCCCCCCTTTTTGTAAAAGATATGACTTTATTCTACCCTTTGAGCGCGGCTTTTCCAAGTGCTATTATCATAACGCTAAAATCTTACATCCTGTTTCGGCTTTCTCTTACAAAATTCTTACAGTTCGGTGAAGTTGTAAAATGCGAAGCGGCATGGCGCGGCCGCGGCGTTTGTGGTATGATAGAGCGTATAAAACGCGGGGAAAAGAGGATGGGGCTATGGGGATGCTGTACAGGCTGTGCATTTGGGTTTCGGTGGGGATCGTGCTGGGCTTTTTGGGGGGCGGCGTGAAATGGGCCGCCAAAAAGAATTATACGGAAAAACAGCTCAAAGCCGCCCAAAAGCTGAGGCGGAGGGCGGCCTTTGGCCTGAAATATCTCACCTTGCTGCTGCTGGTGCTGGGGTTTGTGTGGTGCGTGTATTTTTTGATTTTGGGGATCGCCGCACCGGAACAGGCGGAATACGCCAACAATATGTCCGAGTTGATCGTGGCGGTTTTGACCGTGATCTCGATCATCTTCGCCTTTTTTGAGTTTTTGAGCAGGAGCGGCGACGAAAAGTAGGCGGCCGGCTTGACTTGGGCCGGCGGGCCGGCTATAATATTGCTGTTCACTCGGAGGGTGAGCCATTCGCTGGAAATGGTGAGCCGGATAAGGTGGCGGGCTGAAACGCCCGTTTCTTTAGCCGGCTCTTTTATTTTTGCCCGGGAGGAAAAACGGCATGGACCTGCTGCACGGAGACGTTAAAAAGATCTATTTCAAATACCTGGGCGCCGCTTTTGGCAGCGCGCTGATCAGCTCGATCTACGGGATCGTGGATATGGCCATGGTGGGCCAGTACCAGGGGCCGGAGGGCACCGCCGCGCTGGCGGTGGTGGCGCCGGTGTGGAATATCCTTTACAGCCTGGGCCTGCTCACCGGCATTGGGGGCTCGGTGCTGATGAGCACGGCAAAGGGCGGCGGGGAAGAAAGGCGCAAGAACGAGTATTTTACGGCTGCGCTGGCCGGCACAGTGCTGCTTGCCGCCGCCAGCTGGCTGGCCATCGGGCTGTTCGACACCCCTTTGCTGCGCCTGTTCGGCGCAGAACAGCACCTGCTTTTGCTGGCAAAACAATACCTGCTGCCGGTCAAGTTTGCGGTGCCGCTGTTTTTGTTCAACCAAATGCTGGCGGCGTTTTTGAGGAACGACGGCGACCCGGCCCTGGCCACGGCGGCGGTGCTGGCCGGCGGGGCGTTCAATGTGGCGGGCGATTATGTGTTTGTGTTTGCACTGAAGCTGGGGATCTTTGGCGCGGGGCTGGCCACGGCGATTGGGGCGCTGATCACCTTTGCAGTGATGCTGGCGCACTTTTTCCGGCCGCAGAATACGCTGCGCCTGGCGCGGCCCGCGCGGCCGGGGGCAAAACTGCGCCGGATAGTGACGACGGGGTTTTCGACCTTTTTTATCGACGCGGCCATGGGCCTTTTGACCATGCTGTTCAACCGGCAGATCATGAAATATTTGGGCACAGACGCACTGGCGGTGTACGGTGTGATTGTGAACATCAGCACGGTGGTGCAATGCTGCGCCTACAGCGTGGGGCAGGCGGCGCAGCCGTTGATCTCGGTGAATTTTGGGGCAGGGCGGCAAGACCGCATCCGCCGGGTGCTGCGGTATGCCCTTTTCACCTCGGCCCTGTTCGGCGCGGCGTGGACCGCCGCGATCGCTGTGTTCCCCACGGGGTTTGTGCGGGTGTTCATGGAGCCTACCGGGCAGATCCTGCGCATTGCGCCCTTTATTTTGCGAAGCTATGGAGCGTCGTTTCTGCCGCTGGTGTTCAATGTGTTTTCCACCTACTACTTTCAGGCGGTGGCAAAGCCCGGCGCGGCGTTTTTGGTGGCGGCGGCCCGGGGAGCGGTGCTGAGCGGCGCGCTGATCCTTGTGCTGCCGGCGCTGGCTGGGCCGAATGCCGTTTGGTTTGCGATGCCCCTTGCCGAGGCGGTGGTGGCGGTGGCGGCGGCCGCCCTGATGAGGCGCTGCACAAAGGCGCTTGCGGCGGTAAAAACGGCGGGTTAGCGCGGGGCGGAATTTTTCCATGCAAAAGGGCGAAGGGCCGGCAAGCTTGCCGGCCCTTCGCCTTTTTTGCAAAATGTTTCGGGGGCCGGGTCAAAGCCCGGCCCGCCGCCGCGCCGCGGAGAAGCTGCGGCGCAGCGGGCGGTAGAGCAGCAGCGCGGCAACAAAATTGCCGCCGCCGTGCAAAAGGTCAAAGGGAATGCCCGTGACCCACCAGGCAAACCCCGCCGCCGGGCCGCCGTTCAGGGCGCCGTACCCCACCGCGTACAGTGCCCCGTACAAAAGGCCGAACAGGCCGCTGACCAGTGCCCACAAAAGGGCGCTGTGGGTTTTGCGCAGCAGCCACGTGGCCGCCATAAGGGGCAGCCAAATGTAAAGCTGGGCAAACCACCAGACACCGAAGCCGTTCAGCAGCCCGTACACCACCACATAGGTGTAGACAGCGGGCAGGGCGAGGGCCGGGAATTCCAGGGTGTAGAGCAGGATCAGCAGGCTGACCAGCTCGATGTTGGGCAGCCCGTCCAGCGCGAATTTGCTCACCAGCAAAAGGGCCGCCAACAGTGCGGCCATGACAAGGCTGCGGGTACGGCGCATGGCTTAGTAACCCGTGGTGAGGGTGATCTCGAAGGCGTCGCCATCGGCGATGGGGGTGGAGTCGACGCCGGTCATCAGGACCTCGCCGCCCTTACTGAAGCGCCACCACTGCTGCTGAGAATCATCGACCGTGACGCCGTTCACGGTGGTGACAAAAAGACCGAACTCGCTTTCCGTGCCCTGGATGAGCTTTTGTTCTTCCAGAGCGCCCCGCAAAAATTCGGAGCTGGTGGAGATATGAAATTCGTCGCTGCTTTGGTCGGCATAGATCACGGTGACGTCGATGGCTTTGCCGCCGGCGGGGCCCGCCTTGGGGCCGAAGGCCAGCCAGCAGCCCACCAGTGCGGCGACGACGAGAACGGCGACACCCGCGATGAGCCAAAGCTTTTTGGTTTGCTTTTTCATGATTTGTTCCTCCTTATTTTCTTTCCCTTTTTATGAAAAAAAGCCCCTCTCCCGGCGGGAGAGGGGCTTATAGGAAAGCGTGCGAAAATGGCGCGCAGAGCCTGGCGTGCCCCGCGATGCCCCCGCAGCCGCGTTTGGTCCGTCCGCGGCATATGCGTTCCCACCGAAAGAAGCCCCTCCGGCGGTATGCGATGGCAGGGCAGGTCTTCCGGCTCAGGCGTCGGCGCCACGGCCCGGCCTTCCCGCCCCAGGGGGGCAGTGGCACATATGGGCCGGGGCTGGTACCTTTACGGCGGCGGTCCCGCACGGGCATTGCACCCGTTTCCCTATTCTCCCGGCACGGCCTGCGGCCGCCGGGCACCCTGCGATGGTTTTTACCGGCTCAGTATACCACACGCGGGGCGGCGGAGCAAGCTTTTTGAAAAAAGATCGAAATTTGCCGTGCCCCCGAAGGCCCGGAGCTGGGCTGGGAGCTTTGGGTCAGCCCAGCTCTTCCTTTACCAAAAGCGCCAGCTCGGCGGCGATGCGGCGGATGACGGATTCGTCCCGCCCTTCCACCATGACCCGGATCAGGGGCTCGGTGCCACTGACCCGCACCAATACCCGCCCCCCGTCGCCCAGGAGCTCCTTTTTTTCCCGGATGGCGGCCTTGATGGCGTCGTTGTTGTAAAATTCCAGCTTTCCCTCCGGGCTGACCTGCACGTTTTCCATGACCTGGGGAAGCCTTGCCATGACGGCGGCCAGTTCAGCCAAAGGCTTTTGGCAGCGCTTTAAAAGGCAGAGCAATTGCAGGGCGGTGAGCTGGCCGTCGCCAGTGGTGGCAAAATCGCGGAAGATCACGTGGCCGCTCTGCTCGCCGCCCAGGGTGTAGCCCTCGAGCTCCATCTCTTCCAGCACATACCGGTCGCCCACCTTGGTGGCCGCGAATTTGATGCCCTGCGCCTCGCAGAACTTTGCGAAGCCGAGGTTGGTGAGCACCGTGCCCACGATGGTGGACCGGCGCAGCTTGCCGCGCTGCAGCATGTCGAGCCCACAGACGGCCATGATGAAGTCGCCGTCCACCACATTGCCGTCCGCATCCACAAACAGGCAGCGATCGGCGTCGCCGTCGAACGCGACGCCCGCCTGTACCCCCGGGTGGGTGCGCACATATTGCTGCAATGCTTCCAGGTGGGTGGAGCCGCAGCCTTGGTTGATGTTCACCCCGTCCGGCGCGGCGCTGAGGATGACCGCGTTCGCCCCCAGCTCGGCAAACAGGGTGGGGGCGGTGGCGCTGGCCGAGCCGTTGGCACAGTCGACCACAATGTTCAGGCCGTCCAGCGAGGTGGGGATGGTGCTTTTCAGATGTTCGACGTAATCGCGCGCGGCGGCGGCGCAGTGGGTGATCTGCCCCAGGGCATCGCCGGTGGCCAGCCGCCACCGGCCCTGGCCGATGAGGCGTTCGATCTGGTCTTCCAGTTCGTCCGGCAGCTTGAAGCCCTCGCCGCCGAAGATCTTGATGCCGTTGAAGGGATAGGGGTTGTGGCTGGCTGAGATCATGACGCCCGCGTCGGCCTTGTATTTCATTACAAGATACGCCACGGCGGGGGTGGGAACGACCCCCAGGTCGATCACATCCGCCCCCACGCTGCACAGGCCGGCCGCCAGAGCCGCGCCCAGCATATCGCTGGAAATGCGGGTGTCCTTGCCGAGCACCACCAGGGGCCGCCGCCTGCGGCCATAGGTGAGCACGGTGGCAGCCGCGCGGCCCAGGTCCATGGCCAGCTCACAGGTCATATCCTGCCCGGCGACGCCGCGCACCCCGTCGGTGCCAAAAAGTCTTCCCATATTATCGCCCCTCCTCAAAATTCAGAATGCGTTTTACCACCTGACCGGGCCCCTTGAAGATATGCCCGGCGGGCACCACGCCCCGCACGCAGCTGGCGGGGTATACCTGGCTGTTTTTGCCCAGAACCGCGCCGGGGCAGAGCACGCTGTTGCAGCCCACCTCGGCCCCGTCGCCCACCAGCGCCCCCAGCTTTTTGCGGCCGGTGGCGAGCTGGCATTCCGCCCCCCGGATGACCACCGGGCTTTTATCGCTTTTCAGGTTACTGGTCACCGCGCCCGCGCCCAGGTGCGCCTTGTGGCCCAGGATCGAATCGCCGATGTAGTTGAAATGGGGCGCCTGCGCGCCATTAAACAGAATGCAGTTTTTCAGTTCGACGCTGTTGCCCACCACCGCGCCGGCGCCCACCAGCGCCGCGCCCCGGATAAAGGCGCAGTGCCGAACCTCGGCCCCGGGACCAACGAGGCAGGGGGCGCCCAAAAAGGCTGTGGGCGCCACCCGGGCGGTTTTGGCCACCCAGACCCCCGGCGCTGGAGAATTGTATTCGCCGGCGGGAAGGCTTTCGCCAAGGGTAAGAAGAAAATCGGCCAGGCCGTCCAGTGCCTGCCAGGGCCAGGGAAACCGGGCCAGCAGGGGGGCCGCCAGGGTATGGGAGAGATCGAACAATTCCTCGGTGCGGCATGCTTGCATGTAAGGCACGCTCCTCTCAAAACAAATCTGTGCCTATTATAAGCGGTGGACCGACGCTTTGCAACCTGAAAATGCAAAAAAAGAGGACGAAAAACCAAATTTGGAGAGGCTCACGAAATTTGAGGGAAGAGAACACAAAAACCTTGGCGCATATTCCGGCCCGGTTTGCACGATCGGGCAAAAGGACAGGCGGGCGGCTGAAAAGCCGCCCGCCTGTTTGGAAGCTTGAAATAAAAGACGAGGGTGTGCCGGCGCGGTCACACGCCGCCGGCATCGCTCAATTCAAACAGATTTCCCTCCGGGTCCCTGAAATAGGTGCAGCGCATTCCCCATGATTCAATGTATTGGGGCTCACCCAAAAATATCACACCTGCTTCTTTCAGCCGTAAATAATCCCCATCCAGATCAAGCGAGGGAATGATCGCCACAACGGTATCCGGCTGTGCGCCGGCAGTGGGCTGGGTATACCCCGGGAACATGGACATTGCCTGCGCCGCAAAAATGGCAAAACAAGGCTGCGCGCCGCCGCTTACGGCAAAAGAAGTGTAGGGGCCTTTTCTGTCGCCCCACACGGGGAGGAGACCCATTTTTTGCGTGTAAAAGTCGAAGCATTCGCCATAATCCTTTCGCACCAAAATGCGGATGGTTGCTTGATCAAAGTTCATTTCTGCAATACCTCTTTTCGTGTTTTATATTACAGAAACATTATAAGCTCAAAATTTTGCGATTTCACTGTAAAAATCGGACATGTTGGCCCGATACTCCTGGGGGGTGATGTTGCAGACGATTTTAAAATCTTTTACAAAGTGGGAAACATCGTAGTAGCCGAGTTTTTCGGATATGCCCCCCAAGGTGTTCACCCGTTGATTTAGAAAGTGAAGGGATCGGTTGACCCTGACCAAGCGGGAAAAGGATTTCATGCCCATGCCGATGTACAGATCAAACAGACGATTTAAATGCCTTGGGCAGTAAAAGCTTTTTTGTGAGAGCTCGGCGGAAGTGATGAGCCCCCCGCTTTGAATGATCGCTGTAACAGCCCGAGAAAGCTCGGTGGGATACTGGAACAACATGCTTTGAAGAAATTTTTCCTCGGCCCTGAGCAATAGCTCATCTACCGAGGAAGAGCCCCTGAGGATGTTCTTGAGTGCTGTGTCCAGGGAATAGTCGACCGCGGAAAAAGGGACGATCTTGTTGGTTAATTCTTTTTGATTTGTTTTTTTAAAAGGGGAAAAGCCCGCCGGCTGAAATTCAATGATGAATATCATGCCGCACTTATTTGCAATATCGCCCACTTTTACCGGCTTTGTGGTGGGGCCAAACAAAAAGCCATGAAGCTGGGTATTATAAACGAAAAATACAAGCGTGGCGCTGCCATGGGGCATGACTGTGTAGGCGTCTGAAATAATTGCTTTGTTTGGAAAAGTGATCGTGAAATTGGATATTGTGTTTCTTAGTTCTTCACAGGGGAGCAGGTAGGCAAAATTTTCTTCACGAATCAGGATCGTTCTGGTTTGAGATATATGTGCCAGACTGCTTTTAGTGATCACGATTGACCTCACGCCTTTCGATGTGGGCAAAACCACTTGTGGATACGAAACCGACCCAGAGTACACAGAATGAAAAATAGCCGTAATGCGACGAAGATTTTTGGCATATGCGCAGCTGCTGTGCGAGGCAATGAAGCTTTGAAACAAATACAAATTTTGACGAGCCGGAGGCTTCTTCGTGAGGAGAGCGACATCAAGTGGCCAACCCCAACACCCCCGCAGAGGTATTTCTATCCACGCTCCCCGTGAGGGGAGCGACGACCGGACCCACAGCGTCCTACGAACCGATGTTATTTCTATCCACGCTCCCCGTGAGGGGAGCGACATGTGGGCGGCGTGGAAGCATCGTTCATGGAGATATTTCTATCCACGCTCCCCGTGAGGGGAGCGACGTGGATAGGCTATTCGACGGCACCGAAACGCTGATTTCTATCCACGCTCCCCGTGAGGGGAGCGACAACGGCTTGTTTGTTGGGGTTTCTTGGTGCGGATATTTCTATCCACGCTCCCCGTGAGGGGAGCGACGTGGAGTGGACGCCCCCCGGAGCGCGGTACCTGCAATTTCTATCCACGCTCCCCGTGAGGGGAGCGACCCAGCTGGCCGCCCCCGCTAAATAACCTTTTAGCATTTCTATCCACGCTCCCCGTGAGGGGAGCGACCGGCCAGCTCGTCCGGGTGCTCGCGGCAAACTCGATTTCTATCCACGCTCCCCGTGAGGGGAGCGACGCGCAAAAAACTTAACAAGATCGACTTTGCCACAGATTTCTATCCACGCTCCCCGTGAGGGGAGCGACGGATATGGCCCGCACGCAAAAGGCGGAGTATGCGATTTCTATCCACGCTCCCCGTGAGGGGAGCGACGGTGCCCAACGTCTCGGCGATTTTCTCGGCGGCATTTCTATCCACGCTCCCCGTGAGGGGAGCGACAGCAGGCCGGAAAGGAAATCGGAAAAGATGAAAATTTCTATCCACGCTCCCCGTGAGGGGAGCGACTCGGAGACATCCAGCGGGAGTTCCAGCACGTCAATTTCTATCCACGCTCCCCGTGAGGGGAGCGACTCGCTCTTTGGCGCGCGGGGCTTGCCCTTGCCGGGATTTCTATCCACGCTCCCCGTGAGGGGAGCGACCGATTGCGTATTCATGTTACCCTCCAAAAAAAGAATTTCTATCCACGCTCCCCGTGAGGGGAGCGACTTCAAGGCTGTTAAACTCGATCTGAATCTCATCAATATTTCTATCCACGCTCCCCGTGAGGGGAGCGACAGCAAAGTTAAACAATAAGCCGAAAGAGACATGAGAAAACTTTGGATAAAAGAACAACTTTATTCTCAATCTACTACAAAAGTTGCATTTTGTAAAGCCGGTAAAAGGCAAAAACGTGCAAATATGCAGCTGGAACCGGTGCGAAGGTCCCTGGCTTTTTGTGTTTGCTTGCACTTCGCACTGAACTATAATTTATCGTTGCTTTGGAAGATCAGAAAGACCAACGGAAATTGAGACTTTTGGTACCCTTATACTTTGGTTATCCTGCCAAAGGCGAGGCACAGGGGCTTTAAGATGAACTTTTTCCACCTAATAAAAAATCAAGGCTGGGTGGCAGCACCCAGCCTTGAAGGTATTGCAGAAACCACGATGCCGCACGGTAGGGAAAGGCGCGGCACAGGTTCCGGCAAGCGAAAGAAATTAATAAAGGTTGCCGTTTGAATCGCAGGAAATGGAAACCGATGGATATACCGTGGTTTCCCCCCGCACGGTTCCCCTGGCCGTGGCAGTGTTGCCGCTATAGCTGCTGCTGGGGGAGGAAAGCGACCAGCTGGTGACATAGGGGGTAAAACTATAGCCGCTGTTGGTGCATACACAGCTCACGCCGGGATTTACTGTAAACACGCCCTGCACAGCAAAGGTCCACTGCAGCACGCCATGCAAAACATAATCGTACTTTCGCTGGCCAATTTTTTCATGCGAGCCGGAGCGCGTGAGGACGGGGGTCTCGATAAGAGTGATGATAACATATGCATCTTCGCCCAACTGCCGCACTTCGCGGCTCACAACGATCTCCCGCGGCCCGGCGGCAAGCGCGGGAACGCACAGCGCCGCGCTGAGAACGAGCGCCAACAAGAGCGAAACAACCTTTTTCATACTTTGACCTCCTTAGTGATTCATAATAGCATTTTCCGGAATGGAGTCGATCTCCTCCGGTTTTTCAATGATCACAAAGGGGTTGCCGTTGGCGGCATAACAGATACGCTCGATGGCCAGGGTGAGACCCGTGCCCAAGACCACCGCCGCGAGCAGGATGAGCAGGATGCGCGCCCAGGTATGGCGGCGCACATAGCCGCGCAGGGTGGAGGGCGGCAGGGCCGCCAGCATTTCGTCCGCGATTTTTTGCGGAGCGCCGAAATGTGCCTCAAGTTCTTCCAGATCGGCGCCGGGGTGGGCTTCCAGGTAGTCCCACACATCGCCGCGCAGAGATTCCACCACCTGCGTGCGGGTAGCACGCGGCCCTACCAAGGCGCGCCCAACCTGCCGGAGATACTGTTCCACGTCTTTTTCCAGCAAGAGGTCAGTCACCGGGCTCACCTGCCTTTTTGGTGTTGTTCAGCACGTTCACCACGCCCTGGTTGAGCGAAAAATATTCACGGCGTATTTCGGCCAGATAGGTTTCGCCCTTGGGCTCCAGGTGGTAGTAGACGCGCGTGCGGCGCTTGCCCACCAGCTCTTTGCGGTCGCTGATAAGGCCCTTTTCCATCAGGCGGTACAGGGTGGGGTACATGGAACCTTCCTGCAAGGTATACAGGCCTCCGCTGCGCTGGGCCAACATTTGGGAAAGCTGATAGCCGTACATATCCTGTTCCCCCAGCAAGGTGAGCAATAAAAGCTCGACCGTGCCGCGTTTCAAATTATCTGAAATGCTCATAAACATATCCTTTTCTTCTGTGATTTAATTAAATCACAAATATAAGCCCGTGTAAATACTATTTATGATAATATATATATTGACGAGTTAATTTCAACATGATATTATAAAACTGTAAAAAATGGAAAGAGAGGGTGGAGCCAGTGCAGTTTTGACTTTTCACATGAAAGATAAAGCGGACAATCGGAGAAGGATTTGTTATCACATATGAAACGCAGCAGGTAACAATGATTCCATCGATTCAAACACAGATGATGAGCCCGCGTATGATGCCTATGTATTATTTGTATACATGTGTTTGGGGAATTTTTAATAATAATATTCCAGTTGGACAACTTCAGTTAGAAACTTTCTGCTATGGTCAGTATGACGCACAAAATAACTCTGTTATTTCTATTTTACAGTTTAAAACAATAGAAAAAAGTCTGTAAATTTGGATACCTATAGTTTTGATTGTGAACAAGCACAACGAAATGCACCGACTGTCGGGAAAATTACTTGGCTGATAGGTGGAACTGTAAGATTTTCATGGACTGATCCACTATTGCAAAGTACTTTTGCGATAACGAAAGAATTCAGTAGAGGAGATACTTTTGTAGCGGGGGATCATGGGATTTAACGATGTGATTTAGGAGTTTAACTTATAGATGTATGAAATATTAGCGGCATTTTCTTATTTTGAAACATTTCTCAGAGTTTCTAATTCCGTTTTGATAGCGATAGCATTGATTATATATATTAGAAAGAACTCGAAAAAGTGAGCACAAAAAAATGGTGACGACAAAAGGGCAAAGTTTATGCACCTGTTTTACTATTTAGGGAGGGCGACTAATTTCAGAATTAGTCGCCCTTTTTTGAAGGAGTTTTCGAATAAATAAGAAGAACCTAATGGATATAGCGGAGATACGCAGTGGATTGAAGGGACTGTTAAATATTATGACCCCAATCAATATGATACGGGTGCGCTTGGAAGTCATACAGTCGATGTTAATACTATGAAAACTGCGATCCAAAATCGCTATGGGTACTATATTCGATCAAAATAGCAGAGGCGCAAAAAGTATTGTGTAGAGGTATGAGATGAAAAAGTGTCGTAGGCTGGCAGTGGCTTTCGCTGTAGCAATTGCGGTGTTCACTTTAGGGTGCAGCGAAAAAGAAGTAGCTTCAGAAGCTATATTGGATGAGCCCCAACTACTTAAAAAGGAAAATCTGGAATTGGATGGGCATATCTCGCTGCGAGAGAAAGAAACGCTGCTGGCCTACGATATTTATGGAGACGAAATACTTTGTGGTATTATTACCCCGGTTGAAGAATATGCGATGCGCAGTGGGGCTGTTTCTTATACCCGAACGATATTTATTTGGGACAAAGAAGAAAATAAAATAAAATGTTCATTGGAACTGGAACCCAAAAAATATTTGGTTTCGTCGGCGGTGATCAGTGAAAGGAACGCTTGTTTTTCGGCGATGCCCGTGGAGGGCGATTTTGCAAAAGATAAAGGGCAGCGCTGGGAGATTTTTACCACCGATTTTTTACAAGTCGCTTTAGTGGATTCAGGAAAAGCTCCGTTCTATGCTACCCCAGGTATCCCGAAAATCGTGAGAGAAAAAGATGACATCAAGTATATGTATTATGATTTGGCAGTACCAAACGCTAGGTGGGGAATAAGAAGAATAGGAAAAACTTCTGTGTCAGAGGTAGAAATAAACTTTGGAGATGTTGAACCAAGGAACCTTGTTACAGCAGAACAGAATGGGCAGATGGCATTTTTGGCTGTTTGTAATGATACGGAAGGAATTGCTGTTTGTGTGGACGGAAAATTCTGTTTTATAGAAAATAAAAATGGAAATATATATGCTTGGGCGATTCAAAATAAAAAGGTGATATATAGTTGTGGCGAAGAAACTGATGAACTATACTATTTGGTAGTTCATGATATTACAACAGGAGAGGAAAAACAAGTGCAGACGCGTGTACCCCTTACAAAGCTGGTAACAACAGAAACGTTTTTGTTAGCGGGGGGTGCGGACTGGAGAATTTATCAAGTAGCCATAAAAGAAAAAGAAATCAAGATTGATGAGTGTGAAATATATCCGGCGAGAGATGTTTTTATGTTTATTCCCGGTGATGACGAAGTGCTTATCAACAACTTGATGGATTATCGTAAAATGTACCTTATAACTGAGGAATAAGCTCAACCCCTGAAATTAAAGGATGTGTTGTTGAGTGAACAGTTGATTAGACAGGAAGTAATTTGTCTTAATAGATAATATGTATTATAAAAAGCGTTATCTTCCCCAAACGATTCAACTGGTTTTCTACTTTAGCTCTTACAAAATTTCAAGAGTTTTGTCCACGCCATTTGTTTTCCAAACAAGAAAGGAAAAAGCATGAAAAAAAGGCTCTTCTTCATTTTTCTTTTTATCGTTTTTGTGTCTTTTACTGGTTGCGGTAAAGATACACAGATTCCTTCTTCTAAGTTAAAGGACGAACAGGAAACGGTTTCATCTTCCACAACAAGAGAAGAGAGGCTAGCGCTGCAGTTAGAAGAAGCTAAAGCTGAACTGGAAAAAATAAAAGCAGAAGAGCAGCTTTATATCAATGCTCTTGATGAACAACTGGAAAACATACCTTTAAAATTAAATGAGCGATATTGCTTCTTACTTGATAACAACTACATAATAGCTGGCGGCTCTATCTATCCCGTTACGGATCGCGAAGAAATTTGCAACTGTTACAATGCTGCTTTCATTCCAGAGGAGTTGGAGGGATTAAAGTTTGATAACGCTCACTTTACGCTTGAAGATAATCCGAGATTTACGGTTCACACAGACGCCCCGGATATGGTTGAAATAGGCACGATCGAAACAATTGAGCTTTCTCCAAACAAAATACTAGCTGTTAACCTCCGCTACAAGGATGCGTCTTCTACGTTGGACGTTAAAATGTATCGTTCGGATTTTGACCCTCTATTTCCCGCAGGGCTATCGACCGATCACGAATATCAAATTATAAATATTCCAATTGGTGATGCGTTAGCCTTGCGCTGGGAAAATGGCCGACAAGTATATTATATAATAAGCAACGATAAAACAGAGGAAGAGAAGCGAGCAATGTATCAAACGTTTGAAAACCAAAATATTTCGTCTGTTTTAACTTTGAATTAAGGCAGGGCGTGCTTTGAGGGGCTTTAGCAAAGCAGCAGAGGTGGTAAGGGCGTAATAGGGCAGTTAGGCGTGGGCTGACAGGGCAGTTTGGAAGGCAGAAGAGAGCAGTCTTGACGAAACCAGTTAAGCAGATGACCCCCGCGGCCCGAGGAAACAGACGGCACCCGGTGGAAAGGAGCCCGGAAGAACGGAAAGAAACAATAACAAAGCTGTGGCCACTGCATTTGCGGCGGCCACAGCTTTGTTTGTGGGGCATTACACAGATCCTGTTCCCTCAGCAAGGTGAGCAATAAAAGCTCGACCGTGCCGCGTTTCAAGTTGTCTGAAATGCTCATAAATATATCCTTTTCTTCTGTGATTTAATTAAATCGCAAATATAAGCTCATATAAATACTATTTATGATAATATATATGTTGACGGGTTAATTTCAACATGATATTATAAAATTGTGAAATAGGGAGAAAAAAGGTGGAACCGATGGGGTATAAGAGCAAGCCTTAAAATATATCTGTTAAGAATCTATGAATTTTAAGACGAAGCTGCTTTTTAAGTTACCATCAACATTTGGCTTATGGGAGGATGTCTCGTTAAAAAATATTTTCTGCTGTTTTGGCGTTTGCTATGATGTTTACGGTTGTTCCTTATGCTTTTGCAGATTCGAACACTTCTCTTGATGACCTTGAAATCAGCGATACTGTCAGTTTTGATCTTACTAATCGTGTCCGTCAAGAACAAGAAATTGTACTTGAGAATGGAGAAATTGCCACAATTGGAGTTGTTCCGGTAGGCCCTACTACGCGCGGAACCTATGAAAATGCTACTGGGGAGTGGGAAATTTATGGGTATACTGTTTACATGAATGTTTGGTGTTTTATTAACATCTCTTCGGAAGGAAAAATTACCAATGCTTATAACCCATCACATCTTGGCCTTGGCGTAACTGTCACTAATTCTGGTTTGGAGTACAGTAGCACATTAGCCAGAGGTTGGTGGGATTATGAATTTCAAGGAATAGCTAGCGCAAGATATAATTTATATGCAGAAATGAAAGGTACCACTTTGTATACTTCTGTTTCTGGTTAAAATACTGTTTTCAATAACTTCAACATACTAAAAAATAAAAGGGGTGCTCTATGTCGTCTCTGCTCCAATATTCCTGGGTCCTGATGGGACTTTTACCCCTGATATCTCTCGTGGCGCTGGTGGTAATCGCTGTAGTGATTTTTAAAAAAAGCCGCCGGACAAAAACTTCAAATCAGCAACACGGCCAGGAACCCTGAATCTATGCCGAGCTGTAAGTGAATCTTTTCCGTTGCGGTCTTTAAAGCTGCCTCCCGCCGGAGGGCGGCGAACCAAGAGGTACCACGGGCGCTTTTCATGCCCCCGTCCTTACGTTACAACAAGGACGAGGGCATGTTTGGGTCTGCTGCGTCACACAAAGGGGTTATACTTTTGAATTATATCTTTTGCCAGATGTCTCTATATCCCAATAACACTTGATACGCTGACGGTTGGTGAGGCATTTAACGTTAAACCCATGAAAAAGCAAATTATAATTAAAAAACAATAGCGCAGCAGGGAAATAAGATCATGGCTTTTCTACGCTTATTTTAAAATGAGAGCGAGGGGCCTTTATGGAAAACAACAAGAAACTTTTGCGAAGCACTGTGATTTGTAACATGATCTCCATGCTGCTATTTGTGGTATGGGCGCAGGGGATCAATCAGCGTGACTATATGAGGATCTTTGCGTGGACAAAGCTTGTGATTTATCCCTTGGCGGGTGCTGTGCGGATGTTTTGCGTTTTATCAGGGAATCTTGCTTTTGATAAAACCCGATTTTCGGTTTCGGCTGCATGCAGGAATAAAATGCCTGCTGATGGTGGTGCAGACCCTTATAGCGATTTGATATGTACTGCTGGTGGACAATTTTATCGGCCCGCTGCCGTTGCCCAGGGTCATCGCGAATACCCCGCTGCTCAGCTTTAACGTGTTTCAGCAAATCGAGGGGAATATTTACGGGCTGGCCGCGGTTGGTGTGAGCGCGGCATATGCAGCTGTTTGGGGGGGCGCTTGTGCCGGAAGGGAAAACAAAAGGATGCAAATGAGAGAAGGCAAACGAATTGCGGCGACATTGCTTCTATTTGCTTCTATTATTTATTTGGGCGCATTGGCGCAAGGAACTGGGAAAACCACAAAATTGTGAGGATCATGGATCGCTATGATACGATCGATTCGATCCGCCTTGTGCGAGGGCAGGAAAGTTCGTTTAACGTGGAAGAGCCCGGCCAGGTACAGGAAATCAAAAAGGTATGCGAGCTTCGATCATTGTATGCCGCAAGGAAAGTGAAAAAGGGGCATTTTGCAGCGCTGTGTGAGATACAGTTTTAGGCGCAGGGAGCACTGACGGGTACGGCGCGGCTTTACAGAGTGACGGACGGAAGCTTTATGGAACCTGAAAAGCGGGAAGAATACGAAACGGCAGAGGGCGATTATTATGTTTTGGAATGGGAAAAGAGATGGGCTTTTCCAGTTCCGGAGAAGGATGCAAAAGTGGTGTTGGAACTGCTGGAACTGGGCAGAAACTGATATAACATCCAGATGGATGCGAACGGTTGTTCTATGGAATTGGCGATCCGCCAAATAAATCAGGAATTATTTAGGAATGATAAAAATGCCAAAAAGGAAAAAATTTTTGATCGGGTTCGTGGCGGCTGTAATGGGAATTGCCGCTGTGTTTTATTGTGCGGAAACGCTGACCCCTAAAAAGTTTTCGGCCTTTTTTAAAGGCCCGCTCACGGCCTGCAGTGTGAGCCACCTGAACAATGGCACCCTCCATCTGAGCGGGGATCAGTGCGCCGAATTGATGGCCCGCCTGGAAAATGCAGAATTTTTTAGCGAGGGACATTCGGGCCGGGTGCTGCCGGGAACGCTTTACCATTTGAGCCTGTGGGGAACGGGCGGCGGAAAAGATGCTGTGCTGGAAATGAGCGTTTCGGATAAAGGGCCCGTTTATATTGGAAAAAAGCGATACCGCATTGAAACCACCGGCGAGCCGTTGGCAGCGTTTTTGCAGGAGATGTACGAAAAACAGCTCAAATAAATGTGTTGGTATAGAAAAATCGGTGCCCTTTCCGGCGGTTCAACGCCAGGAGGGGCACCGGTTTTTTTGATGGTCTTGCTATGCGAAAGCCCGCGCCGAGGCCCCCCTCCGCTGATCACACGGCGGGCGCCTTTGCGCCCACCACGTAGCGGATGCGCCGCCAATAGACGAGGGCCGAGACGGCGGGGGCGATGAAGTCGGAGATGGGCTCGGCGTAAAAGGCCGCCATGCCGCCGAAGAGAACGGGCAGCAGGAATAGGGGCACAAAGTACACCAGCTTGCGAAAAAACGAGAGGGGCAGCGCATAGCGCATCATGCCCATGCCGGTGAAGCCGTCGACCACCGTGTATTGCAGTGCCAGGGGAACGATGCCCAGGGTGCAGATGCGGATGGCCCGGGCCGCCAGCGGCGCGACCTGCGCGTCGCTTGTGAAGATGCCCACAAAGGGCCCGGGCACAAGCTGGCCGGCCAGGCACAAAAGGGCCGTGTAGCCCAGGCACAAAAGCAGGATGTGCTTTTGCGCCTGCAGGATACGGTCCGGCCGGCCCGCGCCGTAATTGAAGCCCAGGATCGCCCCGGTGCCGCCGGTGATGCCGCCCAGCGGCATGGTGACCACCAGCATGAAGCTTTGGGAGATGGTGGCGGCGGCCACCAGCATGTCGCCCTGGGCCGCGCCGCCGTATTTTTGAAGAAGGGCGTTGAGGGCAATGATCATGATGTTGTCGACCGCGACAATGGCGAAGGGGGTAAAGCCCAGCGCCGTGACCCGCCCCATGACCCGAAGATCGTATTGGCCGAAGGTGATGCGCACCGGCGGCACCGGGCCCAGCAAAAAGCGGAGCACATAGATGCAGCTGGCAAGCTGGCTGAGCACCGTGGCCAGCGCCGCGCCCGCCACCCCCAATTTAAAACCGAAGATGAACACCGGGTCCAGCGCGATGTTGAGCACCGCGCCCAGCAGCACCGAGAACATGCCCTTTTTGGCAAAGCCCTGGCAGATGATGAACTGGTTCAGCCCGGTGGTGAGCAGGGCGAACAGGGTGCCGCACAGATAGATGGTGTAGTAGGTCTCGGCATAGGGCAGGGTGGAGGGGCTGGCGCCGAACAGCAGCAGCGCGGGGCGGCGGGTGGCGAAGGCCAGCGCCATGAGCGCGGCGGAGAGGCCGCACAGCATCAAAAAGCAGTTGGCTAAAATTTTGCGGGCGGCTTTTTGATCGCCCGCGCCCATGCGGATGCTCATGAGGGGCGAACCGCCCACGCCCACAAGAAAGGCCACCGAACCAATCATGGTCACGATGGGGCCGCACACCCCGGCCCCGGCCAGCGCAAGCCTGCCCACATCGGGAATGTTGCCGATGTACATGCGGTCCACCACGCTGTAAAGCACGCTCACAAACTGGGCCAGCATGCTGGGCAGGGCCACCCGCAGCACCAGCCGGGGAATGGGGTCCCGCCCCAGATCGTTTTCGATTTTCATGTTGCAGCGCACCGCCTTGTTATTTGTAGATTTTGCGCAGGGTGAAGCCGCGGCCGTGCACCTCGTTCACGGAGTTGATGAACATGAATGCCTGGGGGTCGGCCTCCAGCACCAGATGGTTGAGCTTTGCCAGCTCGCGGTTGGTCACGATGGTCATGAGCATGTCCCGCTCGGCGTGGGTATAGCCGGTCTGGGCGTGCAGCACCGTGCAGCCGCGGTCCAGCACGTTCAGGATGATCTTGCGGATCTCCTCGTTTTTTTCGCTGAGGATGTTCACCTGGATTTTGGAATGGCCCATCAGCACCACCTTTTCCAGCACCAGGGTGTACAGCAGCACCAAGAGCACGCCGTAGAGGATTTGATCCTTTTCGGCAAAGGACATCTGGCCGATCAGGATGACGAAATCCAGCACGTACATGACGCCGGAAATGGGCAGCCCGAAGAACTTGTTCAGAAGAATGGGGGGGATATCCATGCCGCCGCTGGACGCGCCCGCGCCGATCACCAGGCCAATGGCCCCGCCGATCATCACGCCGGCGAAAATGGTGGCCAGCAGCGGGTCGCGGGTCAGGCTGCCGATGCCGGGGATATAGGCGAAAGCTTTGAGCAGAAGCGGGTAGCAAAAGGTGGAGAGCGCGGTATTAAAGGCAAACCACTTACCCATGATGGCCGCGCCCAGCACGAACATGACCACGTTGGAGATCAGGACAAAATCCGCCACGGGCAGCCCCAGATAGTGCTGGGCGGCCAGGGCGAGACCGGTGGTACCGCCGGTAATGAGGCCGCAGGGCAGCACAAACATGTTGACCGCCAGGGCGTATACCGCGTTGCCCGCCAGCACCAGCAATAAATTTTTGAGCCTGTGGGGAAAATGAAATCGTTTCATCCGGACCTGCCTTTCAATCTGTTACAGCGGTGCTACGATAAAGTAAAAGGCGGCAGGCCTTAAGCCTGCCGCCGAAAAATACCATAGAAAGCCGAAGTTTGCCGCATTTTCACCGCAAAACGCACCTGCCTGTCAAAAAAATGATGTATGGAATAAGTATACACGCCCGGCGGGGGTTTGCAAGCAAAGGCGAAGAGGTTTGGCGTTTTGCACGGCGGGTTTTACACCCCCGGCGGTGAAACTGTGGAAAACACAAGGGGAGGGGCCGCATTCCGGAAGCGGGCCCTCCCTCTGAAAATCGGTTTTTGGTTCAAAGGCCGGTGTTCCCGCGGCAAACAGGGCGCGGGAAAGAACCGCGCGGGGATTACTGCCGCGGGCCGAACAGAGCGGTGCCGACCCGCACGATGGTGGCGCCCTCGGCGATGGCGGCCTCGAAATCGCCGCTCATGCCCATGCTGAGCTGGCGCATGTGAACGGTGCTGAACCGCTGGGCGGCCAGCCGGTCGAACAAACCCCGCATGGCGGCAAAGTACCGCCGCTGGGCAGACGGTGTGCCGGCCTTTGGAGGGATGCACATGAGCCCCTGGACCGTTACGCCGGGCAGGGATTCGGCCAGCTCGGCCAGGCGGGGCAGCTCGGCAGGGGCGACGCCGCTTTTGCTCTCTTCGCCGCCGATGTTTACCTCGAGAAAGACCGGCTGCACGAGGCCCTGCTTTTGCGCTTCCTTTGCCACGGCCAGCAGCAGATGCCCGGACCCCACCGACTGGATGAGCCCGGCGGCGCCCACCACCTGTTTTACCTTGTTGGTTTGCAGATGGCCGATAAAATGCAGGGGAACCTGACCATAGGCGCCCGCGGCGCGCTTTTCCACCAGCTCCTGCACGCGGTTCTCGCCGAAAAGGTCGATGGGAAGGCCCGCGGCCAGGGCTACGGTGGCGGGGGTCTGGGTCTTGCTGGCGGCACACAGAAGCACGCTGCTTTCGGGCCGGTGAGCGGCGGCGCAGGCGGCGGCCATGCGCTCGCGCACCGCGGCCACCCGCTGGGTGAGAAGGGCTAATTCATCCATTGCTTACACCTCCGGCGCGTATACGGCCCGCGCGCCGCCGATGAATTTGGGGCGGGTGCGCGCGCACACAAGGTTTGCGTCGCCGATGCGGTTAAGGCTGAGGCGCACCGGCACGGCAACCGGCTTCAGGTGCATGCCGATGAGGGTATCGCCGATGTCCATTCCGGCGTCCGCGCGGATGCCCTCCAGCGCCACCGGGCGCTCAAAGTGCTGCCAGCAGGTGGCGGCAAAGCTGCCGCCCGCTTTGGGCTGGGGGATCACGTTGACCGGCTCGGCACCCGGCGGCAAAGCCGCCGCCTCCAGCACGATGGCGCGGTTCAGATGCTCGCAGCACTGGGCCGCCAGATAGACCCCGGCCTCTGCGGCCACGGGCTGCAGCCCGGCAAACACGGCGGCAGCGGCTTCCATGCTGGAGCCGTGGCCGATGCGCCGGCCCAGGATCTCGCTGGAAGAGCAGCCGATCACCAGAATGGAGCACGGCGCGAGCCTGGCGGCGGCAAGCAGTTCTGCGGCTGCCTGGCGGGCCTGACGTGTGATTTCCTGAAAATCCATACAAAACACCTCGCAGTGCAGAAATTGATCTTCTGGCTTTATTGTAACACAGATGCGCAAAAAAAGCGGCTGCTTTTGCAGCCGCTTTTAAATTTTTTGAATGCTAAGGCCGCATGGGCCGTTCACCGGGGCTGCCATGCCGCGAGGTCCACACGGTACGGCCCAGCAAGATCAGGGCGGGCTGCTGGCCGCGCAGCGCCGGGAGATGCCGCCAGATCACGGCCGCCGCGATAAGCACCACGCCCATGCGCACCGAAAAGAAGGGCTGCCGGGCCGCTGCGGCGGCCACCAGCACAAAGGTGAGGATGGTGCGCGCCGCATGGGGGCGGATGATGATGGCGGTGGAAAACAATATGTACCAGAAGATCAGCGGCAGCACCACCGTGCAGCCGGGCAGCAGCGCCAGCAGCGCGCCGAAGCTGGCGGCAATGGCTTTGCCGCCCCGGAAATGGGCAAGGGGGGAAAAAGCATGGCCCAGCACGGGGGCGCAGAGCACCAGGGCAAAGGCGGGGTCCGCCAATGGAAGCCAGCGCAGCGCCAGCCGCACCGGCACATAGGCCTTTGCCAGATCGCATACCAGCGCCAGAATGCCCACCGGCACGCCGGCATATTTAAAAACATTTGCAGCGCCGGGGTTATGGTCCGGCGCGAGGGCGCGCACATCGACACCCTTGGTCAGGCGGGGCAAAAGCGCGCTGTAGAGTACGCTGCCGCTGGAAAAACCAAGCACGAATAAACCGAGAGCAAGCATAGGGCCAGCCTCCTTTCCGGGTGGTGCATAAAAACAGAAATGCGGCGTGTAAAAACAGGAACGGGGTTACCGCGCGCGCAGGGCTTCCAGTTCGTCGCAGATGACATCGGCGGCGTTTTGGGGCACATGGGCGCGCTGCGCCGTGAGCATAGCTTCGAGGTTTTCGGCGCTGGTGCACAGAAGCCGGGCCGCCTTGCTTTGCGCCCACACGCTGTCGGGTGCGTAGGCCATGCCGCGGGCAAGGAAGAACTCCTGGTTGTGGGTTTCGCAGCCGGGGATGGCGTTGGTGAAAATGAGGGGGGTGTTTACCACTGCCGCCTCGGTGCTGGAAAGCCCGCCGGGCTTTGTGAAGGTGACGCTTGCCGCCCGCATGAGCAGGGGAACCCGCTTTTCAAAGCCCAGGATGGTCACGTCATCGGGGCGTTTGGAATAGTGCTTTTCCAGGGAGGCTTTCGCCTTTTCGTTGGAGCCGCACACCACCGCGATGTGGGGGGAAAAACGCTTGCGGGCGAGAAGCGCATCGATGAGATCCTTTTGGCTGCCGTGGCCCATGCTGCCGCCCAAAAGCAGCACCAGAGGCCGGTCGGCGGGCAGGCCGAGCTGCTGGCGGGCCTCGGTGTGGCTGATGAGGGTGTTGCAGGCGCCGCTTACCGGGATGCCGCAGGGCAGGAGGCGGCGGGGCTCTACGCCGTGATCCATGAACTCCTGGGCAAGGTCCGGATGGGGAATGGTGAGGCGGTCGCAGTCCACCTCTTCCCAGAAGGGGCTGCAGGTATAGTCGGTGGCGATGCACAGAAACGGGATGTTGAGCTCGCCCCGGCGGCGCAGCTCGGTGAGGGCCTGGGCTGCAAAGATATGGCTCACCACCACCGCGTCGTAGTGCGCGGCCGCAAACTCGCGCCGCAAAAAGCGCACGTAGGTGCGGTTGATATAATAGATGGGCGAGCGGCGGTGCGGGCTGCTGACCAATGCGCCCGCCTTGTAGATCAGGTTGAACATGCTGGGCGCGTGGTTCACGATGGATACATAGGCGCCGCAGACCTCTTTGGACACAAAGTCGCTGGCAAGGGCCAGATAGTCCACCATTTTGCAGGTGTGACCCCTGCGGCGCAGCGCCTCCATCACGGCGCGCGCCGCGGCGTTGTGGCCCCCGCCGGTGTTGCACGAAAGAATCAGAACATTCATTGCACGACCCCCCACTTTCCTCTTATGCCCTTATTATAAGGCCATTGAACAAAAAATAACAGGGCCAATTGTGCCCAAATGTCAAAAAAATGGGAAGTGCATCCGCAAATGCACTTCCCAAAGGACGGCGCGCTCAGCGCCGGGCAGGTTTTCCGCCGAGAAAACCGAGCAGCTTTTCCCGTGCCTGGTCTGCCGGCAGGGAAGAGGGGGAGGCGTCGCACAGGTAACCGAGCGCCTCCTGCCATTGGCGGGCGGGATAGTCTTCGGCGGCGCAGCCCTGGACGGCCAGGCGCAGCGCGGCGCGGTGGGCGGGCAGCCGAAGATCCGAGAGGTAGTCGCAGCCTGCCGCCGCGGCAAGGGTTTCGAGCAGATCGGGGTCCTGGGTGCGCATAGAATGCTCCTTTCCGGCCTGCGCGATAAAGCAGACTTTTCCGTTCAGCTGATTTATAATGAAAAAAACGCTTTTTGCCCCGCTGTGATGTATGTAGAACGGCTGCTTGGTAAAGTCTACTATTTTGAAAGGAAAAGTCTACTATTTGTCGCAGATGGGCGTGCGGCGCGCCCAGCGGAGAAAGGTGTCCTGCGCGATGCCCAGTGCCGCGGCTGCCTGCCGCGAACTGGCCGACCCGGTGCGCCAGCGCGCCAGCCAGGCCTCGAATTCAGGGGGAACAGGCTTGGGCGGGCGGCCGAACCGCACCCCGGCCATCTGCGCGGCGCGGATGCCCTCGCGCTGGCGCTGGCGGATGGCTTCGCGCTCGGTCTGCGCCACATAGGAGAGGATCTGCAGCACCAGATCGGCAATAAATGTGCCGGTCAGGTCGCGGTCCTTTTTGCGGGTGTCGAGCAGGGCCATGTCCAGCACCACGATGTCCGCATGTTTTTCCTTGGTGATCACCCGCCACTGGTTCTGAATTTCCTCATAATCGCGGCCCAGGCGGTCGATGCTTTTGATGACCAGCACATCGCCGGGGCGCAGCCTGCGCAGCAGCCGTTTATAGGCCGGACGCTCAAAGTCCTTGCCGGAGAGCTTATCCAAAAAGCGGTTGCCCGGCGGCACACCGAATTCATCCAGCGCCAGCTGCTGGCGGCCCTCGTTCTGATCTTTGCTGGAAACCCGCACATATCCATAAATTTGCTGCATAGGGAATGCCTCCTTTCCGGGGTAGTATACCCCAAAGGGGCGGGGCAAAATAGAAAACGGGCCGGAACACAAGGTTCCGGCCCGCCGGCGCGTTCAGGAGAATATGGCCTGGCCCTTTTGGAAAGCCACGGCTTCGAAGCGGTCCAGGGGCAGGGGACGGTAATAATAAAAGCCCTGGATGGTGTGCAGGCCCAGCCCCTGCAAAAACTCGACTTGGCTGCGCTCTTCGACCCCCTCGGCCACAATGTGGGTGCCGAGATCCCGCCCCAGCGCCACAATATGGCGCACCAGGGTGAGGGCCCGCTTGCGCTCACGCTCGGGCGCGGTGCGGGGGAAGAACGAGCGGTCCAGCTTGAGGGTATCGACCTTGACCCTGCGAAGCAGGTTCAGGGCGGAATACCCGCTGCCGAAATCGTCGATGGCGCAGCGCATGCCCAGGGCGTGGATCTCGTCCACCAACGCCACGAAGGAGCCCTCGCCGTTGGCCAGAAAGGTCTCGGTGAGCTCGATCTCCAGGTATTTGCCCGGCACCGCATATTTGCGGCGGAGCCGGTCGTATTGCTCCATCACATGGGGCTGCCACAGGCTGGCGCGGGAAAAGTTGATGGAGATGGGAACCGGCTCCAGACCTGCGTCCAGCCAGCCGCGCAGGGTGGCGCACACCTGCCCGAACACATGCAGGTCAAGCTTGGTAATAAAACCGCTGTGCTCCAGCACGGGGATGAATTCGGCGGGCATCACAAGCCCTTTTTCGGGGTCCACCCAGCGGGTGAGCGCTTCGGCCCCCACAATGCGGTCGGTAAAGCAGTTTACCTTGGGCTGCAGATACATCTGGAATTCACCCTGTTCCAGCGCGGCGGCCATGCTGTTGTAGATGGCCTGTTCCCGCAGGGCCTGTTCGCGCTGGCGCGGCTCGTAAAACGTGCAGGTGCACCGGCAGGCGGGGCGGCCCGGGCCGTTTTCCTTGCAGGCGATCTTTGCATAATCAAGATAAGCGGCAAAGGTGTCGGCCGTGCCGTCCACCACGCTCACGCCGGCCTTGAACCAAAGATAATAATGATCGGTGAGTTCGTTGTTGAACTCGTTTGCCGCTTCGGCCATCTCCTGCACCCGGCTGACCATGGAGTCCTGCCCGGAAAAATGCAGAAGAAACCGGAAATCGTCGGCGCCAATGTGGCAGATCAGTTCGCCCGGCTGCAGCCGGGCGGAACAGGTGGTGTGGATATGGCGGAGGATGCGGTCGCCTTCCGCCCGGCCGAACAGATTGTTCATAAAGCGGAAGTGGTAGAGGTTTATGTCCACCACCGCGTAGCTGCCCGGGGCGGCGGCCGAAGCCAGGGCCTCGGCGTCGCGCTCAAAACGCAGGCGGGTGGGGCCGCCGGTGACGGGGTCCACATACGCCTGTTCCCACAGGGCCCTGCGGGTGCGCTTCTGCCGGCGGCGGAACAAAAGGAAAGACGCCCCCAGCAGCAGGGCGGACAGCAGCGCCCCCGCACAGCCGGCCAGCGCCACAAACGCCGTATTGGCGGTAAAACCCATACAAGCTCCACTTCTTTCCCATGCGCCCCGGGGCGGTGTAAAAACTACAGAGCCGGGCGACCCCGTTGATTTTGAATTACTCTTTGACAGTATAGCATGAACGGCACAAGGTTGCAATGCGAAACCTGCGCCAAAAAGGCGGGGCGCCCGTGAAAGGGCGCCCCGCAAATGGGTTTGATTCAGCGCAGCATTGCGCTTTGGTCCGCCACAAACACACTGTACAAAAACAGCACGTCCTTGCCGGTAAAGTCCACGTATTGAGGCACCAGCCCGCTGGCCATATAGCGGATATCGACCAGCGTGATGGTGCGGTATTCGCCCACGAGCAGCGGCGCAAGGCTGCTGGCGTAGGAATCGCGGAAGATCACCAGTTCCCGGGCAGAGGCGGCGGCCTGGTTTGTGATGGTCACCAGGGGAGTGGCGCCCGCGAGGAACACGTCGTAAGGGACCTCGCTTTTCAGCCGGGAAAGGTCATAGACGGCGGTGGATTCAGGGTGCTGAAAATTGCCGGCCACGGCCGCGCCGGTGGCGGGACTGGTGAGATACACCAGTTCCTCGGCGGGTTTTGCGCCGTATTTGCCATAAGCGCCCACAAAGCCCTGCACGCTGTTGGGCTGAAAATCGCCGAGCGAAACGGAAAAGCCCAGGGAAGCGCCCAGCGCGTCCAGCACGGGCTGAAGGCGCTCCTGCCGCCAGTGACTGTCGGTGGTATAGTAATCGGCGGCCGAGAGGGCCCCCGAGAGATCCACCCAGGCGACGCCGCTGCCCGCAAGGCCCTGCTGCACGGCGGAGAAAAGCGCCTGATAATCGTATTCCGGCGCGCCCTGGCCCTGCAGGTAATACCCCTTGTCCGGGATCAGCGCACAAGATACGTGCTCCGCCCCCGGGAACTGCGCAGCCCGAAGCTCCAGCAGCTTGCGGGCAAATTTTGCCCCGCTTTCCGCGCCGCCGCCTTTCAGGGCCTCGCCCCAGTGGCCGCCGGCCTGCCAGATGCCGGCCTGGGCGGCCTGCCGGCGGAGCTTTTGCGCGCGGGCCCAGCCCAGAGCGCCAAGGGCAAGAAGCAAAAGGGCCAGCAGGGCCGCGGCGAGGGCGAGCGCATGTTTTCTGCGCATCTTATTCGGCAAGGGCCTGGAAGTTGGCATCCAGCCGGTCGGCCAGATCGGCATTGGTCATGATGAGGATGACCACGTCGCCGGACTGGCGCACGATTTTCTTTTCGGCCTCCACACAGACCCACTTACGGGGGTCGGCATTTGCCTCCACATCCTTGGCAAGCTGCGCGGCGGCTTCGGCGCTGTCGGCACGGAGGAGGCAGACCGAGTGGGCGATGGCGCTGATGGCCGATTCGGCGGCGATGCCTTCTTTGTAGGCGTCGCGGGGGACGCCCACGTTGTACTCGGAATTATCGGCGGTGAGAGGCATATATTTGCTGCCCTCGTTCATGTCGGCAGGCATGAGCATGGGCATTTCGTCTTCGGGAATGCCCTCGAACACCTTGTCCATGATCTCTTCCAGGGTGCCCTGGGGGCCGGCGGGCGCGCTGGAAGCGCCGGAGGAGGCGCCCGCAGAGCCGGAAGAACCGGAAGATGCCGGTTTGCCGGCGCAGCCTGCCAGAAGGGAAAGGCCCATTACGAGGGCGAGAAAGAATGCGGATTTTTTCATTGTGTTTTATCTCCTTTTTCATTGGTCGGTCCGTATTGCAGGGCGCTGGTGCTAGTATGCCCGGCCGCCGGCCCGGTTACTTACAACACAAACAAGCGCCCTTTATTATTGCAGAAAAAAAGAAAAAAGAAAAGCCCCGAAATTCGGCGGGGCCGATCTGAGGGGAGCTTGACCAGGGCTGGCCTTTGCAGGAGGGCGGGGTTTATGGTATCATAAGAATGAACTTTGCTTTTGACCGGCGCGGGGAACCGGCTGCCGGGCCGAAAGGCGGGAAAACCAACGCCAAAGGAGGGGGACGCCCGTGGACGCAGGCCTGAAAACACGGTACAAGCTGGCGGCTTCGCTCAAGGAGCTGGTGCGCAGGGAACCGCTGGACAAGATCACGGTGAAACAGATCGCGGAGGGGTGCAGGGTGAGCCGCCAGACCTTCTACCGCTGCTTTTTGGACAAATACGATCTGGTGAACTGGTACTTTGAGCGGCTCGTGGAACAATCCTTCAAGGAGATGGGCGTGAGCCTGACCCTGCGGGAAGGGCTGCTGAACAAGTTCAACTTTATCAAGGCGGAGCAGAGCTTTTTTGCCTGTGCCTTCGGCAGCCACGACGCAAACAGCCTGATGGCCTACGACTATGAGTACATCTACCGCTTTTACAGCGACATCATTTGCAGAAAGACCGGCCCGCTGGACGGCGACACCCAATTTTTGCTGGAGATGTATTGCCGCGGGTCCATCCAGATGACGGCGCAGTGGGCGGTGAGCGGCATGGAACGCAGCCCCGCCCAGATGGTGGAATTGCTGATCGAGAGCATGCCCGAGCGGCTGGAAGTGCTGCTGCGGGACCTGGGGACACAATAAAAACGGCGCGGGGCGCGGCGGGGGGCCGGCTCCGCGTTGCTTTTTGCGCTTGTAACAAAAGCAGCGCTCAGGGCACTTATATACAGGAAAAGGGCAAAAAGGAGGCGGCGCGGTGGAGAATCTGGAACAGCTGTATCTGCTTTACCGGGGTGCAGTGTACCGCTACCTTTTGGGCCTGTGCCGCGATGAGCACCAGGCCGAGGAGCTGCTGGCCGAAACCTTTTACCAGGCGCTGCGCGCGCTGCCCGGCTACCGGGGCGGCGCGCCGGTAAAGACCTGGCTGTTCGGCATTGCGCACAACGTGTGGCGGCACGCGCTGCGCCGGGCGGGGCGGGAGAGAGCATGGGAAGAACGCCTGGCAGAGGAGCTTGCGGAGAATGTGGAGGACCGGGCAGCCGCGCGCCAGGCGGCGGCCCGCGCCCTGGAGCTGCTGGGACAGCAGGCCGCGCGCAGCCAAGAGATTGTGCGGATGCGGCTGGCGGGCTGGCCTTTTGCACAGATCGCCGAGGCCTGCGGCGTGAGTGAGGCCAGTGCCCGGGTGATTGATTTCCGCACCCGCAGAGCGCTGCGGGAGGCACTGGAAAGGGAGGGGCTTTTATGAGTGAGAGCAAGATCGGCTGCGGCATTTGCCGGGATCTTCTGCCTCTGGTGAGGGATAGGGTGGCCGGCGCGGAGAGCGAAGCCGCGGTGCGCGCCCACGCGGAGGAATGCCCGGACTGCGCCGCGCTGCTGCAGGGGGAGGCCGGGCCTGCCCCTGCCGGGGCGCCCGGCCCCGACGACGCGGCGGTGCTGAAAAGGGTGCGCCGGAAGCTGGGCAGGGCCGTGCTTTGCCTGGTGGCGCTGGGCGCGCTGGCAGGGGTGGGCCTGACCGGCGGGGCGGGGGTGTTTTACAACGCCGCCATCATGCCGTTGCTGGGCGGAGCGATGTATGGCTTTTTAAAGCAAAAAGGGCTGCTGGCAGTGCCGCTGGTGGTGGTGCTCACCTTGGGGTGGGGCGGGCTGCACTGGGCCGAGGAGCCTGGGGCCGGGGCGCTGATGGGCTTTGTGATGTATGGCGTGATCTATGCGCTGCTGGTGCTGCTGGGCTGGCTTGCGGCGTTTTTGGTGCACTGCGCGCTGAAAAAAGGGACCGGCCGCCCGCTTTGGAGCCGGGTGGGCGCCGGCGCGGCGGCGCTGCTGCTTGCGGCGGGGCTTGCGGGCGTGTATGTACAGCTGAACGGAGAGATATTTACGCGGATCTGGCTCACGGCGAAGGCTCGCAGCTATGTGCAGCAGACCTACCCCGGCACGGACTACCGGGCGGCGTTTGCCGCCTACAGCTTTAAGACCGGGGGCTACTTCAGCCAGGTGACCAGCCCTTCCAGCCCGGACACCCGTTTTTCGGTGTACCGGGAAGAGGGTGCGCTGACCGACGATTACGACCGGTATGTGGCGAACGGGTGGAACACCGCCGAGCGGCTGCGCCAGGAGCTGGGCGATTGGGCGGAGACGGCGTTGAAGCGGGGAAGCGGCCGGGAGCTGGAATTCGCTTTTGTGGATTGGGCGAAGGAACCCCAGGTGGAGCTGGATCAGCTGCTGCGGCTGGACCGGCTGCCCGCGCCGTTTACACTCACCGCGTGGGTGGTGAGCGAGGAGGCAGACCGGTGGGAGGAGCTGGCAGAGGCAGTGCTGGCCCTGGACGCGGCAATGCAGGCCGAAGGGGTGCGCCCCATGGCCTATTCGGTGCTCCTGCGCTGGCCCGAGGGGCCGGATGGCCAGCCCCTGCGATACGACGGCCTGGGAGTGGAGGAGCTGCCCGCAGACCTTTTGGACGAGACCGGCGCGGCGGAGCTGCCCGCCGCGCTGAAGGAATGGCAGAGGCGGTGGGTGAACGGGCAGGAGAGAAAATAGCGGCGGAGAGAGCTTTATTAAAAGCGGTGTAAGCGCAGCTGACCAGCTGCGCCTGTGGCCGGAGCGCGGCGGCCAAATTTTGAGTTGCTGAAAAGGAGAACGCATGAAAACGATTCGACTGTTGTATCCGGACTATTTGAGCGGCGGGCTGGAGACCTATTATTTCGGCGCAAATCTGCTCACACACATTCTTCCTGCCAATGAAAGCCAGCCCTTGCTGAAGGTGGAAATTGCCCCGCCCGACGGACGGAAGTACGAGGTAACGGAAGGGATCTATGCCAGAGAGGAAGTGCTGGCCGGCGTGAGACGGGCGGCAGAGGTCATCGAGGCCGCCAAACCGGACAGGATCATCACGGTGGGCGGCAGCTGCATTGTGTCGCAGGCGCCGTTCGATTATCTGCATGGCGTTTACAAGGACCTGGGGATTATTTGGATCGACGCGCACCCGGATGTGTCGGCGGCAAAGGACGGATACCCCAACGCCCACGCCATGGTGCTGGGGGCGCTGATGGGGCGGGGCGAGCCCGCGCTTTCGGGGCTGATGAAAAACCGCAGGTTTGAGGCGGACGAGATCTTGTATGTTGGATTGCAGGGGCTGCACGACCATCAGAAGGAATTCCTGAAAGAGCTGCATGTGGAGTACAGCGTGCAGACGGAAAGGATCTTATCCGATGATAAGATCAAGCATTTCCTTCGCCGGTTCGATCACGTGCTGATCCACCTGGACGTTGATGTGTTGGATGCGGGCCTGTTCCACTCGACTTATTTTGCGAATAAGGAACTGGTGGGAGACGGCAGCGGCAGCGGAAAAATGACAATGGAGGAGCTTGGAGGCGTTTTGAAATGCATCACCGACAACAGCGATGTTGTTGGGTTTACCATTGCGGAGTATCTTCCCTTCGACGAATACAAACTGCACAACCTGTTTGCGGGGCTCAGACTGTTCCAGGAGTGACCATGGCGCCGCGGGGAAAAGCGGCCGCGCTGGGAGGCAAAGCTTGCCCCGGGACAGGAGGGAAGAGGAACGAAGACGGTTTTTTGCCGGGATGTTACACTCCGGGCCATGTGTAACTTGTTTTTCGCAAAACGGCGTTGTTATAATAATAACAACGAGGGCTGACGTGCCCTGAGAGAAGCGAACATACAAGAAAAGGAGAAGATCGACATGGCGAACCGCATCGTTCTGAACACCATTTCCTACCACGGCAAGGGGGCCGTGGAGAACATTGTTCCCGAGCTGACCGCCCGCGGCTATAAGAAAGCGTTTGTCTGCTCTGACCCGGACCTGATCAAATTCGGCGTGACCAAAAAAGTGACCGACCTGCTGGACGCCGCCGGCTTTGCCTACAGCGTATACAGCGAGATCAAGCCGAACCCCACCATCGAGAACGTGCAGCACGGCGTGGAGGCCTTCAAGGCCAGCGGCGCGGACTGCATCGTGGCCATTGGCGGCGGTTCCTCCATGGACACCGCAAAGGCGGTGGGCATTATTGCCGAGAACCCGGAATTTGCCGATGTGCGGAGCCTGGAGGGGGTGGCCCCCACCAAAAAGCACGCGGTGTTCACCATTGCGGTGCCCACCACCGCCGGTACCGCCGCCGAGGTGACCATCAACTATGTGATCACCGACGTGGAGAAAAAGCGCAAGTTCGTGTGTGTGGACACAAACGACATCCCCGAGATCGCCGTGGTGGACCCGGATATGATGAGCAGCATGCCCAAGGGGCTGACCGCCAGCACCGGCATGGACGCGCTGACCCACGCCATCGAGGGCTATATCACCAAGGCCGCCTGGGAGATGACCGACATGTTCCATCTGGAAGCCATTCGGCTGATCAGTGAGAACCTGCGCGGCGCGGTGGAAAACACCCCGGCCGGCCGCGAGGGGATGGCGCTGGCCCAGTACATTGCGGGGCAGGGCTTCTCGAACGTGGGACTGGGGATCGTGCACAGCATGGCCCACAGCCTGGGCGCGGTGTACGACACCCCCCACGGCGTGGCGAACGCCATCCTGCTGCCCACCGTTATGGAGTACAACGCCCCCTGCACCGGTGAGAAATACCGGGAGATCGCCCGCGCCATGGGCGTTCAGGGTGTGGACTCCATGAGCCAGGAGGAGTACCGCAAGGCCGCGGTGGCCGCGGTGAAGCAGCTGGCCGCCGACGTGGGCATCCCCGCCGACCTGAAGGCCATCGTGAAGCCGGAGGATCTGCAGTTTTTGGCCGAGAGCGCTTACGCCGACGCCTGCCGCCCCGGCAACCCCCGCGACACCAGCGTGGAGGAGATCAAGGCCCTGTATGAGAGCCTGCTGTAAAATTGGATCGCTTTTCTGAAAAGGGCCGCCCCGCCGGGGCGGCCCTTTTTGGCGCCGCCGCCCGGCGGGGCGGGAAGGGGATTTTGCACCGGGCTGTAAAAATTTTGCCGTGCCTGTAAGAACCGGGGGATCCTATCCGTAATAGAGGGAGAAAGCGCTTTTGACAAACTCCGGCACAGGGAGGAACAGGACATGAAGAAATATGAGAACGAGGCCGCGTTTGCAGCGGCGCTGGCCAGGGGCGAGCCGGACGCGGCGGATGAGCTGGTGGAGCAGTACGGCGGCCTGCTGGCGGCGGTGGTGCGCCGGCATGCCCCTGGCCTGGACGCGGAGGATCTGCTGGCCGACGCGCTGCTGGCGATCTGGCAGAATGCAGGCCGGTTTGACGGCACGGGCAGCTTTCGCAATTGGGCGGCGGCGGTGGCGCGGTATCGGGCCATTGACGCGGTGCGCCGCTCCGGGCGGGTCCTGCCCGGGGGCGGCGACGAGGAGCTGGAGCTGCTGGGCGGCCGAACGGCGGACGAGTATTTTGCGCTGGAGCTGGAGGATCTGTTCCGGGAACTGGAGCCCGCGGACCGGGAGCTGCTGCTGGAGCGGTATTTTTACGGCGCCAGCCCTGCCGAAGCCGCGGCAAAGCGGGGCGTGAGCGTGAGCGCGGTGAACACCAGGGTTTCCCGGGCGAAAACGCGGCTGGCACAAACGCTGGAAAGGAGCGGGAAGAGATGAAAAACGAATACGACGCCCTGAACCGGGCGGTCATGGATCTGGGCCGCTACGAGGAGGAGCCCCTGGACGGGGAGATGCGGGCCGCGCTTGCGGCGATGCTGCACGGAAAGAAAAAGGAAGCGGCGGCTGTGGACGCCCCACGGCGTGGCCGCCGGCGCTGGGCGGTTTTGGCGGTGGCCGCGGCGCTTGCCTGCTGCGCGCTGGGCGCAGGCGCGGCCAGCCGGTTTGAGTGGGGCAGGGAGCTGGTGAGATTTTTGGGGATGGAGCAGAGCGAGGCCGAGACCCTGGGAGTGCCCGGCGTGGGGCTGGGGCTCACCAAAGCTTTGGGCGGCGGCACCGTGACCCTGGAGGGCGTTCTGGGCGACGACCACTGTGTGTACATCCCCTTGCGCGTGGAGCTTCCACAAGGAACGAAGGCTGCTGACGACGGATATGGCTTTGATCGGTTTACGCTGGATATGAAGGGAGAGAAAGGCTCCGGAATGGCGCTGGTGCCTCTGGCGGGGCAGACGCCCGGCGAGGGAACGATACGGTTTTTGCTGATGGCGAACATCCGCGGGAATATGAGCGGAAAGACCGTGAATTTGACGCTGGGGGATCTGTTCGCCTACCCCTGCAAACCCGAGGAGCATCGCCAGAACGCGCTGATGAAAGGCAGCGTTGAGTTCGAGTTCACGCTGGACTATGACCCGCAGGCGGCTGCCATACCGGTGCCGGCCGGAAAAGAGGACGTGGGGGCAGGCACGAAACTGGAAAAAATGGAGCTGTCGCCCCTGTCGCTCTGCCTGGAGTTCCAAGATGGCCCCCGTGACGGGTTTGACAGCAGCAGCTTGCTGGAGATGCCGATCGCGCTGCATTTTGCCGACGGCACGGCCCTGGCCCTGCTGGACAGCGTAGACGGAACACAGGCACAGCGAGGCATGCGCTACGCCGGCGGGCCGGAGCAGGTTCAGCTGGTGTGCCAATTTGGCCGTGTGATCGACCCGGCGGCGGTGGAGAGCGTGGAGGTGAACGGAGTGCTGTTCCCCGTGCGATGAGCGGCGGGAACGGGCGGCGGAAACACGGCCGTATTTGACAAACCGCCCCCAATGCGGTATATTGAACTATATCAAACAGGTATAGTTCGAAAGGGGGCGGAGCGGGTGCATCTTACACAGGAGGCGGACTGCGCGGTGCGCATCCTTTATTGCCTTGCAAAAAACGGCCGCCGCATGGAAGGCAGGGCCATTGGCGAGGAGATGGCCGTGCCGCCGCGCTTCTGCCTGAAAATATTGGGCAAGCTGGCGGCGGCCGGCCTGGTGGCCAGCTACAAGGGAAACGGCGGCGGCTACGAGCTGGCCCGCGGTGCGGAAGAGATCACTCTGCTGGATGCGATCGCCGCGGTGGAGGGGCCTTACCGCTTTTCGCGCTGCCTGTGCGGGCCGGACGGCGAGGCGGGAGAATGCACGCGGGAAGCCTCGGGCAGCTGCCCGTTCCAAAGGGTATTTGGGAGGGTGAGCGCAACGGTGAACCGGGAACTGGCCGCCGTGACCCTGGATTCGATTCTTCGGGAGGAAGCCGAAAACCACTGAAAAGCACACACCGGACCGGGCGTTTTAAACCTGGCCCGGAATTTTTTGCGGGGAGCAAAAAATGGCTTGACATCAAGGTTTGCAGGCTTTATACTGTTCTAGTATAGCATAATGGATTAGAACGCCTTGAACGCGACTTTTTGCACAAAAATTTTGTGAAAGTTTGTTAAAACTACACAAAACCGAAAAATGCAAAAGGCCGCATTTGCGCGTTGTACCCAAAAAAGTGCAAGAAACAGGATAGGAGTGGACGCTTTTTATGATGAAGGTCAAGCCCGTAACCCTTGGCACCACCAGGCGCGAGAGCTTTTCCCGCATCGATGAGGTCATCGACATGCCGAACCT
>NZ_DBGCTQ010000057.1:0-16098 GCF_048388525.1 Allofournierella sp. | reverse complement strand
GGGCGCGAAGCGTGAAACGCAATTTGATCCGGGCGGGGCTGTTCCTGACAATGCTGGGGCTGGCGGCGCTGCTGGTGTATGGCTGCTTTGTGACCGTGCTGCCGGACCTGTGGCCGGTGGTGAAAAGCGGCGACGAGGCGGCCATTGAGGAATACCTGCGCTCGGCCAGCCAGGTGAAGGGCCTTGTTTGCCTGGGGCTTTTGCAGTTTGTGCAGGTGGTGAGCGTGGTGCTGCCCGGCGCGCCCATTCAGATCGCGGGGGGCGTGGTGTTCGGCACCCTGCGCAGTTTTGCGGTGTGCCATTTGTGCTTTGTGGCGGCCAACGCCTTTGTGTTTTGGCTGGCGCGGCGCCTGGGCTCCCGGCTGGAACAGCTGCTGGGGCTGGAGGAAGCGGGCGGGGGCAAAGCCGCGGAATTTTTAAACTCCAACGACCCGGGGTTCATGGCGGCCCTGGCCTGCCTGATGCCGGGCATCCCCAACGGGATCGTGCCCTACGCGGCCGCCCGCACGGAGCTGACCCTGCGGCGCTTTGCGGGCGCGGTATACCTGGCGAGCCTTGCGCCCATTCTGGTGATGTGCGCGGTGGGGCGGCGGCTGCTCTCGGGCGATTACCTGCCCGCGGCCGGCATGATCGCGGTGCTGCTGGCGGCCATTTTTTTGCTGTGGCGGTACCGGGTGAGGGTGTGGCGGCTGGAGCAGAGGCTGCGGGCCGCGCTGGGCAGGCGGTAGAACGGGCCGAAAAACGAAAAGCACACAGGGCGGGCCGCCCCCAGGGGGAGGGCCCGCCCTGGACTCTTTGGGAGCCGCCGGGGGCGGCTGGAAATTCCGGCGCCGGTATGCTATAGTGGATAACAGAAACTAAAACAGCGGGCGCCGGCCCGCGGGGGAGGGGTGCAGACCATGGACACCGTGATGAACCGCGAACTGCTCGGGGAGCTGGAGGCGCTGAGCGAGCAGGGCCTTTTTTACAAAATGCTGGACGTTCTGCAGGACTATGTGGAGGACGGCGAGGACCAGGGGCGATTTACCCGCGAGGCGGCCGAGGGCGATTTGGAGCTGGCGCTGTGGGTGGCTTACGCCGACCTGAACATCGACGAATACGAGAGCTACTACCAGGCCATCCGCTGGCTGGAACGGGTGCGGGGCGCGGCGTTCGGCAGCGGTGTGTGGTATTACCGGCTGGCCTCGGCCTACATTTACACCGGCCAGCTGCAAAAGGCGCGGGAGACCGCGGAGCAGGGCGCGCAGGTGGCGCCGGATTATGCCTGGGGATGGCTGAACACCGCCAAGCTGCGGGCGCACTTCGGCGACCGGCAGGGGGCGCTGGCCGCCGTGGAGCGGGGCCTTGCGCTGGAACCCGGGGATTACGAGTTCACCCGCACCCGCGCCGAGATCGAGGCGGGCGCGGCGCTGGACGAAATGGAGTGCCACTACATTGACCCGGAGGCGGACCGGCAGCTGCAGACCGACCCGGAGCTGCTGGCGGAAAAGCGCCAGTCGGTGCGGTGCATCCTGTGCGACGAGGAGAACCTGGCGGCGGTGAAGGCCGCCCTGGGTGCGGAAACGTGGGAGTTCGAAGCCCCGTATTGCTACTGCACCCTGCCGTACCAGGGCGGGGAGCTGAGCGCCCGGTTTGATATGAACGAGGCGGGGGTCTCAAAATTTACCGCGGCCTGGGCCGCGCAGCTGGCGGGGCGGCTGGCAGAGCTGGACGGTATGGCCGCGGCGCTGGTGGCCGAAAAGCACCCGGGCGCGCGGCTGGAGCTGGGGCATGTGGTGTTCCAGCGCTCGGGCGGGGTGCTGCTGGGCTACCATGTGGGCAAGAGCCGGGAGGAACGGCTGTATGCCTATGCGGCGTTTGGGGCGGACCTTGCCCCTGTGGGGGGCGTTACTTACCGGGACTATACCGGCGATGAGAACGAGGAAGAGGGCGATTGGGCCGACGGCAGCGGCCAGGGGGACGAGTGGCAGCCGCCCGAGGTGTACAGCGAGCGGGAGCTCGGCCTGCTGGAGGCGCACATTGAAAAATATTTCGGCAGGTTCGACGAGGTGTTCCACGAGCTGGTCAGCCCGGACATCCACGTGGACGTGTATGTGATCGTGCCCACCCCCCAGCGGAATTATTACACGCTTGTGACCGGGGGCATGGGCGCGCACCGCATGAACATCCCCCCCGAGCTTGCGCGGTACAATGTGGACCGGGCCGAGATGCTGCTGCGCCTGCCGCCGGACTGGCAATTCCGGGAGAAGGACGAAAAGTGGTACTGGCCCATCCGCTGGCTGAAATTGCTGGCGCGCCTGCCCCTGGAGCAGGATACCTGGCTTGGCTGGGGGCACACAGTGCCGAACGGCCGGCCCTTTGCGGCCAACACCCTGCTTTCGGGGGTGCTGCTCACCGCGCCGGAGGGGGTGCCCAAGGAGGGCTCGGCCTGCCCCATGCCGGACGGCAGCGAGGTGAACTTTTACCAGGTGCTGCCCCTTTACGACGAGGAGATGGACTACAAGCTGGACCACGACGCGGCCGCCCTGCTGGAACGCATGGAGGCAAAGGGCGCGCTGGCCTGCCCGTATATCCGGCTGGAACGGCCCAACGCCTGCGCCGACGAGCAGCCGGACCCGCCGGTGGATCCCGCTTTTTTGGAGCAGCTGGCCGCCTGGCACGAGGACTGCGAGTACGAAAAGATTGTGGAGGCCATTGAGGCGATCGACCCACAGGAGCGCGGGTATGTGCTGACCGGGCAGCTGGCCCGGGCGCTGAACAACCTGGAGCGCTATGGGGAGGCGGTGGAGCTGCTGCTGGCCACCAAAAAGCGCGGCCGCTCGGACCCGCTGTGGCATTTCCGGCTGGGCTACGCCTATTATTACATGGATCAGGAGATAAAGGCGCTGCCCGAGTTTGAGCGGGCGGATGAGCTTTCGCCCGGGGACGAGGACACCGAGACCTTTCTGCGGTGGTGCCGCTCGGCCATTGCGCTGCCGGTGAGCGTGAAGCCGTTTAAGGCGCGGGTGGAACAGTTCTGGGCGGCCTTTGCAAAAAAAGAGGCGGCGCTGCGGGAGCTGTGGCGGGCGGAGGGCCCGGACGCTGCGGCAAAGGAGCTGGCGGGGCTGCTGAAGATCGCCTTTTCGGCCATGCCGTTTTCGCTGGCCGCGCTTTCGGACGGGCGGCAATGCGTGCTGCTCTCGGCCGAGGGGCGGGCGAACCGGCTGTTCCGGCTGCTGTTCTGGCGGGACGCGGCCCCGGCGGAGCTGGCGGAGCACTGGGAATTCAAGGTGGAATGCCCCCCCTGCGAGGGGGACGGCGAGGACGCGCCCCAGGAGGCGGACGAGCGGGCGATTTTTTACACCAACTACCGCTGCACCCCCGCCGAGGGCGAGGACTGGCTGCTGCGCCAGGACGTGATCGCCGGCAATAGCTGCTGCCAGAGCCTGGTGCGGGCCTATTACCAGGGCGACGACTCCATTATGGACGAGGAGCTGGCCGACGGGGCGGTGTGCGGCTTTTTGTTCTACGCAAGCGCCGGCCTGCCCGAGGCGGAGCTGGTGGAGTTCCGGGGGCGCATCGAGGAGGAGCTGGCCGGGCGCGGCGCGGCGTTTTTGCAGGTGCTGGGCGGCGCCGTGGGCTTTCAGTATTCCTACATTGACTGCATTGCCTTTGACCTGAAGGAGTTTTTGGACCTGGCGGGAGAGATCCTGAACCGGTTCGAACTGCCGGAGATCGGCTTTCACGTGTTCCGGGTGGAGTGCGGAGGCGTGAATATGAAGGCGGAGCCGGAGGACGGGGCGCCGGAGGAGGACTGAGCCTTTTTTGGGGCTTTGCAGGGCGCAGAGAAAAGACAAAAGCCGGGAGGCGGAGCCAACAGGGGCCGCCCCCGGCTTTGTTCATCGTGCGGCGTGGCCGGCCAATTTAACATTCTGCACAAAAAACAGCTAAAAACAGCGCGCAAAACAGTGGCCTTTTTGACCGCCCGGCGCTATAATGGAAAAAGTATGATTAAAAACACCGTGCTTTTCCGCGCTGCGGAGAAAAAACGGGGGCGGAGTCGTTTTTCATGAGAAAAAAGCATGAACTATTGGGTTATACCAGCATGTGGCTCGTGGCGGTGCTGGTGCTGATCGCGCTGCTGGCGCAGAGCGTGGGCGACGCCCGGATCGTGAACTACAGCGGCATGGTGCGGGGGGCGACCCAGAAGCTGGTGAAGGAAGAACTGAACGGCCAGCGGGACGACGCGCTTATTTTGAGGCTGGACGGCATCATTGACAATTTGCAGACCGGGCGGGGGGAATACCAGCTCAACAAGAGCTACAGCGGCGCGTTTCAGACCGAGCTGGCCGAGCTGAAAAGCCTGTGGGGCGACATGAAGACCGAGATCGACCGGGTGCGGGTGGGGGAAGCCGGCGGGCAGGTGCTGTTCGAGATGAGCCAGCGACACTTTGAACTGGCCGACCGGGTGGTGATGAGCGCGGAGGAATACGCGGACAGAAAGCTGATCGTGTCGATTTCTTTTTACCTGGCGGTGCTGCTGTTCTCGGTGGCGATCTACCTGACGGTGGGCCGCAGGGGCCGGGCCGCGGTGGAAAAGAGCCTTTACAGCGACCACCTGACCGGCATTTTGAACCGGGCCGGGTTCGAGGCCGCCGCGGACGAGCTGCTGCACCGGCAGCCGGGCGGGGAATACTGCCTGCTGGAATTCGACGTGGACGACTTTAAGTTTTTGAACAGCACCTATGGCTACGAGCTGGGCAACGAGCTGCTGTGCGCGCTGGCCGGGGCGCTGAGCGCGGCGTATCACGGCGCCGAGCTGTGCGCGAGGCTGGACGCGGATGATTTTGTGGTGCTGGCAAAGCGCACCGGCCGCGAGCAGAAAACGCTGCGGGAGCTGCTGGCCCAGGCCCTGCGCACGCCGCAGCTTGCGGGCGTGGGGGAGTTTGTGAGCTTTACCACGGGCGGCTACGAGGCGCCCGCCGGCGAGCGGGTGCAGACCATGATGGACAAGGTGAGCCTGGCCCACACCAGCGCCAAGGCGGGGGGGCGGGGCTGCACGGCCTGGTACGACGCGCGGCTTTTGGAGCGCATCCAGCAGGAGAGCCAGATGAACAACCGGATGGCCCGCGCGCTGGAGGGGAGCGAATTCCGGCTGTATCTGCAGCCCAAGTACCGGCTGGACAACCTGGAAATGTATGGCGCCGAGGCGCTGGTGCGATGGGATTACCCGGGCCGGGGCCTGGTGTATCCGGACGAATTCATCCCCCTGTTCGAGAGCAGCGGCTCGATCGTGAAGCTGGATTTTTACATGCTGGAACAGGCCTGCATTTACCTGCGCCAGCACATTGACAGCGGCGGCGCGGATTTTGTGGTCTCGGTGAATTTTTCCAGGGTAACCCTTTACACGCAGGGCTTTTTTGCTGCGGTGCTGGACATTGTGGACAAATACCGCCTGCCCCACCGGTGCGTGGAGCTGGAGGTGACCGAGAGCGCGTTCAACGGCATTGTGGAGCCAGTGGTGGACAAGCTGGCCGCCTTGCAGCAAAAGGGGTTCAGCGTGTCGATGGACGACTTCGGCGCGGGATATTCCAGCCTGCACCTGCTGGACAAGCTGCCCATCCAGGTGCTGAAGCTGGACAAGGAGTTTTTGCGGGAAAACAGCCGGGAGGAGCGGGTGAAGCACGTGATCGCCCATGTGGTGGAGTTGGCCCACGATTTGGGAATCGCGGTGGTGTGCGAGGGCGTGGAGACCCGGGAACAGATGGAGTTTTTGCGCGCCGCGGGCTGCGACCGGGCCCAGGGGTATTATTTTTCGCGCCCTGTGCCCAGCGAAACGCTGCAGGTGCCCAAAAGGCAGGCGGAACCCGTGGGGTAAAATATAAAAAACAGAGGTCCGCCCTTCGGCCGGAAACGGCTTTGGGGGCGGGCCTCTGTTTTTTGCGGGGCGGGAAGGTACTCCACGGTGAGGGTGCGGGCGGCCCAGGAAAAGCGGTAACCGCCCCGCACCAGGGGCGAAGCGCGGCGCGGGGTCAGCAGCTCGCGGGCGCGGGCGTCGAACACCAGGGCCGTGCGCGGGCCGCTTTGGGGCAGGAGGGCCGCCATGGCGGCGGCGCAGGCCGGGCAGAAACGGGAGCCCGGCCCGGCCGGGGGCGGAGCCTGGGCTGAAAAGCGCCAGCGGGCGAGGCCGCCGTTATAATCGACCGAGAAGCTTGCGCCGGGGGCGCTGCCGAACATGGAATAGCTGTAAAAGCGGCCCGGCGGCAGGTCCGGGCCATAGATGTCCAGCGCGCGGACCTGCCCCTCGGCGGGGAATACCAGGTAAAAGCGCCCCGGCGTTTCGCTGGCCGGCCGCCCCAAAAGGCAGCTGCCGGTGTGGACGGCCACGGGCCGAGAGGGCCAGGGAAGAGAAGTGATGAGGAAAAACAGACCGAGCAGAATAAAAAAGAAAACGGAACAGGTAACCAGAATCTTTTTGCGCAAGCTTACCACCTCTTGAACTTTTTGTTTTGATAAAAGATGTCGCCTATAAATTCGTGCATCGCTAAACATAATTATTCTATACTTTTCTATACGCGAGAGTCAATAGGATAAAATATAGCTAAACACGAAGTTGAGCGGGGGGTGATGGCTTTGTTTGATTTTGGCGAGAATTTGCGCAAGCTCCGCGAACGGCAGAAGCTGTCACAAAAAGAGCTGGGACGCAGAGTAAACCGAACGGATTCTGTCATCAGCAATTATGAAAACAATCTGAAAACGCCGCCCCTGGACGTGCTGCTGTCGTTCGCCGCGATCTTCAATGTGTCGATGGATGATCTGGTGGGGATCGAAAAGCGCGAGATGGTTTCGATCGAGGCGCTGGACCCGGGGCAGCGGGAGCTGGTCCGCGCGCTGGTGGAGGAGCTGGCGCACGGCTCAACGCCCGCCCGGGGCGGGCTGTCGGGCCGGCAGAGCGAAATTTTGAACCGGCTGATGCAGGAGTTTGCAAGGAAGTGACGCAAGAGAGGGGCCGCCCTGTGGGGCGGCCCCTCTTTGTTGCGCGGAGGAAGAAGGTCAGTCGATCACGGTCTTGGTGCGGCCGATGCCCACCACGGCGGCGGTGATCTTTTTCCAGGTGTTGCAGCCGCAGATGCCGTCTGCGGAGAGGCCCACGCGGCGCTGGTAGGCGCGCAGGGCGCTTTCGGTGTTGGCGCCGAATTTGCCGTCCAGGGTTTTGGTGCTGTAGCCCAGGGCGTTCAGGGCGTCCTGCAGGATGAGCACGTAGGTGTTCACGCAGCCGCGGCGCACGGTGGGGTAGCCGGCGGTGGTGCCGCTGCAGGCGGGCTTGCCGTAGCGGCGGTCGAAGTGCACCCAGGTGGGGGTCATGCTCTGGGGCTCCACATAGCCCCAGGCGCCGGTGGCCTTGGCCGCGTTCCAGATGGCGTTGCGCGCCGCAGAGCCCTGGCCCTGGCCCACGTCGAAGGAGACGCCCGCGTAGTGCTGGCTGCGGGTGCCGTGGCCGCCCTCCCAGATGCGCTTGAAGGCGTAGCCCACGTGGATGCCGCTGCCGTAGCGCCGCCGGGTGAGGTTCCAGGCCTCCATGGCGGCGGTGGTGGTCCACAGGGTGGGGCTGGCGCTGCTGCCCCGGAACTCTTTGACCCGCAGGGTGCTGCCATAACTGTAGGGCATGGGGTCGTTCTCGGTGCGGTTATAAACCATCATTTTGTTTGTGTACGCATCGTACACGAAGATCTTCGCCATACTAGCTTCTCTCCTCTCGGTTACCGGGTGATGATGTCGAGCGCTTGAGGGATGGGGTTGTCGAGCAGGGCCCAGATGCTGTCCCAGGTCTCCTTATCCACAACGCCGGTGATGGGCAGGCCCAGGCCCTCCTGGAAAAGCTTGACCGCCTGCTCGGTGGAGGCGCCGAACACACCGTCCACCGGCACGAAGTCGGCCACGCAGTACAGCACCGCGATGGCGTTCATGGCCTGCTGCAGCTGCATCACCGCGCCGCCCGCAGAGCCCAGCGCCATCACGTAGCCGGGGTATTCCTCGGTGCCGGCCTGGGCCTCGGTCTCGCTGCCGCCCGCCGCCAGGCTGATGAAGGTGGCGGTGAGGGCGTTCCAGGTGAACTCGTCGGCGATGCCGGTCACGGGCAGATTGAACTCCTGCTGGTAGCTTTTCAGCGAGTCTTCGGTGAGCGGGCCGAACACGCCGTCCACCCCGCCGGGGTCCTGAACAGGGTCGTAGAAGTAGCCGATGTACTGCAGCAGATACTGGAGATAGGCCACGTCGGTGCTCTCATCGCCCCGCTGCACGTCCTTGCCGGGCCAGGGCAGCAGGTCGTAGGCCTGAAGAAGGCCGTCCTGGCTGCGGAGCTTCTGGCTCTGCTCGTACAGGGCCGCCCAGGTGGCGGGGCCGATTACGCCGTCCTGCGTGAGGCCGAACAGAGCCTGGAACGCCCGCACCGCGGCGGCGGTGGCGGGGCCGTACTCGCCGTCGATGTTGATGCGGGGGATGGAGGAGTAGTAGGCCGAAGCCAGCACCAGGTAATACTGGGCCTCGCGCACCGCGCGGCCGGTGCTGCCCTGGCGCAGCGGGCTGCCGGGGTAGGTGCCGGGGCGCTGGTTCGGGGCCAGCAGCTGGTTGGTCACGTCGCCGTAGATCTCGTACATCTTCTGCCAGGTGGCGGGGCCCACCACGCCGTCGGCGGTCAGGCCGAATTCGCGCTGGAAGGCGCGGACCGCGGCCTCGGTGCCGCTGCCGAAGATGCCGTCCACCGCCGGGGCGGTGATGGAGGAGTAGTTGGAGGCGACGATGCGCAGCCAGAACTGCACCTTGCGCACGCTGTCGCCCCGGCTGCCATTGCGCAGCGGGGTGCCCGGGTAGCCGTTGGCGCTTTGGTTCACGTCGTTTTGGAGGCTCAGGTACTGGGCGTAGATGGCGTCCCAGGTCATGCGGCCCACCACGCCGTCGTCCAGCAGGCCGTACTTTTTCTGGAAAGCCTTTACCGCGGCCTCGGTGCCGCTGCCGAACACGCCGTCCACCGTGAGGTCAGGCAGGGAGGGGTCGAACTCGGAGAGCTGCTGCAGCCAGAACTGGAGCTGCTGCACGCTGTTGCCGGTGGAGCCCCGGCGCAGCGGGGTACCCGGGTAGTTCGAGCCGGTGATCGTGTCCTGGCTGCCGGTGGGCTTTTCGCCCTCGCTGGTGAGCTGGGCCAGCTTTTTAACGCTGGTGTAGATGTAGCTGATCTTGTACCAGGTGGAGCGGCCCACCACGCCGTCCTGCGCGAGGTTGAACTGCTTTTGGAAAGCCTTGACCACCCGTTCGGTGGCGTCGCCGAACACGCCGTCCACGCCGGGGTTGCCGAAGAACGGGTAGTTTTTGGCGATGCGGGTGAGCTGCCGCTGGATGATGCTCACATACTTGCCGGTGGAACCCTTGCGCAGCGGGGTGCCGGGGTAGCTTTGGGGGATGGACTGGATGTTGGTGGTGCGCACGATCTCGATGTTGTTGCCGTAATAGTAACGCAGGATCTGCAGGGCGTTCATGCCCGCGTTGGCCCGGTCCACGGTGCCCCACTGCTTCATGCCCTTGCAGCTCACGGTCTTGCCGTCGCAGTACTCGGTATAATAGGGATCGATGGTGCCGGTGCGGCGCACGTAGGTGTTGAAGATATCGTCGGTGATGCGCTGCATCACCTCAAAGATGTTGCGCTTGTGCACATAGTACTGGTCAAAGCTGGTGGAATTGGTGATGGTGAAGTTGTAGCCCCGGCTGGGGTACCACTCGGTATACACGCGGTTGAGCGCCAGGCTGATCTGGGCGTGGATGTTGGCCCGCAGCGCCTGCTCGGGCCAGGTGGGATATACCTCGCTGGAGGCCACGTTTGCGATGTACTGCCGGAACGACACGGTCACGTTCTGGGCGCTGGAGGTGGGCCGGCCCAGGTGTACCGTGACGTTTTCGGGGATGATGGGGGCCTCCAGGATGCGGGGTGTGCAGCGCTGCACGGGGGCCTGGCTCGAGGGACCCTCGGGCCGGTAGAGCGAGTGGGGCGGAACGTCGAAGGTCTCGGGCAGGGGGATGGGCGCGCCCAGCCGCTGCAGAGGCAGCATTTCCAGCTCCACCAGGGCCACCTCGCAGGCGAACACCTGGATGCCCTCCAGGGTCACGGTCTGATAGCCGTTTTTTTCGGCGGTCAGGTTCCACACGCTGTAGGGGCGCTGTTCGTTGTCCTCGTTCAGCGAGAGCTCCCGGTCCGGTGTGGGAAGACAGACGTCCCCGGCAATGCCGTCGCTGTCTGTGGAAAAGGCGTAGGGCTTCGGTGCCACGGCGTCGGCGTTCGTGATCGTCACGGACACGTCCGGCACCGGCGCGCTGAAGCGCGCGGCAAAGCTCTGCACCCGCAGTGTTCCAGTCATCATTGGGCAAAACTCCTTTGCTTCAGATATCGGTAGAAATGTGTGCTGCCCCACCTTATTCTGCGGCGTGCAAAGCTGTGCCCCTTGGCTTTTGGGGCAAATTGTACTATACTGAAAATAACGATTTTTTTGTGCGGGAAAGGGGATACTTTTATGAGATATACGCTGGAAAATGAATTTTTGACCGTTCAGGCCGAGAGCCTGGGCGCGGAGCTGGTGAGCGTTGTGGACAAGGCCACCGGGGCCGAGATGCTGTGGCACGGCGACCCGAAGGTCTGGCCCCGGCAGGCGCCCATTCTGTTCCCCTACTGCGGCAGGCTGCGCGGTGGGCGTTACACCCTGGACGGCGCGGAATACCAGTGCCCCCAGCACGGCATTGCGCGGGATTACGAGCACGAATTTTTGGGCGTATTCGGCAGCGAGATGCGCTTTTGCCTGCGCTCGAACGCGGACACGCTGGAGCGCTTTCCCCGCGAATTTGAGCTGACCAGCAGCTTTGGCTTGTGCGGGCGCACCCTGCGCCATACCCTGACGGTAAAGAACACGGGCGAAAAAGAGCTGCGCTTTGGCATTGGGTACCACCCGGGATTTGCCCTTCCCTTTGACGGGGCCCACACCACCCGGGATTATGAGCTGCGGTTCGACACGCCCCAGACCCCGGCGGTGGTGGAGACCGGCACCGGCGAGGACGCGGGACTTGTGACCGGCGAAACCCGCCTTTTGATGAAAAAGAGCGCGGTGATCCCGCTGGAGGACCGGATGTTCGACAGCGATTCCATCTGCATGGGCGCGCTCTCGGCCAAGACCCTGAGCATTGTGGAAAAGGACAGCGGCCGCGCGGTGCGGGTGGGCATTGAGGGGTACCCCTATGTGCTGATCTGGAGCATGCCCGGAGACCCGGCGCTGCAATTTATCTGCGTGGAGCCTTGGCACAGCCTGCCGGACCGGGTGGACGCCGCCGGAGACTGGAACGAAAAGCCCTGCGCCGCGGCCCTTGCGCCCGGCGGGGAATGGCACACCGACCTGAATATGACCTTTGACCGATAAAACCCGGCGCGGGGCCCGGCGGCCCCGCCCCCAATGAGGAGGACCCGCCCATGCCCACCCCGTTTGAGAGCCGCACCGCCCTGGTTTTGGGGCAGGAGGGCGTGGAAAAGCTGCACGCCGCCCATGTGATCGTGTTCGGCCTGGGGGGCGTGGGCGGCTATGCGGCCGAGGCCCTGGCCCGGGCAGGGGTGGGCCGCCTGACCCTGGTGGACGACGACCGGGTGGCCGAGAGCAACCTGAACCGGCAGATCCTTGCTTTGACGGGCACGGTGGGGCGGCCCAAGGCGGAGGTGGCGGCCGAGCGCATCCGGCAGATCAACCCCGCCTGCACGGCAAGGGCGGTGGCGCTGTTTTACACCCCGGAAACGGCGGACGCGCTGCCTTTTGAGGGGGCGGATTACGTGGTGGACGCGGTGGACACCGTGACCGCAAAGCTGGAGATCATCGGCCGGGCCCGGGCGGCGGGGGTGCCGGTGATCAGCTGCATGGGCACCGGCAACAAGCTGCACCCGGAGCTGCTGCGCCTTTCGGTGCTGGAAAAAACCGAGGGCTGCCCGCTGGCGCGGGTGATGCGCCGGGAGTGCCGGGCGCGGGGCTACAAAAACGTGCCGGTGGTCTTTTCGCCCGAGGCGCCGATAAAGCCCCGGGCGGAGTATGCCGAGGCCGCTGCGCCCGGGCCGCAGCCCGGGCGGCCGGGCTGCCCCAAGCGGCAGGCACCGGGCAGCGTGAGCTTTGTGCCGGGCGCCGCGGGCCTGCTGTTGGCGGGCAAGGTGGTGCGGGAGATCGCCGGTGTGGAATAAGGGGGAGAACGTGAAAAAGCGCGGGAGCTGAATGCTTCCGCGCTTTTTGCCGTTGTTTTTTACAGGTCACAGGCGGTCAGCCCCCGGGGCCGGCCGGGAAGCTCACACAGATGCTGAGGGTGTGCTTCTGGCAGCGGGCGGTGATGGAACCGCCCAGCTGTTCGGTGAGGACCCTCGCGATGGAAAGGCCGAGCCCGGTGGAGCCGTGCGCCGTTTCCACCGTGAAAAAGCGGTCGAACAGCTTGCCCACCTGAACTTCATCCAGCCCGGGGGCGGTGTTGGAAAAGGTGAGCGCGCCGGTGGCCAGCAGGGTGATCTCCAGGTCGCCGCCGCTGTATTTGAGGGCGTTTGAGAGGATGTTGCCGAAAATGCGGGCCAGGGCCCCGGCGTTCAGCCGGCGCACCACCGGCGTTTCGGGCATGCGGATGACCGGCTGGATGCCCCGCGCCTTCAGGGGGGCGTAAAAATCGGCAACGCTTTGCTCGAGCGCGCGGTTCAGCTCCACCGGCTCCAGGGGCAGGGGCTGCGCAGGCGAGGCGGCCACCGAGTAGCGCAGAAGCTCCTCGGTGAGCTGCTTCATGGCCTGCGCCCGCTCCTGGATATGACCGAGATACCGCGCCGCCTCGGGGGTCTGGGGCTGCTGCTCCAGCAGGTCCAAATAGCCGCAGATGGCGGTGAGCGGGGTGCGCAGGTCGTGGGAGATGTTGGTGACCGCCTCTTTGAGCTCCCGGTCGCCGCCCAGATACTGCCGGCGCTGGCGGCGCAGCAGCCGCAGCTGCCCGTTCAGCTGGGCGGCCAGGCGGCGGGCGTGGCGGTCGCGGGAGGAGATGGAAAGCAGGGTATTGGTGTCGGAAGAGAGGCGATCGCTGAGCTGGGCGCTGATCTCGCCCATGCTTTTTTGCAAAAGCCGCAGCTTTATAAAAAGCAGCAGCAGAGCTGCGGCCAGCACACCGCACAACAGCCAGAGCAAAAGCATGGGATCACCCGCCTTTTTGGTTTAGATGGCTGTGCCCCCGCCGCCCAAACGGCAGCCGGGGCAGCCGGCCTGAAAATGGCCCCCGCTGCGCTGCGGCTATTTTAAGTCTTTTTTGCGGAAGGTCCACAGGCCGGCGATAACGGCGGCCGCTGTGAGGAAGAGCGAACACAAAGCCTCGCGCACAGGGTGGGCGAGCTCGAGGTTCGCCAGAAGGATGCTTTGGCCGGTGGGCAGCAGGTCCAGCAGAAATTCACAGGCCGCGCGCGCCCCGCCGCTGATATAATCGGGGTTGGGGACGGGCTCGCCCATGGTCATGCCCTCGGCGGTGATGACGACGCCGCTGAGCATTTCGGGCTCGCAGAGCCGGTTGTAGAGCATGCTGGCGCACACCAGCAGAGCCAAAAACAGCAGGATCGAGACCACAGCCCCGACCGCCCTGTTGGTGAACGCAGTGGACACCCAGGTGAAGATGGCGGTAAGGGCGGCCAGAAACAGCACGGTGAGCAGCAGGCAGAGGGCGAGGCCGGTGCCCCCGAGCTTCCAGGGGCCCAGAAAGGGGATCCCGACCAGCCCCCCCGCGAGCCAGGCGGCCATGAACAGCAGGGCCGCGCAGAACGAGACCGACAGGTCCGCCAGGTAGACCGCGGTGCGGCTGTGGCCCACCACCAGCTTGTTGCGCACGGTGCCGTCGCTGTAGTCCGTGCCCAAAAACAGGCTGGTGAAGACCGCCCCGAACAGGCCCAGCGCCGGTGCCAAATTGAAGTAGAAGTGGTCGAGCTGATACACAAAGCCGGAATCCGCATTCGCGGCCGCTTGGCGGCAGCCGTTCAGCATGGAGAAGGCCGAACACACCGCCAGGGCGGCAAGGCACAGCCAGAAGACCCGGTCCCTGCGCAGGCGGGCAAAATTGGCGCCGAGGAGGTTATTCATGCCCGCCACCCCCCACCAAATTCATGTAATAGCTCTCGAGGCTCTCGTCCCGTTCCTGCAAGGAGAGCAGCTCGCACTGCTGGGCGGCCAGGGCCAGGGCGAGCCGGGAGACGTTCACCTGGGCGAACACGTCCGCCGTGTGGTCCGAGAGCAGGGTATACCCGAGGCCCATCTCCCCCAGTACCCGGGCCAGGGCCTTGGCGTCGGACACTTCCACCCGCACGCATTTGCGGCAGGCGGCCTCGAGCTCGGGGGCGCTGATCTCCTTGATGATGCGGCCGCCGTCGATAAAGCCGTAATGGGTGGCCAGCTTTGCCAGCTCGCCCAGAATGTGGCTGGAAATGAGCACGGTGATCTGCTGCTGGCGGTTGAGCTTAAGGATGAGTTCCCGTATTTCAACGATGCCCTGGGGATCGAGGCCGTTTATCGGCTCGTCCAGCACCAGAAGGTCCGGGTCGCCCGCCAGCGCCACGGCGATGCCCAGCCGCTGCTTCATGCCCAGGGAGAAGTTGCGGGCCTTTTTGCGGCCGGCATTTTGCAGGCCGACCAGCGCCAGCAGGCCGGGGATGCCCTCGAAGGAGGGCAGGCCCAGAATGCGGTACTGCTGCTTCAGGTTTTCCTCGGCGGTGAGGTCAAGATAGATGGAGGGGGTTTCCACCACGGCCCCCATGCGGCGGCGGGCCGCCCGGATGCCGGGCTGCCGGTGGGATGCGCCGTAGAGGGCGTATTCGCCCGAGGTGGGGCTTTGCAGCCCGCAGATGACGCGGATGAGGGTGGTTTTGCCCGCGCCGTTTTTGCCCACGAAGCCGTAAATGGCCCCCTTGGGCACATGCAGGGTGAGCTGGTCCAGCGCTTTAAAATGGCCGTACCGCTTGCTTAAAGCGTCGGTGGTGAGAACGTATTCCAAGTGTTCAGCCTCCTTTGGTTTTCTGCGGCCATTCTACCGCGAAACAGTAAAGGAAGCGGTAAAGAAAAGGGTAAAGAAATGGTATGGATCAGGCCTTGCTGAGCTTGAAGCCGATGCCCCACACCGCCTCGATATACTCCCTGCCGCCCGCCTGCCGCAGCTTTTTGCGCAGGTTGCTGACGTGCATTTTGAGGGAGGACTCGGTGCAGTCTGGCGTGTCTTGGGAAATGCGGTCCAGCAGCAGCGACTTTGTGACCACCTGGGTGGGGTTTTGCATGAGAAGTTTCAGGATGGCGTACTCGGTGCGGGTGAGGTGGACCGGGGCGCCGGAGACTGTGACTTGGCGGGAAACGGCGTTCAGCCAAAGATCGGAAAAGGAGAGCACCGGGCCCGGGGCGCCGGGGGCGCCGCGCAGGGCCACCGCGACCCGGGCGAGCAGCTCGCGCAGCTCGAAGGGCTTGGTGATATAATCGGCTGCGCCGCCCAGCAACAGCTCCACTTTGCAGTCCACGGCGGCCTTGGCGCTGACCACGATCACGGGGATGCCCTTGAGCCGCGGCAGAATCTCCTCGCCCGGGAGACCGGGCAGCATCAGGTCCAGCAGCACCAGGTCCGGCCGGGCTGCGCCCAACGCCAGCAGCGCCTCGGTGCCGGAGTAGGCCCGGGACACCCCGTAGCCCTGCCTGGTGAGTGCCTCCTGCAGCAGATCGCCGATGTGGGGGTCGTCGTCGATGATGAGAATGTGTTTCATGGTGGATCGCCTCGCAATGTTTTAAAAAGATCGCGGCGCCGGACCGAAAAGCCCGGGCGGCGGGGCAGGGCTTACAAAAAGGTCAGCCCTGAAGCAACTCGGCCCCCTGACACCAGGTGCGGGCGGTGGGTGGGCTATCTGGCGGCACCAAGCCAAAGGTGTAGCGCACCAGCAGGCCGGAGGGAAGATGGGCGGTCACCAGAACGGTTTCGCCCTCGCGGGCGTATTCCAGCGGGAGAGAGCCGTCTTCGAGAGAATCGGCAAGCGCCTGCTGGTGTTCATAAGGAAGAAGCGGCAGCTCC
>NZ_DBGCTQ010000056.1:0-3507 GCF_048388525.1 Allofournierella sp. | reverse complement strand
GAGATTTTTCTCAAGGGCGAGCTTCCGCGCAAGCTCCGAAAATCCCCAGGAATATCTGGAGCTTGCGCGGCAGCTCGCCCTTGAGAAAAATCTCGTACACGGCCAGGTGGATGCGGTCTCCTACAACTGCCAGGGTTACGCCGGCAACGACCCGGACATCACCTTCGACGTGGTGGGCACAAACGGCGAAAAAGCCCTCGTCACCCTGTCCCGCTACGACCGTCAGCTCACGGCCGTGGGCTACGACGCCGAGCGCCTCATCCGCGAGCCCGCCCAGGAGCAGCTGGACCGGAAGCTGGAAGTGCAGGTCCGTGCCGCCCGCGCCGCGGGCTCCGGCCAGGGCGGCGGCCTCCTGCAGGCCCTCGAGGGCTGAGGCCTCCCACCCCCACACCAACAAGAGCGTGGGCCGTTTTAAACGGCCCACGCTCTTGTTTTCCTTTTTATCCCCCGGTTCAGGTATCCTGCAATTCGCCCTTGCTGGCGGCTTTCAGGTAGGCGTTGATGAACCCGTCCAGCTCGCCGTCCATCACGGCCTGCACATTTCCGTTTTCGTAACCGGTCCGGTGATCCTTCACCAGGGTGTAGGGCATGAACACATAGCTGCGGATCTGGTGGCCCCAGGCAATCTCTTTCTGCACGCCCTTGATGTCGCCGATCTTGTCCAGGTGCTCCTGTTCCTTGATCTGATACAGCTTCGAGGCCAGCATCTTCATGGCGGTGTCGCGGTTTTGAAACTGGCTGCGCTCGGTCTGGCAGCTCACCACAATGCCGGTGGGTTTGTGGATCAGGCGCACCGCGCTGGAGGTCTTGTTGATGTGCTGGCCGCCCGCGCCGGACGAGCGGAACACCTGCATCTCCACGTCCTCCGGCCGGATGTCCACCTGGATGCTGTCGTCCAGCTCGGGCATCACCTCCAGGCTGGCAAAGCTGGTCTGGCGGCGGCTCTGCGAATCAAAGGGGGAAACGCGCACCAGGCGGTGCACCCCGTTCTCGCTTTTCAGCATGCCATACGCGTTGGGCCCCTCCACCAGGATCGAAGCGCTCTTCAGCCCGGCCTCGTCGCCGTCCTGGTAGTCCAGGGTGCTCACCTTATAGCCGTGGGCGGCGCCCCAGCGGCTGTACATGCGGAACAGCATGTCCGCCCAATCCTGCGCCTCGGTGCCGCCGGTGCCGGCGTGAAAGGTCAAAATGGCGTTGTTTTTGTCGTACTGGCCCGAAAGCAGGGTGATCAGCTGCAGCTCCTCCACCGCCTTGGTCACCGCCTCCACCGCCGCCTCGCCCTCGGGGATGAGCTCCGGGTCATTCTCTTCCTCGCACAGCAGCAGCATGGTCTCGGCGTCGTCGTACAGCGCTTTCAGCTTTGCATAGCGCTCCAGCCGGCCCTTGAGCGCGCTCATTTCGGCAAATACCCGGGCGCTGGCCTCGGTGTCGTCGTAAAAGCCGGGCATGGTCATTTTGTTTTCCAGCTCCGCCACGCGCTTTTCACTGGCGGTGATGGCCAGCGCGTCGCCCAGCTCACGCACCTCGTGCTCGTGCTCGCCCAGCTGCATCTTCAATTCGTCAATGGTGATCATATCCGCAAACCTCTCTGTTTGTTATCGCGCTCAAAAATTATCCGATAGTAGTATAGCCGAAAAGCGTTCTAAAGTAAAGAGAATTGTTTTGCATTTTGCGGCTCTTTGCGGTACAATAACCAGTATAATGCCCTTATATGGGAGGAGCAAGCATATGTTTGATTACCAAGGCTGCAAATGCCCGGTGTGCCAGCAGCCCTTTGCCGAAAGCGACGATATCGTGGTATGCCCTGACTGCGGCGCCCCCTACCACCGCGATTGCTACCAAAAAAACGCCGGCTGCCTGTTTGCCGACCGCCACGCCCCCGGCTTCGAGTGGAAACCCGCCCCCGGCGAGTGCCCGGCGGCCGAAGCCTCGCAGGCTTCCGGTGCCGCCCCGGATACGCCCGAGATCGCCTGTGCGGCCTGTGGGGCCATGAATCCCGTCGCCGGCCTGTTCTGCGAGACCTGCGGCGCTCCGCTGCACAAGGGCGCCCCCCGCTACGACCCCGCCTCGGCCCAGCGCAGCCCCGCCGCCTACGGCCCGGCCAGCGCCCCCCCGGCCGACCCGTTCCAAATGGACGCCGTGCCCCCCGAATTCCGGGTCCGGCCGGACGAGGAGATCGACGGTATCTCCGCGCGCGATTGGGCCGCGTATCTGGGCAAAAACGCCTCCTATTACCTGCTGAATTTCAAACGCATCAGCGCCACCGGCCGCAAAATGTCGCTCTGTTTTTCGGCCTTTTTATTCGGCCCTCTCTATTTCTTCTACCGCAAAATGTGGGTTCCCGCTCTGGCCTACCTGGCCATGGACGCGGTGATCTACCTGCCCGCGATCCTGAACCTCATGATCTACGCCGAAAACCCACTCGTCGCCGGTCTCAGCGCGCAGGCGCTCCCGGCCCTTTACACGGTGAGCTCTGTGCTGGTCTGGGTGCTCAAATTTTTGTCCGGCTCCTTTGCGGTCTGGATCTACAAAAATACCGCGGCCAAGCGCATCCATGCCGCTCTCAGCGCCGGCCCCGCCTCCGGCCCGGCCCTGGCCAAAGCGGGCGGCACCAGCACGGTGGCCCTGGTCCTGGTGGTTGTTTTTGAGCTGGTGGTCACGTACGCCGCCATGGCGTTTGCCGTCTGGCCCATTTTGGGCACCCTGATGGGGCAGGCCGGCACTTTGGTGTGAGGCGCGCTCCCTTTGGCTTGAAAACCGTTCCCCGGAACGCAAAATGAAAGGAATGGATACGGATATGGCACAAAAAGTACGCAAGGCGATCATCCCCGCGGCAGGGCTCGGCACACGGGTGCTGCCCGCCACCAAGGCAATGCCCAAGGAAATGCTTCCCATCGTGGACAAGCCCGCCATCCAGTATATTGTGGAAGAGGCTGTGAACGCGGGCATCGAGGAGATCCTCATCATTCTCGGCCGCAACAAAAGCATCATCGAAGACCACTTCGACCGCAGCCCCGAGCTGGAAGCCGCTCTCGCAAAACCGGGCAAAGAGGCCCTGCTGGAGGAATCCCTCGGCATCGCAAATCTCGCCAACATTTTCTTTGTGCGGCAAAAACAGACCCTGGGCCTGGGCCACGCGGTGCTCATGGCCAGGCCCTTCACCGGCAGCGAGCCGTTCGTGGTTATGTACGGCGACGACGTGATCCTAGGCGAAGACCCCGTGGCCGCCCAGCTCATCCGCGCTTACGGGGCGTACGGCCGCCCGGCGGTGGGCATCAAGGAAGTAACGCCCGAGGCCATTGTGAAGTATTCCAGCATGAAAACGGCCCCCATCCAGGGCAACCATTACCTGATCGACGACATGATCGAAAAGCCGGCCCCCGGGCAGGAATTCAGCCTGTTCAGCATTCTGGGCCGCTGCCTGCTCACCCCCGAAATCTACACCATCCTGGAGCACACCGCCCCCGGCGCGGGGGGCGAGATCCAGCTCACCGACGCCATGGCCGA
>NZ_DBGCTQ010000055.1:0-21679 GCF_048388525.1 Allofournierella sp. | reverse complement strand
AAATCGTCCCACCGGCCGTCGATCTCGGTCTGTTTGTCCGCGATGGCCTGCTCTTTCAGCGCAATGGCCTCGATCTGCTCGTTGATGATCGCCACCAGGGTCTCGATCTTTTCCTCTGTAATCTTGCGTTGGTTTTCGAGAACCTGTTTTTGCCGCTGGGCTTTCTTTTTGTTGTTATTGATGGCGTCCAGCTCTTTTTGCGCCTGCTCGTATTCCTGCTTGAGCCTTGCGCTTTTTTCCTGTAAGGTCTCGGCCCCTGCGCCGGGCGCAGCGCAAAAGCCTAAAAACACCGCGGCCAGCAGGGCGCACCCCGCGCGCCGGATGGAAAAGCAAGCGTTTTTCATCCGTTATCTCCTCTCAATGTTCCGCCTGGCTTTCAGGGGCTTACCTTGCTCAGCGGGTCGATACGCACGCCGTTGATGCGCATTTCCAGATGCAGGTGGTTGCCCTGGGCGCGGCCGGTGTGCCCCACATAACCGATCACGTCACCCTGGCTCACCTGCGCCCCCGCGCTCACCGCACGGCTGCTCATGTGGGCGTACAGGCTCACCACTCCGTCGCCGTTGTTCACCAGCACCACATTGCCGTAGCTTGCGTCCGCCGTGGTCGACACGGTGCCGCCGTGGGCCGCCAGAATGGGCGTGCCCTCGGGCGCGGCAATATCCACACCGCTGTGCCCGCTTATGATCACGCCGCCCAGGTTCTGGGTGCCGCCGAAATAGGTGGTGATGCGGCTCTGGCCGGGCAGCGGCCATAAAAAGCCCTCGGCCGACACCCCGCTGCCGCTGGAGGAGTTCTGCTTTACCCAGGCGTCAAACTCGGCCTGCGCCTTTTCGTACTGCTTTTTGGTCTCGGCCACCACCGCGCCCTGGGCCTCGGCATCCGCGGCGGCCTTGCTGATGGCGCTGTCCTGCCGCCGGATGTTGGCCGAGAGCTGCCGCTCTTTTTCCTCCAGCTCGGCCTTGGCGGCCTCCTGCTCGGCCTTCGCAGTTTCCAGCGCCTGCTTCTCCTGCTCCAGCGCGGCCTTTTGGGCGCTCATCTCCTCCAGCACCTCGTTGTCCTTCTCGCTGATCTGCTGCAGCGTGGTGGAGTAGGTCAGCAGGTCGTACAGGCTGCGGGCACTGGCAACCATGGCAACCGCGCCCCGGTCGTGCATCATCTGCATTGTCCTCATGCGGGCCTTGAAATCGTCCCACCGGCCGTCGATCTCGGTCTGTTTGTCCGCGATGGCCTGCTCTTTCAGCGCAATGGCCTCGATCTGCTCGTTGATGATCGCCACCAGGTTCTCCACCTGTGCCTCGATCAGCCCGCGCTGGTTTTCCAGCGCCTGCTTTTGCTGCTGCGCCTTCTTTTTGGTGCTGTTGATGCTGTCCAGTTCTTTCTGCGCCTGCTGATATTCCTGTTCCAGGCGCTGCTTTCGCTCCTGCAAGGTCTCGGCCCCCGCGCCGGGCGCGGCGCAAAAGCCCAAAAGCACGGCGGCCAGCAGGGCGCACCCCGCGCGCCGGGCGGAAAAGCTGAGTGACGGCATGGCGTTTCCCTTTCGGCATCCTCGTATATAAAATGCGGCTTATCCCTCTTATACCTTGAGATATTTGCGGATCGAGGTCGCGGTGCCCACGCTGCCGATCACCCCGCCGAACGCCAGGAACGCCGGCAGCACCTTGTACCACAGCTTTGCCAGCGGCAGCAGCACGTTGGCCGCCATGCCGCCCCAAAAGCCGGGCAGGTCCCCCGCATACATGACCAGCAGCTGGTAGCCGCCCAGCACCAGCGCGCTGGAAACAGCCCCTGCGATCAGGCCCGCGGCCACGCCCTCCACAAAGAAAGGCAGGCGCACAAAGCCGTTGGTCGCGCCCACATATTTCATGATGTTGATCTCCTTGCGGCGGGCGAACACGGTCAGCCGGATGGTGTTGCTGATGACCACGATGCTAACAAAGCCCAGCACCGTGACCAGGATCATGCTCACCAGGGTCACAGCCCTGTGGATGCTGGTGAACAGCTCGGCCATCTGCACCGGGGCCATCACCTCCTCCACACCGGGAATGGCGGTGAGCTGCGGCTCTATCTCGGGCATCATGGCCACGTCGTCCAGGATCACGCGGTAGGTGGCCGCAAAGGGGTTGTCGCTGCCCTCAAAGGCGTCCCACAGGTAAGCCTTGTCCTCCATGCTCTCCTTCATGTTGTCCAGAGCCTCTTCCTTGGTGACATAGATCACGTCCCGCAGGCCGCTGATGCTGCGCAGCGCGCCGTCCACCTGTGCCAGCCCCTCGTCCGACAGATCATCCTGCAAATACACCACAGCCTCGTTCTGGCTGCCCAGGTAATCCATCAGGCTGTTGATGTTCAGGGTAAACAGGGCGGCCACGCCGGTAATAATAAGGCACACGGTAAGTACGCCGATGCTGGCCACGCTCATGAGCCGGTTGCGCACCATGCTCTGCAGCCCCTGCCGCGCCAGATATTTAAAGCTGGACCAGTTCACAGCAGCACCTCCCCCACACTGGCCGAGTCGTCCACCACATTGCCGTGGTCAATGGTGATGACCCGCTTGTTAAAGCGCTTTGCCAGATCGTGCTCGTGGGTCACCACCACCACCGTGATGCCCACCGAGTTGATGGCGGTGAGCAGCTCCATCATTTCCAGGCTCAGCTCCGGGTCAATGTTGCCGGTGGGCTCGTCCGCAATAATGAGCTGGGGGCTGTGCACCAGTGCCCGGGCCAGGGCCACCCGCTGCTGCTCCCCGCCCGAAAGCTCGTCAGGGTATTTGCCCATCTTTTCCGCCAGCCCCACCAGGCTGAACACGTAGGGTACCCGGCTGGCGATCTTTTTTTCGGCGATGTTGGTCACCCGCATGGCAAACGCCACATTTTCGTAGGCGGTCATGGTGGGGATCAGCCGAAAGTCCTGGAACACCACGCCCATGTTGCGGCGCAGATAGGGCACTTCGCGCTCTTTGATCTTGGAAAGCTCCTTGCCGCCAATAAAAATGCGGCCGCTGGTGGCCTTTTCCTCCCGCAGGATCAATTTTAAAAAGGTGGATTTGCCCGCGCCCGAATGCCCCAGCACGAATGCAAATTCCCCCTTGTGGATGTGCAGGCTCACGTCCTTCAGGGCCGTGTTCCCGCCGGGGTAAATTTTGCTCACATGTTCAAAAACGATCATAACTGGCTCCTCACCGCCTCCAGATATCCTATCTCATAAAAAATGGGCGGCCGCGCCGCGCGGCCGGCCCATCTGAAAAGCACTGTACGGGAACGGGCTCAATATTTGGCAGGGTTGGCATTCAGGTACTTCTTCACCATCAGGGCCACCTTGAACACAATGGCGTCGTCGAACTCGCGCAGATCCAGCCCGGTGAGCTTTTTGATCTTTTCCAGCCGGTACACCAGGGTATTGCGGTGCACGAACAGCCCGCGGCTGGTTTCGCTCACGTTCAGGTTGTTCTCAAAGAAGCGCTGGATGGTGAACAGCGTTTCCGCGTCCAGGCTCTCGATGCTGCCCTGCTTGAACACCTCTTTCAGGAACATCTCACACAGGGTGGTGGGCAACTGGTAAATCAACCGGGCGATGCCCAGGTTGTCGTAGCTGATGATGGCCTGCTCGGTATCGAACACCTTGCCCACTTCCATGGCGATCTGGGCCTCTTTAAAGCTGGTGGCCAGATCCTTCACATTGCCGATGGGGGTGCCGATGCCCACCACGGCCTTGATATAATGCTCGCCGGAAAGTGTGTCCACAATGCTGGAGGCCAGCTTTTCAATGTCACGCTGGTCGATTCCCCGCTTGATCTCCTTTACCAGCACGGTGTCGGTCTCGCTGATATTGAACACAAAATCCTTCTGCTTATCCGGGAACAGGCCGCTCACCACGTCGTAAGCCGAAATATCCGCCCCGGAGGTCACCCGGATCAGCACCACCACCCGGGATACGTCGGTGGCAAAGTGCAGCTCCCGGGCCTTGGCGTAGATATCGCCGGGCAGGATGTTGTCCAGCACCACGTTTTTAATGAAATTCGCCTTGTCAAACTTCTCGTCGTGGTACTGCTTGATGCTCTGCAGGCTGATGGCCAGCAGGCTGGCAAACTGGGCGGCGGCTTCATCTGCGCCCTCCACATACACCGCGTAATCGTTGTGCTTGTTGGAGCTGAACTGGTGGTAGCTGCAGCCGTCCTTCACAAAGCTGTCACCCGTTAACCGCTCGGCCACAAAGCCGTCCCGCACTTCCCCAATCATATTCAGGTCCGAGCAGGAGATGACGGTGCCGGTCTCATCCACCACGCCCACGCCGCGCCCGATGGCGTCCTTCATCTGGTAAATGACACCCTGAAACACTCTGTTCGCCATTTGATTCGCTCCCCTTTTCCAGCCAATGCTGTTTTCCACAGTGTTGTTTGTGATTTTGAACAATTCCAAACAGTCTCTGTGTATATATTACACAATGGAATTTACTTTTGCAACATATTTCAACAAAAAAATATGCCATTTATTGTGTATTTTTGAGTTTACCAGGAAAAAGGGCACAAAATGCTACCTTTTTACCTTATCGTACAAATGTGTTGGTTCTTTGAAAAAAGTTTGAAATCGGCGCCTCTTACAAATTTTTCTTTTTGCCGCGGGGCTGCGCGGCGGCTCTCAGCCGCTCCAGTTCCTGTGGGGTGAGCGGCCGCCACCGGCCGGGCGCAAGGGCGGGATCCAGCTCTACCCCGCCAATGGCGGTGCGGTGCAGCGCGTTCACCCCCGCGCCCAGCACACCGAACATCCGCTTGATCTGGTGGTATACCCCCTGGCGCAGCTCCACCGTGGCCCAAAAGGGATCGGCCTGGTCCGGCAAAAGTCCCGCCGGGCGCATGGCCTGGCCGTCGGCCAAAACCACCCCTGCCTCAAAGGCGCGCGCCATTTCGGGCGTGGCAGGGGTATCCAGCCGCACCCGGTAGGTCTTGGGCACATGGCGGCGGGGGCTCAATATATCGTGCGCAAAGGCCCCGTCGTCGGTCAGCAGCACAAAGCCGGTGCTGGTCTTGTCCAGCCTGCCGGCGGGGAACAGCTGCCGCCGGGGGTAAGCCCCCTCCAAAAGGTCCACCACGGTCACGTCCCGGCCATCGGTGCTGGCGCTCACGACCCCCGGGGGCTTGTGCAGCATGATATATACATATTCCTCCCGGTCCAGCGGCTTGCCATCGGCGCACACGGCCTCGCCGCCCGCCAGGGGCATATCGGCCTTTCTGCACACCGCCCCATCCACCGTCACCGCCCCCCGTGCCACCAGGGCGCGGGCGGCGCTGCGGGGAATCTGCATGGCGCCCGCCAGGTATTTATCCAGCCGCACGCTTCATCCCTCCGTCAGCCGGCCCCGGTTGCCCTTGCCCTGCAGGGCCTCGATCTCCAGCGCCAGGATTACAATGGCCGGCATGCCCTTCATCATTTTATGGTAGCCCGGGGTGCCAATGTATTCGGCCGAATATTTTTCCATGATCCGCTGCATCGCCCGCTGGCGCTCGGCCTCGTCGGTCACAAGGCGCACCTTTCCCTCGGCCACGCAGCTGGCATACACCTGCGTGAACTCGGCGGGCTGGTTCTTTGCATACAGCACGCAGGTGTAACAGGCCCGCGGCTCCCGCGCAAGGTTTTCCAGCTTCTGCCCGGCCCGGGCGCAGTGGAAATACAGGGTATCTCCCCCTTCCAGTGCCCCCGCCATGGGCACCGCATAGGGGCTGCCGTCCCCGTTCACGGTGGCAAGAAAGCCGTACTCGCTCTCCCGCAGCACCTGCAGGGCGTCTTCATCGCTCAGTTTTCGGTCCATCCGGCGCAGATCGCGCATTCCTATTCCCGCCTTTCTGTGTTGCCGCCGGGGCACGGGGCCCCACCCCCGGCTTTGTGCCCCCGGGGTGGCCTTTTAACGGTATTATAGCACATCCTGCAAGGCCAGGCACGGGTGTGGCGCACAAAACCTGCTCCCATGCTTTTCCAGCATTTACCGTCTTGCGGCTTTCCTGTTTTTTCCTTGACCGCCCTTTGGGCATACGGTATAATGAAACATAAGTTTTTGGTGGTTTTTAACGGTTTTTCGTTCCTTTTTCCTACTATTTAAACAGTAAGGAGGCCGCGGCATGGAAACAGAACAGGTCCTGGAACAGGCGGCCCGCTGGCAGCAGCTGCTGTGCCGGCTGGAATCGGTGGAAACGGCTCATGTGGTGTTTGCGCCGGACGGCTCGCCCGCCGAGGTGCACGTGCTGGCCCGGGCCGGCAAGAATGCCAAGGCCGTGGCGCGGGACGTACAGTCCGCCCTGTGCGCCGGGTTTGGGGTCGAGGTGGACCACAAGATCATCAGCGTGGCCCAGCTGCACCCTGCCCTCGCACCCGCCGCCGGGATCCGCCTGGTCTTTTTCGGCATGGAGGTGCACACCCAGGGCCGAGCCCTGGAGGCGGGCGTGACCCTGGCAGGTTTTGGGCAGTGCCGCACCGGCCGGGCGTGCGGCAGCACCCTGCCCTTTTCCCGCAGGCAGTGTATCGCGCAGGCCACCTTGGAAGCGGTGCACGCCTTCACCGGCGAGGCCGCCCGCTACGAGCTGCGCGCAGTGGACTGCGCCGAGCTTTCCGGCAAGGACGTCACGGTGGCGCAGGTGCTCTCGCTCACCGGCGGCAAGGACCTTCTGGGCAGCGCCTACACCCAGCCGGATGCCGACGCCGCGGTGGTGCGCAGCGTGCTGGACGCGGTGAACCGCCAACTCTCGTTTTTGCCCCGGCCCACGGGGCGGCCCGGCCCCGGCTGAAGGGGCGCTTCTCTCACTGAAACAGGCCCGGCGCAAGCGGAGCGGATATAGCCTGCCCACCCCAGCGAAGGGGCAGAGTTCCTGAAAAGGGGGCTATATCACAAGATGAAACGCGTTCTGTTCGCGCTGTCGTCCCTGGCTGCCATGCTGCTGGCCAGCGGCGCTTTCTTTAACGTGCGCTGATCGACCCATCGGCTTTGACCGGCAAGTTCCGCCGGGCCTGTTTTTTAAGCCTTTTCCGGCCGCCCCTTCCCTGGGGAGGCCGGCACACCATACCCCGCGCGGCACGCCGCGCGCTTTTTCTGCAAAGGAGGCAGGGCCATGAGGCAGGATCATCGGCGGCAAACCCTTTATATCGCGGCGCTGGCGCTGTGCGGCGGCGCCGCGCTGGCCCTGTGCGCCCTGCGCCTGTATCTTGCCCCGCCCGCGGGCTTTCCCTGGCTGGAGGCGCTGACCCTGGCCGTGCTGTGCGTGCTGGCCCGGGACCTGCCCATCTACATCGCCCAGGGCAAGACCATGGACATCAGCTTTGTGCCGGTGGTGGCCTGCATGCTCTCCTTCGGGCCGGAGGTCACGGTGGTGCTGTATGCGCTGTGCTGCCTTGCCACCGTTTTGCAGGATCCCAAAACCCGCCGCTATTATTGGCCCCTGCTGCACGCCCCCCGCAAGGAGCTGTTCAACATCGGCAACATCCTGTTCTCCATCTGGCTGGGCGGCCTTGTGTTCCGGCTCACTGCACGCCTCACCGGCTATACCGGCGGCCTGAGCTGGCAGGCGGTGGCGGCGGCGGGCGTGTTTGCCTGCACGGCCATTTTCGCCAATCTGGTATTTTTCATCCTGTACTATCAGGTGGGGGGCGGCGGGGCCTTCGGCGGCCTGCTGCGCCAGAACCTGGCAGGCATCCTGCCCAACGTGGTCTGCACGATCCCCCTGGGCCTTCTGGTAAGCCTGGTGCTGCAGCGGCGCAGCGGGGTGCTGCTGCTGGTGCTGTTCATGGCGCCGCTGCTGCTGGCCCGCTATTCCTTCAAATTGTATCTCGACAGCCGCTCGCTCCACATCCGCACGGTGGCCTGCCTGTCCGAGGCCATCGAGGCCAAGGACCCCTATACCCGGGGCCACTCGCGGCGGGTCGCCTATTACAGCGAGCAGATCGCCCGCGCCCTGCGCCTGCCCGGCGGCACGGTGTACCAGATCAAGGTGGCCGCCCTGCTGCACGATGTGGGTAAGATCGGCATCGACGACGCGGTGCTGCGCAAGCCCGGCGCTTTGACCGGCGCCGAGTACGACCAGGTTAAGCGCCACCCAGAGGTGGGCCGGCGCATCATCGACAGCATCCACCTGCCCTCCACCGTGACCGACGGGGTGCTGTACCATCACCACCGGTTCGACGGCGGTGGCTACCCCGAAGAGGGCCCTGCCCCGGGTGAGCTGCCCCTGTGCCCCGCCATTCTGGCGGTGGCCGACTGCTACGACGCCATGACCTCCGACCGGCCCTACCGCGGCGCCATGAGCCGGGAACAGGCCGAGGCCGTTCTGCGGGAGGTTTCCGGCAGCCAGCTTGATCCCCGGGTGGTGGAGGCCTTTCTGCGCATCCTGCCCGATCTCGACCCCGGGCGCGCAAGCGGCGATGCCGACCTCTCTTTGCTGCTTGACCCCGCGGGGGCCTGAGGCGATGCTGCTGCTTTTATTCTTGCTGGCCGGGCTTGCCGCAGGCCTTTGCCGGGGCGGCAGCCTGCGCCGGGCCGCGGCCTTTCCCCTGCGGGGGCTCTGGCTGCCCCTGGCCGCTTACCTTTTAAAGGCCCTTGGCGGGGCAATCGGGGTTCCGCCTCTGCCGCTGTGTCTTGCGCAGTACGGCCTGCTGCTGCTTTTTTGCTGGTTCAACCGTTGCCAGCCACGCTGGTGCGCCCCCTTTGCGCTGGGCACGGCGCTGAATTTTGCGGTCATCGCCGCCAACGGCGGCCGCATGCCGGTGGCGGCGCGCCTTGCGGCGGGCTGGCCCGCGCTGGCCGACCGGCTGGCCGCGGGCGGGGTTTCCGGCTACACCCTGGCCGGCGCCTCCACCCGCCTGGCCTTTTTGGGCGACTGGGTGGCCGTCGCCCCCTTCGGGCGGCTGCTGGGTTTTGCCAGCCCCGGCGATTTTCTGCTGGGTCTCGGCGCGGCGGTGCTGGCTTACCGGATGGTTCGCCCGCCCGCAGAAAAAACAGAACAAAAACTATAAACCAGGCGGCTGCCCCAAACAGGGGCGGCCGCCTGGTTTCTTGCGGGCAGCTTCAACCGGCTCCATCCTCCACGGGGATCGGCCCGTTCTCCCTCTCGTACCCCTCCACGCATTGCTCGATCAGATATTCCACCTGTGCGTTAAAGGAACGGTGGTTCCGCCCTGCAACATGCGTGATCTTTTTCCAGAGCGTTTCCTGCACGCGTATTGTCGTCTGAACCTTGTCGGTTGCCATGTGGATCACCTCAAAAATCGTTTTGATATCATTTTAGTATCTTTTCTCTTGATTGTATGTATTCTTTGTGATATCATAATGCCATCACAATAAAAGAGGTGTTTTTCTTGAGTGTTTCCATTTCGGATCTGTTCTCATCGGCCTGGGACAGCCGCACGATTCGCAAAGACGGCCCCTGCGAGCAAGCTCTCGCCCAGTTGATTGCAGTGGAAAGGCGCCTTCACGACACATTGGAAGGAGAAACATTAGAGCAATTCAAGTCATTTTCCAACCTCTCCGGCACTCTTGGCGGCATCAGCGACACGGAAAATTTTGAGCTGGGCTTCCGGTTGTGCTTTGCGCTTATCGTCAAAACGTTATTTGGCAGAAGCGAAAATTTTTCCGACGGCGGCTTTCTGTAAAAAACAGCGCCCCGACTCCAAGTCCGGGGCGCTGCCCTACATCTTTTCATTCTCCGGGAACAGGGCGTTCAAAAGCGCCTCGCAGCCCGCGCTCACGTCGTTCCAGGTGGTTTCAAAATCGCCGGTGTACCAGGGGTCCGCCACGTCACCCGGGCGCGCCGTCCAGTCCAAAAGGCGGCTCACCCTCGCCCTTGCCCCGGGGCCCAGAATGCGCCGGATGTCCCGCAGGTTCGCCGCATCCATACCGATGATGTGGTCGTACGCCGCGCCGTCCGCCTGGGTCAGCGGCACACTGCGCTTGCCCGCCGGGTCGAGCCCCTGCCTGCGCAGCAGCGCCGCCGCGGGCGGGTAGACCGGGTTGCCCGCCTCGTAGCTGCTGGTGGCGGCGCTGGCCGCCGCTGTTTGGCCGCCCAGGCCCCGCTTTTCGGCCATGTCCCGAAAAACAAACTCCGCCATGGGGCTGCGGCAGATATTTCCCAGGCAAACAAATAAGATCCTTATCATCTCACACACTCAGCTCGGCGTGCTGGGCCGCGGCCTCCGGGTGGGCGGCAAGCACCGGGGCGATCACGGTTTTCAAAAATTCTTCCACCTGGTGGGCGCTGCGGCCGGTAAAGGCCTCGGGCCGCAGCTCGGCCTCGATCTCCTCGCGGGACAGGCCAAAGGCCGGGTCCGCCTCCACCCGCCGGATCATGTCGTTGGGCAGGCCCTCCTCCTTCACCTGGGCCGCCGCGGCCACGGCGTGCCGGCGCAGCCGCTCGTGCAGCTCCTGCCGGTCGCCGCCTTTTTTCACTGCCTTCATCAAAATGGTCTCGGTGGCCATAAAGGGCAGCTCGGCCATCACCCGGGCGCGGATGACCTTGGGGTACACCACCAGCCCGTCGCACACGTTCAGCAGGATGTTCAAAATGGAATCGGCCGCCAAAAACGCCTCGGCCACCGCGATCCGCTTGTTGGCCGAATCGTCCAGCGTGCGCTCGAACCATTGGGTGCCCGCGGTGAAGGCCGGGTTCAGCACATCCACCATCAGGTAGCGGGCCAGGGCGCACACCCGCTCGCTGCGCATGGGGTTGCGCTTGTAGGGCATGGCCGAAGAACCGATCTGGTTTTTCTCGAACGGCTCCTCCATCTCTTTAAAATTGGCCAGCAGCCGCAGGTCGGTGGCAAGCTTCATCGCGCTCTGCCCAATGCCGGAAAGGGCGCTCAGCACCTGGAAATCCACCTTGCGGCTGTAGGTCTGGCCGCTCACCGGCACCACCCTGTCAAAACCCAACTGGGCGGTGATGTCCGCCTCCATGGCCCGGATCTTTTGCTCGTCGCCTTCAAACAGCTCCATGAAGCTGGCCTGGGTGCCTGTGGTGCCCTTGGCTCCCCGCAGCGCCAGCCCGGCCGTGCGGTGGCGCAGCTCCTCCCAGTCCATATACAGCTCGTTCATCCACAGGGTGGCGCGCTTGCCCACCGTGGTGAGCTGGGCGGGCTGGCCATGGGTGTAGGCAAGGCAGGGCAGATCCTTGTACTGGGCGGCGAACTTCGCCAGCAGCGCCAGCACGCCCACCAGCTTTTTCTGCACCAGTTCCAGGCCCTGGCGCATCACGATCACGTCGGTGTTGTCGCCCACATAGCAGCTGGTGGCCCCCAGGTGGATGATCCCCTTCGCGCCCGGGCACTGCAGGCCGTAGGCGTACACGTGGCTCATCACGTCGTGCCGGCATTCTTTTTCGCGGCGCACCGCGTCCTCGTAGTTGATGTCGTCGGCATGGGCCTCCAGCTCGGCGATCTGCGCGTCGGTGATGGGCAGGCCCTGGGCCTGCTCGGCCTTTGCCAGCGCGATCCACAGCCGCCGCCAGGTGCGGAACTTGTTGTCCTCAGAAAAGATATACTGCATTTCCCCGCTCGCGTAGCGGGTCTCAAAGGGCGAAATATATTTATCGTGCGCCATCTGCGGCCTCCTTTAAATTTTAAAGTAATCCACTCCGCCCTCAAACAGGGGCTGGTACTTGTCGCCGGGCACGTTTTTATACAGCGCGTCGCCGCTGCGCTCCGAGTGGCCCATCTTGCCCAGCACCCGGCCGTCCGGGCTGGTGATGCCCTCAATGGCCCACACGCTGCCGTTTGGGTTTGCCGAAAGGTCCATGCTGGGCGCACCGGAAAGGTCCACATACTGTGTGGCGATCTGGCCGTTCTCCCGCAGCTGGTTCAGCGCCTCGGCGCCGGCCACAAACCGGCCCTCGCCGTGGCTGATCGCCACGGTGTGCACCTGGCCCGGCTCGCACTTTGCCAGCCAGGGGCTCTTGTTGGAGGCCACGCGGGTGCGCACCAGCATGCTCTGGTGGCGGCCCAGGGTGTTGAAGGTCAGGGTGGGGCACTCGGCGGTCAGGGGGCGGATCTCGCCGTAGGGCACAAGGCCCAGCTTGATCAGCGCCTGGAACCCGTTGCAGATGCCCAGCATCAGCCCGTCCCGCTTTTGCAGCAGCTCAGCCACCGCCTCGGCCACCGCTGGGGCGCGGAAAAAGGCCGTGATGAATTTCGCGCTGCCGTCCGGCTCGTCGCCGCCGGAAAAGCCGCCCGGCAGCATCACAATCTGGCTGGCGCGGATCGCCTTCACCAGCGCCTCGCAGCTCTCGGCCACGGCGGCGGGGGTGAGGTTGTTCACCACCAGCACCTGCGGCTCGGCTCCGGCGCGCCGGAAGGCACGGGCGGTATCGTATTCGCAGTTGGTGCCGGGGAACACGGGAATGACCACCCTGGGCCGGGCCGCGCCCACCGCCGGGGCGGCGCGCTTTTCAGCCCTGTAGGTCACGGGTTCCACGGCCTCGCCCTCCCCCCGGTAGGGGAACACCGGCTCCAGCTTTGCCTCATAGGCCTCCTGCAGCCGAGCCAGGTCCACCGCCTCGCCCGCCAGGCGGAAGGTGTATTCTTCGGTCACGGTGCCCAGCTCCAGGGCGCCTTCGGCCTCGGCGCCCTCCGCCAGTTCCAGCATAAAGCTGCCGTAGGCGGGGCGCAGCAGGGCTTCGGGGTCAACGCCCCCGGCCAGCGCAAAGCCCAGCCGGTTGCCCAGGCACATCTTGAACAGGCCCTCGGCGGCGCAGCCGTAGCCCGGGGTCCAGGCGGCTTTCACCTTGCCCGCTGCGGTCAGCGCCTCCACCTGGGCCAGAATGGCCTTCAGGCTCTTGTGGGCCGGGCGCAGGTCGTTGTAGCCCGGCGCCAGCCACACCACCCGGTCGCCCGCCGTTTTGAACTCGGGGCTGATCACGTTTTTGGTGCTGCCGATGGCGGTGGCAAAGCTCACCAGGGTGGGGGGCACGTCCATGCTCTCAAAGCTGCCGGACATGGAGTCCTTGCCGCCGATGGCGGCCACCCCCAGGTCCACCTGGGCCTTCAGCGCGCCCAGCAGCGCCGCAAAGGGCTGGCCCCAGCGCTCGGGGTCGTTCCCCAAACGCTGGAAGTATTCCTGAAAGGTCAGGTAGGCGTCCTCGTACCGGAAACCGCTGGCCACCAGCTTGCACACGCTCTCCACCACGGCCAGGTACGCGCCGCTGTACTGCTTTTTCTCCATCAAATAGGGGTTATAACCCCAGGCCATACCGCTGCAGGTGATGGTCTCGCCCGGCACCGGCAGCTTGGCCGCCATGGCCTGCGCCGGGGTGAGCTGGTATTTGCCGCCGAAGGGCATCAGCACGGTGGCCGCGCCGATGGTGGAATCGAACCGCTCGGAAAGCCCCTTCTTGCTGCACACGTTCAGGTCGGTCACAAGGCTGTGCAGCTTTTCGCCCCAGCTCTCGCCCTTCCAGTGGGGTTCATAGGGCAGGCAGTCGTACACCAGCACGTTTGCGTGCTTTTCCGCGCCGTTGGAATTCAAAAAGTCGCGGCTCACGTCCACGATAACTTCGCCGCGCCAGCTCATGGTCAGGCGGGGCGCTTCGGTGACCATGGCCACGGTGGTGGCCTCCAGGTTTTCCTCGTGGGCCAGGGCGGTGAATTCCTCCACATCGCCGGGCGCCAGCACCACGGCCATGCGCTCCTGGCTCTCGCTGATGGCAAGCTCGGTGCCGTCCAGCCCGTCGTACTTTTTGGGCACCCGGTCCAGGTCGATGGCAAGCCCGTCGGCCAGCTCGCCGATGGCCACGCTCACGCCGCCCGCGCCAAAATCGTTGCAGCGCTTGATCAGGCGGGTGGCCTCGGGCCTGCGGAACAGGCGCTGGAGCTTGCGCTCCACCGGCGCGTTGCCCTTCTGTACCTCGGCGCCGCAGCTCTCCAGGCTCTCCAGCTTATGCGCCTTGGAAGAACCGGTGGCCCCGCCGCAGCCGTCGCGGCCGGTGGCCCCGCCCAGCAGCACCACAATGTCGCCGGCAACGGGCACCTCGCGGCGCACGTTGGCCGCCGGGGCCGCGCCCACCACCGCACCGATCTCCATGCGCTTGGCCGCGTAGCCCGGGTGATAAAGCTCGTCCACCTGGCCGGTGGCCAGGCCGATCTGGTTGCCGTAGCTGGAATAGCCCGCCGCGGCGGTGGTGACCAGCTTGCGCTGGGGCAGCTTGCCGGGCAGGGTCTCGCTCACCGGCGCCAGCGGGTCGGCCGCGCCGGTCACGCGCATGGCCTGGTACACATAGCTTCGGCCCGAAAGCGGGTCCCGGATGGCGCCGCCGATGCAGGTGGCCGCGCCGCCGAAGGGCTCGATCTCGGTGGGGTGGTTGTGGGTCTCGTTCTTGAACAGGTACAGCCAGTCCTGCTCCTCGCCGTCCACCTGGCACTTGATCTTCACGGTGCAGGCGTTGATCTCGTCCGACTCATCCAGGTTTTTCAGCCTGCCGATGCTTTTCAGGTACTTGGCCCCGATGGTGCCCAGATCCATCAGGCACAGGTTCTTTTTGCGGCCTGCATACACCGCCTTGCGCATGGCCAGGTACGAGTCAAAGGCTTTTTTCACCTGCTCGTCCCGGATCTCCACCTCGTCCAGAATGGTGCCGAAGGTGGTGTGGCGGCAGTGGTCGGACCAATAGGTGTCGATCATCTTGATCTCGGTGATGGTGGGCGCGCGCCCCTCGCTGCGGAAATACTCCTGGCAGAAAGCGATGTCCGCCTCGTCCATGGCAAGGCCGCGCTCGGCTATAAAGCGGGCCAGGCCCTCCTGATCCAGCTCCAAAAAGCCCTCCAGCACCTCCACGGGCGCGGGGGCTGGGTACTCCACCTTCAGGGTGTCCCTGCGGGAAAGGGCGGCCTCGCGGGCCTCCACCGGGTTAATCACATATTTTTTAATGCGGGCCAGATCCCCCTCGCTCAAAGCGCCGCCCAGCAGGTACACCCGGGCCGTGCGCACCTGGGGCCGCTCGCCCTGGCTGATCAGCTGGATGCACTCGCTGGCCGAGGCCGCCCGCTGGTCAAACTGGCCGGGCAGGTACTCCACCGCAAAGGTCGCGTCCGCTGCGGGCAGGTGATCGTACACCTGGTCCACCGGGGGCTCGCTGAACACGGTGGGCACGCACTGGCGGAACAGCTCCTCCCCAATGCCCTCCACGTCATAGCGGTTCAAAAGGCGCAGGCCGGAAAGGCTTTTTACACCCAGCAGGCTTTTCAGCTCGTTCAAAAGGCCCTGGGCCTCGCCGTCAAAGCCGGGTTTCTTTTCAACATAAACGCGGTATACCATGTGTTTTCTCCCTCTCGCTCATTGGGTTTTCATGTGCGGGCTCCCGGGCCCGCACCGGTCTCAGTTCAGCGCTGCCAGCGCCCGCCGGCCAATGTCCGCGCGGCGGTGCAGGCCCTCAAAGCCGATTCGCCCGCTGGCGGCGTAGGCTTTTTCAATCGCCTGTTCCAGGGTGGGCGCGGTGGCCGTTACGCCCAGCACACGGCCGCCCGCCGTAACCAGCTGCCCGCCCTTTTGGGCGGTGCCCGCATGGTATACCACGGCCCCGCCGCCGGGCAGCTGCCCGTTTTCCAGGCCGGTGATGGGCTTGCCCTTTTCATAATGCTCCGGGTAACCGCCGCTGGCCAGCACCACGCAGGCCGCGCTTTGGCCGCTGGCGGCGACCGGGGTGTCGGCCAGGGTGCCGTTTGTGCAGGCCAGCATGATCTCCAGCAGATCGCCCTCCAGCAGGGGCAGCACCACCTGGGTCTCCGGGTCACCGAAGCGGCAGTTGTACTCGATCACCTTAGGCCCGCCGGGGGTGAGCATCAGCCCAAAATAGAGGCAGCCCTTAAAGGGGCAGCCCTCTGCCTGCATGGCCCGCAGGGTGGGCAGAAAAATGGTGTCCATGCACACCTTTGCAATTTCTTCGGTATAATAGGGGTTCGGCGCCACGGTGCCCATGCCGCCGGTATTCAGACCCTCGTCCCCGTCCAGCGCACGCTTGTGGTCCATGCTGGAAACCATGGGCTTCAGGGTCACGCCGTCCGAGAAGGCCAGCACGCTGACCTCGGGGCCGGTCAAAAACTCCTCCACCACCACCCGGTCGCCCGAAGCGCCGAACTTTTTGTCCTGCATGATCTCCTTCAGGCCCTCGGCGGCCTCGGCCTCGCTCTGGCAGATCAGCACCCCTTTGCCCAGGGCCAGCCCGTCGGCTTTGATCACCACAGGGTAAACGCCCTTTTCGCGGATGTATTGCAGGGCCGCGCCGGGCTCGCCAAACACCTCGTACCCGGCGGTGGGGATGCCGTATTTTTTCATCAGATCCTTGCTGAACACCTTGCTGGCCTCAATGCGGGCCGCCGCGGCGCTGGGCCCAAAGGCGGGGATGCCCGCCCCGGCCAGCTTATCCACCAGGCCCAGGGCCAGGGGATCGTCCGGGGCCACCACCACGTAATCAAAGCCTTCCTCTTTTGCAAAAGCGGCCTGGGCTTCAATGTCGGTGGCGGGGATCTCCCTGCACCGGGCGTCGCAGGCAATGCCTCCGTTGCCCGGTGCCGCCCAGATCTCGGTGCACAGCGGGCTCTCTTTCAGCTTTTTGATGATGGCGTGTTCGCGGCCGCCGCCGCCCACAACAAGTAGTTTCATTGGCGATCCTCTCCCTTTTCTGTCCGGCCCTGAAAAGGCGTGTTTTTTGCTTCTTTATAACACGGCGCAAGCCAGGCGGTCACAGGCCGCCTGGCTTTTTCACTTTTTGCCGGGCCAGCCTGCGGTTTGCTGCTATTATAGCATACAGAAACCGGCCCGGCGCTCATTTTTTAATGATGGAACAGTCGCAGGCCGCAAAAGGCCATGGCGATGCCGTATTTGTTGCAGGTCTCGATCACCTGCGCGTCCCGGATCGAACCGCCCGGCTCCACAATGGCCTCCACGCCGCTGCGGCGGGCGCGCTCGATGTTGTCGCCAAAGGGGAAGAAGGCGTCGCTGCCCAAAACCACGCCGCGCACGGCCGCCAGCCATTCTTTTTTCTCGGCGGCGGTCAGGGGCTCGGGCTGCCGGGTAAAGGTCTCGGCCCACACCCCGTCGCCGATCACGTCCTCCCACTCGTCGCTGATATATACGTCAATGGCGTTGTCACGGTTGGGGCGGCTCACGTCGTCGCGGAAGGGCAGGGCCAGCACCTTGGGGTGGTGGCGCAGCTGCCAGATGTCGGCCTTGTTGCCCGCCAGGCGGGTGCAGTGAATGCGGCTCTGCTGGCCCGCGCCCACCCCGATCACCTGTCCGCCCTGGGCGTAACACACCGAGTTGGACTGGGTGTATTTCAGGGTGATCAGGCACAGCACCAAATCCCGCTTTTGCTCTGGGGTCAGGGTCTTGTTGTCGGTGACCAGGTTTTCCAGCATGGCCTCGCTGATCCTCAGGTCGTTGCGGCCCTGCTCAAAGGTCACGCCGAATACCTGCTTATGCTCCACCGCCGTCGGCACATACGCGGGGTCGATCTGCACGATGTTGTAGCCGCCCTTGCGCTTGGACTTTAAGATTTCCAGCGCCGCCGGGGTGTACCCGGGGGCGATCACCCCGTCCGTCACCTCGTGCTGGATCACCCTTGCGCAGCTCTCGTCGCACTCGTCCGAAAGGGCGATCCAGTCGCCGAAGCTGGACATGCGGTCCGCGCCGCGGGCGCGGGCATAGGCGCAGGCCAGGGGGCTCAGGGCCAGCCCCTCGCAGAAATACATCTTTTTCAGGGTGTCGTCCAGCGGCAGGCCCAGGGCCGCGCCCGCGGGCGACACATGCTTAAAGGACGCCGCGGCGGGCAGGCCGCTGGCCTCCTTCAGCTCCTTTACCAGCTGCCAGGAGTTCAGCGCGTCCAAAAAATTGATGTAGCCGGGCTTGCCATTCAGCACGGTCACCGGCAGTTCTCCCTGTTCCATAAAAATGCGGGCGGGCTTCTGGTTTGGGTTGCAGCCGTATTTCAGTTCCAGTTCGGTCATTCCTCTTCCTCCCACACAGCGTCGTATTTGTTGATGATCACATCCTCGGTCTCGCCCGTGGCAAGCTCGATGTACCGCACGAACAGGCTCACCTTGTTGTCCGGGTCCAGGGCCTCCCACAGGCCGGTGGCAAATTCCTCCGGCTCGGCGGGCACCGCCACCCGCTCCGGCTCTCCCTCAAAGCTGGGGATGGGGCTGCCGTCGCAGCGGTAGGTGTGAAGGAAATGCCCCTCGCCCGCCACTGGCTGCGGGTACTCGTAAAAATAGCGGCGGCAGCTTTCGCCGTTGCCGTCGGCGCTTTTCAGGATCGAGAGCTTGTAGCGGCAGGCGCCGTCTTCCAGCTCCACCAGGCCGCTGATGCGGGGGGTCCAGTTCGGGCCGTCCGGCTCAAAGGTACGGGTGCGCAGGGCCTCCTCAAAGGTGCCGCCCCCGCTCATAAATTCATACACCGTGTCGGTCTGGTCGCCGTTGGTCACAATCTGCGCGTTCCCCAGCGCGCGCACCGGGTTGTAAATGATCAGGCTCGGGTCTTCCAACCTGGCCGGATCCGCCGCCATGGTGCGGATCCCGCCGATCTCCGGCACCGGGTCGAACACCCGGTTGCGGCTGTTGGCGCTGCGGCCCATGATAAAGTACGCGATGGCCGCCTTTGTGCCGCCGGGGGCGAGCCCCAGCACAATGCCCCGCCCGGGGTAGGCGTTTTCCCGCAGCAGGCGATACAGATCCAGCTGTTCCATAGTTGACCTCCCGTAATATAAATTCACAATTTTACTTATCGTATTCTTCGCAGACCTGGGCCAGGGCGGCGGGCAGCAGCTTCCACTCGGCCTGTTCCATCACCCGCTTTTGCAGGGTCTCCGGGGTGTCTCCGGGCAGCACCGCCACCGCCTGCTGGGCAAGGATGCGGCCGCCGTCGCACACCTCGTTCACAAAGTGCACTGTGGCGCCGGTCACCTTTACCCCCTTGGCCAGGGCGGCCTCGTGCACCCGCAGGCCGTACATCCCCTCGCCGCAGAAGCTGGGGATCAGGCTGGGGTGCACGTTTAAAATCCGCTCGGGGTAGGCGGCGATCACGCTGGGCCCCAGAATCGACAAAAAGCCCGCCAGCACCACCAGATCGATGCCGTACCCGCGCAGCACCGCCAGCAGCGCCGCGTCAAAGGCCTCGCTGCCGGCGTAGTCCTTCCGGCACACCACCACACCCGGCACGCCCGCTTTTTCGGCCCGCTCCAGCGCATATACACCGGGCTTCGAGGCCACCACCAGCGCCACATGGCCGTGGGGGTTTTCGCCCCGGGCCGCGCTGTCCAGAATGGCCTGCAGGTTGGTGCCGCCGCCGCTCACCAGCACCGCCACGTTCAGCATAGCTCCAGCCCCTCGCCCGCGGCCACCTGGCCCAATAAGTAAGCGTCCTCGCCCGCGGCCTGCAAAATCTCAATGGTCCGGGCCGCGTCCTTTTCCGCCACGACCAGGGTCATGCCCACGCCCATGTTAAAGGTGTTGAACATGTCCCGCTCGGGGATCTCGCCCGCCTGCTGGATGTGGCGGAACAGCGCGGGGGTGCGCACGTCCTCTTTTTTGATGCGGGCGCAGCAGCCCTTTTTCAGGCTGCGGGGGATGTTCTCGTAAAAACCGCCGCCCGTAATGTGCGACACGCCTTTTACCGGCAGCTCGGCCAGCACGGCCAGCACCGGCTTGACGTAAATTTTTGTGGGGGCCAGCAGCGCCTGGCCCAGCGTGCAGCCCAGATCCGCGTGGAATTGGCCCAGCACCTCCGGCCGCTTTTCCAGATCGAACACCCGGCGCACCAGTGAAAAGCCGTTGGAGTGCACGCCCGACGAGGGCAGCGCGATAATGGCGTCGCCCGGCTCCATGGCGGAATTGTCCAGGATCCTGCTCTTGTCCACCGCGCCCACGGTAAAGCCCGCCAGGTCGTACTCGTCCACCGGGTAAAAGCCCGGCATTTCGGCGGTCTCGCCGCCCACCAGGGCGCATCCGGCCTGCACGCAGCCCTCGGCCACGCCGGCCACCAGCTGGGCGATCTTTTCCGGCTGGTTTTTGCCGCAGGCGATGTAGTCCAAAAAGATCAGGGGCTTTGCGCCCGCGCACACCACGTCGTTCACGCACATGGCCACGCAGTCAATGCCCACGGTGTCGTGCTTGTCCAGCAAAAAGGCCAGCTTGAGCTTGGTGCCCACGCCGTCCGTGCCGGAAACCAGCACCGGGTGGGGCATGTCGGTGCAGTCCAGCTCAAACAGGCCGCCGAAGCCGCCCAGCCCCCCAATCGCGCCGGGGGTCATGGTGCGGGCCACGTGCTGCTTCATCAGCTCCACCGCGCGGTAGCCGGCGGTAATGTCCACGCCGGCGGCGGCGTAACTGGCAGAAAAACTTTTTTCCATGGCGGTTGGCTCCTTTTACAAAGTCGTTCAGTCGTTGCTCTCCGAGAGCTTGTGTTCAAACTTGTTCTTGCAGGGCGCCTTGGGCACCGGGGCCGGATAATCGCCGGTAAAGCAGCCGGTGCACAGGCCGCAGGTGCAGCCCTCGGCGATCTTTTTCACGCCCTCCACGCTCAAAAAGCCCAGGCTGTCCACCCCCAGCATCCCGGTCATCTCCTCCAGGGTGTGGTTCGCGGCGATCAGGTTGTCGCGGCTGTCCACATCCACGCCGAAATAGCAGGGGTACAGGAACATGGGCGCCGAGGAGAGGAAATGCACCTCGGTGGCACCCGCCTCCCGCAGCAGCTGCACGATCTGCCTCGAGGTGGTGCCCCGCACGATCGAGTCGTCCACCAGCGCCACCCGTTTGCCCTTCACCGTATCCGAGATGGGGTTCAGCTTGATGCGCACCGTGTTCTCCCGCAGCTTCTGGTTGGGCTGGATAAAGGTCCGGCCGATGTATTTGTTCTTCAAAAAGCCGATGCCGTAGGGGATGCCGCTCTGCTGGGAATAGCCCAGCGCCGCGTCCAGGCCGGAGTCCGGCACGCCGATCACCACGTCGGCCTGCACCGGGTGCTCCAGCGCCAAAAAGGCGCCGGCGCGCCGGCGCGCCCGGTGCACGGACGCGCCGTCCACCACCGAATCCGGCCGTGCGATGTAAACATACTCGAACACACACATGCTGCTGGGTTGGCCGCAGTGGGTGCGGATGCTGCGCATGCCGCCCTCGTCAAACACCACGATCTCGCCGGGCTCCACGTCCCGCACGAACTCGCCCCCGGCGGCCAGGATCGCACAGCTCTCGCTGGCAATCACGTCGCTGCCGCCCAATTTGCCCAGGCACAGGGGCCGGAAGCCGTGGGGGTCGCGGGCTGCGATCAGCTTGCGGGGGCTCATCACCACCAGGCTGTAAGCGCCCCCCAGCTGCGGCATGGTCTTCTCCACCGCCTCTTCAATGCTGTGGCTCGAAAGCCGCTGCCGGGTGATGGCATAGGCGATCACCTCGGTGTCCGAGGTGGAGTGAAAGATCCCTCCCGCCAGCTCAAATTCCTCCCGCAGCTCGGCGGCGTTGGTCAGGTTGCCGTTGTGGGCCAGGGCCATGGGGCCTTTCACATGCCGGATCACAAAGGGCTGGGCGTTGGCCCGCAGCGGGGTGCCGGTGGTGGCGTAGCGGCAGTGGCCGATGCACATGTTTCCCCGGGGCATGGTTTCCATGGCCTCTTTGGTGAACACCTCGTTCACCAGCCCCAGCTCGCGGCGCTTGTAGATCACGCCGTCGTCGTTCAC
>NZ_DBGCTQ010000054.1:0-53958 GCF_048388525.1 Allofournierella sp. | reverse complement strand
CATCGATTTTGAAAAGCTGGACAGGGAAGATGAAAAGTTCTGGAAAAAGTATTTTCAGAACGAGCTGTATCCGGTTTTGTCGCCCCAGATCATTGACCACCGGCACCCGTTCCCGTTTTTGCGCAACCAAGAGATCTACCTATGCGCCACCCTGAAAGCAAAGGGGGACGAGGAGGTTTCGTTTGGCCTGATCCCCATCGGCAGCCAGTTTGAGCGCCTGCTGTACCTGAAAAAGGAAGAAACGGTGGAATATGGCCTGGCGGAAGAGTTGATCTTCCATTTTGCCCAGCTGGTGTTTCCCAAGGGGATGCTGCAGAAAAAGTGCCTGTTCCGGGTCACCCGCAATGCGGACATTGATGTGAAAGAGGGCATGTTCGACCAGGATATCGACTACCGGCAGGTAATGAGCGAGCTGCTGAAAAAGCGCCGCAAGTTGGCGGCCGTGCGGTTGCAGTTCTGGAACCAGCCGCCCCAGGAAATTGAAAAATATCTCTGTGACAAGCTGGTGCTGCCGCAAAAACAATGCTTTGCCCAGGCGGCGCCTTTGGACCTGTCCTGCTTTTTCAAGCTGGCGGCCCGCCTGCAGGCGGACGGCCGCAGCGAGCTGTTCTATCCGCCCGCAAAGCCCTTGCAGGCGCCGGCAGGGTACCGCCTGGGGCGCGAGGTGGAAACGCACGACATGCTTTTGGCCTACCCGTATCAGAGCATGCGCCCCTTTATCAAAATGCTTATGGCCGCGGCGTTTGATCCGGAGGTCATCAGCATCAAAATGACCCTGTACCGCATGGCCCACGATTCCCAAATCGTGCAGGCGCTGGTGGCCGCCGCAGAAAACGGCAAAGAGGTGGTCACGGTGGTGGAGCTTCGGGCAAGGTTCGACGAACAGAACAACATCGACTGGTCCAAACAGCTGGAAGAGGCGGGCTGTACGGTGATCTACGGTTTGGATGAATACAAGGTGCATTCCAAGCTCACCCTGATCACCCGCAAGCGCGCCGGGAAATATCACTATACCACCCAGGTGGGAACCGGCAACTACAACGAAAAAACAAGCGAACAGTATACCGATCTGGCATTCGTTACCACCAGCCAGGAGATTGGGGAAGAGGCCGCCGCCGTGTTCAACAACCTGGCGGTGGAACGCCTTACAGACGATACGCGGTATCTTTTGGTGGCTCCCCTGTGCTTTAAAAGCGTTCTGCTGGCCGAGATCGACCGCGAGATCGACCAGGCACGCATGGGCCTGCCCGCCCGCATCACCTTAAAAAACAATTCCATCAGCGACAAAAACGTGATCGAAAAATTGGAGGAAGCCTCCTGCGCGGGCGTTGCAACGGACATGATCGTGCGGGGGATCTGCTGTGTGCGCGCCGGGGTGCCCGGCCACACCGAAAACCTTCGGGTGCGCAGCATTGTGGGGCGGTATCTGGAGCACTCGCGCATCTACGCCTTCGGTGAGGGGGAAAATCTTCGGATCTATATCGCCTCCGGCGATTTTCTGACCCGCAATACCGAGCGCCGGGTGGAGGTGGGCATCCGCATTGAGGACCGCAGCCTGAAAGAAAAGCTGTGGGGGCTTTTGCAGCTGCAGCTGGCCGATAACGTGAATGCCCGGGAAATGAAGCCTGACGGCAGCTACAGCAAGGTAAAGCCTGGCCCGGGGGAGCGCTGTATCGACAGCCAGATGGAGCTCTATGAGTATTTTTCCGCCGGCTTTGGGGCCGCGGTTCCGGAAAAAGAGCCCCACAGGAATAAAAAAGCCGGCCTGTGGAAGAGGTTTGACGCCCTGCTGCGTCGCGGCAAGTAAATTGCCTTGTCACCGCGCGACTTCGTGCGGTGACATTTTTTTGTATGTAAAGTGCTTTGACTGTACAACCACAAAAGCGCTTGAATGCGCATTTTTTGCTTGATTTTGCCGCGAAAACTGTTACTATATGTAAGTAAGAAACGCCTTGAACAGCCGGAAGACGAAAGGGGGCGCCATGAAAAAAATATTGCGTTTCGCGGCGGCCCTTGCGTGTGGGCTGTGCCTTATGGGAACGGCCGCCCGGGCGGAGGAGGGCGCTTCGCCCGCCCTTCAACAGCCCCAGGAGCTTCGGGCGGTCTATCTTGCCCCCGGGCGCGATTTTGACCCTGCCGCTTCCGAAGAGGACTGCAGGGTGCAGCTGAAGGCGGCCTTTTCCCAGGCGGCCGAATACGGGATGAACGCCGTGTTTTTGCCGGTGAATACAGCCTCGGGCGCGCTGTTTGTTAGCGAGCATTGGCCCATGGCCGCCGGGTTCGACCTGCTGGAGTGTGCGCAGCAGGAGGCCGCGGCGAAGGAGCTTTATCTGTACCCGGTATTCGATGCGGCCTTCGGCCTGCAGACCGGCGGAGGCTATGGGCCGCACAGCGCCCTTTCCGCCGCGGCGGTGCAGAGTGCCTGCCAGGTGCTGGCCGATCTGACGGCCCGCTACCAGCCGAATGGGGTTTATCTTGCCGGTTATTATAACCATAAGGATGCCGGCAGCATGAGCCTGTACCGCGCCGAGGGCGCCTCGATGGGGTATGAGAACTGGGTACGCGAATGCGTCACCTCCCTGGTGGTAAATGCGTCGCAGGCGGTGAAGGGCCAGCGGGGCGAAGCGGTGTTCGGCCTTATGGCTGACCCGGTGTGGGCAAACGTTGCTTCCGACCCGGCCGGCAGCGCCACCAGTGCCTCGTTTGAAATGCTCACCGGAGGCTTTGTGGACCTGAACGCCATTTTCACCTGGAGCAGCATCGACCAGGTGCTGGTGCGCTGCCCGGGCTCTCTGGCGGACGAAAACACTGCGTTCGGCACCGTGCTCAGTTGGTGGGCGGGCGTGGCGCAGCAGCATGGCGCCTCGGTTGCCGCCTATATTTACAACGATAAGCTGGGCGGCGACGAGGCGGGCTGGAAGGCGCCGGACCAGGTGATGCGCCAGGTCATCCAAACGAGGGAGATTCCCGGGTGCGGGGGGGCAGTGTTCGCCTCGCTGCCTGCCCTGCAGGAAAACACAGGCGGCTCCACGGACGTGCTGCTGCGCTATTATGCCGACCAGATCGAGGAGAACGACATCCTGACCGATCTCTCGGTGAGCACGCCCGAAAAGCGCACCTTTACCACCCAGGAGCCCCAGGTGAACTTCTACGGCGCTTCCGACCCGAATTTCCCCTTGAGCATCAACGGCAAGGAGCTGGAGCGCAACGGGGAAGGCGTATTCAGCCTGGAAATGGATCTGGCGCCTGGGCAGAATACCTTTGTGTTTGAACACAAGGAAAAAACGATTACCTATAACATCACCCGCGAGGTGGTCATCATTAAGGAGGCCGCACCCAGCGGCAGCATGACGGTGGAGGGCGGGACCCAGATCGGCATGACCGTGATGGCCTACTCCGGTTCGACCGTTACCGCAAGCCTGGGGGGCGCGAGCGTGACTCTGACCGAGCAGGAGCTGGCCACCGACGACGCCGACGGCAACACCTCCAGCTATGTGCCCTTTAAGGGAATGCTCACCGTGCCCGCGGCGGGCGAGAGCGAACAGGACGTGGGCAACATTGCTGTGAGCGCCGTTTGGAGCGGGATCACCCAGAGCGTATCGGCCGCGCGGGTGTATGTGGCGGCGCTGCCCCGGCAGGCCCCTAATGTGGAGGGGCAAAAGGGCAACCTGGTGCAGGTCACCGCCAGCCAGGCCCGCACCTACCCCGCAGGGGTGCTGAACAACGACCCTTACGGCAACTGCTTCCCACTGCCGAAAGATACGGTGGATTACATCGTGAGCGACAAGCTCACCTACGACGGCGACTACGGCCATGGTGAATATTATATCCTGGGCTGCGGCGTGCGGGTGAGCGCGGGCGATGTGACCAGCCTGGGCGAGGCGGAATGGGAATTGTCGTCGGTTTCCGGCACAAGCTCCTGGGCGGACGGGCAATATGTGTATGTGAGCCTTGCCCGCAGCGGCCGTAAGACCGCCTATACCGTGGAATTTCCCGGCACCGGCTATTCCTCGGGCGGCGGCGCCACCGGCTTTGGCGCAGGGCAGATGCGCGTGGTCCTGAAGGACACCCGGCTCGATACCGGCAGCCCGGAGCTGGCGGGCAACAATCTCCTTTCCGGCGCGAGCCTCTCGCAGGACGGCAACAACACGGTACTCACCCTTGACCTGCGCAGGGCAGGAGCATTTTTGGGCTACCGGGCTTATTACGACGGCGGCAACCTTGTGTTCCGGTTCAACCAGATCCCCTCCGGGCTTTCGGGGGCGAAGATTTATATCGACCCGGGCCATGGAGGCTATGACGGCGGCACCTCCATCGCGGGCATGTACACCGAGAAAAGCATGAACGCCGATCTGGCAAACCGGGTCGCCTCCATCCTGCGGGACCGGGGCGCCAGCGTGCAGGTGACCGATACGTCCGGCTATGTTTCGCTGGATGCACGGGTGAGCCAGTCCCAGAGCTACAGCCCGCATTTGTTTGTGAGCCTCCACCACAATTCCGGCGTTTCCAGTGCCAGCGGCACCGAGGCGTATTATTTCAACCCCTACTCCCGGCTGCTGGCAAGCAATCTTTCCGGCAGGGTGGCGGGCGCGCTGGGAACCCGTGACCGGGGCGCAAAATACGGCGCATACCGGGTGACGACCCACATGGACTTCCCGGCAGTGCTGGTGGAGTGCGGGTTTTTGACGAACCCGGACGAGCTCAGCAAGCTGCAGAACGATGATTATAAAAATGCAATGGCCGCCGCCGTTGCAGATGCGATCCAGAATACCCTTTCTTCCATGCAGTGAGCGGAAGAGCCGGCGGGACAGGTTTGTCCCGCCGGCTCTTCTTTTTTTGCGCTCTGCGGCATAGGTTTATAGCATTGGAAACGGCTGTAAAAAGAAAGGGGAATGCACCAGCTATGTGGGAGAACCAAACTGCCCAGCAGAACGAACAGCTCATGCCGCCCGGTGCGGAACTGAAGGCGGCCGTCACTCCGCCCATCACGCCAAGGGAAAAGCAGGCCCCCAACTATCTGCTGCGGGTTCAGCTTGCGCTCTGCGCGGCCCTTGTCGTGCTGGCGCTGGCGGCAAAGCACCTGGACCTGGCCTTTTACGAGCCCTGCCGGAACGCCTACGGCCAGGCCATGGGCGAGGGGGTCACGCTTTCGGGGCAGGAAGAGCTGATCAAGTTCGCATCCAAAGCGCTGGACGACGTGCAGCAGACAGCCCGGCAGGTCATGGCCGGGGCCGAGGCCGCGTTTGGGCAGGAGCAAGCCGCCCCCGAACTCACCGGCGCGGGGGGGCTGCAGCCGGCGCTGTGGCCCAAAGCGCCGGAGGGCTGCTCCACAAAGAGCTACCTGCCGGATTTTGAGCTGGCGCAGCCTGTCACCGGCTATAACCTCACCTCGGAATACGGCTGGCGCCGTCATCCCCTCACAAAAAAAAGCGATTTTCACACCGGCGCGGACCTGGCAGTGGCGCAGGGCACGCCCATTCATCCCGCAGCGGAGGGGATCGTGCTGAAAACAGGGCTTGATCCCTCGTACGGCAACAACGTGCTGGTGCTCCACACAGACGGCGTTGCCACCCGTTACTGCCACATGCAGTACGTGTTCGTGCGCCAGGGCGAGCCGGTGCAGCTGGACACGGTGCTGGGCACAGTGGGCCAGACCGGTGTTGCCACGGGGCCACATCTGCACTTTGAGCTTCTGCACGACGATGTCCGCTATGACCCGGCAAAGGCGCTGGGGCTGGAATGAGGCACCTGCGCGCCCGCCGCCCGGTGCTGGTGCTGGCGGCGCTTTGGTGGCTGCTTTACAACGACCACACCGGCCTTGCGCGCATCGGCCTTCTGGCGGCGCTTTTACACGAGAGCGGGCATGTGCTGGCCTGGGCGGCGATCACCCGCACCCTGCCGGTGCTGCGGTTCTCCACCGGCGGCATTGGGCTGGATACCTCCCGCGCGGTGCTCGGCCGCTGCCAGACCTTTTTTCTGGCCCTGGCGGGGCCGGCGGTAAACCTGGGGGCCTGCGCCGTAACGCTGGCCGCCCTTCAGCACAGGGCCAGCTACTGGGGCTACTTTTTTGCCGCCGCCAATCTGGTGCTGGGGGGGTTCAACATGCTGCCCTTCGGCCCCCTGGATGGGCGGCAGATGCTGGCGGCCCTGCGCCGGCGCCCTGGCCCCGTTTGCAATTCCCGCTCAAATGGGCTACAATAAACTGAATCGTTTTTTGTGGAGGAATTGCAAATTGTTTGACCCAAAACTCAAAGAGGCTCTGGCCCGGGTGCAAAAGCCCGGCCGCTACACCGGCGGCGAGCCCGGTTGCGTGATAAAAGACAAGGCGGGGGTGGACCTGCGCTTTGCGTTCTGCTTTCCCGATACCTACGAGGTGGGGATGTCGTTTTTGGGCATGAAGATCCTGTACGAGCTGCTGAATGAACGGCCGAACTGGTGGTGCGAGCGCGCTTTCATGCCCTGGCTGGATATGAAAGAGGAGATGGAGCGCCTGGGGCTGCCCCTTTATGCTCTTGAGAGCAAGGATCCGCTTACCTCCTTCGATGTTGTGGGTTTCACCCTGCAGTACGAGCTGTCCTACACCAACATCCTGGCGATGCTGGATCTGGCGGGCATCCCTTTTTATTCCCGTGACCGGGGGGAGGAGTGGCCGCTGATCGTGGCGGGCGGCCCCTGCGTGTGCAACGCCGAGCCGGTGGCCGACTTTTTTGACATGATGATGCTGGGCGAGGGGGAGCTGCAGCTGCCCGCGGTGTGCGCGGAGGTGGAGCGCGCAAAAAAAGAGGGGATCGGCAAAAAAGAGCTGCTGCGCCGTATCGCGCGGATCGAGGGGTGTTATGTGCCCTCGTTTTACGGGGTAAGCTATCAGCCCGACGGCCGCATTGCCTCCATCCTTCCCAATGACCCCGCCGCCCCCGCGGTGGTGACCAAAGCCATCATCCCGGATATGGACAGCCAGAAGCTGCCCACCAACTTTGTGGTGCCCATGGTGGGCGCGGTGCACGACCGCGCCCAGATCGAGGTGCTGCGCGGTTGTGTGCGGGGCTGCCGCTTTTGCCAGGCCGGCTTTTTGTACCGCCCCATGCGCCAGCGCAGCGCGGACAAGCTCAACGCCGCCGCGCGGGATCTGTGCGGGAATACCGGCTACGAGGAGATCAGCCTGACCAGCCTTTCCACCTCGGATCACAGCCAGCTGGAACAGCTGCTGGACGAGATGGCCCCCTGGGTGGAAAAGGATCATGTGAGCATTTCTCTGCCCAGCCTGCGGATCGATAATTTTACCGAAAGCCTGATCGAAAAGACCACAAAGGTGCGCAAGAGCGGCCTTACCTTTGCGCCCGAGGCAGGGACCCAGCGCCTGCGGGACGTCATCAACAAAAATATCACCTGGGAAGAAATCGAAAAAAGCTGCAAGATCGCCTTTAAGGCGGGGTATACCTCGGTAAAGCTGTATTTTATGATGGGCCTTCCCACCGAAACGCTGGAGGACATTGAGGGCATTGCAAACACCGCCCAGCAGATTGTTGATCTGTATTATGCAAACCCGGACAAGCCCAAGGGCAAAGGCGTGCAGGTGACCATCAGCGTGGCCTGTTTTGTGCCAAAGCCCCACACGCCCTTCCAGTTTGTCCCGCAGGACACCGAAGAAAGCCTGAAGGCCAAGCAGCAGCACCTTCTGCACAGCGTGCGCAGCAAAAAGATCAACGTGAATTATCACGACAGCTCCACCAGCTTTTTGGAGGCCGTGTTCGCCAAGGGGGACCGGCGGCTGGCACAGGTGCTGGTAGCCGCCTACCGCAAGGGCTGCTTTTTTGACGGCTGGGACGAGTGCTTCCATTACGACACCTGGCTTGAAGCCTTCCGGCAGTGTGGGTTGGATACCGCTTTTTATGCGGGCCGGCCCATCGGGCTGGAGGAAACGACCCCCTGGAGCCACCTGGACTATGGGGTCAGCCACGAATTTTTGGTGCGGGAGTACAAAAAGGCGCTGGAAGCGCAAACAACGCCGCCCTGCAACCGGCGCTGCAGCGGCTGCGGCGCAAACAAACTGGTAGGGGGTGCCTGCTTTGACTACAGTCAGGATCTGGTTCACTAAAACCGGCGAGGCCAGCTATATCTCGCTGCTGGACCTGCAGCGGGTCATGCAGCGGGCCCTGAAGCGCAGCGGCCTGCCGGTATGGTATACATTGGGGTTTAACCCACACATTTACATGACCTTTGCCTGCCCGCTGCCCCTGGGGCAGGAGAGCCTGGTGGAGAGCGTGGATGTGAAGACCGAAACCGAGGCCCCCGACCTTGAAGCCTGGCGGCAGGCCCTGGCGCCGGCCATGCCCCTGGGGCTGGAGGTGGTCCGGGTGGCGCTGCCCGCGCACAAAGCCGGCGGGATCGCCTTTGCGCGCTATACGGTGCGTCTGCCGGCCCAAAGCGCCGGGGCGCTGGAACAATACAACACGCTGGAAAGCGCTGTGGTGCTGAAAAAATCCAAGCGGGGGCAAAAGCCGATCGAGCTGAAAGCGTATGCCAAAACGCTGGACTTTGCTGTGGAAGGCGAGAGCGCGGCGTTTGAAATGACCCTGCCCGCGGGCGAGGGGCTGAACCTGAACCCCGCCCTGTGGCTGGGCTTTTTGCAGGAGCGGTTCGGGGTGGACAGCACCCGGGCGAACGTGCTCAGAACCGGGCTGCTTTTGGAAAATAGGCAGGATTTCAGCTAAAAAAGGCTTGCAAAGCGCGCGGGGACGTGCTATCATATTTAGGCGTTAGTGTTCGCTGGCACCACCAGCGGGGTTAATGTGCATCATTAAACGGGCGGTCCTCTGCCGGTGTGCCGGGTATGAACGCCGCAAAAAAATGGAGGATTCATCAATGGACGCAATGAAGATCATCACCGAGGGCATGATCAAAGAGAACAAGCCCAAATTTGAAGTGGGTGACACTGTTCGCGTGTCGGTCCGCATCAAGGAAGGCGAGCGCGAGCGCATCCAGGCCTTCGAGGGCACCGTGATCGCCAAAAAGCATGGCGGCGTGGCCGAAACCTTTACCGTTCGCCGCACTTCTTACGGCGTGGGCGTGGAGCGCGTGTTCCCCATCAATTCGCCCTTCGTGGAAAAAGTGGAGGTCGTTCGCCGCGGTAAGGTCCGCCGTGCGAAGCTTTTCTATCTGCGGAGCCGCACCGGCAAGGCTGCCAAGGTCAAGGAACGCATCTGATCATCGCGAACAAAAGGGACAATGTATATTGTCCCTTTTTTCGTTATATGGTAAAATAAAAAAAGCCTGTTTTGGGCAATTTTGTGCCGCGGGGCCCCAGTGGCCGGGCGGCAGGCGGGGAGGGCCGCGCACAATGGAAGAAAAGCGTTTTCAGCGCAACCTGGATCTTTTGGATTGGTACGACGCCCTGGTGTTCGCGCTGGCTGTTCTGGTGCTGGTGTTCACCTTTGCGGCGCGCATTGTGGTGGTGAGCGGCCACTCGATGGAACACACCCTGCAAAACGGCGACCGGCTGCTGATTCAAAGCACCTTTTACACCCCGCAGCGGGGCGACGTGGTGGTGCTGGACGGCTACATCAACTATGGAAAGCCCCTGGTAAAGCGGGTCATCGCAAAGGGCGGCGACCTGGTGGACCTGAACACCGACGAAGGCGTGGTCTATGTGAACGGCAAGGCCCTGGACGAGCCGTATACCGCCGAGCTCACCCGGGTGGCGGGCAACATGCCCTTTCCGCTCACCGTGCCGGAGGGCTCGCTTTTCCTCATGGGCGATAACCGCCAGCATTCCACCGACAGCCGTTTTGCCAGCGTGGGCTTTATCGACGAGCGCGATATTTTGGGAAAGGTGCTCCTGCGCGTTTTCCCATTGAACAAGATAGGGAGCATCCAATGAGCCAGGAATTTGTGAACCGCCGCAGCATCCAGTGGTTTCCGGGCCACATGGCAAAGACTCTGCGCCTGATCGAGGCGGATCTGAAAAACGTGGATGTGGTTTTGCAGCTTCTGGACGCCCGCATTCCCCAAAGCAGCCTGAACCCCGAGCTCCAGCAGCTCACCGCGGGCAAGCCCCGGCTGTATGTGCTGAATAAGGCCGACCTGGCCGACGACGCGCTCACCCGCGCCTGGGTGGACTATTTTCACCGGGAGGGCGCGGGCTGTGTGGCGATCAGCGCAAAACAAAAGGGCAGCGCCGCAAAGGTGCGCACAGCCATTGGGCGGGAGCTGGAGGCCTTGCTTGCCCGCCGGGCGGGCAAGGGCATGGCCGGCGCCCGCACCCGGGTCATGGTGGTGGGCATTCCCAATGTGGGCAAATCCACTTTTATCAATAATTTTGCGGGCGAGGCCCGCGCCAAGGCCGCGGACCGGCCGGGCGTGACCCGCGGCAAACAATGGGTAACGGCGGAAGGCTACGACCTTTTGGACATGCCGGGCGTTTTATGGAAAAAGTTCGACAGTTTGGAAACCGCCACAAACCTTGCCTTTATTGGCTCCATAAAAGATGATATTCTGGATATCGAAGAGCTGGCCATGGGCCTTTTGGCGCAGATGCAGGCGGTCTGCCCGGAAAAGCTGGCCGGGCGCTACAAGCTCAGCGCCCAGCAGCTGGGGCTCGCCCCCTGGGAGCTGCTGCAGGAGATCGGCCGCAGGCGCGGCATGCTGGTCAGCGGCGGCGAGGTGAACACCGAGCGGGCCGCCGTGATGGTGGTGGATGAATTCAGGGCCAGCAAGTGGGGGCGGATCACCCTGGAAGCGCCCCCGCAGAAAGGAAAGCCGGATGAACAGCCCATTGTATGAGTTTGACGACGGGGTGCGCGCTGCCCACGGGGTGTTCTGCGGGGTCGACGAGGCGGGCCGCGGCCCGCTTTGCGGCCCGGTGTGCTGTGCGGCGGTCATTTTGAATCCGGCCGACCCGATCGATGGCGTGAACGATTCCAAAAAGCTCAGCGAAAAAAAGCGCGAGGCGCTGTTTGAACAGATCAAAGCCCGCGCGCTGGCCTGCAGCATCGTGTTTGTGGGGCCGGAGGAGATTGACCGGAAGAACATTCTCTGGGCCACCATGGACGGCATGCGCCAGGCGGTGGAAGGGGTTTGCCCGGCGCCCGGGTTCGTTTTGGTGGACGGCAACCGCGTGCCCCCGGGCCTTGCCATCGCCGCCGCGGCCCAGGTAAAAGGCGACGCGTGCAGCGCCAGCATTGCCGCCGCATCGGTTCTGGCCAAGGTCAGCAGGGACCGCTATATGCGGGAGCTGGACGCCCAGTACCCGCAATATCAGCTGGCAAAGCACAAGGGCTACCCCACAAAGCTGCACTATGAGCTTTTGGCGCAGTACGGGCTTCAGCCCTTTTACCGCCGCTCTTTTTTGAAAAAGCAGGGGTATTGAGGTGACGGACCGGCAGGAGCGCGGCCGGCGGGGCGAGGCGGCTGCGGCAAAGTATTATCTGGACCGGGGCTGCCGGCTGCTGGCCCACGGATACCGCACCCGCCAGGGCGAGCTGGATCTGATCCTGGAGGACCGGGGCGTCATTGTTGTTGCTGAGGTGAAGACCCGGGGCCAGCGCGCCCTGTTTTCCGGGGCGGAGGCGGTGGACACGGCAAAGCAGCGCCGCATTTTGCTGGCCGCGAAGCGCTATTTGCAGCAAAATGGCCTCACCGAACGCCAGGTGCGGTTCGATGTGGTGGAAGTGGGCTGTGTGCCGGGCGGGTACCGGATCCATTGTATCAAAAGCGCATTTGAGGCCGGGCTGTAGGGCGGCGCCCCGCCGGCTTTGCTGAAGAGGGAAAGAAGGGGGAAACAACATGCAGTTTTGCAGCACAAGGGATGCGGGGCGCTTTGCCGGCGCTCGGCAGGCGATCACACAGGGCCTTTCAGAGGACGGCGGGCTGTTCGTGCCCGCACAGATTCCGGCAGCGGACCTGGAAGTGCTGCTTGCCAAGCGGGAGTATCCCGCCCTGGCCGCGGAAGTGCTGGGCGCTTTTTTGACCGATTATGACCCGGCGTTCCTGCGGCGGGCCGCCGCAGAGGTCTATGGCCCGCGCTTCGGCGCAAGGCCCGCCCCGCTGGCGCGGGCTGCCGACGGCATGTATGCGCTGGAGTTGTGGCACGGCCCCACCTGTGCCTTTAAGGATTACGCGCTTCAGCTCATGCCGCGCCTGCTGGTGGAGGCAAAGCGAAGCCTGGGCAGGGAAGAGACCACCTTTATTTTGGTGGCCACCTCCGGCGACACGGGCAAAGCCGCCCTGGAAGGCTACCGGGACGTGCCCGGGGCGCGCATTGCGGTGTTTTATCCCAGCCATGGCACCAGTGAGATACAGCGCCTGCAAATGACCACCCAGCCCGGCGAAAACGTGGCGGTTTACGCGGTGCAGGGCAATTTTGACGACGCACAAAGCGGCGTGAAACTGGTGTTTGGAAGCCGGATGGTGCAGGACGAACTGGCGCAGCGGGGTGTGCAGCTGTCCAGTGCAAACTCCATCAACTGGGGGCGGCTGGTGCCGCAGATCGTTTATTACTTCGCCGCTTACCAGCAGCTGCTGGAGCAGGGGGCCGTAACCCTGGGGGACAAGGTCGATTTTTGTGTTCCCACCGGCAATTTTGGCGATATCCTGGCCGGCTGGTATGCAAAGCGCATGGGCCTGCCCGTAGGGATGCTGGTGTGCGCCTCCAACCAAAACAATGTGCTCACCGATTTTTTTGCCACCGGCGTATACGACGCCCGGCGCGCGTTTTTCCGCACCACCTCGCCCTCCATGGATATCCTTGTTTCCTCGAACCTGGAACGGCTTTTGTACCATGCGGCCGGGGATGCAGCGAAGGTGCGCGGCTGGATGGAAAGCCTGGCCAGCAACGGCCGGTACGAGGTGGAGCCCGCCGTGATGGAGCGCATCCGCGCAGAGTTTGCCGCCGGCTGCGCCGACAACGCGCAGGCCGCGGCAGAGCTTCGCACCCAGTTCGAAAGGGCGGGTTACCTGTGCGATCCCCACACCGCAGTGGCTTTTAAGGCTGCCCGAGAATACCGCGCCCGCAGTGGCGGCGCGGCGCCCATGGTGGTGCTCTCCACCGCCAGCCCCTTCAAATTCCCGGGAGATGTGCTGGCGGCGCTGGGCCAGCCCGCGCCGCAGGGCGAATTTGAGGCCATGGAGGCTCTGGCAAGGCACACAGGCCAGCCTGCGCCGGCTGCTCTGGCGGGCCTGCGCACCCTACCCGAGCGTTTTCGGCAGACCATCCGGCCCGAAGAAATCGCCGATGTGGCCCTTGGCAGAAAGTAAAAGCAAACAAAAAAACGGCCCGCTAAACCCCAAGGCTTTAGCGGGCCGTTTCGGGCGGGGCCCCGCGGGTGTATTTATACCTCGCGGAAGGTCTCGCATTTTGTTCTGCCGGGATCGTCGGAACAGTTGTTTACTTGGATGGTACCCGCAGTGCAGCAGCAGGCGCCGTTATTGTAAACACAGTTCATAACGTCGCAGCAGACGCCGTTGATGATCGGCTCATTTTTATTTTCCATCTTCATTTCCCCCTTTACGCTGTCTATTGTGCGCTCTTTCGCGCGGCTTATAAGGAGTTTTTTATGGCAATTTTTGCAATTGGGGACCTGCACCTCTCGCTGGGGGCGCAAAAACCCATGGACGTGTTCCCGGGCTGGCAGGGATATGTGCAGCGGCTCGAAGCCAATTGGCGCAGGCTGGTGCAGCCGCAGGACACGGTGGTGATCGCGGGGGACATCAGCTGGGCCATGAAATTGGAGGACACAGCGGCAGATTTTGCTTTTTTAGAGGGGCTGCCCGGCCAAAAGCTGCTGCTCAAGGGCAACCACGACTATTGGTGGTGCACCGCCCGCAAAATGGAAACCTGGTTTGCCGCACAGGGCTTTGGCAGCCTGCGCCTTTTGCACAACAACTCCTGCACGGCGGAGGGAAAAGCCCTGTGCGGCACCCGCAGCTGGATGTTCGAGCCGGGCGAGGCGCACGACGAAAAGGTCATGGCCCGGGAGCTGGGGCGCCTGCGCATGAGCCTGGAGGCGGCGGGGGCAGGGCTGGAAAAGCTGGTCTTTCTGCACTACCCGCCGGTGTTTCCCGGGGCTTCGGCGCCCCAAATCACGGCGATGCTGGGCGAATACGGCGTAAAGCGCTGCTTTTATGGGCACCTGCACGGGGCCTCGATCCGCCGGGCGGTGCAGGGCGTTGTGGATGGGGTGGAATACCGCCTGATTTCGGCGGATTCCCTGGGCTTTTGCCCCTATAAAGTTTTGTGAAACCCTAGCTTTTTCATGCCGGGCGTGCTATAATAAACTGAATTTCTTTGTATGGAGGAAATAGAATGAATCTCGTCAAAAGTGAAAAGCTCGAAAAGAGCATGCATGAACTGCAATTTTCGGTCGACGCCGAAACTTTTAAGGCTGCCATCGATAAAGCGTTCAAGCGCGAGGGCAAAAAGTACAATGTGCCCGGCTTCCGCAAGGGCCATGCGCCCCGCACCGTGATCGAAAAAATGTATGGCGCCGATATCTTCCACTATGATGCCATCAACGACCTGTTCCCGGAAGCTTATGAGGCTGCGGTGAAAGAGGCAGCCATTGAGCCGGTGGGCCGCCCCGAGGCGGATGTTGTTTCTGAAAATCTGGAAGAGGGCGTGGTGCTCAAGGTCACCGTGCCCGTTAAGCCCGAGATCAAGGTGGGCGGCTACACTGGTTTAAAGGCCACCAAGAACGTCAATACTGTGAGCGACGCCGACGTGGACGCCGAGCTGGCCCGCATGCAGGACCGCAACGCCCGCATCGTGACCCGTGAGGGCGCAGCCGAAAACGGCGATACCGCGGATCTGGACTTTGAGGGCTTTGTGGACGGCGAGGCCTTCGAGGGCGGCAAGGCCGAGCATTACAGCCTGGTGCTGGGCAGCGGCAGCTTCATCCCCGGCTTTGAAGAGCAGGTGGTGGGCCACGCCGCCGGCGAGGAGTTCGAGGTGAACGTAACCTTCCCCGAGGAGTACCAGGCCGCCGAGCTGGCCGGCAAGGCCGCTGTGTTCAAGATCAAGCTGCACGAGGTCAAGACCAAGGAGATGCCCGTTCTGGACGACGAGTTCGCCAAGGACGTGAGCGAGTACGACACCCTGGATGAGCTGAAAGCCAGCATCCGCAAGGGCATGGAAGAGCAAAACGAGAAGCAGGCTTCGCTGCAGGTGGAAAACGATCTGGTGGACCAGGTCATTGGCACGATCGAGGGCGATATCCCCGACGCCATGTACGAGAGCCGGCTGGACGAATTGGTGCGCGACTTTGAGTACCGGCTGCAGCAGCAGGGCCTGAAGCTGGAGATGTATCTGCAGTACATGGGCCAGACCATGGAGACCTTCCGCGCCTCCTTTAAGGAGCAGGCTGAAAAGCAGGTCAAGATCCGCCTGGCCCTGGAGGCCGTGGCCGCCCAGGAAAAGATCGAGGCCAGCCAGGAAGACTTTGAGGCCGAGATGCAGCGCATTGCCGACGCCTACAAGATGGAGGTCGAAAAGGTCAAGGAGCTGGTGAGCGAGGCCGAGGTCAAAAAGGACCTGGCCGTGAACAAGGCCATCGACTTCATTAAGGAAAAGGCCGAGATCATCGAAAACAAGGTCGCAAAAGACAAGGAGTAATTTGTTTTTGCGCACCGTTACATAAGCTGCTCTGCGTTGACCGATGCGCGCACTCGCTGCCGTGTCGGTCAATTTGCAGGCAGCTTGCACTTTCAAAACAGGAGGCATTACTATGAGTTTGGTTCCTTACGTGATCGAACAAACTGCCCGCGGCGAGCGCTCTTACGACATTTTTTCCCGCCTTTTGAACGACCGCATCATCATGCTGAGCGACGAGGTGAACGACACCACCGCCAGCCTGGTGGTGGCCCAGCTGCTGTATCTTGAGGGGCAGGACCCCGACAAGGATATCAGCCTGTATATCAACAGCCCGGGCGGCTCCATCAGTGCCGGCATGGCCATTCACGACACCATGAAATACATCAAGTGCGATGTTTCCACCATCTGCATGGGCCTGGCCGCCTCTATGGGCGCGTTTCTGCTGGCCAGCGGCACAAAGGGCAAACGCCTTGCGCTGCCGAACGCGGAGATCCTGATCCATCAGCCCCTGATGAGCGGGCTGCAGGGCCAGACCACCGACATCAAGATCCACGCCGACCACCTGGTGCGCACCCGCCAGAAGATGAACGAGCTGCTCAGCCAGTATACCGGCCAGCCGCTGGAAAAGATCGCCGCCGACACCGAGCGGGATAATTTCCTTTCGGCGCAGGCCGCGGCCGAGTACGGCTTGATCGATGCCGTGATCGAACACCGATAAAACCGAAAAAAGGAAAAGCGATTTATGCCGAACAACAATTCCGGGAAAGAGAAGGAAAAAACGCTTCACTGCAGCTTCTGCGGTAAAAGCCAGGACGATGTGGAGCGCATGATCATTGGTCCCGGGGTGAACATCTGCAACGAGTGTATCACCCTGTGCCATTCCTTGCTGGACGAGGAAGGCAAGCCGGACGTGCCGCCCAAGGCGGGTCCCGGCCGGCGCGGGCAAAGCCATGCCGCCCCCACGCGCGAGCCCGTGAACGTGCTTACCCCTGCCGAGATCAAGGCGGGGCTGGATCAGTACGTCATTGGGCAGGACGAAGCCAAACGGGTGCTGGCGGTGTCGGTGTACAACCACTACAAGCGCATTCTGAGCGGCCAGGGCGGCGATGTGGAGCTGCAGAAGAGCAACGTTCTGCTGCTGGGCCCCTCCGGCGTGGGCAAGACCCTTTTGGCCCAGACCCTGGCCAAAATGCTGGGCGTTCCCTTTGCCATTGCGGACGCCACCACCCTTACCGAGGCGGGCTATGTGGGCGAGGATGTGGAAAACATTCTGCTCAAGCTCATTCAGGCGGCGGATTTCGATGTGCAGCGCGCCGAGATCGGCATCATTTATATTGATGAGATCGACAAGATCACCCGCAAAAGCGAAAACCCCTCCATCACCCGTGATGTGGGCGGCGAGGGCGTGCAGCAGGCGCTGCTCAAGATCCTGGAGGGCACTGTGAGCAACGTGCCCCCCCAGGGCGGCCGCAAGCATCCGCAGCAGGAGTTCATTCAGATCAACACCAAAAACATCCTGTTTATCTGCGGCGGCGCGTTCGACGGCCTGGAAAAATACATTCAGCGCCGCACCGATACCTCGGCGCTGGGCTTTAACAGCCAGCTGAAGGATACTTCGCTGCGCGAAAAGCAGAACCTGCTGCGCAAGGTGGAACCCCACGACCTGGTCAAATTCGGGCTGATCCCCGAGCTGATCGGCCGGCTGCCCGTGGTCACTGTGCTGGACCCGCTGGACGAGGACGCCCTGATCCGGGTGCTCAAAGAACCGAAGGACAGCATCGTAAAGCAATATCAGGCCCTGTTCCGCATGGACAATGTGGAGCTGGAATTTACCGACGAAGCCCTGCGCGCAGTGGCGAAAAAAACCATTGAGCGAAAGAGCGGCGCCCGGGGCCTGCGCAGCGTGGTGGAGGGCCTTTTGATCCCCATCATGTTCGAGGTACCCAGCGACCCCACCATCATTCGGGTAATTGTTACCCCGGAGGCGGTGGAGGGCGAAAAGCCCCAGCTGGAATACGGCGCTGTGCGTAAACGGTATAAAAGCACTGTTCCGGTGGTATAACCACCCCTCGCAAGCGCGTCAGAGCGCCCCAGGCTTCCGGGGCGCTCTTTTTTATCAGTATATATTCTTAAAAAATGCCGCAAAAGAACGCTGTGCTTGAACCGTCCACCTTTTTTGTGTATAATAAGGAACTATAAACAATCATTCCCGCCCTGAGAAGGGCGCTTTTATAGGGAGGTCCCTCACCATGTCGGAACGAGTAAAAGTCAAGGTCGAACACAACGTGCAGCGCCTGCCCGCCATCGCACTGCGGGGCTTGGTGGTATTCCCCAACAATGTGGTGCACTTTGAAGTGGGGCGCGCCAAAAGCATTGCGGCGGTAGAGTGGGCAATGGCCAATAACAGCCAGATCTTTCTGGTAACACAGCGCGAGATGGACACCGAAGAGCCCGCCACCGAGGACCTGTACCGCTACGGCGTGGTGGCCGAGGTCAAGCAGCTGCTGCGCGTGTCCGACGAGCTGGTAAAGATCCTGGTCGAGGGCAAGCACCGCGCGCGGCTGGTGGGCCTGGAACAGGGGGAAACCATGCTCATGGCCTCCATTAAGGATGCGCCGGTGCGCGGTCTGCGCTCAGGGCGCGGCGTGGAAGCCGAGGCTGTGGTGCGCAGCCTGAAGGCCGGATTTGAGCGCTATCTTACCCTGAACCCCCGCATGCCCAAGGACGTGGTCTACAACATCCTCACGAATTCCAGCCCGGAATTTTTGAGCGAATATATGGCAGCCAACCTGCTTTTTAAATACCAGGATAAACAGGCCGTGCTGGACGAGAGCACCCTGCTGGGCCGGCTGCAGGTTACGCTGGAGCTTTTGGGGCGGGAAAACCAGGTGCTGGAGCTGGAAAAAGAAATTCAGGACAAGGTCAACGACCAGATGGAAAAAAACCAGCGGGACTATTACCTGCGGGAGCAGATGCGCGCCATCGCCACCGAACTGGACGAGGATGATGACGTGCGTTTTGAGGCCGAGCGGTACCTGGAGCAGATCAACTCGCTGGAACTGCCGGAGGAAGCCCGGGAAAAGCTGGTAAAAGAGGCCGAGCGCTTTGCACGCATGCAGGCCAGCGGCCAGGAGGCGGCGGTGATCCGCACCTATCTGGACACCTGCCTTGGGCTGCCCTGGGGGCAATATACCCAAGATGATCTGGACATCGGCCGTGCCGCAGCGCTGCTGGACCGGGAGCATTACGGCCTGAAAAAGGTGAAGGACCGCATTCTGGAACTGCTGGCCGTGCGCAAACTAAGCCCGGAAGTAAAAGGCCAGATCATTTGCCTGGTGGGCCCTCCCGGTGTGGGCAAGACCAGCATTGCGCGTTCCATCGCCGCCTGCATGAACCGCCGCTACGCCCGCATGAGCCTGGGCGGCGTGCGGGACGAAGCCGAGATCCGGGGTCATCGGCGCACGTATATCGGCGCAATGCCGGGCAAAATCATCAGCGCGGTAAACACTGCCAAAAGCATGAATCCGCTGCTTCTTTTGGATGAGATCGATAAGCTCGCAAGCGACTTTCGGGGCGACCCGGCCGCGGCGCTGCTGGAAGCTCTGGACCCGGAGCAGAACAAGACCTTTAAGGATCATTATCTGGATATCCCGTTCGATCTGTCGCAGGTGCTTTTCATCACCACGGCCAACGACCTGTCCACCGTGCCGGCGCCCCTGCTGGACCGGATGGATGTGATCGAACTGCCCAGCTATACAAGGGTGGAAAAATACAACATTGCAAAGCGCCATTTGCTGCCGAAGCAGCTCAGGAACAACGGCCTTGCGGGAAAGGTGAACCTGACCCAGGGCGCGCTGTACGGCCTGATCGACGGTTACACCCGGGAAGCGGGCGTGCGCGGGCTGGAACGCGCGATCACCGATGTGCTGCGCAAATGCGCCCGGCAGATCGCGGCGGGCGAAACCGAAAAGGTAACAGTGACGGCGGCCGGCCTGGAAAAGCTTTTGGGGCCGCGGCGCATCAAGCCGGACTTCCACAACCGCACCAATGCGGTGGGCATTACAAACGGCCTGGCCTGGACCAGCGTGGGCGGCGAACTGCTGCCCATCGAGGTTCAGGCTGTGCCCGGGGGAACCGGCAAGATCGAGCTCACAGGCTCGCTGGGAGATGTGATGAAGGAAAGTGCAAAGCTTGCCGTCACCTATGCCCGGGTGCATGCGGCGGCCTACGGCATCGACCCCGCCTGCCTTAAAAGCTGCGATCTGCACATTCACGCGCCCGAGGGCGCCGTGCCAAAAGACGGCCCCAGCGCGGGCGTTACCCTGACCACCGCCCTGATCTCCTGCCTTTCCGGCATGCCGGTGCGGGCAGATGTGGCCATGACCGGTGAGATCACCCTGCACGGCAATGTGCTGCCCATAGGCGGCCTGAAGGAAAAGAGCATGGCCGCGTATCGGGAGGGGATCAAGACCGTATTGATCCCGCAGGGGAACCTGAGCGATCTGTACGAGGTGGACGAAGAGGTAAAAAAGGCGATCCGTTTTGTGCCTGTGAATGAATTGGACGAGGTGCTGCATCAGGCCCTCCTCTGGCCCAAAGCGCTGGAAAAGCCGCAGGGGAAAAAAGCGGCCGCAGCCGCTGTTCCGCTGGGGCAGCGGGGCGTGCAGCCCGCCCCACAGGCGGTGCGCCAATAAAGGAGCAAAGCAAACGGTATGAACTATCAAAAAGCAGAATTTAAAGCTTCCTACGGGCTTTCCAGCCAGCTGCCGGAAAGCGACCGGCCGGAATTTGTGTTTTCCGGCCGGTCCAACGTGGGTAAATCCAGCCTGATCAACCGCCTGTGCAGCCGCAAAAACCTGGCGCGGGTCAGTTCCACCCCGGGCAAAACTGCCACGATCAACTTTTACACGGTGGACGGCGTCTATTTCGTGGACTTGCCGGGGTATGGCTATGCCAAGGTGTCCGGCGCGGACCGGCAGCGCTGGGATGAGCTTATCAACAGCTATTTCGACGCCGGCCGCCAAAGCGTGCTGCTGGTGCAGCTGCTGGACTGCCGGCACGCCCCCTCGGCCGACGATCTTCAAATGCTGGAATACCTGCGCTTTCGCAAAATCCCGTTTCTTGTGGCCCTGACCAAGGCCGACAAGCTGAAAAAGAGCGAGGCCGCCGCCGTTCCCGCTGAATTTGAGGCTCTTTGCATACCTTATGGGTGTAAAGCCGTTGTGCTTACCAGCAGCGAAAAGGGCACGGGCATCCCCGAATTGCAGGCATTTCTGCAAAGCAGCCTGGAAAGCGGGGAATAACGCCGTGGCTTACAACGAGTTCGCCTATTTTTATGATGAGTTGAACGGCGAGGCCGATTACGAGGCCCTTTACACCTATGTGCGGGCGCGGCTGAAAGACCACGGCCTTGAAACCGGGATTGTGGCGGATCTGGGGTGCGGCACCGGCGATCTTACCCTCATGCTGACCCAGGCCGGCTATGATATGATCGGGGTGGATCAATCGGAAGAGATGCTGGCGGTGCTGCGGGAAAAAGCCGAGGAATTGGGGGTGGCCGGCCGCCTGCTTTTGCTGCAGCAGGATATTCTGGCGCTGGATCTTTACGGTACCATCCACGCGGCGGTGTCCACCTTCGATACCCTCAACCACATCGGCCCCAAAGAGCATTTTGAGCAGGCTGTGTATCGGGCGGCCTTTTTTATGGAAAAGGGCGGCGTGTTTGTGTTCGACCTGAACACCCCCTACAAGCACCGGCAGATCCTGGCGCACAACACCTTTCAGGTGGAGGGGCCGGATGCGGTGTGCCGCTGGCAAAACCGCTGCAGCGTGTCGGGCGACCGGGTGGATATCTCCCTTCAGATTTCTTACCTGGACACAGGGGAGAGCTTTCAGGAAGAATTCACCGAGTATACCTACGAACTGGACTATGTGCGGGCGGTGCTGGAGCGCTGCGGCTTCTCGGTGGAGACGGTCTGCGACGGGGAAACCTTCGGTCCCCTGCGCCCGGAAAGCCAGCGCATGTGTTTTACCGCGGTCAAACAATATACACAGATGGAGAAACAATCGAATGTATAACATGATACGGGGAATTTCCGAGGATGGAGGCGTGGTGTTCTGCGGGGTGGATTCCACCGCCCTGGCGCGGGAGGCCGAACGAATCCACGCCACCAGTGCGGTCACCAGCGCGGCGCTGGGGCGCCTGCTCACGGCGGCCGCCATGATGGGCGTCATGCTGAAAAGCGAGCGGGATTCCATCACGCTGCGCATGAACGGCGGCGGCCCGGCAGGCATTGTTCTGGCGGTGGCCGACGGCAGGGGCTGCGTGAAGGGGTATGTGCAGAACCCTGTGGTGGAACTGCCCCTGCGGCCGGACGGCAAGCTGAACGTGGGCGCCGCTGTGGGCAGGGCGGGAACCTTGAGCGTGGTGCGCGACCTGGGGCTGAAAGAGCCCTATGTGGGGCAGATCCCCCTGGTCTCCGGCGAGGTGGCGGAGGATATCACCGCTTATTATGCCGTCAGCGAGCAGATTCCCACCGTGTGCGCGCTGGGGGTGCTGGTCAACCCGGATCTCACGGTAGCCTGCGCGGGGGGGTACCTGGTGCAGCTGCTGCCCGGTGCCACCGAGCAGGAGATCAGCCGGCTGGAGGCGAATGTGGCCGCCCTTCCCGGCGTTACGGCGCTCTTGCAGGAGGGGCTGGGCCCAAAACAGATCATGGAGCGGGTAATGGAAGGTTTTGCCCCCCAGGTGCTGGATGAACATACGGTGGCCTACCGCTGCGATTGCTCCCGCGAGCGGGTGGAACGCGCCCTTGTGAGCATGGGCAGAGAAGAACTGGCCGACATGGCCGAAAAAGAGGGCACGGTAGAAGTGAACTGCCAGTTCTGCGACAAAAAATATCGGGTGGATGCGGCACAACTGCTGCGCGAGCTTTGACCGTGCAGCCTGCTGCCGCCGCACACCGGGCGGCAAAGTGCCCGCAGCTGTTTTTTTGTGTTTTGTGTAAAAAAGCGCTCTTTGCCGTATGCTTTCAGGGCAAAGAGCGCAAACTAAAAAAAGTTCCACAATTGACTTGACAAAACAGGCAAGATACGGTAAAATAATCAACGTCGCCGGCAGACGCAAGGCGGCTCAAAACCCCATGGTCTGCGGCTTTAGCTCATCTGGTAGAGCGCCACCTTGCCAAGGTGGAGGTAGCGAGTTCGAGCCTCGTAAGCCGCTCCATTTGGAAGTTTAGCTCAGCTGGGAGAGCATCTGCCTTACAAGCAGAGGGTCAGCGGTTCGAGCCCGTTAACTTCCACCATGTGGCCCGGTAGTTCAGTTGGTTAGAACGCTAGCCTGTCACGCTAGAGGTCGTGAGTTCGAGCCTCATCCGGGTCGCCATTTGCCTCTGTAGCTCAGTTGGTAGAGCAGGGGACTGAAAATCCCCGTGTCATTGGTTCGATTCCGATCGGAGGCACCATTTTGCGGCTTTAGCTCATCTGGTAGAGCGCCACCTTGCCAAGGTGGAGGTAGCGAGTTCGAGCCTCGTAAGCCGCTCCACACATAAAATACCGGCTTTGCCGGTCATATACGGTGCCGTGGCCAAGTGGTAAGGCAAAGGTCTGCAAAACCTTCATTCACCAGTTCAAATCTGGTCGGCACCTCCAATTCAGAAAACGGGCTTTTGAAGTGATTTCAAAAGCCCGTTTTTGTTGATCCCGGCCGCCTGGAATGCCGGGCGGCCCGCAAAAGCGCAAAAGAGCCGGGCAAAAAAGAGGCGATCGGTGAAGCTTCTTTGTTGTGCCCTCGTTTTTTCCATGTTATAATAAAAACAGTTATCTGCGGTGCATGGCACCGCGCCGCAAGACCGGCGCGAAATCGTTCCAACAAATTGGTGGGTGACAGGTTTCACCCAAGAAGGGCAAGATGGCCTATGCAAAAGTCCAAACGTGCGCTGGCCGCCTGCGCAGGGCTGGCGGCGGCCGGCCTGCTGGCGGGATGCTCCTCCGGCAGTCGGAATCTTGTATTCGATGTAAGTTCCCAGAACAGCGGCCCCCAGACCGAGCTCACCTTTTTTGGCTTCAAGTACGAAGCGCTGAACGTGTTCGCCATCGAGGATGCGCTGCACGCTTATATGGATGAAAACCCCCAGGTCTCGATCTCGTACGACGGGATTAAAAGCCCGGGGTATTTTGATGTGTTGGAAAAGCGCATTTCCACCGGCAACGGCGATGATATTTTTATGGTGGATCACGAGCGCGCGCTGGAGCTGGGCGCCGGGGGGCGGCTGGCGGATCTATCCGACCTGTCCACGCTGGCGGATTTCAGCCCCCTTGCCCAAAGCCAAATGGCGGCCGCCGGCTCCATTCAGTATGTGCCCACCTCCATCTCTGCGTTCGGCCTTTACTGCAATCTGGACCTCTTAAAGCAGCACGGGCAAAAAGTGCCGGAGAACCTTGCGGAGCTGGAGGCGGTGTGTGATTACTTTGCAGCGCAGGGTATCGTTCCCATCGTGGCGAACAACGATATTTCCCTGAAAACGGTCGTGATTGCAAAAAGCCTTCTCCCCCTGTATCAAAGCGGTGACACCGCCCTGCAGATCGAGCGCTTCAACAGCGGTGGGGAGGACCTGGCCGCCGCGCTTCGGCCGGGCTTCGAGCTGGTGGAGCAAATGATCCGACGCGGCTGGGTCGCCCCCGCACAGGCGCTGGAAACGGCAAAGACCAGGGACGACCTGCTTCTTTTTGCACAGGGCCAACAGCCGTTCATGCTGACCGGGGCCTGGGCGGTGCCGCGCCTGAGGGAACTGGAGCCGGATTTTAAATTTGACGTGCGCCCGTATCCCATCCTGCCGGACGGCAGCGTGCTGGTGATAAATGTGGACACCCGCATCAGCGTCAACGCAGAAAGCCCGCATCTGCAAGAGGCTAAAGCGTTTGTGGAATATCTCACCCGCAGCGATGTGATGTGGGAATTCGTGAACAGCCAAAGCTCCTTCAGCCCCCTGGCCGAAAACCGGCTGGCAGAGGACGCCGCCATCCAGGCCATCGGCCCTTATCTGACCAATGGCCGCAGTGTGTTGGGGTCAGACGATAACTTCCGTTTTCCCATCTGGGATATGACCCGCCAGTGCGTCGTGGAGATGCTGCAAGGGGGAGATGCGGACGAGGCGGTGGCCCAAATGCGGACGCTGCTGGAACAGTGGGACGGCACGAAAAGGTGATATGGCATATGGAATCAAAGCGCAAACGGAAATTTTTATTCCCCGTGCTTGCTGCGATCGCAGCATTTCTGGCGGCGGGGTGGTATTACCTTTATAATGTGCAGAATTCCCTTTGGAACAAGGCGGTCACGGATATTTTGGAGGTCACGGTCCAGGGCCGCCACGCGCTGGACACTTATGTGGAAAAGGATCAGGAGAACCTCCAGTTCATCACCTCCGGGCTGGAAAAGGTGGCCTCGACCGAAGGCGCCGCCGTTTTGGAGCAGCTTGGGGCAGCCGCCGGCGCCGACGCGCTGTATGTGTGCGCGGATCTGCAGGAGCGCCTCGCCTATACGAACCGGTCCGATCAGGCGTACAGGCTGGAGGAGGCACAGGCGGAAGTTTTTGAGCGGCTGGAAGGCGGGCGGGGAATTCGCGAACCGTTCATCGATGATTATACCGGCGTGTGGACCATCGGGATCTACCAGCGCTTTACCTTTTCGGACGGGGTGCCCGGGTATGTGCAGAAAACACGGCCTCTCAAAGAGATCGCCCAGCGCTTTTCTCTCAGCTTTTACGGCGACACGGGCTTCTCTTACGTGGTGAACCAGCAGGGCGATATCATGATCCGCTCCCTTCACCCCAACAGCAACCGCACCTTCCAAAATCTGTTCGACATCATTGATCTTCAGGGCAACGATGCGCAGCAGATCACGGACTTTCGCGGCGCGTTGGAGAACGGCCGGCGCGGCGTGGCGCGTTTTCGCTACCAGCAGGAAGACTATGTGTTTTGCTATGTTCCCATGGAAACTGTGGAGGGCTGGTATGTGGTATCCATCGTGCCGGACCGGGTCATTATGGAGCAGGCCAACACGATCATGCAGAACTCACAGATCTTCTTCCTCATTGTGGTGATCAGCATTTTTATCTTGGCCGCTTTCCTTGTGGTGTCGCGCGATTCCGCCCGCCAGGTGCTCAAGGCCGAGGAAAAGGCCCGCAAAGCCGCCGAGAGCGCCAATTTGGCCAAGAGCCAGTTCTTGTCCAACATGTCGCACGATATCCGCACCCCGATGAACGCCATCGTGGGCATGGCAAGGCTGGCCTCGGACCATGCGGCCGAGCCGGAAAAGGTGAGGGAGTATCTCAAAAACATTTCCATGTCGGGGCAGCTGTTGGTCGGGCTGATCAACGACATTCTGGATCTGTCGAAGATCGAGAGCGGAAAAATGACCCTCAACAACGACACGGCTTCCCTGGAGCGGCTCCTGACAGAGCTGGTAAATATCATTCAGCCCTTGGTGCGCAAGCGGAATCAGACCTTTGATATCCGCCTGCATGAAATCCGGCACGAGATCCTGTGCTTTGATTCCCTGCGCCTTAACCAGGTGCTGCTGAACCTGCTTTCCAACGCCACCAAATTCACACCCGAGGAGGGCAAGATCAGCGTCGATGTGACCGAGACCGCGTCGCAGAAGCCCGGCTGCGCACATTTTATCTTCCGCGTGGCCGACAGCGGCATTGGGATGAAGCCGGAATTTGTGGCAAATCTGTTCGAGTCGTTCACCCGCGAAAAAGACAGCCGGGTGGATAAGATCGAGGGCAGCGGCCTGGGGATGGCGATCACCAAAATGATCGTGGATATGATGGGCGGCGCGATCCAGGTGGAAAGTGAGCCGGGCAGGGGCACGGTCTTCACGGTGGAGCTGGATCTGCAGCTGGCCTGCGACGAGTCTGAGCAGCAGCCGCTGCCCGCCCTGCGGCTGCTGGTGGCGGACGACGACCCTGCCACCTGCCGCTTGGCCGAAGGCTTTTTGCGTGAGCTGGGCGTGCGGGCAGATGTGCTTCAAAGCGGCCATGCGGCTGTGGAGAAAGCCCTCGAAGCCCACCGGCAGGGCAGGGACTACGATCTCATTCTGCTGGACTGGAAGATGCCCGGCGTAAACGGCGTACAGACAGTGCGCGCAATCCGAAAGGAAACAGGGCATGAGGTACCGGTCATTATTTTTTCCGCGTACGATTGGGCGCCCATTGAGCAGGAGGCCACCGAGGCTGGGGTCACGGGCTTCATCCAGAAGCCGTTTTTCAAGTCCACGCTGTATCGCTGCATCCTTCAATATGTCCTGCACAAGGATCTGCCCCTTCACGCCAACGCCAACGAGGTAAAGCTGGGGGGCAGGCGTATCCTGATGGCCGAGGACAACGAGCTCAACCAGGAGATCACCCGCGAGCTGCTGGAGGGCGCCGGCGCCCGGGTCGAGATCGTGGACAACGGCAAAAAATGTGTGGAGCGGTTCGCGCAGTCGGCGCCGGGCGAGTTTGATCTTATCTTGATGGACGTACAAATGCCCGTCATGAACGGCTACGAGGCGGCCCGCCAGATCCGCGCCATGGCCCGCACCGACGCCGCTGCCATTCCCATCTTTGCGATCACGGCCGACGCCTTTGCCGAGGATGTGGAGGCCGCCAGGCGGGCCGGTATGAACAGCCACCTGGCAAAGCCGCTGGATATTCCGCTCATGATGGAGGAGATACAAAAATATCTGCGCGCCTGAACTTGCAAAGCGGGCAAAAGCGCCCTTTCCGGGGGGCGCTTTTGCTTTTTCGGCGCTTTGTGCTATAATGGAAAATAAATAATTTGTGGCGAAAGGTGGCAAGACTAAAGATGGAGCGGCGCGATAAGGTGAATTATTATCTTGACCTGGCCGAGAGCGTGTCCCAGCGGGGCACCTGCCTCCGGCGGCATTACGGCGCGGTGATCGTAAAAAACGATGAGGTCATCTCCACCGGCTATGTGGGCGCGCCCCGGGGCCGCAAAAACTGCACCGACATGAATATGTGCCTGCGCGAAAAGCTCGGGATCCCCCGGGGCGAGCGGTATGAGCTGTGCCGCAGCGTCCACGCCGAGGCCAACGCCATCATCAGCGCCCCGCGGGACAAAATGTTGGGAAGCTCCCTGTACCTGGTGGGCATCGACATGGCCACCGGCGACTATGTAAAAAACGCGAACAGCTGCTCCATGTGCAAGCGCCTGGTCATCAACGCGGGGATCGAAAAGATCTACATCCGCGACAGCAAGAACGAGTACCGGGTGGTGGAAGTGAACGAATGGGTGGAGAACGACGAATCGCTGGACGGCGTTTTCGGATATTAAATAAAAAGGCGGAGCAGGTATTTTGAAGGACAGCAAATTAAAAACGGTTTATGTGTGTTCCAACTGCGGTGAAACCAGCCCCCGGTGGATGGGGCGCTGCCCCTCCTGCGGCGAGTGGAACACCATGGCGGAGGATGTTGTGGTTCCCGAACCGAAGTCCGCGGCGCGCAAAGCGGCGGGGGCCAGGCCTGCCGGCGTGACCAGCCTGGTGGCGGACCGGCTTTCCGGTATCAGCACCACCGAGGAAAAAAGCCGCATCGTCACCGGCATTTCGGAGCTGGATCGGGTTCTGGGCGGCGGCGTGGTGCTGGGCAGCGTGGTGCTGCTGGGGGGCGAGCCGGGGGCCGGCAAATCAACCCTTCTGCTGCAGCTGTGCGGCGCGATCTCGCTGCGGCACGAGGTGCTGTATATCACCGGCGAGGAATCCACCCGCCAGATCAAGCTGCGGGCCAACCGCCTGAAGGTGGCGCAGGAAAACATCAGCCTTGCCGCCGAGACCGAGATCGACGAGATCTGCGGCCTGATTGAGCAGGCAAAGCCCGAGCTTGTGGTCATCGATTCGATCCAGACCATGCACTGCGCCGACGTATCCAGTTCGGCAGGCAGCGTTTCGCAGGTCAAAGAGTGCACGGCCCGGCTGCTGGCTGTGGCCAAGGCCCTCGAGATCCCCACCTTTATTGTGGGCCATGTAAACAAGGACGGCGCAATCGCGGGCCCCAAGGTCATGGAGCATATTGTGGATACAGTGCTGTATTTCGAGGGGGACAAAACCCTGCCGTACCGGGTGCTGCGGGCCGCAAAGAACCGGTATGGCTCCACCAACGAGATCGGCATGTTCGATATGACCGGCAGCGGCCTGGCCGAGATCGAAAACCCTTCCCAGCTGCTGTTGGAGGGCCGGCCCCTTGGGACCAGCGGCAACTGCGTGGCCTGCACCATGGAGGGCACGCGGCCTATTTTAAGCGAGGTGCAGGCCCTGGTAACCAAGAGCAGCTTCAACGTGCCACGCCGCACCGCCAGCGGGTTCGATTTCAACCGTGCGAACCTGCTTGTGGCCGTGCTGGAAAAGCGCGCGGGCTATTTTTTCGGAAGCCTGGACGTCTACCTGAACATCGTGGGCGGCCTGCAGCTGGACGAAACGGCCTGTGATCTCTCGGTTTGCCTTGCCATGGTTTCGTCGCTGCTGGATCAGCCGATAGGGGATAAGACCGTCGCCATCGGCGAGGTCGGGCTTGGGGGCGAAGTGCGCAGCGTCACCTTTCTGGAAACGCGCCTGCGGGAAGCCCAGCGCATTGGTTTTAATAAGGCGATCGTTCCAAAGCACAATCTGAAACAGCTGAACGTAAAAGAATTTTACGGCCTGGAGCTGGTGGGCGTAAGTTATCTGCGCGAAGCCATCAACGCGATCAAATAATAAAAAACGGGCGGTTTTTGGCGCGCATACTGCAGCGCCTGAAAGGCCGCCCGTTTTTTTGCCCGCAGGACCAAAACGGAGATCGTGCCCGCGGCTTGGCCAGAGACTGCCCGGCCGGCATTGCTAAACCGGGCTTGTTGACAAACAGCCTCAGGGGAGGTATACTTTAAAAAAACAAATCTAATTTCGCTAAATAAAAATTTAGCGAAATACAGGGGAGGGCAAACTGGCATTTTCGATGAAACGCCAGTTCCGGAGCGTTTGGTAAAAAGCGCTTTGGTCTCAAAGCCGGCGGGCAGCTCCGCGCCGCCCGCCGCAACATTATTTTAACTTTTCAGGAGCGCAGGATTGTATGAGTACTTATTTGAATCCGCTGAAACCAAACCAGCACACCCCCTACGAGGATATCCCCAAGGACCTGCGCGATTTTTTAAATTATATGGGCGCGATCCTGAACCGGTCCCCGCGCACGGTGAACGGTTATTACATTGACCTGCGCACCTTTTTCCGTTTTCTCGTTCGGGCCCGCGGCCTTTCCCAAAGCGCTGCTTTTGACGAAATTGACATCCGCGGCGTGGACACCGCCTTCATCGGCCAAATCACACAGGCCGAGATCTACGAATATCTGTATTATCTGAAAAACGAGCGTGAAAACGAGCCGGCGGCCCGTGCACGCAAGCTCAGTGCTGTGAAAAGCTTTTTTAAGTTCATGACGGTAAAGTCAAACCGCCTTTTGCAGGACCCTGCAAAGGATATTTCGGTTCCATCCTTAAAAAAGACGCTGCCCAAATACCTGTCGCTGGAAGAAAGCATTGAATTGTTAAAAAATATACAAAGCGATTTTTACGAGCGTGACTTTTGCATCGTTACCCTTTTTCTGAACTGCGGCATGCGCCTGGTGGAACTGGTGGGCATCGAGCTGAAGGATTTCCAGAACGATACGATCCGCATTGTGGGCAAGGGCAACAAAGAGCGCCTTGTCTACCTGAACGGCGCCTGCACCGACGCACTGCACCATTACTGCGCCGCCCGGGCCGCCCTGCCCAATTTACAGGACAAACAAGCCCTGTTTGTCTCAAAGCGCACCGGCAAACGGCTGGGCACGCGGCGCGTGGAGCAGATCATCGAGCGCTGCCTGCAGGCTGCCGGGCTTTCCGGCAAGGGCTATTCGCCCCACAAGCTGCGGCACACCGCCGCCACCCTGATGTACCGCCACGGCAACGTGGATATGCTGGAATTAAAAGAGATCCTGGGCCACGAGCATGTGTCCACCACCGAGATCTATACCCACATCAACACGGAAAAGCTGCGTCAGGCGGCCAGCTCCACTCCCCTTTCCCGCATGAAGTTTCAGCCCCAGAGCGACCTGCCCGCCGAACCGGAGGCCGGCCAGCCTCCCGATTCAAAAGATGCCGGCGAACCAGAGTGAAAGCGCCACAGAGCTGGCGCACGGGACCATGGCTGCAAAACACAGCGCCAGGTAGCGATGCACCAGGCGCTTGGAGCTTTGGCGCAGCGCCGGGGGGAACTGCCCGGTGCAGCCCTGGGCCAGCCCGAGCGACACGCGTAAGGCAAATGCACTTAACAGTATTACAATAAGGCTGCCCAACACCTCGGGCAGCCAAAATATCAACGCCTGCAAAAACAGGCCTTTTACAGTGCCCACCTGGGTATAGAGCAGGGCGAAAAAACAACCGGTTCCCGCGCCCTTGACCACTAAAAACAAAGGGATGAGGCCGCAGCCGAGCACACAAAAACCCAGCATAAGCACCAGGGTGAGCTGTACAAACAGCGATAAAAAGCTTGTGCTGAAAATAAGCGGCTGGTTGCCTGTTTTGTGCAGATTCAGGTTGAACTGGGTAAAATACGCTGCATAGGCCAGCAATTTTTCGCTCAAAAAGCTCACACATACCGCTCCCGCGGCAAGGCCTGCCAGGTACAGCGCGCCCATGCCGCAGGCGAGCCGGTTGGCCCGCCTGCGGTGCACGGCGCCTGCTTTTACGGCATGGGAAGGCAGGGGTGCAGGCGCCGGCTTGGGTTTGGGCGGCCGCGGTGGGGGTGCGGGGGGCTGCGGCCTTTGGGGCGGCGCCGGCCGCGGTGCAGGAGCTGCCGATTCCAGTGCCGGGCTGTGATACGTCCACATAAGCTTGTACCTCTTTTGTTTTTTGGTAACAATTTATGCGCGCGGCGCTCCGGGTATGACAAGCGGCAGGGATCAAAGGGCAAAAAGCCCTGTTCCCTGCCGCTGTTTTTATTTTGCGTGGTGCGTGCGCAGCTGCTTTTCTGCGGCCAAAATACCAAGATAACCGCCAAAGCAGCCTGCCAGCAGATAGCACACCAGCTTGATGGAGGCCAACGTGGTAAATTCGAACTGGCCGTTTAAAAGCGCTGCCGCCAGGTAGATCACAAAGAAAAACGCGCCGGCGCAAAGGCCGCAGAACAGACCGTTCTTTTTGATCTTTTTGGCCAGCACATGGGCGCTTACAAAACACCCCACGCACACGGCCGCGGTTGCGAGGGGCACGGCCCACCAGGCCGGGATCTGGGTCTTTGTGAACAGCCAACTGAAAATAAGCAACAGTATAAAGGTTGCGGCAAGGCCGCACACCAGAGCTGCCGCCACCGGTGCAAACTGTTTTGCGGCTTGGGCGGATTGTGCCGGCCGGGGGCCGGGCCGATTGTTCTTTGGCATAAAAAAACACCTCCATGCACACCACATCGTATGCAGGAAGGTGTTCTTTTAAAACATTTATTTCTTTTCGGGGGTGGCGGCGGGGTCCATGTTCAGCTTTTCCACGGCCTGAATGGCGGCGCGGCGGAACCGGATCTTGGTGCGGTCGCTGCCGGTCTCCATCACAAAGGTGTCTTCCTTGATGGCGATCACCCGCCCGATGATGCCGCCGATGGTGGTCACCTCATCGCCGATCTCCAGCGAGTTGCGCATCTCGGCCTCTTTTTTCTGCTGCTTTTTCTGGGGGCGATACAAAAACAGGTACATCACCACCACCATCACGCCCAGCATGATGAACATGCTGGCCATCCCGGCAGTTCCGTCCGCGGCAGTGGTCAAAAACGCAAAATTCATAGTTTTTTAAAACTCCTCTCGAAATGGGTTCCAATGCTATCATTATAGCCCATAAACCGGCTTTATGCAATAGAAAACGGGCATTTTAGATGCGCGTGTCCAGCAGGGTCACATATTGATCGTGGAAGGCCTCAAAGCTTCCCTCGTCCAGCGCGGCGCGGATGCGCTCCATCAGGCGGTTGTAAAAATAGAGGTTGTGCATCACCGCCAGGTGCATGCCCAGCAGCTCGTCGGCCTTGAACAGATGGCGCAGATACGCTCGGCTGAAATTGCGGCACACCGGGCAGTCGCACTGCGGGTCGATGGGGCTCTCGTCCCGCTCGTATTTCAGGTTTTTGATGTTGATCACGCCGCCCCAGGTGTTCAAATGGCCGTGGCGCGCGTTGCGGCTGGGCATCACACAGTCGAACAGGTCCACCCCCCGCCGCACGCCCTCCAGAATGTTGCCCGGTGTGCCCACCCCCATCAGGTAGCGGATCTTATCTTTGGGCATAAAGGGCTCCACGGCGGTGATGATGCGGTACATCTCTGCGGCCGGCTCACCCACCGCCAGCCCGCCGATGGCATAGCCGTCCAGCTCCATCTCCGCGATGCGCTTCATGTGCTCCACCCGCAGGTCCGCAAAGGTGCAGCCCTGGTTGATGCCGAACAGCAGCTGGTGCGGGTTCACGGCCTTGCCCTCGGCCTTCAGCCGGCCAAGCTCGCCCTTGCAGCGGGCAAGCCAGCGGGTGGTGCGCTCGCAGCTGGCCTTGGAGTAGTCGTGCTGCGCCGGGTTCTCCACGCACTCGTCAAAGGCCATGGCGATGGTGGAGCCCAGGTTTGCCTGGATGCGCATGCTCTCCTCGGGCCCCATAAAAATTTCATGTCCGTCCAGGTGGGAGTGAAAGGTCACCCCCTCCTCGGTGATCTGGCGCAGCTTTGCCAGGCTGAACACCTGAAACCCGCCGCTGTCGGTCAAAATGGGCCCGTCCCACCGGGTAAAGTGGTGCAGGCCGCCCAGCCCGGCCACCAGGCCGTCGCCCGGCCGCAGGTGCAGATGGTAGGTGTTGCACAGCATCACTTGGCAGCGGATGTCCTTCAGATCGAGCGCGGAAAGGCCGCCCTTGATGGCGGCGGCGGTGGCCACGTTCATAAACGCGGGGGTCTGCACGGTGCCATGAACGGTGCAGAACTCCCCCCGGCGGGCGGTGTGCTCGTTTTTAAGCAGGCGATAAGGCATATAGATCGGGTCCTTTCTTTTTTGCGCAGGGCACGCTCCGCTGCGGCGCAGGGCCGGCAGAGCCAAAAAGTGAGCGGCGATGGGTGACCCCACCGCCGCTCAATATGATTATAGAAAATCCGGGCAAAAAAGTCAACGAAAAATTGGCCTTGCCGGCAGCGCTCTCCGTGGCGCCGCGGGGCCTATTTTACCGGGCGCATTCGGGCGTAATGGTACCAAGCCCGATGATATATTCACGCCAGAACTCCTTCCAGACGATATCGCTTGGGACCGTGGATTTCTCCAGAGGAGATTTTTCTCCGCAGTCACTGGGCGAAAAGATCACCCTGTAGGTTTCGCCGTCTGCCAGTTTCTTCGGGTCGAGCCCCGCGCTGATGAAGGGCAGATAATCGGTAATGCCCGCGTCGTTGGCGACCACCAGGCCCGTTTCCAAAAGTTGTTTGATCTCGGCGCCGGTCATGTCCTGGGTGCAGATCGGATCGTTGTACCGGGGACCGATGGGGACATCAATGTTCGTGGTGTCCAGCTCGCCCTGATAGTATTTGCCGTTGGCCGCCGCAGCCAGGCGAATGCCCGGGGTATACCGCTGTACCGTACACAGTGCAATGTCCCCTATTCCCGTGGCATAGAGGGCGTTGACCACCAGCCTGGCGGTCTGCTCCTCGGTCAGATCCTCGCTCACCACAGCCAGTGCATTACCGGTATCCTGCTCTTGGATGGTGTTCTGGCGAATGGAATCCATCAGCTCAAACACCCCATCCAGGTCGCCGCCGGCAGTGATGGCCTCCCGCAGGTATTCTCCCGTAACGGCCAGCACATCCTCGTACCCGGGGTACAAAAATGGCGCCGCATGTCCCCGGTTCATGGTCTCGTTCAGGGGAATGAACTCCTCCGGCAGCCGGGCGGCCGTGCCGGCAAGGGGCAGAATGTCCGCTTCGCTCGATCGGAACATTTCCTGGCCCTCCTCGGTGGAGAAAAGCTCCAACAGTTTCAGGGCGCTTTCCAGTTTCTTCTCGTTGCCCGGCTCGCCCAGGCGCTTGTTAAGACCTATTTTAATGCCGTAGTTGGTGGCGCAGAACTCACTGTCACTTCCCAGGCCCTGTAGGGGAAAGGTCCCAAACTCGTCCGCGGACTCCTTGATCTTTCCCAGAAAAAAGGACTGCCCGCCCACCAGATACGTCATGGCGCACTCTCGGTTGATCAGCATTTTGATGCCCTGCTGATCGCTCATATCCACCTGCGCCGCATCGAACACCCCCGCGTTCGCCCAATCCTTCACAAGCTCAATGCCGGTGCCGAAGCCCTGCCTGGAGGATGCCTGGCCCTGGGCGAACTCCTGAGCCCAGGTAACGCCGTCCGCTGTCATCAAAAAATCGCAGTGTGACAACTCGCTCATCAGGGTAAAGTAAGTGCCGGAATACAGCCCGGGCAGCGTCATGGGCAGTATGTCGGTCTCGGCACGGATGGTTTTTACCAAGGAGATAAATTCCTCGTGATTGGTGGGGACCTCCCAACCCTTTTCTGCGAACAATGTTTTGTTATAGGCGATGCCCCGCGGGGTCGAGGGACCCTCCAGCAGGTAGATTCCGCCATCCACCGAAAGGTTGGACAGAACGCTGGCTTTATAGTTCTGCACAAAGCCGTAGCCGGACAGGTCCAGCAAGGTCTCCTTCTGGATGCTGCCCTCGGGGGCGTAGGTGGCAAGAATGATGTCGGGCAGATCGTTCTGCTTAAATCGCTCCTGGATATGCACAGATACGCCGGCTCCAAAATAGGGCTGCACATCAAAGGTGACGCCGGGGGTTTCCGCAGTCAGCTTGTTTATCAGCGGCTCAATGCTTTGGCTTGGGGTCAGAATGCTGAGGGAATGATCCTTCGCCGTGCTGCCGCACCCGGAAAAGGTGCTCGCCAGCACCACGGCGGTCAGCGCTGTGGCCATTGCGCGGGATAAGGCGGATATTTTTTTCATCCTACTCTCCTTTTTTTCGGTCAGGGTGGTATTTATAGAGAACGGCCTTGAGCCGGTCGAGATCCAGGGGCTTTACAAGGTGATCGTTCATGCCGGCCGCCCGGGTCTTCTCCACATCCTCGGCAAAAGCATCCGCCGTCATCGCCACAATGGGCACGTTGGCGTCGCCGCGGGGCATGCTGCGGATGGCGCAGGCGGCGGCCAGGCCGTCCATCACAGGCATGCGCAGATCCATGAATATGAGATGGTACTGCCCCTCGGGGGAGGCGGCAAACCGATCCACGGCCTGCTGCCCGTCGGCGGCCGTATCCACGGTCACACCAAACTCACCCAGGATGTCCGATGCGATCAGCAAGTTGAGCTCGTTGTCCTCCGCCAGCAGCACCCGCATGCCGGATGCCTGGTCCGTCAGCTCCCCCACCTCCTCAGGCACCTGGATCGGCGGCGCGATGGTAAGGGGCAGGGTCACGGAAAAGCAGCTCCCTTTTCCAGGGGCACTCTCCACCTGAATGTCTCCCTGGAGCTTTTCCACCAGGATTTTTACAATGGACAGCCCCAATCCTGTGCCTTTATACTGCGTGCGGCTGCCGCTGTTTTCCTGGCTGAAGGGTTCAAACATACGGGTCACAAATTCCGCGGACATACCAATCCCGGTATCGCGCACCTCAAAGGTATACAGCGCAAGCCCATCCCGGGGCTCCTTTTGGGCGGCGCGCAGGTCGATGACGCCCTTTTCAGGGGTAAACTTTACCGCATTGCCCAGCAGGTTGGTCAAAATTTGATTGAGCAGCAGTTCGTCGCTCTCCACACAGCAGTCTTTCAGACCGCTGGTCTCTACCCGGACCGCAATGTTTTTTTCTCGGGCCAAAGCCTCGATGTTGGTAATACACCCGCGCAGCAGTGCCGGAATGTCCAGGGGCGCTGCGTGGACCTCCACCTTGCCCTGTTCGATCCGGGACATATCCAGAACATCGTTGATCAGCAGCATTAGTTGATGGGAACTTTGGTTGATCTTGCTCAGATAACCCCCCGGGTCGTCGTAGTCCCGCATGGCAAGATGGCACATCCCCATAATGCCGTTGAGGGGTGTGCGGATGTCGTGGGACATATTGGAAAGAAAATTGCTCTTGGATTGGCTGGCCTGTTCCGCCGCCTGCAGGGCTGCCCGCTGTGCTTGCAGCGTTCTGTGTGCATTCAGGCGCATGAATAAGATCAGCACAACAGACAGCGCAAAGGCGATCCCCGCCATCTGCAGGATCAGCTTCTGCACCAGTTCCATGGTGCCGCCGCTTACATTTTCCTCTGGTACAAATAGGATCATCGTCCAACGCTGCGCCACAGGGGCGCTGGAGACGAAATACCGCATCCCCTGAAAGACGACCTCACCCGTAAAAAAGCCCTGGGTCTGTACTGCCTTTTCAAACGCCTCGTGGCTGGTATCATATAAAAATTCGGCGTTTCTCAGCGCGGTTACAACATTATAGGACGGCAGGATCTCCACGCTGGAGGTTTGATGATACAGCCGCGTGCCGTCTGTCTTTGTGATGTAGGTGGCGTTGCCTATGCCAAAGGAGGAAACTTCCAGTTCGGGAAGCAGAATATGCATATCAATTGTAAGGGTGACATGTGTCAGCTCCACTCCATCGGCAAGCATTATGGGGTGCGGCAGCCGCTGAAGGAAGAGCATCTGCTCGGTGGCAGCGATACTGGATTCACGGATTGCGATCTGGTGGTCAGGAAGATCCGCTGGCAGCATTTTTGGCAGCGGCCAGCGCGTGACGGTACCGTCCCAGTTATAGCTGTTGCTGTTGGAATCAATGCAGCCGAAAGTCCAGGGGGAGTGACCATCGCTGTTTTGGCTCATATCCACAAGGCTCTCCATCAGCTGCTGGGAGCTGCACGCTGGAAACCGCTGTATGGTATAGACCAGCTGATGCAGCTTTTCCCATTCGCTCCGAATGGAAAGGTTGACCAATTCCGAACTCTTTTTTGCATTCTGTTCCATGCTATACAGCCGCTGGGTGTATAACTGTTCATCCAATGAGGCGGCAAAAAGCGCACATAGCACCAGCACCAATGCAACCGCGATCAGCATCAACGGAAGAATGTAATTGCGCTTGTGAAGGGCCGCTTTTTTCATCTTGTCGCTCACCGGCATCCCCCCTCTAAACTTGATCCCGAAGCGCTTCACCCCGGATAAAGCAAAATGCCGCCACACTCCGTTGGGGGAAATGGCAGCATCGCTGTAATTTGCTGATTTCCGTCAAAGCCGCGATCTTGGGCGGTCGGTCCCGCCTGCTCATACCCTGCTATATTTCGTGCAGCTCCTGCCAAAGCAGTTCCACTCTTTTGTATTCGGCTTCAACACATTGGTAAAGGGCAAAATAGTCCCCTTCCGGATCCCTGCCGCGAAGCGCTTCCACCATTGTGCAAACTGCGGCATAAAACGGCGTCAGCCCCAAATTGCCCGAAATGCCCTTCAACGTGTGCGCGGCATCAAATGCGGCGGCCACATCCTTGCTGTCCAGCGCATCATGCAGTTTTTTCATGCTTGCGTCTTTCAGCAGCATTCCCAGTATTTTCAAATAGAAGGTTTCATCTTCCAAAAATCGTTCCATGGTCTCTTCATAGTTGGAGCCGTAACTTTCCAAAATTTCTCTCAAACTTTGCAATCCTTAATCCTCGCTTTCCCATAAACAGCAACTGCCTTTATGGTTTGATTTTGCGCGGTAAAGCGCCATATCCGCCTGCTTGAACACTTCATCCATCCCGTTGTCCATATTATCTGAGATCACAATCCCCACAGAAGCAGAGGCCCGTATATCCTGCTCAAACGCGATCTTTTTCAGCGCCTGGCAGATCCCCTCCGCTTTTTTCACCACCACATCGGCAGACTGTATTTGCTTTAGGATCACAATAAACTCGTCGCCGCCGTAACGGGCCAAAATGTCGCTTTTTCTGGATTGCGCGCGGATCAGCTTGGTGACCTCTTCGATAAGCCGGTCCCCTTGTATATGGCCCAGCGTATCATTGGTCTGCTTCAGATTGTCCAGATCAAACAGACAAAACGCGAACGGAGCATCTTCCTTTTTCATTGTATGGATCGCGGTTTCCAGCCCACGGCGGTTGAGAAACCCCGTCATATGATCCCGGTTGGCCTCGTTTTGCAGCGCGTTTTCCCGCTCATGAAAGGTCGACAGCCAGATCGCATGCAGAGTTCTTTTAAGCAGGCTCTTTGCTGTGTGCGGCTTGCCCGCATAGTCCAAAGCGCCCAGTTCAAGCGCTCGCTCCTCCGCTTGCGGATCCTGCGTTCCCGTTACCAAAACCGGTATATTCCACACGGCCAGTTCATCTTTCAGCATTTCATATACAACAGGGCTGTGCAGGCCCGGCAGCGACTTACTTAGCAGAACAGCGGCAAGCTGGTCTTTATACCGGGTGACAAAGGCCAGCGCGGCATCCGCCTGTGCACAATGCTCGACCTGAAAATGCGTGGAAAATGTTTTTTTTACCTCATTCCGATAATCCGGATCTTCGTCGGCAATTAAAAGCAGCTGCCGCCTGGGTCTGAGCCTCATGCCAAAGTGCGGCCCCTCGCAGCGCGCAGCCTCCTCCTCCCGCAGCCCAACGGTTTGCTTTTCCTTTAACAGCAATTCCAATTCCTGAGCTGGCATGGGTTTGGAAAAATAATACCCCTGCACATAATCGCATCCGGTTTCTGCCACCCGGTTCAGCTGCTCTTGGGTTTCCACCCCCTCCGCCACTACGCTCAGCCGCATCCGGCGCGCAAGCTCCACAATGGTCTGCAAGATCCCCTGGCCCACGCTTTTTCCCGCTTCCCCCTGAACAAATTTCATATCCAGCTTTAAAATGTCGAGAGGCATTTGGTTGAGCATATTCAGCGAGGAGTACCCGCTGCCGAAATCGTCCATCTCGATCACAAAACCAAGTTTGCGCAGTTTTGTAACGGTTTCGATAATCTGGGTGGGCTGTTCCGTGTAGGCGCTTTCCGTGATCTCCAGATGGAGCCGGGAAGGCTTTAGCCCATGCCTGCGGATCATATCCATCAGGATTTCGGAAATATTCATATTGTAAATGTCCGCCCTGGATACATTGACCGAGATGGATATGGGCAGATAACCCTTGTCGTCCCATTCACGCAAAATGGCACAGGCCTTATCCCAGACAAATTGATCCAGTTTGGTAATGAAACCGTTCTTTTCGAATAGGGGGATGAACTTGGCTGGAAACTGGAATCCCCATTCCGGATGATCCCAGCGGACCAATGCTTCCGCGCCCACCAGCTTGTGATCCCTGATCCTGTATTTGGGCTGGAAATAAAGCAAAAACTGACCGTCCGCCAGGGCGGTTTCCATGCCGGCGATGATGGCCTGCTGGCGCAGCAATTCCCCCCTCAGCTTATCGTCATACGCTGCAAAATGCTTTCCGTATTGCCCTTTGATGCTGTGCGCCGCCAGCAGCGCCCGGTCGCACATCTGCTCCACAGGGATCCTTCGGTCTTCAACATAATAGATCCCCCACTTCATCACAACGTTTTGGGCGTTGGGAAGCGCATTGACCTTTTCCAGGGCCTGGGCAAACATGCCGGCTGTATACTCGCAGCTGTTTTCCATCAAACAGACAAATTGGTCTGCATTCAGGCGCCCGTAAATGCCTTTGTCCCCCACGATCCGGCGATATTGCTCCGCAATGCCCTGCAAAAGCCGGTCTCCCGCCGCCACGCCGAAAATGTCGTTGATGAGTTTAAAATTTTCAATATCGGAGGCGATGATATTGAACTGGCGCTCCGGATATCGCTGCAGCATTTCCCGCACCCGCTGGTAAAAAAATTCCTTACTGAACAGCCCGGTGAGGCGGTCGTACTGAAACTGATTGATCATGGCGGCGGTCTCACGCAGGCGGATAATGCTGGCGACCCGGTGAAGGATGATCTGGGCCTTATATGGCTTGGGCACAAAATCGCTGGCCCCGTGGGAGAGGACGCTCACTTCATCCGCCTCACTGTCGCTCTGGGTCGTCACAATGACCGGGATCGAGGAAAAGGTCGAATTGGCCTTGATATGGGAAAGAAAGGTGTATCCATCCATAATGGGCATATTGATGTCCAATAGGATCAGCGCGATCTCTTCATAATGGGCCTGTAAAACATCAAGCGCTGCCTGTCCGTTTTCTGCTTCTAAAACCTGATACTCAGAAGCCAACAACCTGTGCAGCACCTCGCGATTGATCTCGTTGTCCTCCACGATCAATACGGTCTTCAGCATGGGCATCTGCATGTCACCCCCTTTTCCTCGGCAAGTCCAAATGGAAAAAGCGCGAACCTTGTCCATAATTACCTAACTTATATTATAAAGAATAAACGCCGGATTTTCAACTGGTTTTGTGGATTTTCGGCTCGAAGAATGTTAAAATAAGGAACATGGGCAAGGGAGGGGTAAAAATGGAGAGCGCACAGGATTTTACCGGTTTTATCTATGAATATTTTCTCAAATGCTTTCACTTCCAGCGCTACAGATACGCAGACGCCCTTCCTTCTGTCAACATTTGTTGTAAAAAATTCAATGTTGCTGACCAGACGGTGAAGTCCGCGCTGAAACAGTTGCGGGAAGAAGGCTATATCTCGGTCCAGCGGGGCAGGCCCGCCCGGGTCATTTTTCAGCAGACCGAGGAACAGAGCAATGCGTATATCCGCCAATTTTTTTCGGAGCGATGGAATGTTTTTTCGGATCTGGGCCAAACGGTGGAGGTCGTTTTTCAGCCGTTGCTTATAGAGAGCTTTCGGCGGCTTGATCCGAGCGATTTTGCCCTTCTTTCTTCTTTTGCGGAGCGGGCGGACCTTGAAAATCTGATCCACTTTTATTGCTTTGCTCTGCAAAAAATGAAAAATCCATTGATCATGAATCTGTTTTGGGAGTGCCTGCTGTTTTTGGGCTTTCCCTATATCAGCGACCGCACTCTGGAACATTATTCGGCGGCGATTGCGCAAAAACGTTTGCAGGAGATCATCTGCACAGCAAAAGCACAGGATTGGCAGCGGCTCGATGAACTTTTGTCCGCCTTCTGGAAAGAGTTTGTGACGTCGGCAGCAAACTCCATTGGGCCTTCCTTGCTTCCCATACCGGCAGACCGGCAGATTTCCTTTTCCTGGCGGATCTACCGGGGCCGCCCGCAAATTTGTTACAATCTGGCGACCCGTTTCATGTATGAGATTTATCTGGGGCGTTATCGGGGGCAGCGGTTCCTCCCCTCTTATGAAAAATTGGCGCAGGAATACTGTGTGTCGGTCAATACGGTGCGCCGGACCATTCGCTTGCTCACGCACCTTGGTGTGACCTGCCCTATAAGCGGCAAAGGGATTCGGGTTTTTTCCTTGGGAGAGCGTACCGAGCAGCCGGATTTGACCGTTCCGGCCATCGTTCGGAATTTGGCCCTTTTCTTTCAGTCGTTCGAGCTGCTGCTTTATTCCTGCGAGGAGATTGTCCGCCGCACCCTGTCGTTGCTGGATCAAGAAGAAAAAGGCAAATTGATCCGGCAGCTGAAAAGCTATATTGATGCAGGAAATTGCGAGCTTGCTCCCTGGTGTATCTTTATCACCGTGGCGATGCGGGCGCCTCTGCAGGGGATCCGGGAGATCTACGCAAACATTTACGGCCTGGCCCTCTGGGGGTATCCTTTAAAAACCTCGCGGGAAAAATATCCTGCTGTTGACGACAAAGCGGTCTGGCTGGCGCAGTCTCTTGTGCAGCACTTGACGGCAGATGACATGGGTTCCTGTGCCGCCGCGTTCAGAGAGTTTATCTCCATTGCGCTTCCTTCCATAGAAAAATATCTCAATCTCTTCGGAATTGAACACACGGCGCTCCAAATGTCCCCGTCTGCCCGGCGGTATTACCAGACCGGCAGCCCAACGGCGCCCCAATTTGAGGCTTAAGGGCAGCTTTGCTGCTTCGCCCGATGGAACGGGCTGAAGGAAACACCCCCGGATCACTGATCCGGGGGTGTTTCCTTCAGCCGGGCTGTTTTTTATGCCTGGGTTTTAACGCCGTCAAGCCGCAGGTTATTGCCGGGCATTCTGTTTGCCGGGCATCCACTTTTGAAGCACCGCATAAAGCAGATCTATTTCCAATGGTTTAGAAAGGAAATCGTTCATTCCCGCTTCTTTTGCCATGTCTTTATCCTCTTGAAATGAGTTTGCGGTCAGGGCAATAATGGGGATCTTTTTCGCGTCAGGGTGGCTGGAGACCCGTATTGTTTTCGTTGCCTCCACACCGCCCATGTTGGGCATCCTCAGATCCATCAAAATCAGGTCGAAATATCCGGGGCTGCTTTTCTCAAAGCAGCGAACTGCCTTTGCACCATCCTTGGCAAGCTCCACCTTTATCCCCTTTGACTCCAATATGTCAATAGCGATCTCTGCATTGATGGGGTGATCTTCAGCCAACAGGACCCGCACATTTTCAAAATGGACAGAAGACGCAAGCGGCATTTTGAATTCCATGGGCTTTCCAAAGGAAAGTGGAATGCAAAAGAAAAATTCGCTGCCAGCATTTATTTTGCTTTTCACATTCAAAGCGCCGCCCATAAGGTGCACGATGTTCCGGCTGATCGGCAGGCCCAGCCCAGTCCCTTGGCTGCGCATTTGATTGCTCCCGACCTGTTCGAAGGATTCAAAAATACGTTCCAGATCCTCTGCTTTGATACCAATGCCGGTATCCGAAACCTTAAACAAATAGATGGCTTGCTGGCCGGAGGCCTCCGTTTCCTCCACGCTCAGCCGCACCGTTCCCCCCGGCGGCGTAAATTTAATGGCATTGGAAAGCAAGTTCATTAAAACCTGCTTTAACCGGATCGCATCTCCTTTCAGATCAGAATGCCTGAAATCCGTTTCACAGCAAAGCTCTATTTCCCGGGCCTGCGCCTGTGTTTGCATCATGCTGCAAAGTTCATCGAGCAGCTGGCGCAGGCAGAAGTCTTCCGCTGCAATGGAAAGCATCCCGTTATCAATCCGGCTCATATCCAAAATGTCGTTGATCAGCCCCAACAAATACTGTGAAGTTGAGCTCAGTTTCGCCAAATTTCCTTTTATGCTTTCAGGCACATCGTCCTTCATGGCAATGAGCGCGGTGGTTCCAACGATGGCATTCATCGGCGTGCGGATTTCGTGGCTCATTCTGGAAAGAAAGGCGCTTTTTGCCTTGTTATCCGCCTCTGCTTTCGCAATATCCTTTTGCATATTGGCGTTCTTTACACGCATATTCGCCATTATCACAATCACCGTTGTGACGAGCAGCAAAAAAGCCGAAATAGCGGTGATCGATAAAATGGGGTTGGTCTCCACAAAATTTTTCAGCGATACCTTGGCATCTCCGATCGAGACCAGATTGTGGTCCAAAAGAGAATTTCGGTCATCTTCGGATAAGCTGTTGATGCCTTTGTTCATAATGGACAGCAGTTCCGGATTTGCGGGCATGGGCATCGCAAAGCTGATGCTCATGCGGTTTGCCGATAAGGTAACAGGGACCACGTTGGTATAAACGTTGTCCTGCATCATCTGTTCCACCCGCGCGGAAAGCCCACAGGCAAAATCCACCTTACCGGTATTCACGGCAGCCAAAACCTCTTCAATGGTCCTGAAATACGTCACTTTACTCGCTTTGGCATAAGAAGGCAGTTGGCGGCCTTCCAAAAGGCCGCAGGTCAATCCGTCCTCCGGATAGGTCACGGAACGGTTGCGCACGATCAGGTCGTTCAACGCGGCATAGGGTTTGGTCTGTGCCAGTTCACTCCGCATGGCATCCGCGGCATCATCGAAAAAGATGCCGGCCATATCGGCTTTGCCTTGGATAACGAGTTGTTGCGCGTCGGCATAGGAATCCGCAAATATGTAGGAAAATTTGATCCCATACCGCGCAGCGATTTTATCCAGCAGCTCCGGAACCAGGCCAACGTGGTCGCCGTCCTCATAACCAATGCAGTAAAGCGGATGAAAATAGTTGGGGACCGCCACGGTCACTGTGCCCTTTTGTTCAATATAGTCTTTTTCTTCCTCGGTCAGCAGCAGGTTTTCCACGCCTGTATCATCAAAATATCGCTTATACACTTCTTCTGAAAAGTGAGGGTCTGATAACGCAATGCGCTCCATTGCCCAATTCAGCTGATCAAGCAGCTCCTGGTTGCCCGGCTGCACCACCAGATAATGAGGTTGTGCGTCGAAATATACTACCGCGCGGAACCTACCGGTGTCGTCCGTTGCATTTCCAAGCTTCAGGTCTATTTTTCCGGCTTCCAGATCCAGATCGATTTGATCGGCGGCGACCTCTTTGGAGGTATAGGGTTTGAGGGTGCAGTTCAGGCCATTGGCCGAAAGGTACTCTTTCAGCCGGCGCACATTCTCGGTTGCCCTCTCCACAACGCCTATGGTTTTTCCGTTCAGATCCCTGAGATCATAGCCCTTAATGGCGGTGTCATCCTGGCGGGCCAGCAATACCGCCTTGGTATTGCCGCAGCTGTGATCCGGGTAGGCAAAGTACTCTTCAAACGCCTGTGAATAGTAGGTGCCGCCCATAATATCATATTGACCGGCAATAAAATCCCTCGTCATGTCATTGGCGTCGGTATCAATAAACTCGTAGGACCAACCGGTGTATTTTGCGATTTCATATAAATAATCCACCACCAGGCCGAAGCGCTTCCCGTTTTCGTCGGTCATCGTAAAGCCTTCCGCTTGCGGGAATGGGACCCTGAGGCGAACGGGCGGCTCTGGGGCAGCAAAAGACGGAACGGCGCTTGAAAGCAAAACAGCAAGCAAGATCGCCACAGAAAAAACTTTCACATTATGTTTTTTTGACTGTTTGACCCAATGTTTCATATAGACTCCTACTTAAAATAGATGTTTTGCAAAAACATATTGTTTCTGTGAGATATTTCCCTGTGTGTGCTCTTACTCTTGATCCCACCGCAGTGTAAGCCGGCCATCCTTTGCCGGGGAGATGGTTCCCGCCTGCCTGACGGTGGCGGTCACCAGATCAATATTGCTGCCGGCCTCGCCATGGACGTTTACGGTGGAAAATATATACGCTTCGTCAATGGAGCTGGCCCAGGCGGCCACGGTATAGATCCGGCCGTCCTCGATCTCACTGCCGTCGGCCAAGGTCAACTTGATAACATTTTCACTTTTCTCCCGCCAGGGAGCGTATTCCATGGCAAGGCCGGAAAACGCATACATGGCGTTGATCTCCTCTCCGTTGATGATGGGGTGCTCCATGAGGGCTTTCAGGTTCGCCCCGGTGATCCCATAAGTGGTCAGGTGGTCGTCATCACTCAGGCCTCTCAGATAAAAGCGATACAGCATTGTAACATCGCCCTTATAAAATTTGGCAAAATTCCCGGTATAATAGGTGCGGTGGGGGATCAGAGCGATCTCCGCCCCAGTGGCGGAACGCATGGCGTCGGCAACAAAGCTGCTGGTTTCAAGAACGGTAAACTCCTCTGTTGCGGTGCCGGCAGGCTCTTCCAGCGCCTGGCCGGTCTTGGCTTTTTCAACCGTGGTGTCCGTTTCGGCAATGACCTGCTCCAGGGTCAGATCGCCTGTTAAATACTCTTTCATTGTTTGATTCTGGAGAGCATCGCCCATGCTGTCTGCGAAAAAGATCTGTCCGCTTTCAATACACTTCTGCACGTCCCAAAATTCTTCTCTCAAATTCGCTTGGGCGGATTTCACGCTGCTCAGCCCCGAATAGAGCTCCAGCAAGGCTTGCTGTCCTTTATCGGTGCTCAAAAATGCAAAGATATCCAGCAATATCTGCCTTTTATTGGCATCCTCCATGGATGCTTTCGACAGTGCCATACTGCGTCCCGGCGTCATCTGCATCCAGCGTTCCCCGGGCGTGTCGGTGGGGTAGCCAAAAAAGCCGACCTCACATTCCGGCTGCTCATCCTCGTACAGGGAAAACATGGTCAGTTGTTCCGGCAGCATGGCGATCTCGCCGGCATAAAAGGCATGGCGGTTTTTTGTCAGGCTGGAGGAAAAGTCGTCGTCCACCACGATGCCACGGTCATACAATTCTTTATGGACGGCAAAATAGGGTTCCAACACCCCTTCACAGGAGGCCTGTCCGTTGCAAAACAGCGCGTATTGTTCCCTCTTTTCCGCAGTCGAAAAGAGGGTGCGGTTGCTGAACCCCAGGCCGACCCCTTCCATGGAGTATTTAAAACAAGGTACAAAAGGGCGGATGTCTTGGGCGGAAATTTCATCGCACAGGGTGTAAAACGCATCGATGGTCTCCGGGATTTCCCAGCCGTGGGCATCAAATAGGGTTTTGTTGTAAAAGATCCCCTGTACCGAGCTGTTGATCGGGAGCTGATAGAGCTTCCCCTCAGAGCTCAAACTGTTCAGTGCGGATTGATTGTACCGGGAAGTGAAATCCTCTGCCGACAAATCATAAAAAATGTTGCTGTTTATCGCCATGTCTTTTATGGCGCCTGTAAAAATAATATCCTCCAGGTCCCCCTGCACCTCGGGGTTTTTCACATATTCCTGAATATCGGGGATGCTGGGCTGTTCCAGAACAACAATGTCAACATTTGGAAATTCGGTTTCGATGGCCAGCTCCACCGGCTTTGCGCTGCAGGGCGCGTATGTCCCAATGGTGATAACTGTTTTATCAAGATCCACCGGTTCATAGCTCAAAATTTCATTGCCCGCGCAAAAGCGCGCCTCCATGCCTGTTTTGTGCGGTGCCGCAGTGCAGCCGGTTGCCCCCGGCAATATGGCGCCTGCCAGCAACAAGCTCAATAGTTTTTGCTTTTTCACAGGGGGCCCCCTTCTTAACGGATATACTCCACGAATATTTTTTTTACCACTTCTATATCCACCGGTTTGCTGATATGGGCCTGCATGCCGTGGGCAAGCGATTTTTCCACATCCTCTTCAAAAGCGTTTGCCGACAAGGCTATGATGGGGATGCTTTGAGCGTCCGCATGAGCGGAGGCGCGAATGGCTGCGGCGGCCTCCAGGCCATTCATCACCGGCATTTGGATGTCCATTAAAATGATGGAATAATACCCTCTGGAAGAATGTTCGAAGCGCTTCACAGCCTCTGCGCCGTTCACCGCCCCATCGACCGCAAAGCCTAGCCCCGCCAAAAGTGCGGCAACGATTTCGCGATTGATTTGGTTATCTTCTACCAGCAGGATCCTTTTTCCAAGCATAGATCCGGGCAATTCATCGGCACGCCCGTTCTGGAGGGCCGGCTCGCTCAGCTCGGTTCGTTCCAAAGGAAGCTCCATAACAAATCTGCTCCCTTTGTTCAGGCTGCTTTCTGCGCAGATGGTACCGTTCATCAGGCTCACAAGGCTGTGTACGATCGCCAGCCCCAAACCGCTGCCCACATGGGCGGAGATGAGAGAAGATTGTTCCTGTTCAAAAGGATGGAACATCTGCTGCATAAACGCTTCGCTCATGCCGATCCCCGTGTCCTCCACAATAAAGCAGGCGCGTGTATACCCGCCGCGTTCCGGGTTTTCCCGGTAGGTAAGGGTCACGGCTCCATGCTCGGGGGTAAACTTAATGGCATTCGAAATCAAGTTTACAAGGCATTGCTTGATGCGGACAGCATCTCCCAAAAATCCCCGGTGGAAGTTGTCCGGGCAGTCCAGGCGAAAGCGCAGCGCCTTCTCGCCTGAAGGATAGGTCTCCAGCTGAATAACAGTCTCCAGCAGCTCCTTCATATCAAAAACCGTATGGGAGATCCGCAGCTTGCCGCTTTCGATCCGGCTCATATCCAATACGTCGTTGATAATGGAAATCAGATATTCGCCGGACTTTTTCGCTTTGTGCGCGCAGTCCGCTACAATATCCGGGTTGTCCGCATTGTGCAGCAGCAGGTCGTTCAGCCCGATCACGGCGGTCAGCGGTGTGCGGATATCATGGGAGACCTTATTCATGAAGTCGCTCTTTAGAGTGGCTTTTGCCTGCTCCAGCTTCACTTGCTGCCCTTTTTTCACGTAGTAGTAAATCCAGGCCACAGCTATGGCCACCACGGTTGAGAGGGTGAGCACGATCATAATGATCACATGCCGCATCCCGTCAAAGGTCGCCTTGGCGGTGATCGAAACGGGCACCGCAATAACGATGCTGTTGCCCTCGCTTTCCGGAAAGCTTTGAATACGCCAGGTTTCCCCGCCTATTTTTGTAATAAATTCCACCTTGTGCTGCTGTTCCAGCCCCTGCTGCAGCGCAAGAATGTGCTGTTCGTCCACCTTTTTCTCCCGCAGGGTATGGAGCAGGTTGTAGCCGCCAAAACAATCGTTGGCAGTTGACTTTGCCGGCCGCAGTTCGATCACCCCCAGCTGATTCACCACATAAGAAGCGCCCTGATTCTCATATAAGGCAGTGGCCGCGGTCTCCGCGTAGGTATTTGAATCCACCAGCATGATAACGCCGAAGAACTCTTCGCCGCCTATCGTCACCTGGGAGAGAGGAGCCATAAAAACCCAAAAATCGCCTTTGGTCTGTACCGTGCAGAAGTCCGTCCGAACCTCGTCCGAAATTTTAAGCTTCTTGACCTCTTCCGATTCGGACAGTACGATTTTTTCTCCCGCCAACGAGACGCAGGAACCGTCTTCAGCCAACAGGTACAACTGCTCAAACCCCAAAAGCTGTTCCTGCCCATAGTCCAACGACCGGATCTGACTGCTCGAGATGACGAGGGCGGCCTGCCGTACCTTGTCCACATAGCTTTTCCTCAACAGAAGCAGCTTTTCCGAAATAAGAGTGCTCATTTGCTCGATGGAGTCGATCCGTTCGTTTTGAATGGCTTGGTTCAAATGGCGATATGTAGCGGTAAAGATAAAGATCTCCGAGATGAGCAGAGCCGCCAGCAGAATGGTTGTTTTTCTTACCCGCGGCAGGATCTCTTCTCTCGCATTTTTTGCCCCGCCATTCATTTTTCTTTTCATTTTGCTCTCCCGCCCTCTCGGCATAGAATGGCGCTGTGCTTACCGGTCGATATGTGAAATTACAGGATCGATCCTATTTCCACAGCTGGGAACCATCATACAGATCCCCGACCGTCCTCCAGTACCCCAGCTTTTTGCACTCCTCGATGATGAGTCGATGGGTATACTTGAACATCTCCGCAGCTTGCTCTGCAAAGGCGCTTTGATCTGCGCGGAGCAGTGCGTTTGCCGCTTCGGCACACTTGTGGTGTATCTCCAATTTTCCGGATGCGTTGGCCCGGTTGATCAGTTTTGGTATTTTTCGGCCGATCCGATAGTTTTTAAGCATGATCGTATAGACCGATCGCAAGGCGTCAAAAGGAATATGTTCTGTTAAAAATTCCAGCAAAATAACAGGCGCAGGTTGGTATAAACCATCGCAGCTTTTCGTTTCGTCCAGTCGCCGCAGTAATTTTTCAGTTTCCGCGTAAGAAACATGAGCTGCAGCATGGTAAGCCACTCCCTCCGCCGTGAGGGAAAGAAGTTCCAGGCACTCGAAATATCTTCTGAGATGGCTGGCAATTAACCTGGGGTCCACATGAATATCGTTTAACGCCGCCAAATCTGTAGAAACAAAAATCCCTTTCCCTCGGGTCGCCTCTACAATGCCCCATTTTTGCAGGCATTGAATGGCTTGGGTCATGGTATTTACACTGACGCCATATTGCTTTTGCATCTGGGCATGAGAAGGAAGCCTGTCTCCCGGCCGATAATAACCGATCGCGATAAGCCCCAGGATATCCAGGTATACGCTGGAATAACGCTCTTCCGCTGTTTTCATCCACTGATCAAGCCCCTGAACACCGATGCGGAAGGGCGAATCAGCAGGAACATAGCATTGAAAATCTTCTCTTGAGATCGTGATCGAATGGATATGCGCAAGAAAACCTCTCACAGCGTTGCTTGCAGGTGCCGAGATCCGGCTTCTTTGAATAAACTCGAGGAGTGTCTGCTGATATAAAACACGTGAGTAAAAGTTGTTTTCCCTGTATTCAACCCCCAAAAAGCCAAGCGCATCAACGATATGAAGGCTCAACTCGTTTTCGCATCTGGCAATAAAAAAGCGCCAGACCAGTTTGGTGTTTTTCCAAAAAAGTTTTGGTATCTCAGGGTTCAATTGCCGAACAATTTTTTCGGGGATATCCCAATCGTACTTATCGCACAGAGAAATTCCGTGGCATATAAAGGGATAGTAAAGAATTTCCGCTGTTTTCAGGATATCTGCCATAACAGAAACATTCGGCTCTTCCAAATTGTCCGCACGATCGCCTTCGGGGTCTGCCTGCTCAAAAACGACCACTGAAAGCTGCCGCTCCTTTGTCTCAATGAGCCCCGCGTCGGCCAGCATTGCCACCACGCGGCGTATCGTTTTGTTGGATACATTGTATTCCTTGCAAAGCTCGGTATAAGAAGGAAGGGCCGTGCCTTTCGGCATAAGACCGGATTCGATTTTGTTTTTTAAAATTCCAAATATCCTGTCATATTGAAATTTATCGTATTTCATCTCATCTGTTCCTCACGAAGCATTTCTTTTGAGGGAACGGGCAAAAGTCGCCATAACTACAATACCGCCCCTGCCCTTTGCCTTGCGCCATAAAGAGCTGCCGCATCGACCTTTGATCGTGTTGGGGCAATAATAACTTGTTCTGTGTTTTTATAAAAAATGGTCGTGTGCAAGCAAGCAGCACTCTGTGTACCTGTACCAAATAAGCTTAGCACCCCAGATTGCAAAAGTCAACGAAATGCACCGATTTTCGGCAAACGACATGCCAGAGGCCATATGGGAAAATTGAGCCGGAGGAATTTGATCCTCCGGCTCAATTGCCGCTCGTAAGCTCGATCCATGGCGCGTTGCGGCCCGATCACCGGCATACAGCCCAAACGCACCATTCTGAAATGGGCACGCCGGCATTATTGACATATGCCATAAAAGGGGTTAAACTATAGATGACATATGTCAGATATGAGGTGGAACTTATGCCCAGACCGCTGAAATGCAGGCTTGTATGCGCTGCCCCCCGCTGTACGGGTTTTATGCCTTCGGGCATGTCCGACTGCGGGGAAGGAGCCGTGGTGATGAGCGTGGACGAATACGAAGCTCTGCGGCTTCTGGATCTGGAAGGGCTGACCCAGGAGGAATGTGCCGCGCAGATGGAGATCGCCCGCAGCACGGTGACCAACATCTACAACAGCGCGCGCCGCAAACTGGCCGACGCGCTGGTCAATGGAAAGCGATTGACAATAGATGGCGGGAATTATCGCCTGTGTGAAAGGGCAAAAGCCGGCCACGGCGGCCTGTGCTGTCGCAAAGGCTGTAAAAAACACCGAAAGCCTCCACCGCCCCGCCGGGAGCTCTGACAGCGTGTTGCAAAAAATGATTTTAAAAGGAGCAAAACACAAAATGAAGATCGCAGTAACTTATAGCGACGGCCAGATCTTTCAGCACTTCGGGCACACCGAGCACTTTAAGGTTTATGAGGCAGCAGACGGTAAAGTGGTGCGCAGCGAAATTCTGGATACCAACGGCAGCGGCCATGGCGCCCTGGCGGGGTTCCTTGCAGATCAGGGCGTGGGCGCCCTGATCTGCGGCGGCATTGGCGGCGGAGCCCAGACGGCGCTGGCCCGGGTCGGTATAAAATTATATGCAGGCGTGTCCGGCGATGCCGACACAGCGGTGAAAAACCTGCTCAGCGGCACATTGGCCTTCAGCACCCAGGCCAACTGCGGCCATCACAGCCATGAGCAGGGCCAAGCCTGCGGTGAGCATGGATGTGGGGGCGGCGGGCATACCTGCGGCGCATAAAGGAAAGCGCACCCGGTATTCTTCCCTGCTCTCCGGCTGCCCCAAAGAGTTTTCATCCCGATCTTGGCCCCAAACGCCCCAAAAGTTTTTTGAGATCATACGTCAAGAACCCGCAAAAGCCCAGGCTTACTGGGCTTTTGCGGGTTCTTTTATGCCGGGATTTTCATTTATACTATGAGCATTGCGTCCCCAAAGCTGAAAAAGCGGTAACGCCGGTCCACCGCCTCTTTGTAGGCGGCCATGGTGCGCTCGTAGCCACAAAAGGCGCTCACCAGCATGATGAGCGTGCTTTCGGGCAGGTGGAAGTTGGTGATCAGGCCGTCCATGCAGCGGAACTCGCACCCGGGGTACAAAAAAATATCGGTATCGCCGCTGCACGCCCGAATCTCGCCGTATTTTGCCGCCACCGATTCCAGGGTGCGGCAGCTGGTGGTCCCCACGCAGATCACCCGGTGGCCGGCGGCCTTTGTCTCGTTGATGCGCCGCGCGGTCTCCTCGCTCACGCTGTACCACTCCGAGTGCATCTGGTGGTCTGCGATGTCCTCCTCCTTGACCGGCCGGAAGGTCCCCAACCCCACATGCAGCGTCACCTCGGCAATGCCCACCCCCTTTTGCTGAAGCCTTTCCATCAGCTGCGGGGTAAAATGCAGGCCCGCCGTGGGCGCAGCCGCGCTGCCCAGCTCCTTGGCGTACACGGTCTGGTACTGGCTCTGGTCCTCCAGCTGCTCGGTAATATAGGGCGGCAGGGGCATTTTTCCGAACGCATCCAGCTTTTCATACAGGGTCTGGGTGTCGTAGGTGAATTCCACCAGTTTGTTGCCGTCCTCTGCGGTTTCCAAAACGGCGGCGGTCAGGGTACCGTCGCCAAACATTACCCGCTGGCCGGGGCGCAGGCGCTTGCCCGGCTTTGCCAGGCACTCCCACACATCCCCCTTCACCTGGCGCAGCAGCAAAAGTTCACAAATGCCGCCGGTTTCGGGTTTTGCACCGATCAAACGGGCAGGCAAAACCTTGGAATTGTTCACAACCAGCAAATCACCGGCATTTAATAGGTCAACCAGGTCGCGGAATACGCGGTGCTGCATTTCGCCGGTGGCGCGGTCCAGGCACAGCAGCCGGGCGGAATCGCGGGGGTCGGCCGGCTGCTGCGCAATGAGCTCCTGGGGAAGATCAAACCAAAAATCTTTTTTCAGCATGGATAATTTGCCTCTCTTAATTGACATTGCAAAAGCGCAATGCTATAGTAAGAACATGTACAGAGGCGCGGTTTTCATGAGTAGCGTCCGGCTGGCTGCCAAGCCATATGCTGGGGGTGAAAGGGGCAACCGCCGAAGGACGTGTTCGGCAACCACGTGCCTGGCTTCAACGCCGAAAGGCCTGAAGCTGTCATGCCCCACAGGGCATGGTGCGCTGTGCATGTGTTATGCAATCTAATTTATTATATTGCATACGTTGCCGGTTTTCAAGCCGGTTTTTTTTGTATCCGGCGTTCAAAAACAAAAAATAAAGGGTGCTTTTGTGGGAACGAAA
>NZ_DBGCTQ010000053.1:0-158463 GCF_048388525.1 Allofournierella sp. | reverse complement strand
AACGCCGACGAGGGCGACCCGGGCGCTTTCATGGACCGCAGCGTGCTCGAGGGCGATCCCCACTGCGTGATCGAGGCCATGGCCATCGCGGGCTACGCCATCGGGGCCGACAAGGGCTACATCTACGTGCGGGCCGAGTACCCCATCGCGGTCAAGCGGCTCCAGATCGCCATCCACCAGGCCCGCAAATACGGCCTTCTGGGCAAGGATATCTTCGGCACCGGCTTTGATTTCGACATCGAGATCAAGCTGGGCGCGGGCGCCTTCGTCTGCGGCGAGGAGACCGCCCTCATGACCAGCATCGAGGGCTGCCGCGGTGAGCCCCGGCCCCGCCCGCCTTTCCCGGCCAAAAAGGGCCTGTTCGGCCGGCCCACCATCCTGAACAACGTCGAGACCTACGCCAACATCCCCCAGATCATCCTCAAGGGCGCCGACTGGTTCCGCGGCATGGGCACCCCGAACAGCCCCGGCACCAAGGTGTTCGCGCTGGGCGGCAAAATCAAGAACACGGGCCTCGTCGAGGTGCCCATGGGCACCACCCTGCGCGAGATCGTCGAAGAGATCGGCGGCGGCATCCCCGGGGGCAAAAAATTCAAGGCCGCCCAGACCGGCGGCCCCTCGGGCGGCTGCATCCCCGCCGAGCTTATCGACACCCCCATCGACTACGACAACCTTCTGCGCATCGGCAGCATGATGGGCTCCGGCGGCCTCATCGTCATGGACGAGGACACCTGCATGGTCGACATCGCCAAGTTTTTCCTGGAGTTCACGGTGGATGAATCCTGCGGCAAGTGCACCCCCTGCCGGGTGGGCACCAAGCGCCTTCTCGAGCTGCTGGAAAAGATCACCGAGGGAAAGGGCACCATGCGGGATCTGGAGCGCATCGAGGAACTGGCCCAGTTCATCAAGGACAACAGCCTCTGCGGTCTCGGGCAGACCGCCCCGAACCCGGTGCTGTCCACCCTGCACTACTTCCGCGATGAATACCTGGCCCACATCCAGGATAAATACTGCCCGGCCGGCGTGTGTAAGGCCCTGCTCATCTACAAGATCGACGAGACCAAGTGCCGCGGCTGTACCCTCTGCGCCCGCAACTGCCCGGCCGGCGCGATCAACGGCAGCGTGCGCACCCCGCACAACATCGATCCCCTCAAGTGCGTAAAGTGCGGCGCCTGCATCGACTCCTGCCGCTTCGGCGCCATCAGCAAGGGTTAAAGGAGGACGCAAGATAAATGGAAATGGTAAACTTAAAGATCAACAACGTGCCCTGTCAGGCGCCGGCGGGCTCCACCGTGCTGGAGGCCGCCCACCAGATCGGCATCACCATCCCCACCCTTTGCTATCTCAAGGAGATCCAGCGCGTGAACGGCGCATGCCGTGTGTGCGTGGTCGAGGTGAAGGGCGCCAAAAGCCTGCTGCCCGCCTGTGTGTACCCGGTCAGCGAGGGCATGGAGGTATTCACCAACACCCCCAAGGTGCAGGCCGCCCGCAAAACCAATCTCGAGCTCATCCTCTCCACCCACAACCAGGATTGCATGAGCTGCGTTCGCAGCGGCGACTGCGAGCTTCTGCGCCTGTGCAAGCAGTATGGGGTCGATAAATCCAACTGTTTCGAGGGCGTGCTGCCCGAGCGGCAGGACGACTACAGCGCCGCCCATCTCATCAAAGACAACTCCAAGTGCATCATCTGCCGCCGCTGCATCTCCACCTGCGCCGAGAACCAGGGCGTGGGGGTCATCAATGTGGTGGAGCGCGGCTTCAATACCCACATCGCCTGCGCGTTCGAGGGCAAATTGGCCGATTCCACCTGCATCGGCTGCGGCCAGTGCATCAACGTATGCCCCACCGGCGCTCTGGTCGAGCGCGACGACACCGGCAAGGTGTGGGAGGCTTTGGGCGACCCCACCCGCCACGTGATCGTGCAGACCGCCCCCAGCGTGCGCGCCGCCCTGGGCGAAGAGTTTGGCCTGCCCATCGGCACAAACGTGCAGGGCAAGATGGTGGCCGCCCTGCGCCGCCTGGGTTTTGCCGGCGTGTTCGACACCGACTTTGCCGCCGATATGACCATCATGGAAGAAGCCACCGAATTTTTGAGCCGCGTGAAAGAGGGCGGCGCGCTGCCCCTCATCACCAGCTGCAGCCCGGGCTGGGTGCGCTATTGCGAGACCTTCCACCCGGATTTTCTCCCCAACCTCTCCAGCTGCAAATCCCCCCAGCAGATGTTCGGCGCGCTCAGCAAGACCTATTATGCCGAAAAAATGGGCATCGACCCGCGGGATATCTTCTGTGTCAGCGTGATGCCCTGCACCGCCAAAAAGCTCGAGATTGCCCGGGCCGATCAGTGCGCCGCGGGCGAGGGCATCCCGGACGTGGACGTTTCCATCACCACCCGCGAGCTGGCCCGCATGATCCACCGCTCCGGCCTGCGCTTCGAGGACCTGCCGGACGAGGAGTTCGACCCCGCCATGGGCGAGGCCTCGGGCGCCGGGCACATCTTCGGCGCCACCGGCGGCGTGATGGAGGCTGCCCTGCGCACCGCCGTGGAAACCCTCACCGGCCAGCCCGTGGAGCCTGTGGAATTCACCGAGGTGCGCGGCACCAAGGGTGTCAAGGAGGCCTCCTACGAGGTCGCGGGTATGACCCTGCGCATCTGTGTGGTCAGCGGCACCGCCAACGCCGGCAGGGTGCTGGATATGGTCCGCAAGGGCGAAGCGCAGTACGATTTCATCGAGATCATGGCCTGCCCGGGCGGCTGCGTCAATGGGGGCGGCCAGCCCATCCAGCCCGCGCCCGTGCGCAACTTCACCGACATCAAGGCCCTGCGCGCCAAGGCCCTGTACGACCAGGATGCCGCCTGCGGCCTGCGCCGCAGCCATGAAAACCCGCTGGTCAAAAAAGTGTACGCCGAATACCTGGGCGAGCCGGGGGGCGAAAAGGCCCACCACCTCCTGCACACCAGCTACCAAAAGCGCGAAAAGCTGTATTGAGCTTTTTCCGTCACAAAAAAGGGGCACGGCTCGCGCCGTGCCCCTTTTCTTGCCTTTCTGTCCGCGCTCTGTTATAGTGGTCTTATCCGATCTTTCCAATAAAAAGGAGGACCCTCATGACCGAGCGCGAAAAAATGCTGGCCGGCCTGCAATACGACTGCGGCGACCCCGAGCTGCTGGACCGCTGGCATCTTGCAAAAGCCCTCACCCTGCGCTACAACCAGACCGACTCCCGCGACGCTGCCGCCCAGCGCGCCCTGCTGGCGCAGCTGCTGGGCGGCATGGGCGAGAACCTGTGGATCACCGTCCCCTTTTACGTGGACTACGGCAACAACATCTACTTCGCCGAAAACTGCGAGGTAAACATGAACTGCACCTTCCAGGACTGCAATCGCATCACCCTCGGCAAAAACGCCCTGATCGGCCCCAACGTGCAGATCTACACCGCCTTCCATCCCACCAACGCCGCCGACCGCCTGGGCACGCCCAGCGGCAGCCAGTTCGCCTTTGCGGTGGGCTACACCGCCCCGGTCACCGTGGGCGACAATGTGTGGATCGGCGGCGGGGCCATCCTGCTGCCGGGCATCACGGTGGGCGACAATGTGGTCATCGGTGCGGGCAGCGTGGTCACCCGCGATCTCCCCTCCAACACCGTGGCCGCGGGCAATCCCTGCCGCGTGCTGCGGCAGAACGGGTAAGGCTTCCGCCCAGCGCACAAAAAGCCAAAATCGCCGAAGGGGCGCGGGCCGTCGCGGCCCGCGCCCTTTTTTATTTTCAAGCCCTTCAAAGCTTTTTCGGCCTTTTCAGGCACAGCCCCGCCAGCTCCGCCGCCGTGCCCCTTTTGGGGGTCAGGCGGCGGCCGTCTTTCACCGTGTACTCCGCGCAGAACACCCCCGCTTGTGAGCCCTCCGCGGCCAAAAAGTCTTTTTTCAGCACCATGAAATCGGCCCGTTTGTCCTCCTCCAGGGTGCCCCACTCCGTCTCTTCCCCCAACATTTGGGCCGGGTTCACGGTATAGGTGCGCAGCGCCTGGTAGGGGGTCAGCGCCTGGTCGGGCAGGTAAAATTCCGTCATGCCCAGCATCTGGGCAAAGGGGTCGATGGTCTGTACCGGCGAATCGCTGGAGCCGCACAGGCACACCCCCGCCTCATACAGCTCCCGCAGAGGCACCTGCTGGGCGATCTTTTCCGGCGGCAGGTATTGCTCGTAGCTTTTCAGGTAGCGCTTGTCCAGCCAGGAAAACCCGGGCTGCACGGTGATGGCCAGGGGCAGGCGCTTTACCTGTTCCACCGCCTCCCGCCGCGGGAATTCAAAGTGGTCCACCCGCATCATGGGCGCGCCTTGCCGGCGCGCCCCCTCGGGCAGAACCGCCGCCCAGGCCTCCACGATCTGGCGGATGGCGTCCTCGCCAATGGCGTGGCAGGTCAGCTGAACGCCCTGCTGCGCCGCCTCGCGCACCTTTGCGCGCACCGCTTCGTCGCTGTAATAGCAGTGGCCCAGCGCGCCGTTATCCGCGTACGGGGCGCCAAACGCCGCCGTGTGCGCGCCCACCGCCCCGTCCAGCTCCCACTCGCCGCAGCCGCCCATGCGGGGGGCTGCCTGTTTTTTAAAATAGGGTCGAGCGCGCTCAAGGTCCATATATTGGGGGAACAGCCGCACGTCCACGTCCATGCGGGCGGCCAAAAAAGCCAGCAGGCGGGTGGTCACGTCCCGCTCCACGTCCCCGTTCCCATCCAGCGCGCACACCCGAACAATGCCGCAGCGGGCGCACTCATTCGTAAAATTGGCGATCCCCTTTGCCAGCATGGCGGGCGTGACCGAGCGCGCGATCAGCCCGGTCACCCTGCCCTGCATGAACTCGTGCTCCTCACCCCGAAACTGGCCGCTGTGCCCCTCTGCCGCAAGGCCCAGCGCCCGGAGCATGGCGGTGGACATGGCGCTGCTGTGCCCGTCGATGCTGTAGACCACGCAGCTTTTCCCGCCCGTCCACTCGTCCAGCTCCCGGCGGGTGGGCAGCCGCTTTTCCGCAATGGCGCTGGGGATATATCCGTTCGCCACCACAATTTTTTGCCGCGGGTTTTGGCTGCAATAAAGCCGCATCCGCCGCTCCGCCCCGGCCAGATCCCCCGGCTCCACGCCGCCTGGCCCCACCTGGCAGATCATAAAACTGTTCGCCGCAAGCACCAGGGTGTACAGCAGGTGCAGGTGGGAATCGGTCAGGGCGGGGTACACGTGCATGCCCGCAAGGTCCACCCGCTCCTCCCACCGGCCCGCCGCCGTGTGCCCCAGCCACACTACGCGGCCGTTCTCCACCCCCATGGCTTCAAAGCGTTCTTCGGGGGTGCGCAGGGTGTGGATCGCGCCCCCGTAATACAGCGTGCTCATCCCACCGTCACCAGGTTGCCCAGCGCCATCAGCACATAGGCCGCTATCATGGCGGCCTGCATGCCCGTGCCGCCCCACCGGCCCAGCATCAGGCTGCCCCCGTCCCGGCGGGAGCGGCGGTAGGCGGGCACCCCCATCACCGCCACCAAAATGGCGATCAGCCCCCCGGCCAGCCGCATAAATTCCATGAACCCGGCCAGCCCCGCAAAGGTCATCAGCAGCGAGGGCAGGGTCGCGATCAGCCAGCAGACCCGCCGCTCCAGCCGGAGCTGCTCCTCCACAATGTCTGCCAGTGCCAGCGAGATGGACCAGTAGGTGGTGAGCATGGCCAGGATCGTGAATACCGAGCCCACCAGCTGCGCCCAGCTGCCGATGCCCTTGCTCCACCCGATCATGGCCACCTGGGTCACCTCGCCGGACGAGAGCAGCGCGCACACCGTGATCACCAGGATCAGCACAAAGTTATTGAACATGCCCAAAAAGATTGCCTTGCGCACTTTTTTCGCGTCGCCGCCCAGCCCCTGCACCGCCTGCGGCACCGAGAAAAAGGCCAAAAACGCAAACATTGCCATGCCAAAATAGGCCAGCCCCTCAGCCGGCGTGCCCGGCCGCCAGGGCAGCGCATTCTCAATGTGGAACAGCGAGCACACCGCCAGAATGCCCACGATCGCAAAGATCACGGCCACCGCCAGCTTTTCGCTCACCCCCACGGCCTTCAGGCCGAACAGCACCACGCTGGCCGCCGCCGCGTAAAACAGCAGCTCGGCCCACACCAGGCCGATCCCCAGCAGTTCGCTCAGGATCTCGGCCGCGCCGGAAATATAGGCCGCCAGGTTGGTGAACAGCACCAGCGCCATCACAATAAAAAAGGCCAGGGTCAGGCCCTTTTTCCATTTCCCGGTGAATAGGTATTTGGAAAAGGCGCCGGTGATCTGTGCGCCCTCGCCGCTTTTCAGTGTCATCTCGGCGATCATGCTGTGCAGCACAAAGCTGGCCAGCAGCGCCGCCAGCAGGATCAGCAGGCTCACCGCCAGGCCGTTGCGGGCGGTCAGGTAGGGCATGGCCATCACTCCGCCGCCCACGCCATAGCCGGTAATGATGCAGGCAGCCTCCCACACGGTCAACTGTTTGCTTTTCAACGTGTTTCCCCCTCATTCTGCGCGGCCCAAAGCCGCAAATTCTTTTTCAGTATAGCTTTTTGCTCTGCAAAAGGCAAGCGCCCTTCCACTTCCCCCTGCATCAGGCAGCGCACTGTGCGCCGGCGCTTTCTCCAAACAAAAAGCGCCGGGCAGCAGCCCGGCGCTTTTATGCTTCTTAACTCTCAGTTCAGGATGGTCAGTTCGGTCTCGGGGTCGAACAGGTGCACCTTGTGGGGGTCGAACGCCATGATCACCTGGCTGCCGTTCTTCGCCTTGGAGGTGGGCGCCACGCGGGCGGTCATCTTGTTGCCCTTGTACTCCAGGTACAGGTAGATCTCGCTGCCCATCAGCTCGCTCACTTCCACGGTGGTGGTCAGCTTGCAGTCGGCGTGCTTCTCCACAAACTCGGCGTCGTCCTTGATGTCCTCGGGGCGAACACCGGCCTTGACCGGCTTGCCCACGTAGGCGTCCAGGGAGCCGTCGGCGGTCTTTTCCTTGGGCAGAACAACCTTGTCGCCGCTCAGGTCCAGGTAATAGGCGTCGCCGTCCTTATGCAGGGTGGCGTCCAGCAGGTTCATCTGGGGGCTGCCGATAAAGCCGGCAACGAACATGTTGCAGGGGAAATCGTACAGGTTCTGCGGGGTGTCGACCTGCTGCACAATGCCGTCCTTCATGACCACAATGCGGTCGCCCATGGTCATGGCCTCGGTCTGGTCGTGGGTCACGTAGATAAAGGTGGTGGCCAGCTTCTGGTGCAGCTTGATGATCTCGGTGCGCATGCTGGTGCGCAGCTTGGCGTCCAGGTTGGAGAGGGGCTCGTCCAGCAGGAACACGGCCGGGTTGCGCACCATGGCGCGGCCCAGGGCAACGCGCTGGCGCTGGCCGCCGGACAACGCCTTGGGCTTGCGGTCCAGCAGGTGGTCGATGTCCAGAACCTTGGCGGCCTCACGCACGCGCTTGTCGATCTCGTCCTTCGGGGTCTTGCGCAGCTCCAGGCCAAACGCCATGTTCTTGTAAACGGTCATGTGGGGATACAGCGCGTAGTTCTGGAACACCATGGCGATGTCGCGATCCTTCGGGGGAACGTCGTTCACCATGCGGTCGCCGATGTACAGCTCGCCCTTGCTGATCTCTTCCAGGCCGGCGATCATGCGCAGGGTGGTGGATTTGCCGCAGCCGGAGGGGCCGACCAGAATGATGAATTCCTTATCGGCGATCTCCAGGTTGAAGTCCTTTACGGCGGTCACGTCGCCCGGGTAGATCTTGTAAATGTGCTGTAAGCTGATGCTTGCCATCGTTCAAGTTCTCCTTTTTCATAGTTTATTCATTTTATTGACGCGCTTGACCGCGTCCCGGTCATCTAATATAATAATAACAGACATTTTCTCCTTTTAAATAGCATTTTATTGATTTGAGGTGGCGGATATTGATTTTTGATTACACCCGCGTGGCCAGGCTCACGGAACTGGCCGACCAACAGTTTTCCGCTCCCTTTGTGCTGGCGGGCGGCGGGCTGTGGGTGGGGGTGCTCTCCAGCGGGCGCTGCGCTCTTTCGGGCGAGGCGCAAAGGCTCGCGGCGGCGGGCAGCCTTTTGCTGGGGGCCGGCCCTCTGCGCCTGGTGCCCGCCGAGCCCTGCCATCTGGTGGCCGCGTGCATCGGGGGCAGCGCCGCGGCACAGTTTCTGCAGGGTCTCGCCGGGCCCATGTTTGCCAGCGGGGCCTCCGCGCCCGGCGCGGCCCAGCTGCTTGCCCAGCTGGCGGCGGGGCAGCCCCCGGCCCAGGCCGGCAGCCTGTGCTTTCAGCTGCTCTGCGAGGCGGCCGAGGCCGACGCCGCGGCGCCCGCCCTGCCGCCGCTTGTGGCCGCGGCCATCGCCGCCATGCGCGAGCACTACGCGGGCCTGTATGGGGTCGAGGAACTCAGCGCCAGCCTGGGGGTCAGCAAAAGCCATCTGGTGCGGGTGTTCAAAGCGGCGGTGGGCACCCCGCCGGGGCAGTACCTCACCGGGGTGCGCGTCGAGGCGGCAAAGCAGCTGCTGTGCCGCCGGGAATACCCCCTCGGGGTGGTGGCCAGCCTGTGCGGTTTTTCCGGCGCAAATTATCTGTGCCGGGTGTTCAAAAAGGCCACCGGGCAGACCCCCGCCGCCTGGCGGGAGGCGGCCGCGCCCGCCGCGCTGCCCGCAGCGCCCCTGCCCCTGGAACAGGAGCTGTATGTATAAGCCCCCCGTCCGCGCGGGCCAAACCCACAAGTTGTGCAAAAAAAAGGCATGTTTGGGGGTTTTCAATTCGCGCTCCAGCCTGTATGATTAAAGGCAGGAAGAACGCCGGGCCGCAAAAGCCGGGCCAAATCAAGTTTTGATACAAGAACGGAGTGTATGGCAATGAAAGTTGTTGTGACCAAAAGCTACGACGAGAGCTGTGCCTATGTGGCCGATATGATCTGCAAACTGGTGAACGAAAAGCCCGCCTGCAAGCTGGGCCTGGCCACCGGCGGCACCCCCGTGCCCATGTATAAAAAGCTCATCGAGGCCAACAAGGCCGGCAAGGTGGATTTTTCTGCAGTGCGCACCGTCAATCTGGACGAATACTGCGGCATCCCCGGCACCCACGACCAGAGCTACCGCTATTTTATGGACTCGAACCTCTTCGACCACATCAATATCGACAAAGCCAACACCTATGTGGCCAAGGGCATGGGCGACCCCGCGGCCAACGCCGCCGAACTGGAAGCCAAGGTGCGCGAGGGCGGCGCGGCCGACCTGCAGCTGCTGGGCATCGGCAATAACGGCCACATCGCCTTCAACGAGGCGGCGGACGCGCTGCACGCCACCGCCCACATCGAGACCCTCACCGAGAGCACCATCAACGCCAACGCCCGCTTCTTTGAAAAGAAAGAAGACGTTCCCACCACCGCCATCACCATGGGCATGGGCGACATCCTGGCCGCCAAATGCGTGGTGCTCATCGCCACCGGCCTTGCCAAGACCAGCGCCATCAAGGGCCTCGTCATGGACGACGTCATCACCACCCAGAACCCCAGCAGCATGCTGAAAATGCACGAGAACGTGGTGGTGGTCATCGACGAGGAATTGGCCGCCGCCGTGGGCTACAAGGCCTGAACTCCCTCAACGCAGCTTTCACCCCCGCCGAAAAATCGGCGGGGGTTTGTGTTATTTTGTGCTATAATGAAATCAGGAACCGCTGCCGGCGCGGCGGGCAAAAAGCAGAACACATTTTCTGTCAACCAAAAGGAGGGTTTGCCATGTCTGCCGAGATCCGCTACACTTCCCCCTGGCCCGTGTTGGACGCCCGGGGCCGCCCGAACCCCGGCTGGGCCGACGAAGGCCTGTTCCGCTATGACCGCAGGGCCATCAAAACCGCGCCCTGGCGCATCAAGGAATGGGATTTTTACCAGGTCAGCGACGCTGAGTTCTGCCTCCAGTTCACCTTCGGCCATGCAGCCTATGCGGGCAATGTGGGCTGCATGCTGTTCGATTTCAAAAACGGCGTGCGCTGGGCCGTGCCGGACAAACTGCTCGCGCTGCCCTTCGGCAGCCTGCACCTGCCCGCCTCCGCAAACGATGACAGCCGCCTTGCCTACCGGGCCAAGGGCATCGAGATGACGCTGGAAACAAAGGGCGGCGTGCGGGAGCTGTTCGCCGCCGGGCCGGGGTTCGAGGCCCGTGTCACCCTGCTTCCCACCACCGGCAAATGCCTTTCCATTGTGGTGCCCTTTTCCGAAAAGCCCACCGCCTTTTACGCCAACCAAAAAAACAACTGTATGGCGGCCGAGGGCTATGTGGCCTGGCAGGCCGGCGGCAAAGCCCTGCGCCACGAATTCAGGCAGAATGCCTGGGGCATTCTGGATTGGGGGCGGGGCGTGTGGCCTTTCTCCAACGAGTGGTACTGGTCAAACGGGGCGGGCCTTATAAATGGGCATCCTTTCGGCTTCAATCTGGGCTGCGGCTTCGGCGACACCTCCCGCGCCACCGAGAACGTGCTGTTCTACGGCGGGGCACGCCACAAGCTGGGCCCGGTGCAGTTTGTGCTGGACAAATCCAATTACATGGCCCCCTGGCGCCTGCGGGACACCGAGGGCCGCCTGGACCTGACCCTCACCCCCTGGTACGACCGCACCACCCGCACAAAGCTTTTGTGGGTGGACAACGAGTGCCACCAGATGTTCGGCCGTTTCACCGGCACCGCAGTGCTGGACGACGGCACCGCGCTCGCCGTCACCGACCTCATCAGCTTCGCCGAGCACGCCCGAAACAATTGGTAGCTCCCCTTCTGCTTTCCGCCCGGCCCCCAAAGGGGCCGGGCTTTTTTCACCCCGTCTTCCATGCAGCTTGGGGCGCTCAAAACGCAGCTGGCGCCAAAAAGCTTTTCTTCCCGCCGCCGCGCCGCTATACTGTAGTTGTAAGGAGCCTTACCAACAAGCAAATGTGAGGAGGCGCGCCATGCGCATCGAAATCATCGAGGACCCCGCCCTGGCCGAGGTCACCGTTACCCTGCGGTGCCCCGCGCTGGACGGCCCCACCGCCCGGCTGGTGGCAAGCCTGCGGGCGTTCGAGCAAAAGCTCACCGGCCTGCGCGGGGGCCGCACCTTTCTTCTGGACGCGGCCGACATCCTGTATGCCGACACAGCCGACAAAAAGGTGTTCCTCTACACCGAGGGCGGGGTGTACGAAACGCCCCTGCGCCTGTACGAACTGGAAGAACGCCTGTGCGGCGGCAGCTTTCTGCGCGCAGGCAAATCGGCCCTTGTCAATTTCGACCAGGTGCAGTCGCTCCGGCCGGAGTTCGGCGGCCGGCTGGAGCTCACCCTCAAAAACGGCGAGCGCCTTTTGGTGAATCGCCAGTATGTGCCCGGCTTCAAGCAAAAGCTGGGTCTTTTATAAGGAGGCTTTATCCATGAAACGCTTTTTGAAATTCGTCCTTCGGGTTAAGACCGATGCCTGCCTGCTTTTTACCGGTACCATCCTGCTGTACGTGGTCATCTCCTGGCTCACCGGCTGGGCCGACAGCATGCGCTTTTCCACCATTCTGCAATTTTTGGCCATCTCGGTTTTGGGGGTATTCCTGCAATGCCTCGCCTTTACCGACTTTGTGTTTCATCACATGCGCTACAGCCGCCGCGCGCTGCTGTTCGTCTGCCTGTTCCTGCCCCTTCTGGCGGGCTTCGCCGTGGGCTTCCGCTGGTTCCCCGCCGGGAATATGCTCAGCTGGCTCATCTTCCTGGGCATCTTCCTTGCAATCTTCGTGGTCATGACCCTCGGCTTCGAGATTTACTTTCAAATCCAGGGCAAAAAGTACGATGGCCTTCTGGGCCAGTATCGCAAACAGCAGGGCCAGCGCTGACCGTGCGCCCCCTTGATACGGGAAAAGGCCGGGAACTCAAAAAGAGTTCCCGGCCTTTTCCTGCCACGCTCCTGCGCCGCGTTTTCCCCTCACAGCTCGGTCTTCCAGAACCCGTGCAGGTTGCAGTAGGCATACGCCGCCAGGGGCTCGTCGTCCTCCACCAGCAAAAAAGTGGCCCGGGGTGCGTCGGTGGAGTGCAGGTCCGCCCGCTGGCCGCCCTTTTTGGTGCTCAGATAGATCCACTCGATGCTGTGCTCTGCGCTCATGGGATGCTCCACGCTGCCCACCTGCACCGTCACCCTGCTGCCCTCCCGGGTCACGGCGGGCAGATGCTTTTCCGCGGCGCCGTCGCTGGTGCCGGGCTCCAGCTTTTGCAGCTGCGCGTTTTCCAGCTTGGCGCCCTCGCCCCGCAGCACCTCCACTACCAGGCCGCAGCCGCCGCAGGCGTAAAATTCCGGTTCTTTTTCTCTCATATCGCTCCCGCTCCTTTTCAAATCCTTCTGCGCCGGGCGTTTTGCCCGGGCCCTGTTAGCGTTCCCCACGCCTCCTGCGCCCATTCCCGGCGGCAAAAAAAAGCCGCGGCGGCCAAACGGCCCCCTGCGGCTTTTCAACACGTTTTATTCTTCACGTTCCGGCCGGGCGCTCATTCCTCACCCCGGCCCCGGCGGGCCAGCACCTTCACGCTGCTGGCGTATTCCGAGGGGGTCATCCCCGTCACCTTTTTAAAATGGCGGGAAAAATAGTGGATCGAGTTGTACCCCAGCAGGGCCGCGATCTCGGTGAAGTTGTGGCTGCCCTCGCGGATCATCTCCTTGGCCTTCTGGATCTTCAGGTTGCCGAAATACTCCATGGCGCCGCCGCCGGTCTTTTCCCGGAACACCTTTTGCAGGTAGCTGCGGCCCACCAGGTTGTCGCGGCAGATATCGCTCAGGGTCAGCCGGCGCTGGATGTTTGCCTCAAGATAACCCTGCACCCGGGCCAAAAACTCGTTCTGGCTGCGCTCGCGGATCAGGCTGGTGGGGCGGGCGGGGGCGCCGTTTTCGCCCCGGCGGATCAACTCCAGCAGCATGTATTCCAGCGAGATGCCAATGATCTCCTCCGCGCCGAAGGGCGCGTTTTCTTTGCGTTCCAAATGCTGCGCCCAGGGATCGTCCAGCGGGGTGGAAAACGCGGCGCCCGCCATCTCCACAATGCGGGCCATCAGCACCCGCTCGTTGTCGCTGGCGCTCACAATGCGGCCCTCAAAAAAGCGCATCGCATCGCCCCTGCACTCGAACGAAACGATCACGATGTTGGGCGCGTCCTTGCCGGTGGCCCGCACGTTGTGAAACTCGCCGGGCTTGTGAAAGATCATCTGCCCCTTTTTGAGCAGCTTCTCCTCCTCGCCCGCCGTCACGTAGATCTCGCCCTTGTCAGCGTACACCAATTCCCAAAAATCGTGGCTCTCGCCCACGAAGGTATAATCCGGCCCGTACTCAAAATAGTGCACCGAATAAATGCGGTCCACCCGGATGGGGCGGGCCAGTTCCAGGGGAACGTACCCCATGGCGTTCAGCTCCTCTTCCCTGTTTTCTCTCTCGCCCTTAGTATACAGGAAAAGGGCCGATTGTGCAAACATTTTCTTTTCCGCGGCAAATTTTCCGCGCACACTGGTCAAAATCTGCCGCCCGTGATATACTGGATACATTCGATTCTGCAAAAGGGGGGTGCTGCCGGTGCAGCGGCTGAAAGAGCATTTTTATACCGATTGGTCCTTTTACAAGGGCGTTCTGGCCATCACCCTGCCCATCGCCCTGCAAAACATCATCAGCCTGGGCGTCAATATGATGGACATCATCATGCTGGGGCAGCTGGGCGACGTGGCCATCGCGGCCGCGAACCTGGGCGGTCAGCCCTTCATGATCCTCAATGTGATCGGCTTCGGGCTCGCCAGCGGCGCGGCCGTGCTCATCGCCCAGTACTGGGGCAAACGCGATATGCCGCGCATCCGCCAGATCATCGCCCTCAGCCTGCGCTTCGCGCTGGGCGCGTCGGTCCTGTTCACCCTGCTGGGGCGCCTTTTGCCAGTGCAGGTGCTGCGCATCTTCTCCACCGACGCCGCGGTGATCGAGGCGGGCGCGGCGTATCTTGAATGGCTGGCCGTGAGCTTTGTGTTCTACAGCTTCTCCAACTGCTACATCATGTGCCTGCGGGCGGTCGAGCAGGTGCGGGTGAGCATGGTCATCTACTCCTGCAGCTTTTTTGTGAACGTGTTCTTCAATTACTGTTTCATTTTCGGCAAGCTGGGCGCGCCGGCCCTGGGGGTACGGGGCGCGGCGCTGGGCACGATCCTGGCCCGTCTGTTCGAGTGCGCGGCCGCCCTTGTGTACATGTGCTTCATCGAAAAGCGGGTGCGCTTCACTCCCCGCTGGCTCTTCAAACTGCGCAGCGGCCTGTTCCGCGACTACATCCGCAACAGCGTGCCGGTGGTCAGCAACGAGCTGTTGTGGGCGCTGGGCCTGGCGGTGATCAACCTCACCATCGGCCGCATGGGCGCCAGCTTTACCAGCGCTGTGAGCATCGTCAACGTGGTCAACAACCTGGTGAGCGTGTTCATCTTCGGCATGGCCAACGCCACCGCCGTGGTGGTGGGCAAGACCATCGGCGAGGGCCGCCTGCGCGACGCCCACCGGGCCGCCAACAGCACGGTGGTGGTCAGCCTCGCTTTGAGCTTTGTGTGCACCGCCCTGCTGCTGGCCGGGCGCACGCCCATCATGAGCCTGTACCGGGTCAGTGCCGAGGCCTATTCCATCTCGGTCAGCCTGCTCACGATCCTGGCCTTCATCCAGCCCTTTCAGGCCGTGGGCGTGGTCATGGTGGTGGGGGTGCTGCGGGGCGGGGGCGATGTGCGCACCAACCTCCTGCTCGACAGCGGCCTCATGTGGGCCCTGGCCATCCCCCTGGGCCTTTTGGGCGGCTTCGTATTCCATTGGTCCGCGCCGGTGGTATTCTTCTGCATGCGGTGCGACAACATTGTAAAAAGCATCGTGGGCCTTTTTCGCCTGCGCAGCGGCAAGTGGATCCGGGTGGTCACAAGGCCGGATTCCCAGCCCGGCTCCCCCGGGGGCTTTTCTTAACATATGCCCGCCTCCCAGCGGTCCGGGGCGCGGAATTCCAACCAATTAAACAAACGATCAAAGGAGTGTTGCAGCATGGAACAGGTAGCATGGATCGGCACCGGCGTCATGGGTGCCCAGCAGGCGGGCCATCTGGTCAGGGCCGGGTACCCGGTAAAGGCCTATGGCCATCACTACGAAAAGGTCGAGGCCCAGGCCCCGCAGTTTGGTTTCACCGCCTGCCGCACCATCGCCGAGGCGGTGGCCGGCGCCGATTTCATTTTTGTGATGGTGGGCTATCCCAAAGACGTCGAGGAGGTCTTTTGCGCTCCCGGCGGCATTCTGGAAAGCGCAAAGCCCGGCGCAGTGGCGGTGGACATGACCACCTCCAGCCCCACCCTGGCTCAAACGCTGTACGCGCTGGGCGCCGAAAAGGGCATTGCGGTGCTGGACGCCCCGGTCTCCGGCGGCGACAAGGGCGCGCGGGAGGCCACCCTCTCCATCATGGCGGGCGGCGACGGGCCGGCCTTCGAAAAAGTTCTGCCCCTCCTGCAAAAAATGGGCAAAAACATCCTGCTCATGGGCCCGGCGGGCTGCGGCCAGCACACCAAGGCGGCCAACCAGATCGCGGTGGCCGGGGCCACCGCTGCCTACACCGAGGCCATCCTTTACGCCGAAAAGGCGGGCCTGGACCCGCAAAAAATGCTGGATGCCATCGGCGGCGGGGCCGCCGGCAGCTGGCAGATCGCCAACATGGCTCCCCGGGCCCTCGCGGGCGATTTCGCCCCCGGCTTTTTTGTAAAGCACTTCATCAAGGACATGAAGATCATCCACGACGAGACCGCCAGCCGGGGCGTGCAGCTGGAAATGCTGGAAAGCGTCCTGGCCCTGTACGAGCGGTTCGCCGCCGCGGGCGGCGAGAACGACGGCACCCAGGCCCTTATCAGGTTCTACCGCGAGCAATCCTAAAGCCAAAAATTACGCTTTGTTTTTGGAATTTGCGCCGCCCCGCCCGGGGGCGGCGCTTTTTTGTATCCCAAAGGGCCAAAAACGCCGGGCCGGAGCAGCAAAGGCAAAACGCCCCGCAAGCCCGGCCCGGCTTTTGTCACTTTTTTGTATCCCAGCAAAAATGCGCCTGTTCCAGCGCGGCGCGCAGCCCCGCGTACTCCTCCTCAAAGGTCACGTATCGCCCGGCCGCAAGGGCATCCTCCTGCTTTTCGCAGGCCAGGGCCAGCTTTGTCAGGGTGTCCTGCGCGTTTTCCGGGCAGCCCTCGGCCTCGCAGGCCGTCAGGTACTGCATGGCGCTGGGCAGGTACTGCACCGCAAAGTCCGCGGTCTGCCGCGCCTTGCCCGCCTCCGCCGCCGCCAGCACCCGGTTCAGGGCCAGCCGCATCCGCTGGAACTGCCAGCCCAGCATGGGCGGCGCCTCAAACACGGGCGCCAAAGCCCCCAGCGCGTGCACGGCGCCCCGCAGGCTGCCCAGGCACTGCTCCTCCAGCGGCAGGGCGCGGGGCATCGCCGGGGGCGGGGGCGTCTGCCCCGGCGCGCGCGGCCGGTGCGGCGGGGGACGCAGCTCCTCAAAGGCCAGCGTCTGCCGCCCAAAAGCCAGCGCTCGCACCGCCAAGCCCATGGCGCACAGCGCCGCAGCCAGCGCGGCCAGCGCCAGGGCTCCCCTCTTCGCCTGTCCCCAGGCGGGCCAGGCCGCCAGCACCGCCGCCAGAACAAAACACACGCCCGCCCCGGTCCAAAACTGCCAGCGTTTCATGCCCTTTTCCCCTCCCCTTGCCCTGCGCCACAGGCGCCGCTTTTTCATCCCTTTATTGTTTTTATTATAGCACAAAACGCCCGTCCTCAAAAGAGGCGAGCGCTTTGTGCAAACACTTTTCTTTCAGGGCGTCATTGGATGCGCCGTTTCACTCCCTTTTCCACGGCCTATCTTCCTCCGCTCTCCCCGCAGGTGATCCGGCGGATCTTTTCGGGGTCGGCCTTCGGCTGCCGGTCGTAGGTCAGCAGGCCGTTGATCTCCTGCTCCACGTCCGTGAGCTGGGTGTAGCAAAAGCCCTGCACACAGGGGGATTTCAGCATTGGGCAAATCACGGCCTCATACCGCCGCAAAAAGTCCTCTTCGTCCCGTGCGCTGGAATATCCCCAGCCCGTCTCTCCGCACATGGCAAACGAAATACCCCCGAACTCGCTCACAAGGATCGGCTCGCCCCCATACCCGCTGCCTTCCACATAAAGCCCGCGCCCCGCCGGCCGGCTGGCAAGCGCCGCCTGTGCCGAGGCATAGCGCGCCGCAAGCACATCTTCCCGCGCCTCGTAGTCGTGAATGGTCGCCAGATCGCCGCCCACATGCTCCCAGCCGTCGTTGTCGCTCACCGGGCGGGTGGCGTCCAGGGCCTTCGTCATGGCGGTCATGGCCCGGCAAAATTCCTGCTGGCGCGGCGCGTGGGCGATCTCCTGCACCCCCCAGGATTCATTCAGCGGCGTCCACACCACAATGCAGGGGTGATTGTAGTCCCGCTGCACGGCCTGCACCCACTCCTCCATCAACCGGCCGGCAAGCCGGTTCGAGTAGGTGTAGCCGGACCCGATCTCGCCCCACACCAGCAGGCCCATCCGGTCCGCGTGGTATAAAAAGCGCGGGTCCTCCACCTTCTGGTGCTTTCGCACGCCGTTGAAGCCCATGGCCTTTGCCAGCCGGATGTCGGTCACAAAGGCCTCGTCGCTGGGCGCGGTCAGCCCGCCGCCCGGCCAATAGCCCTGATCCAGCAAAAGGCGCTGGTAATAGGGGCGGTTATTCAGCAAAAAACGCCCGTTCTCCACCGATACCTTGCGCATTCCAAAGTACGAGCGGGCCTCGTCCAGCACCTCGCCGCCGCGCTCCAGCCGGAACACAACGTCAAAAAGGCGCGGCGTTTCCGGCGTCCACACAAGCTCTTCGCCCGCATTCCAAACGCCCAGCGCCGTCTCCTCCAGCGAGACGGAAAACGCGCCCTGCGGGCTCTGCGCGCGCACCGCCGCGCCCGCGGCGCGGCGGCCCTCAAACGAGATCTCCGCCCACAGCTCGGCGCCCTGGGCGTCGCCGGCCAGCCGGTACTCAAAGCGCACCGCTTTTTCGTCGTACAGCGGCGTGATGCGCACCTCGCCGATATGCGTGCCGCTCACGGGCTCCAGCCACACGCTCTGCCAGATCCCCGTGGTGGCCGTGTAAAAAATGCTCTCGGATGTTTCTTTCCAGAACTGCTTGCCGCGGGGGATGTCCAGCGCGCTGTGGTCGTCCCTTGCGCAAACGCGCAGGGTGTTCTTTCCCGGGCGCAGCTGCCCGGTGATATCCGCCGAAAAGCCCAGCTGCCCCCCCACGTGATGCGCCGCATGGCCGCCGTTCACCCAAACGTCGCACTCGTAATCCACCGCGCCCAGGTGCAGCAGCACCCGTTTTCCTTCCCAGTCCGCCGGCACCTCAAAGGTCCTGCGGTACCACACCGTGTCATGGAACTCCCTCTCCCCGATCCCGGAAAGCGGCGTTTCATAAGCGAACGGGACCAGGATCTTCCGGTCGTAGCGCTCCTCCTCAAAGGAAAACTCCCACTCGCCGTTCAGGGGCATCCAGTCCGCACGCACGAATTGCGGGCGCGGATACTCCCCTCTTATCACTTCATCCATAAAGGCCTCCCCGATTTACTGTTTGATCTGCCGGAACGTGGCGTCCGCCCGGTCCAGCTCCGAGGCGATCGGGGTGATGTACAGTACCCCGTCCCGGTGCCGGATATAGTTGCCGGAAATGTTGTACGACTCAAGGGATACACAGCCGGCGTCCGCAAGGCCCGGCACGCGTTTCCAGGTCGCGTCGCCATGCATCAAATCGGTGCCGTCGTCCTGCGAGAGCGTCAGCCTGCCGTCCCGGTGGCGCAGGTAGTACCCGGGCCGGTTGACCGATTCAAAACTCACGCACCCGCTGTCGGCAAGGCCGGGAACGGCCCGCCATTCCGAGTCCTTCAGCGGCTGCGCGGTGAACTCGCTGTCAATGCGCACCGTTCCGTCCGCCGCGTGCCGCACAAAGGTCCCCGAAATATTATACGAGCCCAGCCGCACGATCTCATAAATGCGCTCCAGCCGCCATTTCTGTGTGGCGCTGTCGCTTTTGGGCAGCTGCACCAGCGGCGCGTGCAACGGCTCCTGCCCGCTCTCCACGTCGATGTACAGCCCTCCGTGCAGATTTTTGATCCGGAACGCGCCGCCCTCGCAGGCTTCCAGCGCCCAGCGCTGGGCCGGCGCGCCGTTGTCCTCCCACTGGCGCACCACCGCGCCCGGCTGATCAGAGCCCTCCTTGTTGTCCAGCGCAAGGCCGCTGTAATTGCAGCGCAGCTTGTAGGCCCCCGCGTCCTCCTCCAAATGCCAGCTTTGGGTCTTCAGGGAATTGTCGGTCCACAGGATCATCTGGGTGCCCTGCTCCATCGAGCCGGCAGGGTCGTCCATGCAAAGGCCGGACGCGGTGTTCACCAGCTTGTAGTCCGCGCCCGAAACGATCAGCTGGTCGCCGTACAGCCTTCCAGTGCCGAAGCGGATCTCGTTGTACTGGCCGTTATAATAGTTGTTCAGCTCCATCAGCTTGGTTCCGGAGGCGATAAACGTGCCGCTCCAGCTGCTGCCCCGGCTCTCGTTGCGCACCGCGGTGAGCGGGGCGTCGATCAGGCTCCAGGTATATCCGTTGTCCGTGCTGGTAAAGCAAAGGCTGGGCGAGCAGCTGTCATTCATGCCGCGCAAAAACAGCCGGCCATAGGGGCTTCCGTCGTCCACCAGGGCCAGGGTGGGGCACTGGAACGCGGTCTCCGCCCCGGTGCTCACCAGGCTGCCCAGCTCCAGCGCATCGCCCCAGCTAAGCCCGTCCGCAGACCGGCGCAGGGTCACGGCCCCGTTGGGGCTGGCGTTGATGTTTTCGTGCGCCATCAGGTAGCTGCCGTCCCGGAGCTTTTGCACCCGCGGCATGCCCGGCCGCCAGTTGCCCTCGCTCACACCCGGCACCCAGCCCTCCTCGTATTCGCCCGCAACGATCGTGTAGCCGCCCCAGCTCACGCCGCCGTCCGCGCTCACCTCGTAGGCGATGCACTGGTCATACCCGGTCTGCCGCTCATCGGAATAATAGCACACCAGCCGCCCGTCCGCGCTCACGGCAAACTCCGGCTCCCAGGTCGAGCGGCCAGCGCGCGGGGCAAGCTGGCTGTGCAGCTGCCAGGTGGCGCCCTTGTCCGTGCTGCGCCAGATGTGAATGGTGTACTCGTTTTCGGTGTCCCAGTCCGACACGGCGTAAAGGATCGTTCCCGCCGGGTATTCTCCCAGCTGCTGCGGCAGCACAAACAGCCCCGGCATGCCCAGCTTATCCCGCGAGATGCCGTCGTTTTCCGGCGTGATCTCACTGCGCAGGCTCCAGGTCCTGCCCTCGTCCGTGCTGGCAAAAAACTGCGGCGCCTGCATCCCGGCCCAGCCGGAATTCACCGGGAACTCCCGCAGCCAGGTGGCAAGCAGGGTGCCGTCCGGCAGCTGTACCATGCGCTCGTAAAAGCAGTGCGGGGTCCCCGCGTCCCCATAGATCGTGGTCCCCTCTGCGTCGTCCGCAAATGCGGCGCAAAAGGGGACGCACAGCGCAAAAAAGGCCGTCGCGATCAGGGCGAATGTACGTTTCATGCCTTGCTCTCCTTTTCATTCAAATTCTGTAACGCAGATGTTCCGCGCGGCGGCCCGCGCGTTTTCGGCCCAAAGGCCGTATTGCCCGTGCGTGAGCGGGCAGGCGTCCTGTGCGGTGAGCAGCGGCGCGGCGCCGCCCTCTGCAAACACGGCGATGGTGCCGCCCCGCACCTCGGCCCGCAGCGCAAACCAGCGGTCCTCCGCCAGCCCGTACGGGCAGGCCGCAAGGATTCTGCGGTCGTATTGATGGCGCGCGATCAGGCACTCCGTGCCGGTAAACTGCACCGAATATCCCACAAAAAAGTCGATGCCCAGCACCGGGTCGGCCCCCTCGCCGCCCTCCGCGGGCTGTGTGGCGCGCAGCAAAAGCCCCGCCCGCCCGTCCGCAGCCTCCCTTTTAATCTTCAGTTCGGCGCACACCGCGTAATCGCCGGCGGCCTCCTCTCCCCACAGGCTCTTGCCGCAGGGCCCCGCCTTTAGGGCGGGCTGTGCACAGGGCGGCAAAAACCCCTTTGCCATCGGCCGCGTTTCCAGCCGCGCAAGGCGCATCCCGCCCCGCGCGCCGGTCAGCTCCAGCCGGTGCTCGCCCCGCTCCAAAAACACCTTCAAGCGCAAAAGCGTGTCCCGGAACACGGCTGGCTCCAGGGCTTTTCCGTCCAGGGCCGCTTCCAGGCCGCCTGGCGGCTCCTCCCCGCCGCCCGTCACACACAGCTCATATTCGCCCGCCTGGGCGGCCCACAGGGTATAGCCCGCCGTCTCGCCCTCCCGCAGCAGCACGCTGCCGTCCGGCCCGGGCAAGCCGCCCTCGCAGCCGAACACCGGCGCAAAGGCGCATCCCGCCGGGATCCTTGCCGTCCGGCGCGCGGTCTCGCGGGTGGACGCGGTCACGGCGGTGTACCCGCACCCCAGCGCCCCCCCTCGGGAAAAGTATCCCACCCGGAACGCCGCCCCGCTTTCTTCAAGCTCCGCCGCAAGCTGGCGCCGGTCGTCCACCCACAGGGTCAGCCCCTTCGGGGCCAGCTCCACCCGCAGGCAGTGCGGCGCCTCAAAGCAATGATCCGCCGGCAGCGCGGCCTCTTTCAAGACCTCTGTGCCCCCGGCGCCCGTTTTTTGCAGCCGCACACAGTGCTCCCGCCGCAAAAAAGCAAGCTCATACCGGCGGGCTCCTCCCTCTGCTTCCAGGGCAATGCCCCGGCCGCCTTTTTCCGGCCCGGGCAGGGCCAGGTGAAATTCCGCGGTCAGGCAGGGGCCAAAAGCCTCTGTGCTCCTGGCCTCAAACGCGCCGGCGCTGTAAAACAGTTCGTCCTCCCGCCGCCAGGGCTCACCCGAGTATCCCCATTCCAGCGCGGGCACATCTTCCATCGGGGGGAACGCGGCGTCCGGCAGGCCCGGCGCGGGCTGCGGCGTCACGGTGGGCCCCAGCACCTGGGTGGCGCGCCCATACCACAGCTGGCGGTCAAGATCCAATTCGCGGGATGCGTCCGGGTTCAGGTTGTGGTACAGCATGTAATGCGACACCAGGTCCGGCCCCAGCACGGTGCTGCTGTGCCCCAGGCCGGTCACGCCCCCGCCCGTGCACACCACCGCCGGGTTGCAGGCGTCGTCCGTGTAGCCCCGCAGGGGGTCCCGGCTCCAGGCGGTCTGGATCCGGTAACCGCTGCTCAGGTAGTGGTTTCCGGTGTAGGTCATGTAATAAATGTCCCCTTGCCGGCGCACCAGCGGCCCTTCCGTCCAGCCGTGCAAAAACGCTCCCGTGAGCACCGGCTCCCCAAACTCGGTGGGGCTTTTCATCTCGCAGCCCCAGATGCCCTCGTCGCCGGCCCAGTAAAAATACCACCTGCCGTCGTCGTCAATAAACACCGAGCCGTCAATGGCGTGCCCCAGGTTTTCACTGATCCTTCGAAAGGGGCCGGTGGGCTTTTCGCTCTCCAGCACATAGTGCCCAAGCCCCGAGGGCGAGGTGTACAGGTAGAACTTTCCGTTCGAATACACCACCTCCGGTGCAAAGGGCACCAGCCCGGGAAATGTGTCCGGCCCGATCACAGGTCCCTCCGGCCGCCAGTTCACAAGGTCGGCCGAGCTCCAGCACCGCAGGTCCGGGTTTGTGCAGTAAAGGTAATACCGGCCGTTCCAGCGCAGTGCGAACGGGTCGGCAAAGTCGCCCTTTTTGGCAATGGGGTTTTGGTAGGCAGCCAGCATGATTTTCTCTCCTCAGCCCTTGATGCCCGAAAGCGCCATGGACTCCACAAAATATTTTTGGCACACGATAAACAGGATCAGCACCGGCAGCAGCGCGATCAGGGCGGCCGCCATGATCACCGGGATGTCGGTCTGGGTCTCGTGGTAGGAATTCAGCATCGCAATGGCCACCTGCACCGTCTGCTTTTTGGCGTCGTTCACAAAGATCACCGGCCCCAGGTAATCGTTCCAGGTGGCCATAAAGATCATGATGATGTTGCTCACCGCCGCGGGCTTTGCGAGGGGCATAAAGATGCGCCAATAAATTTTAAAGTAGCCGCACCCGTCGATCCGCGCCGCCTCGATCAGCCCTGTGGGCAGCCCCTGCATGTACTGCCGCAAAAAAAAGATCATGGACGCGTTGCCCAGCGCCCCGGGCACGATCAGCGGCAGCAGCGTGTTGATCCAGTGAACGCGGGTGTACAGAATGTACTGCGGCACCAGCAACACCACAAAGGGGATCATCATGGTGGACAGCAGCGCCATGAAGCAGAGCTTTTTGCCCGGGAAATTCAGCTTGGCGAACGAGAACGCCGCCATGGTGGAGGAGATCGTCCCGAAAAACAGCACCCCCGCCGACACGATCACGCTGTTCTTGATGCCCGTGACCAGGTTCGACTTGGTCCACACCTCCACATAGTTGTGCCAGTCCACCGGGTCGGGGATCCAGCGCGGCGGGATCTCGTACACCAGCTTTGCCTCCTTCAGCGAGGTCGCCAGCATCCACACAAACGGGATGACCATGGTGAACGCCCCGAAAACCAGCAGCAGGAACACGATCACACGCCCCGGCGATGTTTCACGCTTTGTTTTCATTGCTCATTCCCCCTCATACACCCATTTGTTCGAGATCCTGAACTGCAGCAGCGTCAGCACCAGGATCATCAGCCCAAACACCACCGCGGCCGCGCAGGCGTAGCCCATCTGGCTGTAATTGAAGGCCTTCTGCCAAATGTAATACACCACCGTCGCCACGCCGTAGCCCCGGCCGCCGTCGCTGGTGAACAGGTTCACCTCAATAAAGGTCTGCAGCGAGCCGATCACGTTCACGGTCAGCAGGTAAAAAATGATCGGGGTCAGCAGCGGCAGGGTGATCCGCTTGAACTGCTGAAAGCCGGTGGCGCCGTCGATCATGGCCGCCTCGTAATACTCGGCCGGCAGGTTCTTGAGCGACGCCAAAAAGTAAATGGCCGTGATGCCGATCATCTTCCAGGCAATCATGATCACAATCATGCGGCGGGTCCACACCGGGTCGCTCATCCAGTTGGGACCCTCGATGCCAAACAGCCCCAAAAACTGGTTCACCAGGCCGAATTCCGAGTTGAAAAGCCACTTCCAGATCAGCACCAGCGCCACCACCGAGGAGATATAGGGCACGTAATAGATCACCCGGAACACCTTTTCGCCCCGGATCTTTTTGTTGCAGGCCATGGCGAACAAAAGGCCCAGGGTCATGTAAATGGGAATGGGGATCATCATATAAAAGGTGTTGCGCAGCGCGATCCAAAATTTCGGGTCCCTGAACAGCTCCGCAAAATTGGCAAGGCCCAAAAACGTTTTGTCGCGCACCAGCACGTTCCAGTCGGTAAACGAGGCGTAGACGCACAGGCCCAGCGGCAGCAAAAAGAAAAACAGGAACTGGAGCATGCACGGCACGACGAACAAAAAACCGGATACCTTTTCCTCGCGCCTCAGGCTTTTTTTAAACATAAAAAACAGTCGTCTCCTTTCGCCGGGCCCCTGGCGGCGGGTCCTTCCCGGTTCGGCTCTCTGCGCGGTCCTTTCCCGCCCGGCACGCCGGGCGCACCGGCAGGGTGTACCCCGCCGGTGCGCCCGCCCCGCTTATTTGCTCAGCGCTTTCTGCTGCTCGATGCTCTTGTCCAGCAGCTGCTGCACCGGCTGTGCCATGGAATCGCAGTATTCCTGGGCGGTCATCTCGCCGTCGTACACCGCGTCAATGCCGGAATTGAATTCGCTCCACCACTCCTGGTTGAAAGTGCGGGACTGGGTCGCCAGCCGGCCATAGTCCGCCAGCACGTTCAAAAAGCCGTTTTTGTTGGCGGGACCCTTGTCCATCGCGCTGTACTCGCCGTAGGCCATGTCCTTCAGGGTGGGCACCGACATACCGGTGGTGTAGCTGGTGCGCTGCGCGTCCTCGTTGAAGGCAAGGAACGCGGCCAGGTCACAGGCGGCCCCGGCGTTCTTGCTGGTGGGCGACACCGCAAGCCCCGCGCTGCCGAACCACACAGCCTTGTCGCCGGTGCTGGGGCTCACGGGCCAGTCCATCACATCCCAGTCAAACTCGCAGTTCCACAGGTCCGCGGTGGACCAGGAGCCCACGCCCAGCATGCCCAGTTTGCCCTGCATAAAGCGGTCGTAGCTGCTCAGCGAGGCCTCCTCGGCCGAGGTGGGGGCCGCGTGGTCCTTGCAGCGCAGGTCGGCCACGTACTGCAGCGCCTCGGTAAATTTGGGGTCGGTAAAGGCCACCTTGGAAAGATCCGCATCCAGCCAGTCGGCGCCGTTCGACCAAACGGCCGATTCCAGCGAGTACATGCCGGTGCCGTACACATCGCCGTTTGTCAGCTTAACGGCCGCGTCGCGGTAATCGTTCCAGTCCCAGGGCTCGCTCTCGGTGGGCGGGGTAATGCCGGCCGCCTTGAACAGGTCCTTGTTGTACACCACGGCAAAAGCGCTCACGTCCTTGGGCAGGGCGTAGATCGGGCCGCTGCCCAGGGCGGTGCCATCGTAGCGGTAAATGTCGATAGCGTTCGCCCAGATGTTGTCCACGTCAAAGATCTCGTTGTCGTTTACATACGAGGTCATATCCAGCAGGTTGCCGGTGGCCGCGTACTTCATGACCCAGTCCACACTGCAATAGAACACATCCGGCTGGTCTCCCGCGGCGATCATGTTCTGCAGCTTGGTGTCAAAGTCGCCGCTGGGAACAACGATGTATTCCACCTCCACATCGGGATATTTCTCCTCGAATTGGTCGATCATCGCCTGGAAGGTCGCCACCTCGGCGTCATTGCCCCAGCCCATGAACTTCAGGTGTGTTTTTTCACCGGCCGCCGGTGCGGACGCACCGGATGCGCCGGGCGCCGCAGAGGCGGGTGCGGAAGCGGGGGTTTGGCCGCAGCCGGTCAGCACGGCCGCCCCCAGGGCCGCAGCAAGAAGGATCGACAGGATCTTTTTCATAGCTATCTCCTCTTTTCGGTTTTTGATGGTTTTTTGCGGTTCGTGCCCAAAGTGCGGCGGCTTCCCCCCTTTTTGCAATTTAAAAACAACATTTATGTTTCTTTCTGCCTCTACCTTACCACCGCGGCTTCGTTTATGTCAATATATTTGTTCTTTTTAAATTCATTTTTGTATTAACCGCCATATTAAGGCCAACTTTATTGTTATAAATGCCATAAAAATTGGTTAGACAGATTTTTAAAATTATGCTATGATTAATTCAAGCAAAAATCGTGGAGGAATCACATGTCTAAAATTCTGGAACTGAATGCCGACCGCGAAGAGCAGCTCTGCGAAGTGGCCAAAGCGCTGTCCATTCCCGCCCGCATCCAAATTTTAAAGCTTTTATACTACAACAGTTATAATATAGGGGAAATCGCGGAGCAGCTGCACATCCCGGCCTCCACCGCCGCGCTCCACATCCGCACGCTGGAGAGCGCGGGCCTCATCAACACCGAGCAGCAGCCCGGCAGCCGCGGTTCCATGAAGCTGTGCAGCCGCAAAAACGATTTTGTCAGCATCCGCCTGGTGGGCACCCCCACCAATGTGAACCAGGTCTCCACCGTCTCCATGCCCGTGGGCGCCTATACCGATTGCGAGATCCTTCCCACCTGCGGCCTGGCGGGCGAGTCCGGTGTCATCGGCTATGAGGACCGCCCCGCCGATTTCTTCCTCCCCGAGCGCATGCACGCGCAGCTGCTCTGGTCCTCCGGCGGCTATGTGGAGTACAAATTCCCCTACTCGCTGGGGGCCGATGCTTCCCCCAAGCAGCTGCTTCTCACCTTCGAGGCCTGCTCCGAGGTGGCAAACTACCGCGAGACCTGGAAGTCCGACCTCACCGTTTGGATCAACGGCAAAGAGTGCGGCACCTGGCGCTCCCCCGGCGATTTCGGCGCCCGCCGCGGCCGGCTCACCCCCACCTGGTGGGAGAGCGGGGCCACCCAGTACGGCCTGCTTGTCACCGTGGCGGTCTCGGCCGACGGATGTCTCATCAACAACCAGCCCGCCTCCGGGCTGCGGCTCGGGGATCTGGGCCTGGGCGAAAGCTGCTCGGTCACGGTCCGCATCGGCAATAAAAAAGGTGCCGAATATGTGGGCGGCTTCAACCTCTTCGGCGAAAAGTTCGGCGATTTCGAGCAGGATATCAAGCTCTCCTTTGTATATTGACCCTCCCGCTTTGCACCGCTTTTGCGGGCCAGCGCAAAAAACGCCCCGGCTCCCTTCACAGGGGCCGGGGCGTTTTGCAGGCTTTGGGTCCGCGGGCAGCGCCCGGCGGGCTTTATTTTACCTCGGGCAGGCTGGCCGCCGCCGAGCTCTGGCCCACACGGCGGGTCATCTCGTCCGGGGCTTCGGGGCGGAACGCCACCTCGGGGTACTCCTCGTCCATCACGCGGGCCGCGGTTTCCAGAATGATGTCGCCGCCCTTGCCGCTCATCACCCGGCCCATCATCTGCACATGACGGATGTCGTAGAACTTGGCATACAGCCCCATGGTGTGGCCCAGATACACGCCGATGCTCTCGTACACCTTCACCGCGCGCTCGTCGCCCTCGGCCATCAGGCCCTGCACCACCTTCAGCTTCTGGGCGGGGGCGTCGGCCTCGTTCAGCTCAATGCCCGCGCGGGGCGCCAGCTTGATCACGCCGTCCTGGCTGAAATACTTCACGCCGCAGCCAATATCGCCGCTCCACTCGTCCTCCATGGCGTCGGGCTGGCCGTCCACCGGGGCGAAGGCCAGCTCGTTCAGCCAGCCGCAGATGTTGCCCTCGGCGTCCACATAGCCCACGGCCTCGCTGGTGCCCATGGCAATGCCCATGATGCCGTTTTCACCCAGGCCCATGGCCCCGGCCAGCGCGCTCACATCCCCGTCGTTGGCCACCACCACCGGGATCTCGTAGCCCAAAATGCGGCTCAGATCCTCGGCCGCGCGGGTGTAGATGTTCTTGACCTTTTTCGCAAAGTCCTCTTTGCTCACCTTCAAAAACAGGCTGGCCACCATGCACTTGTTGTCAATGTAAACGCCGGCGCTCGAAACGCCGATGCCGTCCACCTTGCGGCCCTTTTCCAGGATCTTGGCCGCCGCCGTCTCCATGGCCGCCAGAATGCCCAGGTAGTGGTAGTCCGGGTTCGCGTTGACCTTGGGGTACCACACCACCTCTTCGCTGTAGATGGTCTCACCGTCGATCACCGCGCTCACCTTGCGGTCCGAGCCGCCGGCGTCAAACCCGATGCGGGCGCCGGTCACATGCCGGCCCACGCTCTCGGCCTTCTGGAACGCCTGGGGCTTTTGGTCGTAGGGCAGGGCCTCCACCTCAAAGGCGCGCTCATACACGCCCTCCATGAACTCCTTGTCAAACGCGCGGCTGCCGGTTTCGGTGTAGGCGTTTTTAACGCCCTCGGCCAGCTTGTCGTCGCCGCAGATATACACCTTAAAGCCGCCCCAGCTCCACAAGAGGAACTTTACCAGCCGGTCCACATAGTAGGCGTCGGCCTCGGCCATATCGGGGGTGCCGTGCACCTTGCACTCCCAGGTGCCGATCTGGCCGCCGCTGCGCTCCACCGCAATGCACAGGGGCTTTGCAGCGCCCTTTTCATAGTGCTTGAAGAACAGGCCCAGGGGCACAAAGCCCGGGTCCAGCTCGGGCAGGTTCTTTACCGGGATCTCCACATTCAGGAATTTCATGATGCGTTCCTTCCTTTCAAAGCATGGCATAAACTTGGCCCGCTCGCCTGGGGCCGCTCTTTATGCACATTGTAGCACAATCCGCCCGGGCGTGTCTTGTCCGGCTTGGCTTTTGTGTTTGCACTTTTGTGCTGTTTGCCCCTTTGCACGATAGGCCCCTGCCCTGTTGCGCCCTCCGGCGGCGCTTTTTCCGGGGGCAGCTTCTGCCTTGTGCAAGGCGCGTGACTCCGTTAAGCCAGCTGGACTTTACTTCGCCAAATCAGGCAAATTAAGGCAGCCGCCTCAACCTTGGCGGCTGCCCGATCACCTTCGCTTGCTCTACATCGGCTTTAGATTTTTTTCCAAACGTCCCATCATCCATGCCAGCCGTTTCAGGCGGCCATCTTCTGTTTTTGCATCAAGATAAGCCCTTGTATATGTCTTTTTCACGGATGCCGGCATATTCTGAAAATTAGCATAGGCCGGTTCGTTTTTCTTTAATAATAGGGCGACCATCTCTATTTGCTCCTGTGCTATCTCGGAAGGGGCCGCCGCATGCTCCCATTGACCATTGCGTTTCGCCTCTTCAATTTTCTTTCGCCCATACTCGGTCATCAGCCCTTTTGTTTCCAGTTCTGCCACCAACGCTTTGTTTTTAACAGACCACTTACTGTTTTTCTTTCTCATGGAGAAATATTTTATATACGAGTTATCATCAATCTTTTTCATCACACCATCTATCCAGCCAAAGCAAAGGGCTTCCTCCAATGCTTCGCCGGCTTTTAATGTTTTCACTGCGTCTGTTTTCCCAAATTGCAGCCAAACGCCTTCGCCGGACAGGCAGTTGCTCCACAGCCACTCCCGGAATTCCTCACGGGTTCCAAAGCGCCGCACATCTTTCTGCATGCATTCTCTCCTCCCTCACATTGTAGCTTATTGGTTTTATCGTATCACATTTCTGCTCAGGCAAACAACAATTATGCCCATAATATCTGGCTATTCCCGCCATCCGCATTTACCTTCAAACGGGGCGCAGGCACCCCCTTCTTGACAAGTTCCGCCTCCGGTGCTATAGTGGGACTGCAACGTTAGCCCAGGCTAACCTTGCAGGAAAGACGAACATGGGAAAAGAGGCTGTTTTATGACCCTGGATCAACTGCCCGTCGGCAAAACCGCCATGATCCGGTCGGTGGGCGGCGCGGGTGCGCTGCGCCGCCATTTTCTGGACATGGGGCTGACCCCCCGCACCCGGGTCACCCTGCGCAAGGTGGCCCCCATGGGCGACCCCGTCGAGGTGGAGCTTCGGGGGTACGAGCTCACCCTGCGCCTGGCCGACGCCAAAAGCATCGAGATCGACGGCGTGCACGCCCCCACCGCCGAAGAGCAGGAGTCCGAGCACCGCCGCTTCGAGGCCCAGGACCTTCCGCCCATCCCCCACCCCGGCCACGGCGAGGACCGGCCCGAGGGGGGCCGCAAAAGCCCGGCCTTGGCGCCCGGAAGCCCGCTGGTGTTCGCGCTGGCGGGCAACCAGAACTGCGGCAAAACCACCCTCTTCAACCAGCTCACCGGTGCCAACCAGCATGTGGGCAACTTCCCCGGCGTCACGGTGGACCGCAAGGACGGCCAGATCCGCAAGCATCCGGAAGCCACGGTGGTGGACCTGCCGGGCATTTATTCCCTCTCGCCCTATTCCAGCGAGGAGATCGTCACCCGCGACTTTTTGGTAAACGAAAAGCCGCAGGGCATCATCAACATTGTCGACGCCACCAACATCGAGCGCAACCTCTATCTCACCATGCAGCTCATCGAGCTGGGCATTCCCATGGTGCTGGCCCTCAACATGATGGACGAGATGCGTGCCAACGGCAACACCATCCATGTGAACCATCTGGAGGCGGCGCTGGGCATCCCGGTGGTGCCCATCTCGGCCTCCCGCAACGAGGGCATCAACGAACTGATCGAGCATGCCATGCGGGTAGCGGTGAACGTCGAACGCCCCCGGCGGCTGGATTTCTGTTCCGGCCCCATGCATCGCTGCATCCACGCCATCGCCCACATGGTCGAGGATCACGCCGCCCAGGCAGGGGTTCCCATGCGCTTTGCGGCCACCAAGCTGGTGGAGGGCGATCCCCTCATGCTGGACCGGCTGGCTCTCAACGAAAACGAGCGGGAGCTGATGGAGCACGCCATCACCGAGATGGAATTCGATCTCGGCACCGACCGCGAGGCCGCCCTTGCCGATATGCGCTACGATTTCATCGGCCGGGTGTGCAGCCGCACGGTGGTAAAAAAGGGCGAAAGCCGCGAGCACGCCCGCAGCGTCAGGATCGACAACCTGCTCACCCACAAATATCTTGCGATCCCCATCTTTCTGGGCATTATGGGCTTGGTGTTCTGGCTCACCTTCGGCCTGATCGGCCAGGGCCTCAGCGACCTTTTAAGCCTGGGGCTCGACCGGCTCACCGCTCTGTGCGACGCCGCGCTCACCGCCTACGGCATCAACCCGGTGGTGCACAGCCTGGTGATCGACGGCATTTTTGCCGGGGTGGGCAGCGTTCTGAGCTTCCTGCCCATCATCGTCACCCTGTTCTTCTTCCTCTCCATCCTCGAGGACTCGGGCTACATGGCCCGGGTGGCCTTTGTGATGGACAAGCTCCTGCGCAAGATCGGCCTGTCGGGCCGCAGCTTTGTGCCCATGCTCATCGGCTTCGGGTGCAGCGTGCCGGCCATCATGGCCACCCGCACCCTCTCCAGCGAGCGGGACCGCAAAATGACCATCCTTTTAACCCCTTTCATGAGCTGCTCGGCAAAGCTGCCCATCTACGCCATGTTCACCGCTGCCTTTTTTGCCCGATACCAGGCGCTGGTCATGATCGGGCTGTATCTGTTCGGCATGGCGGTGGGGGTGCTGTTCGGGCTGGCGCTCAAGGGCACAGCCTTTAAAGGCGAGCCGGTGCCCTTTGTGATGGAGCTGCCCAACTACCGGCTGCCCAGCCCCAAAAGCGTCGGCCGCCTCATGTGGGACAAGGCAAAGGACTTTTTGACCCGCGCCTTCACGGTCATCTTTGTGGCCACCATTCTCATCTGGTTTTTGCAGACCTTCGACTCCCGCCTCAATGTGGTGGCCGATTCCTCGCAAAGCCTTCTGGCTGCCCTGGGCGGGTTGCTCTCCCCCCTGTTCGCGCCCCTCGGCTTCGGCGACTGGCGGGTGTCCACCGCGCTCATCACCGGCTTCACCGCCAAGGAGGCGGTGGTCAGCACCCTGGCCGTGCTCACCGGCTCCAGCCTCTCCACCCTGCCCCAGGCGCTGGCGGGGCTGTTCAGCCCCTTCACTGCCTTCGTGTTCCTCATTTTCACCCTGCTGTACACCCCCTGCGTGGCGGCCATTGCGGCGGTCAAGCGCGAGATGGGCGGCGCCAAGGCCGCGGCGGGCGTGGCCCTCACCCAGTGCCTGATCGCCTGGCTGGTGGCCTTTGCCGTGCGCTGCATCGGCCTTGTGTTCGGCTTGGTCTAGTCCGTTTTTCCCGTGGCGGCTCAGCCCGCCGCCCTTGCCCGCCCCTTCGCGGGCGCCTGCTGAAAGGAGCGTTTTCCCATGGGCTTCGGCGATATTTTGATTTTAGGATTGGTGCTGGCGGGCATTGCCGGCGCGGTGGTCTTTATATGCAAAAACGGCGGCTTTTCCGGCAGCTGCGGCGGCGACTGCGCCCACTGCGCCTCCCGCTGCGGCAAAGAGCAGCAGTCCGGCCCCGACCAAACGCCGAAGCAGCGCTGACATTTTTGCGGCAAGCTCCCATCCAGCGTCTGGCCTGCGGGCTCCTGCAAACGGGCGGGCATATGCCCACATGGCCTGCCGCAGCAGCATGCCGGGACCCAAACCGCCTGATAGCCGCACCGTGCCGGAACCAAAACCCGATCTGCCTCCAAAAAGCAGGTTCTTTCCCAACACCCCACAAAAAACCGGCGCCGCGGCTTTTCAAAGCCGGGGCGCCGGTTTTGTATGTTTTGTGTGCTCTCTGCCACTTACTGTCGGGCTTTTGCGCGCCTCACAGCACCCGCACCCGCACCACCGAGGGAATGGCCGCCAGCCTCTCGGCCAGCTGCCCGCCCACCGGGCCGGTCACATCCAGCAGGGTGTAGGCCATATCCTTTTTGCTCTTGTTCATCATGTTCTCGATGTTCAGCGCTGCCTCGGTGGTCACCGCCGTGATGGCGCTGATCAGGCCCGGCTCGTTTTTGTGCAGCACGCACACCCGCTTGCCCGCGGCGCGGGGCAGCACCACCTCGGGCAGGTTCACGCTGTTTTTGATGTTGCCGTTCAACAGGTAGTCGGCCAGCTGTTCGGCGGCCATCACAGCGCAGTTGTCCTCGCTTTCGGGGGTGGAAGCGCCCAGGTGCGGGATGCACACCACACCCGGCACCCCCAGCAGCTCTTCCTTGGGGAAGTCGGTCACATAGGCCGCCGCCTGGCCGCAGGCAAGTGCCGCCAGCAGGGCGGCGTTGTCCACCAGTTCGCCCCGGGCAAAGTTCAAAAGGCGCAGCCCGGGCTTGCAGCCCCGGAACACCCCCTCGTTCATAAAGCCCCGGGTCTGGTCGTTCACCGGCAGGTGCAGGGTGATGTAGTCGCACTGGGCCAGCAGCTCGGTCAGGCTCACGCTGTGGGTCACGCTGCGCGAGAGCATCCAGGCCGCGTCCACCGAGATATAGGGGTCGTAGCCATACACATCCATGCCCAGGTGCGCGGCCGCGTTCGCCACCTTCACGCCGATGGCCCCCAGGCCCACCACGCCCAGCTTTTTGCCCGCAAGCTCGGGCCCCACAAACTGGCTTTTGCCCTTTTCCACCAGCTTTGCCACCGCGTCGCCCTGGCCCGCAAGGCCCTGCACCCACTGCATGGCGGGCCACAGGTTGCGGCTTGCCAGCACCAGCGCGCCAATGGTCAGCTCGGCCACGCCGCCCGCGTTGGCGCCGGGGGTGTTGAACACCACAATGCCCGCCTCGCTGCATTTCTCCACCGGGATGTTGTTCACGCCCGCCCCCGCCCGGCCAATGGCCAAAAGGCTCTCGGGCAGCTCCATCTCGTGCATCTGGGCGCTGCGCACCAGAATGCCCTGGGGCTCGGCGCCCTCCTCGTCGATGCGGAACTGGCTGGGCCCCAGCTTTGCCAGGCCCGCGGGCGAAATATTGTTCAGCGTTTTTATAGTAAACATATCACATGCTCCTTTTTCAAACGGTCAGCCGTTCTTTTTGGCAAAGTCCTCCATGAACTGCACCAGCCTTGCCACCCCCTCGGCGGGCATGGCGTTGTAGATCGAGGCCCGCATGCCGCCCACCAGCCGGTGGCCCTTCAGGTTCACAAAGCCCGCGGCGGCTGCCTCGGCGCAGAACTTTTTGTCGGTGTCCGCGTCCGGGCTGGTAAAGGTCACGTTCATGATGCTGCGGAATTCCTTCTGCACCGGGTTTTTAAAAAAGGTCTGGCCGTCCAGGTAGTCGTACAGCAGCGCGGCCTTGGCGTTGTTTCGCTTTTCCATCTCGGCAAGGCCCCCGATCTCCTGCTCGATGTATCGAAGGGTCAGGCCCATCATGTAAATGCACCAGCAGGGGGGCGTGTTGTACATGCTGTCCGCCTCCAGAATGGTCTGGTAGTTCAGCATGCTGGGCACCGTTTCGGCCGCTTTGCCCACCAGGTCCTCCCGCACCACGGCCACCGCCATGCCCGCCGGCGCCACATTCTTCTGCACGCCAAAGTACAAAAGGCCATACTTTGCAACGTCGGTGGGGCGCGACAAAATGCAGCTGCTCATGTCCGCCACCAGGGGCACGCCGGGCACCTGGGGCAGCTTGGTGTAGCGGGTGCCGAAAATGGTGTTGTTCTCACAGATGTGCACATAGCTTGCGCCGGGGGTGTATGCGATCTTGTCCACGTCCGGGATATAAGTAAAGTTTTGATCCTTCGAGCTCGCCACCAGGTTCACCTTGCCGAACTTGGCCGCCTCCTTGGCCGCCCGGCCCGAAAAGTTGCCGGTTACAATGTAATCGGCCTGGCCGGTGGTCATCAGGTTCAGGGGCACCATGTCGAACTGGGTCGAGGCGCCCCCCTGAAAAAAGCCCACCTTATAATTTCCCGGGATGCCCAGCACCCGCCGCAGCGCGGCCTCGGTCTCGCGGATGATGCCCTCAAAGCTACTGCTGCGGTGACTCATCTCCATCACGGACTGGCCGGATGAACCGTAGTCCATCAGTTCCGATTGGGCGGTGCGCAGCACCTGCTCAAACAGCATGGACGGGCCCGCGCTGAAATTGTACACTCTTGCCATAGCTTTATCCCTCCGAAATCGTTTTGCCGCGCAAACGGTGCGGTAACTTTAGTATAGTATAAAGCAAAAGCAAAAGCCAGAACCAACTTGCCCAAAAAAACGGCCGTTTTTCCACCACAGACGCACAAACGCCACAAATGTCCTCATATAACGTACAATTCATTCCCTGCTCACGGCGCAGAAAGGCCCCGCCTGGTTTAAACCAAGGCAGGGCCTTTCCGCTATGAAGAAAAAGAAGGGGGCTTTACTTGTCGTCCAGCACGATGGCCTGGGTCAGGTGGCGGGGGCTGTCGGCGTCGATGTCCTTTTTCTCAGCCAGGTAGTACCCCAAAAACTGGCCGATAAAGCCGATCAGCGCCGCGTTCTGCTGGGCGTTGTACCCGCAGCCCAGCTCCAGGGTGTAGTCCGCGTCCGGCATGGCCGCGGCCACCCCGTCGCCGATCGCCGCGGTCACCGCGCCGTAGCTCTTCATCTGGCGCAAAAGCTTTGCGTCGTCCTCCAGCGCCGCCGGGTGGGCCAGGGTCAGCACCAGGGTGTTTTCGTCCACCAGGCTCATGGGCCCATGGCGGTATTCCAGGCTGTAATAGGCCTCGGAGTTGGCAATGCCCATCTCCTTCATCTTGTTCATGCACTCGTTCGCCACGCCGTAATAAAGGCCCTGGCCCAGGGTGATGAACAGGTTCAGCCCGTGGTGGCGGCCAATAATGTCCTTTGCCAGGCTGTCCATCTGCACCAGCAGCCGGCGGGCGTTGGCCGGGTAATCGGCCATGGCGTCGATCTCGCCCCGCCTGCCGCCTGCGTACATGCCCATGATCACCGCCAGGTACACCATGCTGGTGAAGCTGCGGGTCATAATCACGCTCTCCTCCGCCGTCTCGGGCGACAGGATGTACGCGTCGTTGTATTTTTCCGAGTCCTTGTCGCAGGTAATGGCAAGGCTCTTCACCCCGGGGTAGGTGTGCGCCTTGTCAATGGCCATGCGCACCTCGGTGGTGTAGCTCTTGCGGGTGATGGGCAGCACCAGCACCTTTTTGCCCTTTAAATACACTTCCGGAAAGAAATATAACTCCGAGCAGCACACCGCCTTGGCGGGGGTCTCGTTGTAGGCGCACCAGGCGTGGGCGGCGGTCTGTGCCAGGTACAGGCTGGTGCCGCAGCCGGTAAAGATCAGCTCGTCGTAACGCTCGGCAAACACCTTGTCCAGGGTGGCAAAGATCTCCGGCAGGGTGGCGTTGATGGCCGCGAACGAGTCCGCCTGGCCGTAGATCTCACGGTAGGTGAGGGAACTGTTTTTCTTTTCCATGATAAAACTCCTTTGTCGGTACAAAATGTGGTCGTTCGGTCCCTCTGCGCGTCATTGGGCCGAGGAGTCAAAAATCCTTCGCTTCATGGCGGTTCCTTTCACATGCTCGTTTTATCTCTCCGGGGCGCGGCCGCTCACAGCTCGACCACCGGAATGCCCAGCAGCTTTGCCAGCTGCGCCAGCTCGTCGGCCACATCCTGCCACACCACGCTGTAGTGGTGGCTCATGCCGTTCTCGGCGATCTTTTGTACCAGCTCCAGCACCGGGGTGTCCACCTTCACGTTCACCATGGCGCCGCGGGTGTTGCGGGCGGTGGGCAGGGCGGTGCCCCGCAGAAGGAACAATTTGTACTGTCCGTCAATGTTGGAAAACCGCGCCGCGGTTACCGGCCCTTCCTTCAGCGAACACCAGAACGCGGTGCCCTGGCCCGCCAGCGGGTGGTTGCACATGCTCACCCCGTCGGCAACATTGTGCACGCTGGGTGCCGCGTTGCCGCAGTGCCAGAAGGTCACGGTGTTTTCCTCTTCGTCCAGGTTGATCAGGTCGGTGATAAAGGGGGGCAGGCCGGTCAGCACCTTCTGTGCCAGGCCCGCAAGGCCCGCGTCCATATCCCCCTCGCAGCTGATGAACAGCCCGTCGTCGTTCAGGCGCCCCAGCACCGCGCAGGGGGTCATGTGCAGGTTGCCCAGCTCCGGCCAGCACTTGATGGCCGCGCAGTCGTACCCCTGGCGGGGCATCAGCTTTTTCAGGGTCAAATACAGCCTGGCATGGTTTTCCAGGTGGCCGTCCGGCAGCGCCGAGGTATCCCAGGCGTCCGCGGTGCGCTTCATCTCGGCCTCCACCTCGCTGAAGGGCAGCGCGGCCATCTCGTCGCACACCACCTTCAGGTCGGTCTCCTCCACATTCACGCCAAAGGTTTTGCGAATGGCCACCTCGTCGAAGGCGCAGTTGTAAAAGGCCGTGGGCCGGTAGCCAAACAGCCCGAAGGTAAGCCCCTGCAAATTTTTGCGGGCGGCGTAGGCGCTCACCAGGTCGTGCAGCTCCTTCTCCACCCTCTGCTCTTCCTTGTTGCCGTACACGATGTGCCAGGGCGCGCCGATGCGCCGCAGCGAAGCGCCGTTCATGGTGGCGCTGCACAAAGCGTTCGCATACAGCCGGTCCTGGCGCACCCACTGCTCCTCGCGGGGGGCCCACAGCACCAGCGGCACCCGCAGCGCGTCGGCCAGCCCGCAGGCGATGTCGTCGCCGGTAAACGCGCCGTACACCAGCAGGATCAGGTCGATCTCGCAGCGCTTAAAGTCCTGGATGCAGGCCTGCATATCCTCCCGGGTGCACACCAGCCTTTCAAAGCGGTGTACCCTGCTGTGGGGCAGGTGCTCTTCGGCCCACTCGCCGTACTCCTTAAAGCGCTTTTCGGGCAGCTCCCGGGGCCACCGGCCCGAAACCGTTACAATAAACCCCACGTTCAGTTGTTTTTTCATGTTGCGCTCTCTCGCTTTCTTTCAAACCTGCCGGCGCCCGCGGCAAAAACCTGCGGCGGGCAGCCGGGATGGGCTTTTACACCGTGCCCGCAGAGCCGGACAGGCGGATGATGCCTTTGATGTCCTCGGCCAGCGCATCGCTGGCCGCCTGGCTCAGCTTCCAGGAATGGCCCTGGTGGTCCATCTGCTCCAGCGCCTCCTGGTAATGCTGCACGTATTTGTAACGGATCTCGGTGCCGAAGTTGATCTTGGCCACCCCCAGCTGAATGGCGTCGCGCACCACGCTCTCCTCCATGCCGGTGCAGCCGTGCAGCACCAGCGGGATGTCGGTGAACCGGCGCACCGCCTCCAGCACGTCCAGGTGGATCTCCGGCTTGCCCCGGTAATAGCCGTGGGCATTGCCGATGCCGATGGCCAGGGTGTCCGGCCGGCACAGCTCCAAAAAGTGCCGCACCTCGTCCGGGTCCACAATGTTCTTGTTTTCCATGGGCACGCCGTTGTCCAGCCGCAGCAGCTCGCCGATCTCGGCCTCTACCGGCACCCCAAAGCACTTCGCCACCCGCAGCACCTCGTTGGTCATGGCGGCATTCTCCTCAATGGGGTGGGTGGAGCCGTCGATCATCAGGCTGGTAAAGCCCAGCTTCAGCATCTCCATGCAGGTCTCAAAGCTGTCGCCGTGATCCAGATGGATCGACACGGGCACATCCACCTTCTCCGCGCACCACCTGGCCACCTGCACAAACCAGTCGTGGCCGGAATAAGCGCCGGTGGCCACATAGTGGGCCAGGATAATCGGGCTGCGCATCTCCTGGGCGGCCTTGCAGCAGGCCCGGATAATGTCGTAGTTGCCGCCCTGGGTGTTGATGGCGGGAATGGCAAAGCCCTCCCGCGAGGCGCGCTGCATCAGTTCCAGATTGTTGGTCAGCATAAAGCATCCTCCATTTTACAGTTTGGGGTGCCGCAGCACCGTCACAGGCGGCCGCCCGGCAATCAGCCGGGTCCCGTCCGAATAACCCTCTTCTCTGCCCTCCAGCTCCCGTGCCAGCAGCCCGCGCAGCCGGGCCAGCGTCTGCGCGCAGGCGGCTTCGCCCGCCAGATCGCGCAGCTCCCTGGGGTCCTGCGCAAGGTCGAACAGCTGCTCACGCCCGGTGTGGGAATACCAGATATACTTGTATTCCCCCTCCAGCAGGTAATGGGCGGAATGGGGCGGTCCGCTCTGGGCGGTGTGTTCGCCGTGCAGGCTCTGCCGCACCGGCACGCCCGCGCGGGCCGCGTCCAGCAGGGGCTTTCCGTCCACGCAGCCCGGAATGGGCGCGCCCGCAATGGCAAGCAGGGTGGGCATCACGTCCCGCAGCTCCGCCAGCGCGGTGCACCGCCCGCCCCGGGGCAGGCCCAGGTGGCCGCCCGGGTCCCACAAAAGCAGGGGCACATGGGCGCTGCCCTCGTAGGGCTGGCTCTTGCGCAGCATGCAATGGTCGCCCAGCATCTCGCCGTGGTCGCTGGTAAACAGTATCACCGTGTCGTTTAAAACGCCCTCGTCCTTCAGCTCGCGCACCAGCCGCCCAACCTGGTGGTCCAGGTGGGTGATCAGCCCGTAGTACCCCGCCTGCATGGCGTGCACCTGCGGCCCGCTCAGCGCGGCGGTAAAACCGTCGGCGGTGTTGGCCGCCGGGTCCGGCCGCAGGGCCCAGTCCCCCATGGCCGGGGGCGCCAGCGCGCGCCGGTCATACAGCTCAAAATAGGGTGCCGGCGGGTCCAGGGGCGGGTGGGGCGCCACAAAGCTGGTCCAAAGGAAAAACGGCTTTGTGGGGTCGCGCCGGCGCAGAAAATCGGCCGACCGCGTCACCGTCCAGTTGGTGGGGTGGGCCCGCTCCGGCCCGGCCCAGGGCCGCGCCGCCCAGGAATTGCAGCCCAGGCCCAGGTCGTTGATGGTGGCGTCCGCCCCCACCGCGCCCTGCAGATAGGGCAGGTAATCGTCGATGCGGCCCATCCACTGCCGCGCCGCCGTGCCGGTATTGCGGTAGGGCAGAAAGCCGTCGTGCAGGTCCACGCTGTGAAAGCCCAAAAGGCTCCGGGGCGGCCACACGTGCATCTTGCCCGCGCAGTGGGTGTGGTAACCCGCCCGGGCCAGCTCCCCCGGCAGGGTCACGGGGTACTCCCAGTCGACCCCGTCCTGGTAGCCCACCCGGCCGTGCCGCTCCTGGCTCTGGCCGGTGAACAGCGCCGCCCGCGCCGGGATGCAGGTGGGGGTGGCGCTGTAGCAGCGGGTAAAGGCCACGCCCTCGTTTGCCAGGGTATCCAGATGGGGGGTCTCCAGGTCCGGGTGGCCCAGCGCGCCAATGCAGTCGAACCGCATTTGGTCGGCGGTGATGAGCACCAGGTTCAGGCGTTTCATCTCATCATCCCTTCACGGCACCGGCCACCAGGCCCTTGATCATGTATTTCTGGAAGAAGAAGAACAGCAGCAGCATGGGCACGGTGCCCACGATGGAGATGGTGTTGATGAGCGACCAGTCGTACGAAAGCTCGCCCAGGTACCGCAGGGCCACGCCCGCGCTCATGGTGCGCAGGCTGTCGGTCTGGATCAGGGTGATGGCGTGCAGGTAGTCGTCCCAGGTCATCAAAAAGGCATAAATGCCCACCGCCAGCATGCCGGGCTTCACCAGCGGCACCACGATCCTCCACAGCACCTTCAGGCGGCCCGCGCCATCCACATAGGCGGCCTCCTCCAGCGCCTTGGGCACCCCGTCAAAAAAGCTTGCCATCAGCATCACCGTAAAGGGCAGCATGGCGGCCGTCAGGGCGAACACCAGGCCGGTGAGGGTGTTGATCAGGTGCATCTTGTTCATCAGGCCGTACAGGCTGATCATCCGGCTCACCACCGGGAACATCTGGCTGGAAAGCAGCGCCGCCATCACCCAGCCGTTCCAGCGGAAGTGGAACCGGCTCAATGCATAGCCCGAAAGGATCGCCAGGCAGGTGGTGATCAGGGCCGTGGCGCCGGACACGATAAAGTTGTTTTTGTAATAGGTAAAGAAGTCGTTGTTCTTGGTGAACAGGTTCACATAGCTCTGGAAGGTGGGGCTTGCCGGGAAAAAGGTCGGCGTTGCCATATACGCTTCCATGTTGGTCTTAAAGCTGGTTACCAGCACCCAGTACAGCGGGAACAGCAAAAAGAACAAAATCAGGATCAGGATGGCGTACTTGAGAACATTTACCGGCAGATCGCGTTTTTTCATGTCGCTCTTTCCCCCTTCCTCAGTCCATCTCTTCCTTGCGGAAGAGGCGGTTGTACACAAAGATCACCACGATCATCAGCAGCATCCACACGGTGGTCACCGCCGCGCCGCTGCCCAGGTTGTTCGACACGAACGCCTCCCGGTAGCTCAGGATCGCCAGAGTGGTGGTGGCCCCGTTCGGCCCGCCGCCGGTCATGGTCCAGAACAGCGGGAACTGCTTGAAGTTCTCAATGATGGCCATGCTCACCACAATGCTGATCACGCTCTTCATATAGGGCACCACAATGGCAAAGAACTTTTTAACCCGGCCCGCCCCGTCAATGGTGGCGGCCTCCAGAATATCGTCCGGCACGTTCTGCAGCCCCGAGAGCAGCAGCAGGGTGGTCAGCGGGATCTGCTTCCACAGCGCCGCAATGGCCACGCCCAGCATGGCGGTGGAGGGGTTGTTCAAAATGGCAAAGTCGGTCACCGCGCCGCCGGTGAACATGCCCACCACGTATTTTAACAGGCCGTACTGCGGCTGGAAAATCCACATCCAGATCAGCGCCGAAATGATGGTGGGCACCACCCAGGGCATCATCATGGCGCTGCGGATGAACCGCGCAAATTTCACGTTGGAGTTCAGGATCAGCGCCAGCGCCATGCCCAGAATAAACTGGGCCAGCACCACGCCGATCACAAACGCGAAGGTGTTCAGCACAGCGGGCAGCATTTTGCCGCCGGTGAACAGCTTGAGGTAGTTGGCAAAATTATTCCACACGCCGGGCTTGCCCGAAATGATATTTTTAATCTTGTAATCCATGAAGCTCTTGATCACCGAGTCCACCACCGGCACCAGGATGAACATGATGGTCACGATCAGGGTGGGCGCGATCAGCGCGGCGGAGAACAGCTGGTCCCCCAGGCGCTTGCGGTTCAGGCGCAGCTGGGCGCGGCCGCCCGCCGTGACCGCTTTATTCTTTGTTCCGGTCATTCTTGACTCCCACTTTCTTTTCTTCATAAAAAGGTGGCGAACGCATGCCCGCGGCGCGGCGCCGCCGGGCAAAAAAGGCTCAACGCGCGGGGCCCGCAGGCCCTTAAAAATCCCGATAAAATGGGCGGGATAGACTTCACTCTCTATCCCGCCCGGGGGCTATTGATCCCTGTGCGGCCCAAAGTAAGCCGCGCAGTACATTTTATCAGCCGATGATGTTGCTGGCTGCGGTGCGGAAGCTCTCAATGGCCTTATCCACGTCGGTGCCGCCCACGGTCACGTCCTGCGCCAGGGTGCACAGCTCCAGGTTCAGATCGCCCAGGGTGGGGATGAACGGGGTGGTGGTCAGGTTCTCAATCGCGCCGGCGGCGCCCTCCAGCACCGGGTTCAGCGCCATGGATTCCATGCTCTTGGTGGCGGGATAGGCCGGGGTGATGTTGGTCATGTAATCCTGCAGCTGGTCGGCGGTCACCAGGTACTCGGTGAACAGCCGGGCCGCGGTCTTCTGGTTCTCGCCGTTGTCCATGTAGGCCAGGATGTGGGCCTGCAGCATCGAGGCGCCGTTGCCGCTGCCGCCCTTCAGGGGCTTGGCGGTGGCGGCGAAATTCTTCGCCTCGGGGTTGATGCTCTGCACGCCGTTGAAGCCCCAGCTCTGGTCATAATACATGGCCAGCTGGCCGGTGGCGAACAGCTGCCGCAGATCCTTCAGCTTCGCGTTCTGGGGGTTGTAGCCTTTCTTGTCCAGCTCCTGCAGCATGGTGATGGCGTCCTTGAAGCCCTGGTTGTCGATGCTCAGGGTGCCGTCCGGCGCCAGCACAGTGCCGCCGAAGTTGTAAACCATCGCGTTGATGGCCGAACCAGACACCGCCACCGAAGCGGTGGTCTGGCCAAAGGGATACACCTTGTTGCCGTCGGCGGTCTTCAGCTTCGCCAGCTTGCCGGCCATCTCCAGCATCTCGTCGTAAGTGGTGGGGGGAGCGTTCGGGTCCAGGCCCGCCTGGGTGAACAGGTCCTTGTTGTAGTACAGCACGTAGGGCGAGGTGTACATGGGCAGGCCGTAAATTTCGCCGCCGATCTTGCAGCCGTCCAGCACGCTGTCATAAAAGTCCGCCAGGTAGTCGGCGGTCAGCACGTCGGTCACAGGCACGGTCAGGCCCGCGTCCTCCAGAGTGGGGATCCAGCCGATCTCGCCAAAGATCATGTCCACCTTGTCGCCGCCGCCGGCCATGTTGATCACCTGGTTCACGATCTCGCCGTAGGGCGCGGTGACCCACTCGATGGTGATGTTGGGGTACTTGGCCTCAAAGCCGGTCTTCACACCCTCCCAGAAGTCGGTGTAGCCTTCTTCCAGCAGGGCGTAGTTTGCGATCTTCAGGGTCACGGTCTCGGTGAACGCCTCGCTGTCCGCCGGGGTCGAGGCGGGTTCGCCGCCGGTCGAGGCCGGGGTGGAAGCGGGGGTGCTGCTGGGCGTGCCGCCGCAGCCTGCCAGGCTGAGTGCCATGCACAGCGCCAGCGCGAGCGCTAACAGTTTTTTCATGTTCGTTTCCTCCTAAATTTATGGATTGCGTTCTATCATCAGCGCCTCGCGGCGCCAGGGGTACCCAATCATGCGGCCAAGCCTGTAAACACGTATGTACACTCTGGAAAAAGAAATACAGACTTCCCGCCTGTGTGCCGCAGCAATGTTGTACACGGTTTTGTAAACTCGTATGTACATCTTCTGGATTTTATTATAAACACGAATGGATATACTGTCAATGCGCCCAGGGCAATTTCAGCGTTTGGCCAGTTTTTAAAGTTTTTCTCTGTGCAAGCTGCCCATTCATTTTTGCACGATCGCCGCGTTTTTTAACCGTTTTGTTGCTTTTTTTGCGGTTCTTCTCCCTTGGGGCCGCCTTTTTTGCCGCCTGCAGGCCCCGCCCGGGCTCCCGCGCCTGCCTTGCGCAGCGGCGCGCCCTGTGGTATCGTATGGAAAACAGATCATAGAAAGAAGGCTTTGCCTGTGCCGCTCCTCATCCTTCTCGCCGTTCCCGCGGTCCTTGTGCTGCAGCGCCGTCTCTCCAGGCGGCCGCAGCGCTGGCCGGGCCTTGTGCTGCCGCTGCTGTGCTTTGTGTTCTCGCTGGGGTTCTGCGCCTGGCTGGGCTTTTTCTCCCACCCGTCCGGCGGATATGTCCTGCGCACGGCTGATGGGCTGTATCACCACTTCGACACCCTCCAGGACGCAAACCGCTTTGCAGAAAAGCAGACCGACGGGCTGCTCCAGTTCTCCCACCCCACCAGCGCCGTGCCCGCGGGCGCTCTTGCGCTCCGCCTTGGCGTGGCCTTTGCGGCGGTAAACGCGGTCACGGCGGTGCTGCTGTTCCTTTATTGGCGCGCCCGGCGCGGCCCCCGGCTCCATGTCGCAAAAAAGAAGCGCCCCGGCTGAACCGGGGCGCTTGTATTTTATACCGTGGGCTTAAAGGTCACGAACTCGCGCAGCGGCCCGCCGATCAGCGGCCGGCACCAGTCCAAAAACTCCGGCGTCACATCGCGGCCGCCGGCGCTGATGTATTCGTCCGGCATCTTGCGCTCGTGCAGCATTACCTGCTCCACCGGGATCAGGAAGGTTTCGGCCCTGTACTCCGGGCCCGGCGCCCGCCGGAAGCCCACCATCACGCCGTTCTCGCCCGCCAGGGCCGCGCGGGCCGCCTCGGCGCCCGCCGCCGCCGCCTCGTCCCGGTCCACCTCGGACTGAAAGGCGATCGAGGACCGATTGCAGATCCCCGGCTTCTCGCTGCGGGCCTTGATGCCCAGCTTTTGGATCACCAGGTTCGCCAGGTGGGCGCTGATGTCGCCGTAATACACCGAGCGGCCCACCTGGAAGATGGGCGGTACAATCGACGAGCCGTCCGGGTTGCACAGCCCCTCGCTGGCAACGATTACCACCCCGCCCTTTTTGCGGTGCAGGTCCCCCACCTTTTCCAGGAACTCCTCCTCGTCAAAGGGGCGCTCGGGCAGGTAGATCAGGTCCGGCCCGTCGCCGTTTCCGCTGCGGGCCAGGGCGCTGGCCGCCGTGACCCAGCCGGCGTTGCGGCCCATGGCCTCGATCACACACACATGGATGGGCAGCGAGCGCACATCCTGGCTGATCTCGCTGGTCACCGCCGCAATGTACCGGGCAGCCGAGCCAAAGCCGGGCGCGTGGTCGGTCACGGCAATGTCGTTGTCCACCGTTTTGGGAATGCCCACCACCCGCACGTCCGCACCGGCGGCCACGCAGGCCTTATACAGCTTGCCGCAGGCGTCCATGCTGCCGTTGCCGCCATTGAACAGCACCCAGCGGATGTCGCGCTTTTTGCAGATGGCCGCCATGTTGGCGTAGTCCTCGGGGTTTAAGGGGTCGCGGCTGGTGCCGATGGCCGAGGCAGGGGTCTGCAGCAGCAGGCGCAGGGTCTGTTCCGGCACGCTTTGCAGCTCACAGAAATCCTCCCGCAGCACCCCGCCCGAACCGCCAATGGCGCCCAGCACCTTGTCCACCTCCGGGTGCTTTTTTGCCTCGGTCACCGCCCCGTACAGCGAGGCGTTGATCACGGCGGTGGGTGCGCCGCCATGCACGATCAGCAGGTTGCCTTTGCTCATAATCTCTCTTCTCCTTTATGCAGCCCGGCTTCCGGGCAAAAATCCAGTCAGTCCGCGGGGGTGCTCTCCCGCTCGATCAGCCGGGTGGAAAAGCCCACCGGCGCGGGCACCCTGCCCTCTCCGATCATCTGCTGCAGCATTTCCACGGCTGCTTTGGCAATCTCCTCCCGGCGGATCTCCATGCTGGTGATTCGCGGGGTCACATACTGCCCCAGGGTGGAATTGTCGAACCCCACCACCGCAATTTCCTGCGGCACCTGGTATCCCAAATCCTTGGCGGCCTGCATCGCAATGCAGGCCAGCTTGTCGTTTCGGCCAAAAATCGCGTCCGCCTTGCCCCCTGCCTGCAGGTATGCCTTCACCTTCTGGGCAACCTCCCGGTCGCTGGCGCAGCCGGTGATCACCCGGCTCTCCGGCTGGGCCGAAAGTCCGCTTTGGCGCATCTGCTCCACAAACCCCCGGTAGCGCAGGTCGTTCAGGTCGCTGAAGTGCCCCCGCGCGCTGAACCGGTCGATATACAAAATGTTTTTTCGCCCCTTGCCCTGCAAAAAACGCACGCACTCCTTCGCGCCCTCGTAAAGCCCGTTGTCGATCACACCCGCGCCGTGCACGGCCGAATAATCGCGGTTTTGCAGCAGCACCACCGGCAGCGCCGCGTCGATGAGCTGCTGAATGAACTCCAGCGGGAAGCTGATGGAACTGATGATCACCCCGTCGTACCTGCGGCTGATGATCTCGCCCACAAACTGCTCGGTGTTGCGGTTTGCGCACAGCGAGATCATGTATCCCAGATCATAGGCGCGCTTGTCCAGTTCGCTCACCAACAGGCTGAAATGTTCGGTGATGATCTGATCCGCAATGAACACGATGTGATTGGAGTTTTTCCCCTTCAGTGCCCGGGCAATCGTATTGGGGCGGTAGTGCAGCTGGCGCACCGCCTCCTCCACCCTGCGGCGTTTTTCCTTGTCCACATAGCGGTTGTTGTTGATCACATACGAAACCACGGTCTCGCTCACGCCCGCCAGCTCCGCCACATCCTTGCGGGTGACCTGTTTAAACCCCTGTCCCATTCTGCACCTGCCCATCAACACGAGTGTATCTTCCGTTTCCTATTATAATGGAACACCCCCCGGAAGTCAAACGCGAAACAGGAGAAGTTTTCCGCCTTTTTTGTTGCAGTTTGCCCACCCGGTTTGGTATAATACCAGCTATGCGGGCAAGCCCCGCACAGAGCAACTTAGGATTTTAGGCTCGCCGCGCTCCCTGCGCGGACCCACCCTTCCGGACCTGGCAGTACCGGCAGGGTAAAATCTCACTGCCGGAGAATTTTGCCATGCAAACAAATAAACCGTTCCTCAGCGCCAGGCAACTGGCGCGCTGCGCCATGATCGCCGCCGTGTACACGGTGCTGTGCCTCTCCTTCGCGCCCCTGGCGTTTGGGCCGGTGCAGCTGCGCTTTGCCGAAGCGCTGGTGTTGCTGCCGGTGTTCGGCCCGGAGTATATCCTGGCCGGCACGCTGGGATGCTTTTTGTCCAATCTTTTGGGCTCCACCCTGCCGGATGTGGTCTTCGGCACCCTGGCCACCCTGCTGGCGTGCCTTGGCACCTACGCTCTGCGCGGCAGGCGGGTGCGGGGCTTGGCCCTGCCCGCGGCCCTGCCCCCCATCCTGGCAAACGCCCTGATCGTGGGGCCGGAGCTGGCCTTTTTCTTTTCCGACAGCCCGGCCACCCTGCCCCTGATCCTGTGGAACGGCCTCACGGTGGCCCTGGGCGAGGCGGTGGCCTGCGGGGTGCTGGGGGTGGCGCTCATCAAGCTCATCGAAACAAGCGCCGGCCTGCGGCGCGTCTTCACCGAGTGATCCCTTTCTGATAAGGAGGAAGCCCATGCGCACCGAATGCCTGATCTGGGACTGGAACGGCACCCTGCTGGACGATGTGGCCCTGTGCAACGACTGCCTGAACCAGCTGCTGGAGGCGCACAGCTACCCCCAGCGCTACGACCGGGCCGGCTACCGGGCGGTGTTCGGCTTTCCCATTATCGACTACTACCGCCGCGCCGGGTTCGATTTCTCCCGCCACCCCTTCCAGGATCTGGCCGCCGAATACATCGCGCTCTACGACCCCGCCAGCCTTGCCTGCCCCCTTGCCCCCGGCGCCCGCGAGGCGCTTGCGGCGGCGGGGGCCTCCGGCCTGCGGCAGGTGATCCTTTCGGCCAGCGAGCAGGGCGCGCTGGAACGGCAGGTGCGGCATTTCGGCCTTTCTGGCTTTTTCGACGAGTTGCTCGGCCAGGGAGACTTTTATGCCCACGGCAAGCTGGAAGCAGGCCGCGCCTGGCTGGCGCGGCGGCGGCTCGACCCCGCCACCGCGGTGCTGGTGGGCGACAGCCTGCACGACGCCGAGGTGGCCGCCGCCCTGGGCGTGCGGTGCGTGCTCTGCTCCGCCGGGCATCAGCCCCCCGAAGCTCTGCGCACGGCGCAGGTTCCGGTGATCGGTACCCTGTGGGAACTTCCGGCCCTGCTGGGCTTTGCCTGAACCGTTTTCAAAGCCGATGCCCTCCGCGATCTTTAAGGTCGCGGAGGGCATCGGCTTTTTTGAAAATTGAAAGGCTGTTCCGGGCGTTCCGGCTCAGTCGTCCTCCTCAGGCTCATCGGGCTCCTGCGGCTCGTCCTGCTCGTCCTGCGGCTCGTCCTGCTCCTCTTCCTCCCGGGGGTCGGGCCGCTCCTCTGGCTCCCCCCCGGCGCTGTGCGAAGGTTCCTCTTCCTTTTCCGGCTCCCGGTCGTCTTCTTCCGGCCGCTCGCCGGGCTCCGGCCCGTCCGGCTCGTCTGCCTGTTCAGGCTCCTCGGTTTCCTCCGGCTCGTCGGGTCCTTCCATTTCCCCGGGGTCGTCCGGCTCTTCTTTTTCGCCGGGCTCTTCGGCCTCTTCCCGGGCCAGGGCTACCAGCTGCTCCAGCTTCATGCCGGCCAGCTGCTCCAGGGTATAGTCGTCGGTCCCGGCAAGGATCTGCCGGGCATACCACAGCTTGCCCGGCGAGATGCCGTAGCCCGCCGCCTGCTCCTCGGCCTGCCGGTCCGGCGCCAGCTGCTGGCGCAGGATCGCGGGGTGGATGCCCTGCGGCGCAAGGTGGCTCTCAATGGCCGCCGCCAGTTCCTCTTCCAGCCGCATCGCCCGCTGTCCGTCGCTGTTTTGCACGCTCAGCAGCACCGCCCCGTTTTCCGCGGTGAGATAGCCGTCTTCTGCCAGGCGTTCAGCCAGCCGGCCCACCGTTTGTTCCAGCGGCTGGCCCTTGTATTCTTTTGCCGTGCCGCCCAAAAGCGCCTGCGCGTCCTCATTCAGCGGCGTTACCCGCAGTACCCGCTGCTGCCGGTCCGCGGCGATCTGCAGGCTGGGGTTCACATCCAGGTAAATCAGGCTGTCCACCCGGTGCAGGGCCGCGAACCACCCAAGCCCCGCGGCCACAAGCAGCGCGCACACCGCCCCCGCGGCCCTGAGCACCCAGCCGCCGGCCTTCCCCCGCCCGCCGGGCAAGACCTGGCGGGTGATGTAATCCGGCTCTTCCATGCGCTGCACGGGGGCGTCGGCAATGGCCTCGAACCCCGGCAGGGGCAGCTGCGCGCCCGCGCGCCGAAGCCTTTGTTCGATCTGTTTTTTCCTCATTGCGCTCCCTCCTGCCCTTCCAGATAGGTCCGCAGCTTTTTCAGCGCCCGGTTATAGCGCGAGAGCACGGTGGAAAGCGGCTGCCCCAGGTCCCGGGCCAGCTCCCGGTGTTTCATGCCGGCCACGCAGTGCAGCAGCAGCACCCGCCGCTCTTCCTCGCTCAAAAGCTCCAGCGCAGCCTGCAGCACCAGCCGGTCCTCCGGGTCGCTCACATACGCCAGCGAGGGGTCTTCCTCCCAGCCGGCGCCGTCCGTGGGCAGGGTGGCGGCCGCCTTAACCTGGCGGGTCCGGGCCAGGTTTCGGGCGATCGTGAACAGCCAGGCCATGGGCTTTCCCATGGCCTGGTACAAATGCGCTGCCGCGCGCACCTTTAAAAAAGTATCCTGCATCAAATCCTGCGCTTCCTCGGGGTCGCGCAGCTGGGCCAGCGCGAACGCGTAGATCGCGCGCGCCGTTTTTTCATACAGCTCCCGCAGCGCTTCCCGGTCGCCCCGGCCGATCCGCTCGATCAGCTCCTCGCTGAAGTGCGGCGTGCCGGCCGCAGGGGCGGTGGGCACGCCCTGCACGGCGCAAAACAAGATCATCCGCTTTTCCCCTTTCCGGCACGCCGGGGCCCTGCACGCCGGGGCGGCAGCCTTCCGCCCCGGCGCTTTTATGCCCCTTTTTTCTTATTGTACCGGATGCCGGCCTCCGGTGCAAGCCGGTTTCCCGCCCCGGCTCTCAATCCTCATCGGGGTCTTCGCCGTCCTCTTGCGCATCGTCCAGATCATCCGCGTCCTCCGGATCGTCCGGGTCCTCGGGATCGTTCACGTCGTCCAGATCGTCTGCATCATCCGGGTCGTTCAGATCGTCCCCATCCTCCGGATCGTCTGCGTCGTCCAGATCATCCATGTCATCAGAATCATCCGTGTCCTCCGGCTCATCCAGATCGTCCTCATCGTCCGCGTCCTCCGGCTCGCTTGCGTCCTCCGCCGCGTCCAGCTCATCCTCCAGTGCTTCCAGGGCCGGGTCGTCGTCGAACACGTCCTCCAGCCGGTCCAGCTTGTCTTCCAAAAGCTCCAGCGGAATGCCCTTTTCCTGGGCATAGGCCAGCAGGTCGCTCACCCGGGTCTCGGCCAGGTCAGCCGGCGTAAGGCTCCCGTCTCCCTGTGCCAGCCGGTCGATCACCGCCATGCGCCCCGCCGATACCCCCAGTTGCCGTGCCGCCGCGTCGTAATCCTTCAGCTCCACCGTTTGGCTGTGCACGGCGGCGTTCAGCTGGCCGCGCTCCAGCGCGCCGGCCACGGCGCGGCTCACCTGGTCCAGCACCTGGGGCGAGGCCGTGCTGTCGTCCACCGTGATCAGCACGTCGTTTGCTTTGTCCCTTCCCAGGTATCCCTGCTCCATCATGCGCTTCACCAGCTCCTCCACCACGTCCTCCAGATCCCGGTCCACGGGGGCATAGCCCTTTAAAAGCGTTTGCGCGTCCGGGTTCATGGCGCGGATGTCCACCACCCTTTCCAGCCGGTTGGTCACCAGCTCAATGCTGGGGTTCACGTCCAGGTCGATGCGCTGGCTTGGGGCCAGCAGCCAGCCGGCACAGCCCGCGCAGGCGGTCAGGGCCGCCCCCACAAGGCAGATTGCCAGGGTTTTGTGCGTTTTTATGTTTTTCAGCATAGTGATCCTTCTCCTTTTTATGTGTGCTTTCCGGGTGCGTTTTGCGGGCCTTTCCTTTGCCCTTTCATCCCTATAACCGGCAGGCAGGGCGTTTTATCGCATCAAAAACAAAAAAATTTCCCGTGCCCAAAAAGATGCGCGGAAAAACCGGGGCCGGCCAGGGGGGTATCCCCCTGGCCGGCCCCGGCCCAACCTGCGGCCCGCCGGCCGTTTTACATCTCACACGTTCAGCAGCGGCTGGATCTGGCGGCCGCGCAGCGCGCATTCCAGCGTATCACCGATCAGCTCAAAATCGCTCTGCAGGCTGCACGGCTTTTTCAGGTAATCGTCCTGCGCAAAGGGCACAAGATAATAGTTTTTGCGGTTCAGCAGAATGGCCAGGTTCTCAAAGCTCGCGGCCAGGCCGTCGTTGGTGCTCACCGCCAGGATCACGGGCTTTCCCGCCCGCAGCATGCTCTTTGCCCCCAGGGTTACCGGCGTGTCGCTGATGCCGTGGGCCAGCTTCGCCAGGGTGGCCCCGGTGCAGGGCGCAACGATCATGGCGCCCGCCATGTTTTGGGGCCCCAGGGGCTCCGCGCCCTGCAGCGTTTCAATGGGCTGGCTGCCCGCAGCGGCGTACAGGCGCATTTTCCAGTCCGCCGCCTTGCCGAAGCGGGTGTCCAGCCCGGCCGCATTGAAGCTCATCAGCGGCAGCACCTTGGTGCCCCCCGCTGCCATGCGGCCCACCAGCGGCAGCACCTTTTCAAAGGTGCAGAAGCTGCCGCACAGCGCCCACACCACCGTTCTCTCTTCCATTAAAACACCTCTCCCCTCTCTTGCAGCATGGCCAGAACAGCCCGCGCCACAAACTCGCCCGCCGTCACCGGCGCGCACCGTGCGGGCAGGCTCAGCGCATGGATGGCGTTGACCCCCAGTTCCCGCGCCGCCTCAAAATCCGTGCCGCCGGGCAGGCTGGCCAGATCCACCACCAGGCTGCCGCCCGGCATGGCCGCCAGCTCCCGTTCTCCCAGCACCGGCGCCGGGATGGTATTCACCACCACGTCGAACCCGGGCAGCACGGCCAGCAGTTCCCCCAGCGGCACGGCCACAAGCCCATGGCTCATGGCCATTGCCTGCTGGCCGTGCTTGCGGGCCGCCACCGTCACCTGGGCGTCCAGCGCCGCCAAGCGCCGCGCCACCGACTGGGCGCACCGGCCGTACCCCAGCACCAGCACCGGGCTGCGCCAGATGGTGCGCCTGCGGTTTTGCAGGATCAGGGCGATACATCCCTCTGCGGTGGGAATGGCGTTCAGCTGGGCCAGCTCCTCCCGCTCCAAATAGTCCTCCAGGCCGATGTGCGCCGCGTCCGCCGCGGCCTTTGCCTGGGCGCTCACTTTGCCGCCAAAGGCCAATGCCCCGGGCTTTGCCGCCCTTAAAAGGCGGGCAAACCCCGCCCTGTCTGCCGACATGGGCATGGGCAGCAGCACATAATCCGCCTTGTAAACGTCCTCGGCGCCCAAGGCCTCAAAGCCCTGCGCGCGCAGATAGTCCGCCGCTGCAAGCTGGCGGGCGTCGTCGCCGATCACGGCGAACACTTTTTTTGTGTTCTCCCCCATTGCGGTCCCCCCTCGTATGCGGTCCCTTGCCATGTGCCTTTTCACCGCTGGGCCGCTGCGCGGTGCTTTGACCCCATGGTATGCGGTCCTTTTATGAAAAGTGAAAGGGGTTTTCCAAAAAAGGGGGGTGCCCGTCCCCTCGGCAAAATGGATAGAAAGGCCCTTGTCTTTTTGCCGGAATGGTACAATTTATAAATCCGGCAGCAATTTTTGCATCATAAGTGTTTATTTCGAGTCAAAAAAAATATATAATGATAACCAGACGAACCGAATAAACGAAGGCTGCCTTTCCAGGCGGAGGGGCGGCCCTGTCGTGATTTTTGAGGTGAAGCGCATGGATTTCTTCGGCGGGTTCAACCCGAAACTGTTAGACGGCGTAAAGCGCCTGCATTTTATCGGCATTGGCGGCAGCGGCATGTATCCCCTGGTGCAGATTCTGCACTCAAAAGGCTACCAGATCACCGGCAGCGATGTAAACGAGGGCACCATCATCGATGCGGAGCGCGCCCTTGGCATCGCCGTGCACATGAGCCACCAGGCTGAAAACGTGCTGGGGGCCGACATGGTCATCTACTCGGCTGCCATTCACAGCGACAACCCTGAGCTGCAGGAGGCCGACGCCCGCGGCATCCCCACACTGGAGCGCAGCGTACTTTTGGGCTACGTCAGCCGGCTGTATCCCCGCAGCGTCTGCGTGGCGGGCACCCACGGCAAAACCACCACCACTTCCATGATTACCAGCATGCTGGAGCTGGCCGGCCGCGATCCCGCGGCGGTGATCGGCGGCAAGCTGCCCCTCATCGGCGGCTACGGCAAGGCGGGCAAGGGGGGCTGCATCGTCATCGAGGCCTGCGAATACGCCGAGACCTTTCTAAAGCTCACGCCGGACATTGCCGTGCTTCTGAACATCGACAACGACCACCTGGACTATTACGGCACCATGGGCCAGCTGAAATTCGCCTTTAAAAAGTTTGCGCTCATGGCCACCCACACCATCGTGGCCAACGCCGACGACGAGGGCGTCATCCAGATCATCAACAGCATCGACCGAAACGTGCGCACCTTCGGCATCCAAAAGGGCGCCGACTACCAGGCGGTGAACATCCGGGAATACAAGCCCGGCTTTTACGAGTTCGACGTGACCGAATGGGAAATGCCCTATGCCCACCTGCGCCTGGGCGCGCCGGGCTACCACAACATTTACAACGCCCTGGCCATGGTCAGCTGTTCCCGCCTTCTGGGCCTCACCCCCGGCGACGCCGAGGCCGCCGCCCAGGATTTCAAGGGCGCAGGCCGCCGGTTCGAGATCCTGGGCGAAACCAGCGGCGTTACCATTGCCGACGATTACGCCCACCACCCCACCGAGGTAGCCGCCACCCTGAGCACCGCCAAAAAGCTCGGCTTCAAGCGGGTCTGGGCGGTGCATCAGCCCTTCACCTACAGCCGCACCAAGGCCCTTTTGGATGAATTTGCCCTGGTCCTGCGCGCGGCCGACAAGGTTGTCCTCACCCCCATCATGGGCAGCCGCGAGGTGGATGACGGCAGCGTAAAGACCGCGGATCTGGCCGCCAAGGTGCCGGGCAGCGTTGAGGTGGCGGGCCTCAGGGAGGCGGCGGAATATATCAAGTCCCACGCCGAACCCGGCGACTTCGTCATCACCCTCGGCTGCGGCGACGTTTACAAGGCCGCCCGCATGATGCTGGAATGACCTTTTCTTCACTTGAACAAAAGCAGCGCCCTTTCACAGTATTTGAAGCTGTGAAAGGGCGCTGCTTTTTCAGGTCGATCGCCTTTAAAAATATCTCTTCACCGTTTCCCGGTCCCGTTCATTTTTCTGCGCTTTATTCCATTTTTTCCGGCCAGACCCTCGTCAGGGCCACGGTGTCGGCCTCCGGTGCCACCCTGTACAGGCAGCGGGGGGTGATGTCGGCGGGGTCCGCGAACAGCGAACCGTATTTTGCGGCGAAGCTGTCGCTCAGCTGGAACAGGTACACGTAGGTGTAATTCTGGGCCAGCTCCGCGCCCCACTCCGCCGCGCTCACCTCGCTGGACCACAGGGCGTAATCCGGGTCTGCGGTGTTGAAATTGTATCCCAGGCTGCACCCCATTTCCTGGGGGTAAAAGCTGTAATTCGAACATATCTGCTCGTACACCGCGGTATCCTCGGCCACAAAATACACCGCGTCCCCCTCGTTCCATGCAAAGGGAAAGGTGGCGGGCGTAAAGTACGCGCTTCGGTAAGCCTGCTCGGCAGCGGCGCCGGCGGCCGGGTAAACCAGCCGGTTCAGCTCCGCGGCCGTGTTCGGCATGGTGAGCAGCGCAAGCCCCAGCACCAGCCCTGGCGCGCACCAGCCGGCCGCGCCCGCCCGCTGCTTTTCCGCCCCAAAGGTTAGCAGCAGGCCCGCCGCCAGCAATACCGCCGCCAGCAGCCAGCTGCCCAGATACCGCTCCAGCGAGGCGCTGTGAGTGGCTTCGTACTCCGAAAACTGAAAGAAATAAAGGTACAGCATTCCCATGCAATAAACCAAAAAGCCCCAGCCCAGCACAGTGCGGGCACGGCGCAGGCTTCCCGCGGCCGCGGGGGCCAGCCGGGCGGCCAGCGCAAGGCCCAGCAGCGCCAGCACCAGCCAGGCCAGCAGGGGCGCGCTCACCGCCCCCTGCGTTTCGCCGGGCAGCAGCAGATGCCTTAAAAAGCCCGCCAGGGTAAGGCTCCTCGCCTCGGGCCAGGGCTGCAGCAGGCTTCTAAGGCGCGCAAACAGGTTTCCGCTGCCGCCTGCCGCCAGGCCCTGCATGGCCACCACGGCCGACCAGCTCACCTTTGCCAGCGCAAAGGCGCCCACCGGCGCTGCCAGCCGCAGCAGGGCGGCCTTTACTCCCCCGGGCGTCTTCCTTGCCTCGGCCAATACGTCCCAGCACACAGCCGCCAGCACCGCCAGCGCCAGCACCGCGCCGCTCTCTTTGGTGAGCGCCAGCACCGCCGTGCCAAGCCCCAGGCGCAGCAGCATAAAGCCATCCAGCCTGCGCTCCGAAAACCAGGCATACAGCAAATACGCCATCAGCAGCGCCAGCGCGCCGTCCACCTTCAGGTCGCTGTAAAACTGGGGGTAAAAGGCCAGCGGCAGCAAAAGCAGGCCCGCCAGGCTCACCGCGGCCGCGCCCGCCCTTTTCCAGGAAAAACGGGCCGTCACCGGCAGCACCAGCGCCGCCGAAAACAGCGCCAGCGCCCGGTACAGGTAACTCTCGGTAAAGGCCGGGGTCAGCCTCACGAACAAATATTCAAACAGCGCCAGCGCGGGCGGATACTCCGCAAAGCCCACCTCCCCGGTGTGCCAGATGCCCAATTGGTCGTACCGGCACATCACCTTCACACACCAGGCCCAATGGCTGAACTCGTCGTTTTCAATGCACATGCGCCCCGCCTGCATCCAGCCTATATAAAGCACCAGCACCACAAGGGCGATCAGCCCCGGCGTGAGCCAGTTGCGCACAAGCAGGCTCTTTTTTTGCACCATGCGCACCGCGGCGTACCCGGCGCCCGCGGCGCCCAGCGCCGCCACCAGCCACAGCCCCGCCTTCAGCGGCCCAAAAAGGCCCGGCAGATACAGCGCCGCCACCGCCAAAAACACCGCCGGGGCAAAGGTCTCCTCGATCTTGCGGTCAAACCCCACCGCCAGCCCCAGCGCCATGGCGCCGAGCACCGCCACCCAAAACAGATAGATCATACCTGTCCCCCCTGCCGTCCTTTTTGCACCAGTGTACCACAATTCTGCAAAAGGCACAAGAAAGCAGTCCCCATCGCAGGCCCGGTTCTTTCAGCATCTATTCAAACAGTTCGGGGTAGTCCCTTACAAGGGCTTCAAACCGCTTTCTGGCTGTTCTGTATTTCCAGTAATAGTCCATAAAATCGTCCCGTTCGTCTTTCCCTCTATTGTATGTGCTTCGGATCTTGTCGCGGGCCGCCAGCCACTTTTTGTGGTAGAAGCGTTCGTATATGTTTCTTGCCTTTTCCCTGGTCATTTTCATTTCGCGGCCGATCTCGGCAAACGTCTCCTCCTCCTTCTCGCGCAGGCGTTTCACCTGCTGCTCCATCAGGCTGGTCACTTCTTGGGTGGGGGGCGGCAGCTCCGCCAAAAATCCAGCGGAATGCCCCGGCTCCCCGCTGCGGTACTCCTTCAGCAGTTCCGTGTATTCCTTCTCCCAATAAGCCGAGACGTATTTGTAGTCCCCATAACCGTCATACAGCTTCTCGTATTGAAAAGCCGAGGGGTCCTGGCCATCATGCGCGATCGCCAGGTGCCGGGCATAAAGCCGCAATTGCTTGCGTTTTACATGATGATAGATCTGGATGGCCCTTGCGGTGGATATTTCAAGCTCCCGGGCGATCTCCGTATAGGGCCTGTCCCACTGATCCCGCAGCAGCAGCACCTTGTAATCGCGCGGGTTTTGCTTCAGTTCGCTGTACGGGATATCGACGAGTTGTTCCATCGTTTAACCTCCAAACATTATTTCTCGTAGGCCCCTTGTGTTGCATAATTCCGCAAAAACATAAAAAGACGCTTTACAATAAAAAAAGCATATCATATAACACAGGTTCCAAAAAGTGCTCATTTTGCTCACCCTTATCAGCTCAAAGAATGGCCGGCCGGTTAATTCATACAAGCACCTGTGTAAAGCATCATTCCCTAGGCTTTAGTCAAGTCCTTCAAAAGCAAAACAGGCGGGATCCGGTCAATTCCCCAGATCCCGCCTGTTCTGTCTTTCTTTATTCTTCCGCTTGCCGCCTCACATGCTGGTCAGCCCGATGCTGATCTCCAGCGCCTGGTCCACCCGGTGCTGGTCCTCGCGTGAAAGCTGCCCTGCCTTTTCCCGCAGGCGGCGCTTGTCCAGCGTGCGGATCTGCTCCAGCAGCACAATGCTGTCCCGCGTCAGCCCGCAGGTCTGGGCCGGCAGCCCGATGTGGGTGGGCAGGTGGGTCTTGTCCTGCTTCGAGGTAATGGCCGCCGCGATCACCGTGGGGCTGTGCCGGTTACCCACGTCGTTCTGCAAAATCAGCACCGGCCGCACCCCGCCCTGCTCCGAGCCCACCACCGGGCTCAAATCCGCGTAAAACACTTCGCCTCTATGAACTTCCATGTAACTCTACCCTCCAGAGCTTGCGCCTCACAAAGGCGCAGGTTTTTGCTTGCAAGGGTAGTATGTGCGAAGTTCAGCCCGCTTAAACGCGGGCGCGGGGATGTGCCGTGTTTCGATGCTTTTTGCTCCCGCTCACAGCCGGCGTCCTTAGGGTGCCGCAAAAAAAGCGCCGGCCCCACCAACCGGCGCGCACAGCGCAGGTTATGTTTGGCTGCCTGCCGAAGTCTCGGCCACCGCAAAGGCCAGGGCAAGGCCCCCCTCGTGGGCAAGCGAAAGCCGCACCTCGGCGCCGCGCTCCGCCGCCCAGGCCGCGGCGCCTCCCGAAAGCAGGTAGTAGGGCGCGCCCCCCTCCCCGCGCAGGACCTGGATCTCGGCCAGGGCAAAGCCCCCCAGGCCCTTGCCCGCCGCCTTTAAAAGGGCCTCCTTCGCGGCAAAATTCGCCGCTGCGCTGGCGGCGCGCCGCGCCTTGGGCCGGGCCTCCAAAAAAGCCCGTTCGGCGGGGCCGAACACCCGCCGCCAAAACGCCGGGCTTTCCAGGCTTTTTTCCATCCGCCTGATCTCCACCAGGTCCGTCCCCACGCCGATCATCAATCCCGCCGCCCCCTTTTAAAATCACGTCTCCTATATGTTACAACATTTTTTCACCGCTTGCAAACCGCAAAAAAGTGTGCTATCATGGCCTTATTCAAAACGCTTTGACGAAGGAAAGTAACCGCGCATCCTCCGGCGCAGAGAGGGGCCCCCCGGCTGCAAGGGCCCCGCGGCAGGCGCGCGTGCGAAGTTCCCTTCCGAGCGGCCCCGCTGAACGCTCCAGTAGGCGGGGACGGCTTTCCCCCGTTAGCGGGAGCTTGAGTGTTTGCTCAAAGAGCAAAAATCCGGGTGGTACCGCGGGGCTTTAACAGCTTCGTCCCTGTGAATGCACGGGGGCGGGGCTTTTTTGTTTGCCCCCGAATAAAAAAGGAGAGGACAACATGAAAGAGGCATTGGAACAGATCCGCCGCACGGCGGACGGGCTCATCGCCGCTGCGGCCGACGAAAAGGCCGTGGACGAATTGCGGGTGCGCTTTCTTGGCAAAAAAGGCGAGCTCACCGGCATTTTAAAGCAGATGGGCAGGCTTTCCGCCGAGGAGCGGCCGGTCATCGGCGCTCTGGCGAACGAGGTGCGCGAGGGCATCGACGCCCACATCCGCGCCCGCATGAAAGATCTGGCCGAGGCCGCCCTCACCGCGCGCCTTGCCGCCGAGACCATCGACGTTACCCTGCCCGGCACCCAGCCGGTGCAGGGCGGCCTGCACCCGTTCCATCTGGTGCTGAGCGAACTCAAGGATATCTTTCTGGGCATGGGCTTCGATGTGGTCGAAGGCCCCGAGGTCGAGCTGGACCACTACAACTTCGAGATGCTCAACATGCCCAAAAGCCACCCCGCCCGCGACACGCAGGATACCTTCTACATCACCGAAAACATCCTGCTTCGCACCCAGACCAGCCCCATGCAGATCCGCACCATGGAGCAGAAAAAGGCCCCCATCCGCATCATCGCGCCCGGCCGGGTCTACCGCTCCGACGCTGTGGACGCCACCCATTCCCCCCTGTTCCACCAGATCGAGGGCCTGGTGGTGGACGAGGGCATCACCTTCACCGATTTGAAAGGCACCCTGGAGGTGTTCATCCAGAAGCTGTACGGGCCCGAAACCCGGGTGCGCTTCCGGCCCCATCACTTCCCCTATACCGAGCCCAGCGCCGAGATGGACATGAGCTGCTTCAAGTGCGGCGGCAAGGGCTGCCCGCTGTGCAAGGGCGAGGGCTGGATCGAGATCCTGGGCTGCGGCATGGTGCACCCCAAGGTGCTGGAAAACTGCGGCATCGACCCCGAGAGATACAGCGGCTACGCCTTCGGCGTGGGGCTCGAGCGCATCACCATGATGCGCTACGGCATCGACGATATGCGCCTTCTGTACGAAAACGATCTGCGCTTTTTGAAGCAGTTCAACTGAACAAGGGAGGGACAAAACAATGAAAATGCCATTGGGGTGGGCGAAGGAATTCGCCGATATTACCTGTACCCCCCAGGAATACGCCGACCGCATGACCATGAGCGGCAGCAAGGTGGAATGCTTTGAAAGCGAGGCCGACGCCATCAGCAACGTGGTGGTGGGCCGGATCCTGGAGATCGTTCCTCACCCGGATTCCGACCACATGGTGGTCTGCCAGGTGGAGGTGGGCGCCGAACGCCCGGTGCAGATCGTCACCGGCGCAGGCAACCTCAAGGTGGGCGACCTTGTGCCCGCCGCCCTGCACAAATCCTGCCTGCCCGGCGGGGTCAAAATCACCAAAGGCAAGCTGCGCGGGGTCGAGAGCTGCGGCATGCTGTGCAGCCTGTCCGAGCTGGGCCTCACCACCCACGATTTCCCCCACGCTGTGGAAGACGGCATCCTGGTGCTGGACGAGGAGTGGGCTCCCGGTACCCCGGCTGTCCACGCCCTGGGCCTCGACGACGTGACCGTCGAGTTCGAGATCACCCCCAACCGCCCGGACTGCCTGGCCGTGCGCGGCCTGGGCCGCGAAACAGCCGCCACCTTCGGCGTGCCGTTCAAGGATCACACCCCCGCGGTGAAGCCCGGTCACGGCGATGTGAACGATCTCTTGAAGGTAGACATCGAAAACACCGGCCTGTGCTACCGCTACTGCGGCGCCGTGGTGGAAAATGTGCGGGTGGGGCCCAGCCCCCGGTGGATGCGCCAGCGCCTGCGCAACTGCGGCGTGCGCCCCATCAACAACCTGGTCGACATCACCAACTACGTCATGCTGGAATACGGCCAGCCCATGCACTGTTTCGACTATAAGTATGTAAACGGCGGCCATGTGCGGGTGCGAAACGCCCTTCCGGGCGAACACATCGTCACCCTCGACGGTGCCGACCGCGCCCTCAGCCCCGAAATGCTCATCATCGCCGACGACGCGGGCCCCATCGGCGTGGCCGGCGTCATGGGCGGCGAGTACAGCGGCACCTACGAACACACCACCTCGGTGGTGTTCGAGAGCGCCATGTTCAACGGCCCCAGCGTGCGCACCACCGCCAAAAAGCTGGGCCTGCGCACCGAGGCCAGCTCCCGCTATGAAAAGGGCCTCGACCCCAACACCTGCAGCAAGGCCCTGGCCCGCGCGCTTGAGCTGGTGCAGCTGCTGGACGCGGGCGACGTGGTGAACGGCATTGTGGACGTGTATCCCTCCCCCCGCGAAAAGCGCCGCATCCCCCTGCGCCCCGAGGCCGTCAACCGCTTGCTGGGCATCCGGCTCAGCCGCAGCGAGATGGTCGGCATCCTGCTGCCTCTGGGCTTTGAACTGGAGGGCGACATGCTCGTCTGCCCCACCGACCGCTGGGACATGGAGCGCGACTGCGACATTGCCGAGGAGATCGCCCGCTATGTGGGTTACAACAAGATCCCCAGCACCGTCATGCGGGGCGTGGCCCAGGCCCGCCCCACCCCCCGGCAGGACTTTGACGAAAAGCTCACCGCCGCCCTGGCGGGCTACGGCCTGTGGGAGTGCGAGACCTTCAGCTTCTGCAGCCCCAAATGCTTCGACGCGATCCATCTGCCGGAAAACGATCCCCTGCGCAGCGCCGTGGTGCTCTCCAACCCCCTGGGCGAGGATACCTCCATCATGCGCACCACTGCCCTGCCCAGCCTTCTGGAAGTGGTAAGCCGCAACTGGGGCGCCCGCGCGGCCGAGTGCGCGGTGTTCGAGCAGGCTGCCGAATACACTCCCAGCCCCCTCGGCCACGAGGTGGCCGACAACGACTTCAACAATTACCCGGCCCTGTGTGAAAAGCTCGCCGCCGAGGGCAAAACCCCCTCGGACCTGCTGCCCACGGAAACACAAAAGCTCATCCTGGCCGCCTACGGCGCCAAGTGGGATTATCTGGCCATCAAGGGCGTTGTGGAAAAGCTGCTTGCCACCGCCGGCGTAACCGGGTATACCGTGCGCCGCAACGCGCAGGGCGCCGCCTATCATCCCGGCCGCGCCGCCGATCTGTACCTGGGCGAAACAAAGCTCGCCACCCTGGGCGAGGTGCACCCGGCGGTGTGCGCCAATTACGGCGTAAAGGCGCGCATCGTGGCCGCCGACGTGAACCTGGACGCGGTGTTTGCCGCCCGCACGGCAGGTGTGCAGTACCAGCCGCTGCCCAAGCACCCCTCCACCAGCCGCGATCTGGCCCTGGTTGCCGAAGACGTCCTTCCCGCGGCCGAGCTGGCCGCCTGCATCCGCAAGGGCGCGGGCAAAATTCTCGAAAGCCTCTCCCTGTTCGATGTGTACACCGGCGACAAGATCGGCCCCGGCAAAAAGAGCCTGGCCTACAACCTGGTGTTCCGCGCGCCGGACCGCACCCTCACCGACGAGGAAGTCGACGCCGCCGTGCAGAAGGTGCTCAAAAACCTGGCTGAGCTGGGCGTGCAGCTTCGCAGCTGAGCCTCCAGCGCCTTTCATCCGCGCAAACAGGCCCCCGTTCCCGGCTTTGGGAACGGGGGCCTGTTCTCTTTTCGGCAAAACCTGCATTTTTTACACAATCGACTCCGGCCGCGCCGCGGTCACATCCATGCGAAGGGTGCGGGGCGGGCGCGCCTTGCGGTACGCCTCCCGCAGCCGGTTCTGCACAACGCCGCTGTCCTCAATGCTGCGCACGGAAAGCATCAGCACATACTGGTTGCGGCTGTAGCGGCTGAACACGTCGCCCTTGCGCAGCACCTTCTGGATCTCCTCTTTCATGGCCAGCATCAGCCGGGTCAGTTCCTCCTTGGGCACGGTCTGGCCGCGCACCGGCAGAAAGGTCATCAGGAACAGGGCCACGCACCCGCCGCTGCGGGCGGCGCTGCGCACCACCATGTGATACATATGCTTAAAAACCTCGTACTGGCAGAAGTACGCGCCCCGGATGGGCCGGGAATCCCGGGTCGCCTCATCCAGGTCCTTCTGAATGTGAAGAATATCGTCCACCGCGGGGTTCGAGCTCTCCGAGGCCCACTGGTAGATTGTGCGCAGGGGTGCCGGCAGCGGTTCGCCCAGCTCGTCAAAAAACAGGTTCGCCACCACCGGGTAGTACTTCAGCACGGCGTTCTTCATTCCCAGCTGCTGCATGGCCGTGAACTGCCTGAGATACAGGCCCTCGTCCAGCGGTTCGGTCAGCACGGCCCGGTTGCACAGCGCCAGCGCTTCCTCCGCCGCCGCTTTGGTGTGCCGCGCCAGCAGCAGGCCGGCGGCGGTGATGGTCAGGTCCAGGTACTGCTGGCGCAGTGCGCTCGCCCGGGGGATCACCCAGTGCCGGTCGGTAAGGCCGGGCAAAAAGTCCCCGGTATAAAGCGCCAGGGCCGTGCGGCACAATTCCAGCCGCTCGTCCTCCTGCCCGTCCTTGGCGGCCTGGTAGTAAAGCTTGGCAAAGCGCTCCACATCCAGCTCCATGGGCGCCTCGGTATTCCAGCAATACTGCCGCTCCCGGGTCACCACGAGGGTGGCTCCGGGGCAGAGCCTCTGCAGGCTTTTGCGCAGCGAATAGGCCGCATTTTTCAGCGCTCCGGCGGGGTTTTCCAGCTCGTCCGGCTCCCACAGCGCTTCCATCAGCTGCTCGTTGCTGATCTTATTGCCCCGGTTCAGCACCAAAAGCACCAATAACTCCAGCGGCTTGCTGATCCGCTGATCTCCCTCGGTCAGGGCTCTTTCCCCACAGCTCACCCGCAGCCCGCCGAACATATCAATTCTCAAAGTATCGTGCTCTATTTCAAACGCCTCCTTTTACCGGGAAACCATTCAGCAAAGGCCCAGTGCCGCCAAACGTTTTTCCAGCGTTTCATAATGGGCCGAATAGGTAAGCGCCGTGTCGGCAGTGATGCGCCCGGCCCGGCACAGCGCCAGCAGGCTGGAATCCATGGTGCACATGCCCTCCGCCGCGCCCGCCTGAATGGCCGAGTCGATCTGGTGGGTCTTGGCCTCCCGGATCAGGTTGCGGATGGCCGGGTTTGCGGTCATCACCTCAAACGCGGCGGCCTGTCCCCCGTCCACCGCGGGCACCAGCTGCTGGCTGATGACCGCCCGCAGCACCATGGAAAGCTGGATTCTCACCTGCTGCTGCTGTGCGGCGGGGAACACGTCCACAATGCGGTCCACCGTGTTCGCCGCTCCCACGGTGTGCAGGGTGCTGAACAAAAGCTGCCCGGTCTCGGCTGCGGTCATGGCCACCTCAATGGTCTCAGCGTCCCGCATCTCCCCCAAAAGGATCACGTCCGGGCTCTCCCGCAGCGCGCTGCGCAGGGCGGCCACATAGCTCCCGCAGTCGGTGCCGATCTCCCGCTGGGTCACGATGCTTTTGTCGTGGCTGTGGATGAATTCGATGGGGTCCTCCATGGTGATGATATGGCCCTCGCGGCTGTGGTTGATGGCGTCGATCAGGCAGGCCAGGGTGGTGGATTTCCCGTTGCCTGCCGCCCCGGTCACCAGCACCAGCCCCTTCAGCAGCCGGGCGGTGGCCAGCACCGGGTCGGGGATCTCCAGCTCCCGCGGGTCCGGCAGCCCAAAACGGATCACCCGCAGCACCGCCGCCAGGGTGCCCCGCTGGTGCAGCACGCTTGCCCGGAACCGCCCAAACCCCGGCATCGCAAAGGAAAAGTCGTCGTCGCCGGCCTCCACACTGTGGGCCCTGCGGCCGCACAGCGCATACAGCGCCGCCACGGCTCCCTGGGTGTCGTCCGGTTTCAGGGCTTCGCCCTCCCGGCGCTGCCGCCCATTCACCTTATATGTCACAGGCAGCCCCGCAATGATAAAAATATCCGAGGCCCCCAGCTCCAGCGCGCGCTTTAAGATCACAGTGATATCCACGTTTTCTTCCTCCTCATTCCCCGGGGCCTTCCCACACATCCAGCCGTTTTTCCGGCTGCCAGGGGCGTTCCAGCTGCCAGCGGGTCACCCGCCAGCCTCCATCCTCCAGCGCCACCGCCGCGTGCAGCACACCCGCCTCACCGCAGTCAAGGTCGGCGCGGACCGTGCTCCCCTCGCGCCGGGCGTCGCCGGGCAGCCCCTGCTCCCGGGCCGGGTCGGCCAGCAGGGCGGCGTCCAGGGCCGCCAGCCACTGTTGGCCCGCATTGTCCGCCGCGGCGGTCCGGGTCAGCTGCGCTGCGCCCCGGCGCGCCAGCACCAGGTCGGCCCGGGCCGTGACCAGCGCAAGCACGGCCAGCACCGCCAGGCACAATGCGGTCACGGTAAGCAGCAGCGTCAGCGCGCCGGTGCGCAGCGGCGCGCGTTCTGTGCGCTCCATCGCCGGCCCCCTTTCATTTTTCATCCCGCCTGGGCGGCGGGCAGATATTTCTGCACGGTCAGTGTGTAAACAGGCTCTTTTCCCTCCTGTGTGCACACCTCGATGGTCAGTTCGGCAAGCCGCCCCGCCTCGGCGGGCGTTTCGCCCCGCCGCAGCGCCAGGGTATAGGCTCCGCCCTGCCGCGCGCCTCCGTTTTCGTCCACCGGCAGCACAGCCTGGTTCTCCTGCCAGCAAAGGCCGTCCCCGCCCGCGATCAGCGCGCCAAATTCCTGCCAGCCCCCGCTGGCCGCAAAGGCTTCCGACACATTGCGGGCGATCTGCGTGGCCTCGGTCAGCCGCTGCGCCGCCAGGCTCTGGCGCCGCGCCCCCGCAAACAGCTGGGCCAACACGGCCAGCACCCCCAGCAAAAACAGCACCAGCAAAAGGGTTTCCAGGTAAAACGCCCGGCTCTTGCTCCGCCTCATGCCGCGCGCCTCCCTTCCCCGCTGCGCAGCGCGATCAGGGCAGCGCCCTGCCCGGTCTCAATGCGCAGCAGCCCCGGGGCCGCAAATTCCGGCTCAAAACGGCTGCTCTGCGCCACCAGCTGCGCCTGCTCCGGTGCAAAAGCACTGCCTGCCGGGGCGTAATCCTCCACAAGCCACCCCTCGTAAAGATAGATGCGCAGCTCGTAGCCCCCCTCTTCCGGGGCCTCTGCCAGCACCAGAACCGGGCCCTGCGGCCCCTCCTCCAGGCGCACGGCGCCCTCCCGGTCGGCCGCCCGCACCCGGGTAGTCAGGTATCCGGTGGCCGTGCGGGCCGCCCCGTTTTCCTGCTGGCTGCGGGCAAGCCTCTCATACAGCCCGCCCCCCAGCACCACCAGCGCCAAAATGCAGCCCAGCAGCAGCGCAAAAAGCGCCAGGGCAAACCCGGCCCCCGGCCCTTCTTTCTGTTTTTTCAAGCGCTTTCCCCCCTGCCGCACAAATTCAGCCGCCCTTTTGCAGTACCGTCACGTCCGGCAAAAGGTTCGGCGCGAACGCCTCGTAGGTAACAATGTAGCGGCTGCGGTCCACCTGCAGCCCATAATTCTCTTCCAGGTAGGCAAGGCTGGGCGGATACGCCCCCTCCAGCGCATAGCACTGCACCGCCCGCTCCAGCACGGTCGCCCGCAGCGCCCCGGCCCCCTTGGCCACCAGGTCCTTTTCCAGCCGCCCGGCCCCCCAGGCGCCCGCCGCGGCCAGCGCCGCCGCCAACAGCAGGCCGGCCGCGGCCAGGGCGAGTTTGCGCCTCAGCGTCCGGGGTGTTTTCCCGTGATACATCTGAAAAGCCGCCCCCTATCCAATGCCTCCCAAAATCCCGATGAGCGGCAGCATGGCCGCCAGCAGGGTCACTCCCACCGCCACGGTCAAAAAGCCGGCCAGCGCCGGTTCAACGCAGTCGATCAGCCGGTCCACCTGTTCGTCCGCATCCCGGGTGAACAGCTCCGCCAGCCGGCCCAGCGTTTTTTCCAGGCTGCCGGCGCGGGCGCCGCCCAGCAGCATGCGGGCGTACAGGGGCTCAAACAGCTTTTCCGCGCCCACTGCGCCCGCCAGGCCCTCGCCCTGCTCCATGCGGGCCGCACAGGCCCGTATTCCGTCCGAGAGGCCCTTGTGGCCGGTCATGCCCGCTGCCCCGGCCAGGGCTGTGTCCGCGTCCAGGCCGCTGGCGGTAAAAATGTACAGGCCGGTGGTAAAGCGCGCCACCGCAAGCTGCCGCGCCGCCCGCGCGGTCAGGGGGCAGCGCTCAAAGGCCGCCGCCAAAATCACCCGCCCGCGCCCGCCGCGCGCCGCAAGGGCCGTCAGCGCCACCAGCACCGCCAGCAAAAGGGTCAGGGCCAGGGCCGCCCAGCCCACCCCATAGGCCAGCCGCAGGTAGGCGTAGGCCGAGGCGCTCACCTCGCCTGCAAAGCTCTGGTAAACCCCGTTGAACACGGGCAGCACCTTTGCCACCAGCACTGCCAGAATCGCCGCCGTCAGCCCCAGCAGGATCACCGGGTACACCACGGCGCTGCGCAGCTTTTGCCGCAGGCGGTACTGGTTGTCATAGTGGCGGGCAAGGCCCTCCAGCACCTGCTCGGTGCGTCCTGCCGCCTCGCCTGCCGCCACCATGCGCGCCGCGTAGGCGGGGAAGGCCCCGCTGGCCTGCACGGCCCCGGCCAGGCCTTCGCCTGCCAAAAGCCGCTGCTGCACTGCCTGGGCCGCAGCCTGCACCGGGCCCGCGGTCTCGCCTTCGCCCAGCAGCCCCACCGCCTCGTCGGCCGGGGTGCCCGCAGCCAGCAGCATGGCAAGGCTCTCGCAGAATGCGCTCACTTCCAGGCTGCCCAGCTCTTTTTTTGCCATCAGGTCATCCCCTCTCGTCTGCAATTCAATAGGTGTACCGGTCGGTGTAGGCGATCCCATCGCCCACCAGCCCGCTGTCTGCGCCGCCCGCTGCAAAGGTGATGTCGATGCGGTCCCACTGGCCGGCCGCCAGCTCAATGGCAACGGTCACCCAGCCGGTGTTCTGCAAATACACCATGTTCCAGGCGTGATACGCGTCCGTGGGCGAAACATAGCCCGTGATCTCCTTTGTAGGGATTCCCTGGCTGCGCAGCATGGCGGCGGCCAGGGCCGCATAGTCAAAACAGATGCCCTTCCCCTCCGCCAGGGTTTCGTCCGGATCGGGCAGGTAGCCGCTCTCCACCGCCGCCGCCTTTTCCTTGTCGTAACGAATGGCGTCCTTCAGGTAGTTGTAAACGCGGCTCACTACCTCCACATCGCTGGCCGCGCCCCCGGCCAGCTCCGCCGCTTTTTTCACACAGGCCGAATCCGGGCCGTAGTTTACCAGCTGGCTGGGGCGCACAAAGGGCTCGAACTCGCTGGCCAGCGCCACGGTTTCGGTGCGGCCGTACAGCCGGGCATATTTGCCGTTGGGGTTCTGCCGCCACACTTCAAAGGTGTATTCCCCGTCGCCCAGCTGCAGCGGGTAGACCGCCGGGGTTCCGTCGGCCGGCAGGTCGTAGTTGTATTTGCTCTCCCCCAGGCTCACCCGGAATTTGAGCCTTGCGTCGCTTGTGGCCGCCGCCGCCACATACCCCTCGGCCGTGTGCGAGGTATCCAGCAGCACGTCGCTCTCGCCAAAGGCCGCCGCCTCGTCAAATTCCGCCAGCGCCAGGGGCGGCGCCTGGTAACTCTCCCCCGCTGTGGGCGCCGCACTGGGCGCCTCTTTGCCGGGGCTGGGCCCAGGGGTTCCGCAGCCCGTCAGCAAAAGCGCCAGCGCCAGCAGCGCGGCGCGGCCGCGCCTTTTGCCCTTCATACCTCCACCCCCCTGCGCATCCCGCCGCGCCGGGCGGCCATCCTTGCAATTCGTGCTCTAATTATACGCGCTCGGGGGCGGATTGTACAGTCCCGCCCCTTCTGCGGAACCCAAAAAAGGCAGAGCCCGCTCCGGTGTATGGCCGGGAAGCGGGCTCGCCTTGCTTATAAGGTCACTGGAAAATAAAGCTCAGTCAGGCGTTCGCCGGGGCCGCGCCCTGGCCGTTATCGTCGCCCTGATCCTCCCGGTTTTTGCGGGCCAGGAACATCACGGCCAGCTGCGCCGCGGCAAGAATCGCCATCAGAATGGTCCACTTGTCGGCAAAAGCCATGGGCAGCCGCATGTTCTCGGTCAGCAGAAACGCGGCCACGGAGGCCACGGCGGGCACCAGGCTCACCAGTCGCATCAGGCCGTGCCTTCTGCGCTGCTGCTGGGTTTCGCTCTCCAGCTCACGGCGCTTTTTGCCTGTTGCCCAGGTCATCAGCAGCAGTGCGCTGCCCAGCACGGTGAGCACGGCCAGAAGCAGGTTCAGCAGGGCCCATGCCCCGCCGGCGCCGGCGGCCAGGGGTACCTCGTCGTCCAAAATTTCTTCCTCAGCGGGCGCGGCGCTGGGCTCCGGCTCAGCTTCCGGCGTTTGGGCCAGCGGCACTTCCTCCTCCGGGATCTCCTCCTCCGGCGGCGCCACGGCTGCCGGGCCTGCGGGAGGTGCCAGGGGCGCCGGGATCACCGCCGCAGGGGGTGCCGGGGTCGCGCCCGGCTCGGTCGGCGTGCCGGGGACCGGGGGCGTGGTGGGCGCGGGGTTGATGGTCAAAACGCCCGGCCTCACCTCAAAGCGATAGTTTCCGGTGCGGTCCATCCCATCCACCGACACCTTGAAGCTCTTCGCAAGCTCCTCAGCATTGCTGGGGTAAATGTCATACCCTCCCACAGCTTCGCCCGCATCGCGGGTCAGGCCGTTCTGCAGCACCTCCAGCGTTTCACCCGGCACCAGGTCGTCCGAGCGGGCGGTAAAGGCCGGATCCGCCTCGCCCACCGTCTTGGACGCATCGCCCACAACGATCAGCGCCGGGCGCGGGTCGATGGTAAAAGCGCCGTTTTTCACAGTGATGCTGTAATTGGAGGTAACGTCCTCATTGTTCTTGTCCAGCACCCGGAACTGGCCCGGGGTGCCGCTGATGGCATAACCGCCGGTCCTTACATCCTCGCCGCTCTCGCGGGTCAGCGCTTCGCCCGGGGCAAGTGTCACGGTATGGCCGGGCACCAGCTTGTCGCGGTCATAGAACTGGCCGTTGTACACGGTCGCAACCTCGGCCGTATAAGCAAATTCTGCCGGGTCGCTTTCTCCATATCTTTTTTGCGCGTCGCTCAGCACGATCTCCAGCTCCCGGGCAACGATCTCCAGCGTGATGGAAACATTTTGATTTTTCGCCATCAGGCTGTAGTCCTGGCTCACCTGGCCGGTGGTCCGGTCGTACACCCGGAAGTCGCTGAGCTTATACTTGTATTCGGTCATCGGGCGCACACTCGTGGACTCCGGCAGTTCCTTGCCGTTCACCAGCGCCAGGCGGTCCTTTTCGGTGATCAGGCCGCGCTCGCTGTTGTTGTTGTTCAGGGTCGAGCTGATGATATAGCGCAGGTCGTCCTCTGTATCCCTGTCCAGGATGCGGGGCATCCCGTCGTAAATGTAATCCCGCACATGGGTGCCCATCAGCTGGATGGGCCGGGCTGTTACGGTCAGGGTGATATCGCCGCTTTGGGCCACCTTTTCGCCGCCCACCATGGCGGTGACCCGGATGGTGCAGCTGTCGCCCACATGGGTCACCTCGGGCTTGCCGGTCAGGGGCTCGTAGTTTCCCTTCACCTTTTTCTCGTACTTCCATTCCACCGCGCCCACCGGCTTGTCGCCGTAGCTCAGTGTGGGGTTAAAGGCGATGGGGTACCCGTTGTATACCTGTTTCAGCTTGCCGTTCCCGGGCAGGCCCTCAATATTGTACTCCGGCTTGCTCTCGCTCCACAGGGCGGTGAGCGTGTAGGTAACGGCGGTATCCCCGGTGCTCACCCACATCTCATCCACACTGGCGCTGGCGCCGGTGAATACCTGGCCGTTGCTGCTGCACTGCCAGCCCATAAAATTAAAGCCGTCCTTTTTGGGCGCCTCGGGGAAGGTGACCACGCTGTCGCCCTGGCCCAGGTTGCTGTGGTGGTGCAGGGTCGTCTGCTTTTCAACCCCGTTCACCATGAATTTCACGGTGATGTCCACCGGCTCGGCGGTGATCTCGAACTCACGGAAACGCCAGTCCGCGCCGTACTCGAACCAGTTGTATTCAAACATCATGCTGGCGCCCTGGGCAGCGGCGGCGGCGCCGGCGGCGCTGCCCGGATCCAGCACGTCATAAACGCCTGGGCCGTATTCGCCCAGCTCTCCCGCATTGGCTCCTCTGCGGTGCTCAAAGCTGCTGGTGCCGGTATAGCCCGCGGGCACGCTCACATAAAAGTGCGCGCCGTTTTTCTTGTAAGCGCGGTCATACGCATGCAGGGCTTCGCCCGGTGTGAGGGCCTGCAGCGCGCTGCTGCCGGTGCCGTTGGCGGCGTAATACACCGTCACATTGGAACTGGAATCCGCGCTCAGGCGGAAATCATAGCTGCTCTCGGTAACGGTGATGGGGTAATAGGTCACATACGTTTTTCCCCTGTTCACACCAAACCCCTCGCCGGTGTGGGTGATCACGGCGCTGCCCGGGTTCACTGCCACAAACGTGGCATACAGGCCGGTCTTCGCGCCGAAGCTCACCACCGTTTCGTCCGAGCTGGACCATTTGCCGGTCCAGTCGGCCACCACAAACCCGTCAAACCGGCCGCGGCCCACCGAATCCTCATAGTGTGTGAGGCCCAGTTCGTCCACCCAGATGTTCAGTTCCGTAAGGTTGGCGGTTTCTTCAATCACAGTCTTCTTCTGTGTCAGCATCTGCGGCTGCGCCAAAAGCAGTTCGTTTTCCGGCGCGGCCTCAGGGGCCGGCGTGCCCTCCGGCTCGGGGCTGGGCTCGGCGGTGGCCTCCGGCTCTTCGGTCGCCTGGGGCGCGGGGGTGCCCTCCGGCTCCTCCGTCGCCTTTGGTTCCTCGGTTGCTTTCGGTTCCTCCGTGGCCTTCGGCTCTTCAAAGCCTTCCGGCATGGCGGTGGCCTCCGGCGCAGCCGTGGTCTCGGGCGCGGCCGCGGCAGCCGGCGGAGTAAGGCCCGGGCCGTCCGTTGCGAAGGCCGCGGCGGGCAGGGTGCCCAGAAGCAGGGCGCAGGCCAGCGCGGCGCTCAGCGCACATTTCCAGGTGCGGTTCCGTTTCTTCATGATACTTTCTCCTTTGGCTTGTCGCTGTAGTCTTCGGCTTCCGTTTTACGTTCCATTGCCTACAGTATAAAAGCCTCCGGTCACAGCCCGGTCACAAACGCCCCAAAAGGAGAAAACTTTTTCACGGCCCCGGTTTGAATCCACAAAGCCGAAAGGCGAGCGGCTCCGCTCACCTTCCGGCTTCGGTCATTTTTTGTGTTCGGCCGCCCAGGCCAGCAGCGCGTTTTTCTCGTTGGGCAGCGCGCCCTCCAGCACCTGCTCCAGCAGCTCCTTTAAAGCGCGCCCCATTTCCGGCCCCGGGCGGTAAAGCCCCGCTTCCAGCAGCTCCTTTCCCTTCACCGCCAAATCGGCCGGCCCCAGGCACGCGCCCGCGGCAAGCTGCTCCTTCACCAGCTCTTCAAACCGCTCCAGCCCCTGCTGCCGGCAGCGTGCCCCCGCTCCCCCCGCAAGCGCCGCAAGCCGGGCCCGCTCTGCTTCCATCCGCCAAAGGGCGGTCGCAAGGCCCCAATGGGCCAAAAAGCGGCGCACGCCTGTTTCGTCTGTGGGCAGCGGCATGCAGCAGCACCGCACCAGCGCCGCCACCTGTGTGCCGAAGCTCCGCTTTACCTTCAGCCGGCGCAGCGCCTGTTCCGCCCCCGCCCCGGCGCGCTCCGCCCTGCTTTCGCCTTCCGGCGCCGGGCCCTGTTCTCCGGCGGCTTCCTCCTTCTTTCTGCCCAGGCCTCCCAGCAGCAGCGCCCAGCGCACCTGGGGCGCCGGGGCTGCCGCCCCTATCGTTTCGGCCACAAACTCCCAGGGGGTTCGGCCGGCAAGCGCGGGGCAGGGCGGGGCGCACAGCACACCTGCGATCTCGGGCAGGGCCACGGCCAGAATATCGCCGCCCCCGGCCAGCACCCGCCCCGCACCCGGCCCGGTGAGCAGCCGGTCCAGCTCGGCGGCCGCCCGTTCAGCGGCCACGAACCGCAGCGCGCCCTTTTGTGCCCGCGCCGCGGCCAGTGTGTCCGGTTCCATGGCAAAATCCAGCTCGGCGGCAAACCGCAGCGCCCGCAAAATGCGCAGCGCGTCTTCGGCAAAGCGGTCCTCGGGGTTTCCCACACAGCGCACCAGCTCCGCGCTCAGATCCCGCCTGCCGCCGAAAAGGTCGATTACCTCCCCTTCCGGGCCCAGGGCCATGGCATTGATGGTAAAGTCCCGCCGGGCAAGATCCTCGGCCAGGCTGGCCCCCAGCCTCACCGAGGCCGGGCGCCGGTGGTCCGTGTAGGGCCCGTCGGCCCGGAAGGTGGTCACCTCCACCGGCAGCCCCTCCGCGGCCAGGGTAAGCGTGCCGTGGGCGGCGCCGGTGTGCGCCGCTGCAAACCGTCCCAAAAACAGCCGCTCCACCTCCCCCGGCAGGGCCGAGGTGCACAGGTCCCAGTCGTGGGGGGCGGCGTTGCGCAGCATATCCCGCACACAGCCGCCCACGGCGTACGCCTGGTACCCGGCAGCCCGCAGGCTCCCCAATATCTCCCCGATCTGCCAGGGCAGCTCCACGCCGCACCCCCCTCTCCGTTTTCCGTTTTTACAGCGGCGCGGTTGTACCCGGCAGAGCACAGACGCCCGGCAAAACCGCCGGGCGTCTGCCCCCTGCTTCCCGCACCCGGCGGTTTCTTGCTCCCCATCCCATTTTTACAGCATGCGCCCGGCGCAGCCGCCGCTTTCTCACAGCCCGTATTCCCGCAGGCAGCGCGCAAAACCGTCCAGCGTATTCCCCAGCTCTATGTCAAAAGCGCGCAGCTTTGCCGTATCCATTGCCAGGTTTCGCGGTCGGGGATCCCGCACCGCGCAGACCGTGTTTTCCGGCAGGCCCAGCCGGGCGGCCATGGCCCGACCCGTTTCCAGGCTGTTCAGGGCATTTTCAGCCCCGGCGTTATACACCCCGCCGGGCAGCTGCAAAACTGCCTCAAACCGCTCTGTCAGGCCGCCCACCCAGCTCACACCCCGCCATTCCAGCGGGTTCAGCGCCAGCGGCCGGCCGCCCAGCGCCGCGCCATACAGCCTGCCCGGCAGCCCGGTGCTGTTTTTCAGCCCCTGCACGGGCAGGTCATACATCCAGCTGGCCCGCAGGCACACCGCCCCGGGGCAGGCGGCCAGCACCCGGCGTTCCGCCTCCAGCTTGTGGCGGCCGTACACGTTCACCGGCGCAAGGGGCGCGGTCTCGGGCAGCGGGCCCGCCAGCTCCGTGCCGTTATACACCTGGTCCGAGCTGAATACCACCAGCTTTGCGCCCACCCCAGCGCAGGCCACGGCCAGCGCCTCAGGCGCGCGCAGGTTCACCGCCTCGCTTTCCTGCGGGTGCGCCTCGCAGTAGCCCGTGTCCGCCAGGGCAGCCGCGTGCACCACAAAGGCGGGCCGCCCCGCCCGGAGATACCGCGCAATTCCCCCTGCGTCAAGCAGATCCAGCTCCGCCCTGCCGGGGGTCAGCAGTTCATACCTCCCGGCCAGCGCGCGGGCCAGCCGCCCGCCCACAAACCCTGTGGCACCGGTGATCAGCAGTTTTTCCATCCTTTTCCTCCCCGCGGCGCCGCGCTCACTCCCCGATCCCGATGTCCGCCACCAGCACCCGGCCGCATTGACCCGGCGCAAGCCGGTGGCAGGGCTTCGGCGCGTGGAACGCCACGGTCAGGTCGGCCTTCACCGCGCCCGCTGCCACGGCGCCGGTATCAGCCTCCACGCCGCTGGGCACATCCAGCGCCAGCTTGAACCCCCGGGCCGCGTTCATCAGCGCCGCCGCCCGCGCGCCCGCCGGGCGCAGCGCACCGTCAAAACCCGTCCCGTACAGCGCGTCCATCACCACATCCGCCGTGCGGATGAACTCCAGCTGTTCCGGGCCAAGCTCCTCCAGCCGCCACACTTCCACTCCCGCGCCCGCGCTCACCTTTTTGTTGGCGGCCGCGTCCGGGGTGGCGGGTTCGCCCTCGGCCAGCACCGCCTTTACCTCCACGCCCGCGTCCACCAGGTACCGGGCGGCCACAAACCCGTCGCCCCCGTTGTTCCCTTTTCCGCAAAACACCACCGCCCGCGCCACCGGGCCGGGCGCCTCGCCCAGCAGCCGCACGGCGGCCGCCGCGCCCGCGTTCTCCATCATTTCCAGGGTCGTCAGGCCGTTTTCCGCCGCCCGCTCCTCTATTTTGCGCATCTGCGCCGCCGTCACTTCCACGCGGTGCGCCTCCTTTTAATTTTATGGCTCCATTGTACCATAGTTCCGCTTTTTTTTACACCTCTCCCCGCCGGCAAACGTCCTCCTTTTTCGGGCCGTTCCCACCTGCGGCGGCAGGGCTTGGGGCTCCCGCCCGCAAAAAAGGCCGGGGCCCCGGCGCTTCGCCGCAGGCCCCGGCCGGGAATGGGCTGCCCCGCCTTATCTTCCAAACCAGCCGCCGAATTTCTCGCCGATGGCGTTAAAGCTCTGGGCCGCCTGCGCCATCTGTTCGGCCGCGCCCCCCACCTGCTGCATGGCCTCGTTCAGGCCCGTCACGTCCAGCTTTTCCACCTGTTCCTTCAGCTCCTGGATTCCCCGGTTCAGCTCCTCCACGTCCAGCTGCGCCGCCACCTGCGCAAACTGTTCGATCCCGCTTTCCAGCCCCCGCACCTGCCCGGCCAGGTAGCCGAACACCGCCACCAGCGCCAGCAGCACCAGGGTGCACACCCGCAGCGCCAGCAGCTGTTTTTTGCGCAGCCGGTTGCCCTGCTCGGTCTTTTCCAGCAGTTCCCTGAGCATCTCTTCCTGCATGAAAACGCCCTCCTTTTGTAAGCTTTTTAATCATTATAGCACAAAGCGCCCCGGCCCTGCACGGTGCAGGGCCGGGGCGCTTTGGTCAAGCCGCTTTTACCGCTCCTCGCGGAAATAGTTCACGCCCAGGTTCGCCGGGATGTGCGCGCCCTTGCTGCCCCGCATGCTGGTCACGATCAGCACCAGTGCGGTGATCAGGAAGGGCAGCATGTCATAAAAGGCGATGGGCAGGCTGATCACGTCCGAGGGCACGTAATATTTCAGCACCCGCAGCGCACCGAACACAAAGCTGCCCAGGATCGCCGCGTGGGGCTTCCATGCCGCAAAGATCACCAGCGCCACCGCGATCCAGCCCAGGCCGTTCACGCTGTTGGAGATCCACACCCCGCTGTTGATGATCATGGCGCAGTAGGCCCCGCCGATGCCGCAGATTCCACCCCCCAAAAGGATGTTGAAATACTTCCACCGGGTCACCGGAATGCTGGCCGCGTCGGCCGCGCCGGGGTTCTCGCCGATGGCCTGCACATTCAGCCCGGTCTTGGTGCGGTACAGGTAAAAACCCGCCAGCGCCGCCGCCAGGATCCCAATGTAAACAAAGGGGTTATAGCTGAACAGCAATTCGCCCACCACCGGCAGGTCGCTCAGCACCGGGATGTGAACGCTGCGCATGTTCGCGGTCACGTTCTCGGGCAGCTTCAGGGTGCCCGTTTCCGACCGGCCGATCATATACACGCCGATCAGGTTTGAAAGGCCGGTGCCGAAAATGGTCAGGGTCAGGCCCGCCACGTTCTGGTTGGCCAAAAAGGTAATGGTCAGCACCGCGTAGATCAGCGCCGCCAGCAGCCCGGCCAAAAACGCCGCCGCCAGGGCCGCGGCAAAGCTGTCGGTCACATAGCCCGCCATAAAGCCCGCGCAGGCGCCAATGGCCATCATGCCCTCCACGCCCAGGTTCAAATGCCCCACCTTTTCGGTCAGGATCTCGCCCACCGTGCCGAACAAAAGCGGCGTGCCCGCGCCTACCGCGGCCACCAGGAACTTGATGAACATATCCATTTACTTCGCGCCCCCCTTCGCCGTTTTGCCCCGGGCCACAAAGCCGTAGCGCACAAAGAACTCGCTGGCCAGGATGAAGAACAGGATGATCCCCTGCAATACGTCCGCGCTGTCGGCCGAAAGGCCGAATTCGCTCTGCACCACGCCCGAGCCCTTTTCCAGCACGCTGAACAAAAACGATACCACCAGGATCATGCCCGGGTTCAGCTGGCACAGCCAGGCCACAATGATGGCCGTAAAGCCCACGCCGCCCGCCACGCCCATGGAAAGGGTCATGTCGCTGCCGGCCACCTGGCATACGCCCGCCAGGCCCGCCACCGCGCCGGAAAGGAACATGGTGCGCAGCACCACCCGCTTCACGTGGATGCCCGCGTAGCGCGCGGTGTCCTGGCTCTCGCCCACCACGCTGATCTCGTAGCCCTGCTTGGTGCGTTTCAGGTAGACCCACACCAGCGCCACCAGCACCAGCATCAGGATCCACCCAAAGTGCACCCCGAACACCTTGTCCAGCGAGGCGTTTTTGTCGAACCGGGCGATCTTGTTAAAGCCGTTTGCCGCCTCGTCCCGCCAGGGCCCCGCCTGCAGATACGACACCAGATACAGCGCGATATAGTTCAGCATCAGGGTGAACAGGGTTTCGTTTGTGTTCCAGCGGCTTTTGAACACCGCCGGCAAAAGCCCCCACAGCCCGCCGCCCACGGCGCCCGCCAGGAACATGGCCGCCAGCAGCGCCCAGTGGTTCCAGCCGGTGCAGAACAGGGCAAAAAAGCTGGCGAACACGCCGCCCATAATCAGCTGCCCCTCGCCGCCGATGTTCCAAAACCGCATCTTGAAGGCCAGGGTCACGCCCAGCGCGCAGATGCACAGCGGCACGGTGTATTTTACGGTGGCCTGAATGGCCATTTTGCTGCGGAACGCGCCCTTTAAAATGGTGGCGTACACCGCCAGCGGGTTCTGCCCCAGCGCCAGAATGAACAGCCCGCCGGCCACCAGGCTCAGCAGCACGGCCACCAGCCGGAAGCCGGCCATCTGCCGGCCGCTGCGCTCGGCGTGCTTCACCGTGCGCAGCAGGGGTTCCCTGTGGGTCTTTGCTTGCTCGCTCACCGGTCCGCCGCCTCCTTTTTCTTTTCCTCTTCGCTCATTTCGCCGGTCATCATCAGGCCCAGCTGCTCCTTGGTCACGGTGCGCGCGTCCACAAGGCCGGTCACCCGGCCGTGGCACAGCACCAGAATGCGGTCGCACAGCTCCAGCAGCACGTCCAGGTCCTCGCCGATGAACATCACCGCCACGCCCTTTTGCTTTTGCCGGTTCAGCAGCTCGTAGATCACGTAGCTGGAATTGATGTCCAGCCCGCGCACCGGGTAGGCGGTGATCAAAAGGTTCGGCTCCGATTCGATCTCCCGCCCCAGCAGCACCTTCTGCACATTGCCGCCGCTCATCATGCGCACCGGCATCTCAATGCTGGGCGTCACGATCGACAGCTTGTCCACCAGCTTTTTGGCCAGCTCCCTGGCGGGGGCCCGGTCCACAAAGGGTCCCTTGCCGTGCCGGTAGCTTTTCAGCAGCATGTTGTCGGTCATGCCCATGCTGGCCACAAGGCCCATGCCCAGCCGGTCCTCGGGCACAAAGCTCATGGAAATCCCCAGGTCGATGATCTCCTCCGGGCTCTTGCCCAGAATGTTTTCTTTTTGATACAGCACCGCGCCCTTTTCGGCGCTCAGCAGGCCCGCAATGGTTTCACACAGCTCTTTTTGGCCGCTGCCGGCCACCCCTGCCACGCCCAGGATCTCGCCCGCGTGGATGTGAAAGCTCACGTCGTCCAGCCCCTTGGAGCCGTCGGGCTTGGCCACGGTCAGATCCACCACCTTCAGGATGGTGTGCACGTTTTCCGGCTCCGGCCGCCCGATTTCCAGGTTCACCGCGTGGCCCACCATCAGCTCGGTCAGCTTGGCCGCGTCCACCCCCCGGGTGGCCACGGTGCCCACGCTTTTGCCTTTGCGCAGGATCGTCACCCGGTCGCTGATGGCCAGCACCTCGTTCAGCTTGTGGGTGATGATAATAATCGCGCAGCCCTTGGCGCGCATGCGGTTCAAAATATTGAACAGCTTGTTGGTCTCCTGCGGGGTGAGCACGGCGGTGGGCTCGTCCAGAATCAGGATTTTTGCGCCCCGGTACAGCACCTTCAATATCTCCACCGTCTGCTTTTCCGAAACGCTCATCCCGTACACCGGCTTTTCCGGATCGATCTCCAGGCCGTAGCTGCCGCACAGCTCCTCCACCTGTTTTTTCAGCGCCCTGCGCGCGGGCATTTTGCCGGGCGTGCCCAGCACGATGTTTTCCATGGCGGTGAACATTTCCACCAGCTTGAAGTGCTGGTGGATCATGCCGATGCCAAGGCTGCCCGCGTCCATGGGGGAATTGATGGACGCCGGCTCCCCGTTCACAAGGATCTCGCCCGCGTCGGGGTGGTAAATGCCGGACAGCATGTTCATCAGCGTGGTCTTGCCGCTGCCGTTCTCGCCCAGCAGTGCCAATACCTCGCCGTACTGTACTTCCAGCTCGATGGCGTCGTTGGCCACCACGCTGCCAAAGCGCTTTGTAATGCCGCTGCAGCGGATGGCGCACTTGCTTTCGGCCATTGGGGTTCCTCCTATTCTGGGGTGGGCGGGGGGCCCCGCCGTTTTCTGCTTGCTTCTATTCTGGCACACCCGCCCATGCCCACGCTGCGGGGCCGGGGCCGGAATGCCCAAAAAAGGGCGGCCGGACCGGCCGCCCTTTCGGGTCATCGCATTTTGAAAGGGCAGTGCTTACAGCACGGAAACGGTCTTGTAGTACCAGTCGCAGCTGCCGTAGTCGGCGCCCTCCAGGGTGTGCATCTCGCCCTTGTTGTCCTCGATCTCGGTCTTGCCGTCGAACACGTCCCACTCGCCGGCAACGATCTTGGCCTTCACCTCGTCAATGGCGGCCACAGTGCCCTCGGCGCACAGCCCCTCGTTGATGGTGCCCAGGGTAATCAGGCCGTCGGCCATGTCGCCAAAGTAGTCCTCCACCTTTTCGCCGGCCTTCCAGGTGCCGTCGATCACGTTCTGCACAGCCTTGGTGTAGTAAACGCTCCAGTCCCACATCACGCTGGTCAGGGTGGCGCCCGGGGCGTCCTTGGTCATGTCGCTGTTGTAGCCCACGCCCCACACGCCGTGCTCCTCGGCGGCGGTCTGGGGGTTCGGGGTGTCGCAGTGCTGGCCGATCACGTCGCAGCCGTTCGCGATCAGGGCCTCGGCGGCCTGCTTTTCGCCCTCCGGGTCAAACCAGCTGTTGGTCACGCTCACGAACACCTTCGCGTCGGGGTTCACGCTGGCAACACCCATGGCGAACGCGTTCACGCCGCTGGTCACCTCGCCGTTCTCCTGGCCCATGGCGGCCACAAAGCCGATCTTGTTCGACTCGGTCTTCATGCCGGCGGCAATGCCCGCCAGGTAACGGGCCTGGTAGATGCGGCCGAAGTAATGGTTCATGTTGGTGCCGTTGGACTTGTAGCCCGTGCCGTGGCTGAAGATCACCTCGGGGTACTCGGCGGCCAGGGCCTCGCAGGTGTCCATGTAGCCCCAGGAGGTGGCAAAGATGATGTTGCAGCCTTCCTCGATGCACTCGGTGATGGCGGTCTCAATGGCGGCCGCGTCGGTGTCGTCCACCTTCACCTTTCGCACGATCTGGCTGTCGGCAAGGCCCAGGTTCGCCTGCATGCCCACAATGCCCTGATCGTGGGTGTAGGTGTAGCCGCTGCCCTCGGCGGGGTCGCTCAGGTGGATCACGCCCACCTTAATCTGGTCGGCCGGAATGCCGCCGGCGGCGGGCTGGCTGTCACCCGCCGGGGTGCTGGCAGGCGTGCTGCCGGTGGAGGCCGGCGTGCTGGAACCCGTGCCGCCGCAGGCCGCAAAGCTCACGGCCATGGCAAAGACCAGCAGGATGCTCAAAAGCTTTTTCATGTTTTAAAATCCCCCTGTGTGTTGTTTCGTCCTGTAAAAAAGAATAGAGGGTAAGCCTTTGAATGCACTTACCCTTTTTCCGAACAACTCTATTGTAGCCCCGCATATTCATAAATTCAACACATTTTGGCAAGTTCGGCACTTGTGCCAAGCGGCCGCGATTTGGCACAAAAGTTTTTGGCGTTCGGCACAAAACAGCGCTGCCCGCAAACCCAGTGAGCGCGCGGGTTTGCGGGCTGTTTCGCGGGTGCAAAAGTCATACTTTTGCACCCCGCTCTGCAACATTTATGCAAACGATCACAGGCGGGCAGCCAAAAGGGAGGGCGCCTTCGCGGCGCCCTCCCTTTTGCTCGTTGGTTCCAATTCCTGCGGGCCTTATCCCGCCTCGCCCGGTGTGGCCGGCGCCTCGGGCAGCGCCTGTGGCGCGTCGAACCAGCGCCGCGCGCCCCTCACATACAGCCCAAAGCACACGCCCGCCGCCAGCAGCACCGCCTCCATGATCCACATGCCCAGCCAGAGGTTCAGCATCACCGCCAGGAAGTTGAACAGGGTGTGCGCCAAAAGCGCCGCAAAGTAGTACAGCGGCTTGCCCCGCTTGACCGCGTGGAACACAAGGCAGGTGGCGAACAGGTGGTACAAAACGGCGCTCACCCGCTCCACAACGGCCAGCCCCACCATCGCCGGCGTTGTGGCCGCAAGCTGCGCGGCCACCGCCTGCAAAACGGCGGGGTCCGCCCCCGAAAGGAACGCCGTTGCCGCCGCGCCCTGCGGGTCGGCCAGGGCGGCGCACAGGATCAGGTTGTTCACCTGCGACATGCCGGCGATCAGGATCACCTCGCACAGGCCGTGCCCCAGCCCGAAGCTCAGCATGGTCTTATAGGTCAGTTTCTTTTTCAAAATGGCCGCGCCCGCCAGGCGCGCCGTCTCCTCAAACAGGCCGGCGGTAAAGCCGCCGATCACCAGCGCGTATACCGCCGTGTGGGTGGCAAAGCTCTGGAACCAGCCCTGGCCGCCCAGCGCCTGCAAAAGCGGCACGCGCAGCACGATCTGGCTCACAAAAAAGCTTGCAAAGCCCAAAAACAGCGGCCCCGCGCTGATCTTTTTCATCACGCCCAGCGCGATCAGCAGGATCACCGGCAGCGCCAGGGTGCAAAAGGCCGCAGCCCAAAAGGCCGCCGTCAGCCCGCCTGAAATTACAATCGGGTCCATATTCGTTCCTCCCTGCCGCCCTCACGGCGGCGCCCGCCGCGGCGTTACCCCACAAATTTTACCGCGGTACCGTAAGCGATGCACTCGGCCGCGCCCTGCATCACGCTGGAAGATGCAAAGCGCAGGCACACGATCGCGTCCGCCCCCAAGGCCTCGGCCTCCTTCACCATGCGCCCCACGGCGATCTGCCGCGCTTCGCTCAGCATTTCGGTGTAAGCCACCACCTCGCCGCCTACCAGGGTCTTCATGGCGCTCATAAAGTCCTTGCCGAAGTTTTTGCTCTGCACCACGTTGCCCTTCACCATGCCCAGCGCCTCGTAAGGGCGGCCGGGCAGGCTTTCAGTAGTTACGATAAGCATCGATCTCTCCCCCTCGGATCTCCTTGATTCTCTGCCACAGCGCCAGCAGCGCGCCGCCCACAAAGACCAGCGGCGCCGCAAGCATGATAATGCTGATGCCCAGCGGCGGCGGCTCGGTGAGCACCGCCCAGCCCAGAATTCCTTCCAGCAGCAGCATCAGGGCCACAAAGGCCGTCGCCGCCAGCCACGCGCCGTGGTATTTCTTTTTCTTGTCCTGGTTTTTGATGTCCGTAAAGCGCACCCCCTTTTCTTCCAGGGCCTGCATTTTTTCCAGCCGCTCGGCGGCGTCCAGGGTTCCCAGCAGGCCCGGCTGTTCGGTGAGCTCCTCGCACAGGGTGCGGGCGGTATCCAGGTTTTTGCGCCGGTGCTCCAGCGTCACCAGGTGCCGCCGCATGCCGTCGGCCAGCGTCAGCTTGCCCTCCAGCATGGTGCGGATCTCGTCCATCGGCACGTCCAGCTTGCGCAGCAGCTTGATGCGCTGCAGCCGCTCCACATCCTCGTCGGAATAGTTGCGGTAGCCGTTGCCCGCCTCCCGCCGGGGGGCCAGCAGGCCCTCCTTTTCATAAAAGCGGATGTTCTTCTGGGTCATGCCCACCAGGGTCTCCACCTGCTTGATCTGCACGGGGTCTCACCTCTTTATGCACTCAATGTAAACCCTCCACCAGGGGGAAGGTCAAGGCCTTTTTGCGCGCTTTTGCAAATTTTCTTTTTGCCCTGCTCTTTTCAGAAATAGCTGCGGATCTGGAACTTATCCACTTCTTCCACCTTTTCCTCGATCAGGTTCTTGTGGGCAAAGTCCCAGTGCACCGGGATGGCCTTGTTGCGGGTCAGCCGCAGCAGCTCCTCCACCCGCTTTTTCTCCTCCGCGCCGTACAAAAGGTAGGCTACGCCCTCCTTTTTGGCCCGGCCGGTGCGGCCGATGCGGTGGGTGTAGTACTCGTTCGAGCCGGGCACCTCGTAGTTTACCACCACGTCCACGTCCTCCACGTCAATGCCGCGGGCCGCCACGTCGGTGGCCACCAGCACCGCGATCTTGCCCTCGCGGAAGCGGCCCATGATCTTGTTGCGCTCCACCTGCGAAAGGTCGCCGTGCAAACAGTCCGCCACAAAGTTCAGCCGCACCAGCTGGTTTGTGAGCGTGGCGGTGGTGAATTTTGTATTGCAGAACACAATGGCCCGCTTGTAGCCCCCGGTGATGAGCAGCTGCGCCAGGTCGGCCAGCTTGTTGCGGCCGGTGGTGCACAGCATGTACTGGGTGATCCGGGGCTGGCTGTCCAGCACCGGCTGCACCGAGATCTCGGCCGCGTTTTTCTGATACAGCCAGCCGATATCCATCACCTCGCGGCTGATGGTGGCGCTGAACATCGAAAGGCTCTTGCGGGCCTTCATCGCGTCAATGATCTTGCGCACGTCCTTGTAAAAGCCCATGTCCAGCATTTCGTCCGCCTCGTCCAGCACGATGTTCTCCACCGCCCGCACGTCGATGGTGCGGTGCTGCATGTGGTCCATCAGGCGGCCCGGGGTGGCCACCACGATCTGGCAGCCCCGCTTGAGCTGGTCGATCTGCTTTTGCATGTTGGCGCCGCCGTACACGCAGGCAATGCGCACCTCGGGCAAAAAGTGGCACAGGTCCTCCAGGTCCTCGGCGATCTGCTGCGCCAATTCCCGGGTGGGTGCCAGGATCACCGCCTGGGGCGTCTTGCGGCTGCGGTCCATCCGCTCAATGATGGGGATGCCGAAGGCGCAGGTCTTGCCGGTGCCGGTGGGTGCCTTGGCAATCACGTCCTGCCCCGCCAGCATCACCGGAATGGCCTTTTCCTGCACCTCGGTCATGTCGGTAAAGCCCATGCGCTCCACCGCCTGCAAAATTTCCGGGCTCACGCCCCTCAGGTCCTGATACAGCATATTTTTTCTCCATTCCCCGCCCGCCCCAGCCTGCCGCCGGGCCGCGGGCACGTTTTTATTCCATAAGTTTTTTTATTATACCACATAGCGGCGGGAAAAGGAACGGTCCACCCCTGTAAATCCATCCAAAAAAGGCGGGGCGTGGGAACAAACTCCCCGCGCTCCGCCTTTTTTCACTTTGTCGCGCTTTGGCTTTACCCTTTCCCCGGCCGCTCGGGCAGCTTGTAGCCCTCCAGCGCCCGGTTCAGGTAATCGTTGAAGGGGCGCATGCGCAAAAACGCGTCCGCCGCCTGCCGCAAAAACGCGTCCCGGTCGGCCACGGCCTCGTCCGGCAGGTGGTATTCCAGCGCCCAGCTCTTGTACTTTAAGTATTCGCTCTGGGGCAGCGCCGGGTCAAACCCCTGGGGCACCTTTTTCAGCTTTTCACCCACCAGCTCAAAGTTCTTTTTAAAAAACGGCTCCTGCACGATCTGCAAAAACTCCGCCCCGTTTTCCGCCAGCTCCTCCCGGATGCGGGCCGTGGCCCCCGGGAACATCGCGGCGTAAAGCCCGCCGCCCAAAAACACGTTTCCCGGTTCCAGGTGCAAGTAATACCCCACCGGGATCGGCATGCGCCCCGCCGGGCCGATGTGCGCCCGGAACGCGGCCTTGTAGGGCGATTTGTCGCTGCTGAAGCGGGTGTCCCGGTTCAGCCGGAAGATCAGGTCCCTGGCCTTCAGGCCCGCCACGCCCGCGTCGTGCAGCGCCAGCTCGCCCGCCAGCGCCTGCACCAGCGCCTCAAACCCGGCCGCCGCGGCCTGCTGCTCCTTTTTGTGTTCGTGCATCCAGTCAAGGCTGTTGTTGGCCTGCAGCTGTGCCAGAAAGCCCATCATCGTATCCTGTTTCATTCCGCTTCCTCCCGTTTCATCGCTGCCACCCGGGCGTAGGGGTCCGAGCGCAGAAACTCCTGCAAAAACGCCCGCGCCGCCGGGGTGGCCCGGTAGGGGGGCAGCGCCGCAAACACCTGCGACGCCTGGTCGATCTCCTCCATGGCGCTCACGCACTCGCGCAGCACCCCGCCGCTCTTTTCCAGCCCCGAAAAGCAAAGCCGCCGCGGGTCCACCCGGTGGGTGGCCACCGCGTAGTCCACCCGGCGCGCGCAGGCGCACCGCCCCCCCGCAAGGCCGCAGTATTCCCCAAGAAATGCCGCCATGCGCTTTCGCAGCCGCGAAAGGCGCTGCCGGTATGCCTCGGGGGTCATCTCCAGCATCTCGGCCGCCACCCGGCTGTCCACCTTGAACATGGTGCCTAAAATAAAAATGCACCGGTCCTGCGGCTCAAAGCATTGCAGCATCACGTTCGAGCACGAGAGCTTCAGCTCCTCTTCCAGCAGCGCCCGGTCCACCCCGCCCGAAAGGTCGGGCATGTCCTGTTCGCGGCCGCTGGCAATGTCCTCGCCGTATTCCTCAAAGCTCAGGGGGTGCTGGGCAAACAGGTGCTTGCGGTAGCCCTGCAGGTGGTTCGCCGCCACCCGGAACACCCAGGTGGTAAAGGCGCTCTGCCCCTTAAAGGTGGCAAGGCGGGTCATCACCTTCACCAGGATCTCCTGGGTGGCGTCCTCCGCGTCGGGCACGGTGCCCAGCATGCGCAGCGCCAGGTTGAACACCAGGTCCTGCACGCTGCCCAGCAGCTCCTCCAGCGCGGCCTTGTCGCCTTTTACGGCCCGCTCCACCAGCGCGGGAACGAGTTCAGTTTTTTCTTGTTCCATTGTGCTTTCACCTCCATAAAATTAGACCGCGCGCCGCGGCGTTTGTGACACGCTTTTTCGCAAAGGGCCGTAAAAATTTTTGGCCGCGCTTTCCGCCCCGCAGGGTGCCCGCTTTGCGGCGCTGGCCGGCCGAAAAGCCAAAAAGGCAGCGGCAAGCGCCCCGCGCTCCCCCGCTGCCTTTTTATACCCCAAACAAAGCCCGGCCCGCAGCGCCCTTCGCCCGGGTTTTATTTGTTCTCGGCCTTTTCCTTCATCTTGCGGCTGCCCAGGTGCACCAGCGGCAGCCTGCCCTCTTTGCAGATCGGGCACTCCTCGGGCAGGTAGTTGGGCAGGTCCAGCCTTGCGGCGCTGGCCACGATCTCAATGGGGCTCGGCGCCTCGGGCTTGGTGCGGTCCACCACGCAGGCAATGCCCACGCACACGCCGCCGTTTTCCTCAATGATCTTTTTGGTCTCCAGGCTGGAAACGCCGGTGGTCACCACGTCCTCCGCAATCACGCACCGCTCGCCCGGCTTGATCTCAAAGCCGCGGCGCAGGGCCATCTCGTTGTCCACCCGCTCGGTAAAAATGGCCCGCTTGCCCAGCTGGCGGCCCAGCTCATAGGCGTACACAATGCCGCCCATGGCCGGGCCCACCACCACGTCCACGCCGAGCCCGCGCAGCTTGTCCGCCACCGGGGCCATCACCAGGGCCGCCTTGTCCGGGTACTGCTGCAATTTCGCCATCTGGCAGTAAGCGCCCGAGTGCCGCCCGCTGGAAAGCAGAAAGTGTCCCTCCAAAAAGGCCCCGCACTCCTTCAAGATCTCGATCGCGTCGCTCATCATTTTTCTCCTTTTTGTAATATATAGTGTAATTTATACTTCATTAGCCCCTGGCGCAGCCCCGGATCTCCTCCAGGCTCTGCACCCCGTGGGCCTCCATCCATCCGGCGATCTCGCGGCTCACCCGCTCGCAGCTGCGGGGGTCCATAAAGTTTGCCGTGCCCACCTGCACCGCCGCCGCGCCCGCCATAATGAATTCCAGCGCGTCCGCGCCGGTGGCAATGCCCCCCAGCCCAATCACCGGCACGTCCACCGCGCCGCAGGCCTGCCACACCATGCGCAGGGCAATGGGCTTTACCGCCGGGCCCGAAAGCCCCGCGAACACATTGTTGAACACCGGCCTGCGCCGCTCCAGGTCAATGGCACAGGCCTGGAAGGTGTTCACCAGGCTCAGCGCGTCCGCGCCCGCCTCCACGCACGCCGCCGCCATTTGGCCAATATCCTCGGCCTGGGGGCTCAGCTTTACCACCAGGGGCTTTTTGCACGCCGCCCGCACCCGGCCCACCACCTCTTTGGCGCTGGCGGCCCTGATGCCGTAGGCGATCCCCCCCTCCTTCACGTTGGGGCAGCTGATGTTCAGCTCGATAAAATCCACCGCTGTGGCGTCCAGCAGGGCCGCGCCCTGCTCGTAGTCCTCCACGCTGCCGCCGCCCAGGTTTGCAAACACCGCGGTGCCCAGGGTCAGCATGCGGGGCAGTTCCTGAGCGATAAAATGCGCAACGCCGGGGTTTTGCAGCCCGATGCTGTTCATCAGGCCCGCGGGCGTTTCCAGCAGCCGCTCGCCCTCGTTGCCGTATTTCGGGGCCAGGGTCAGCCCCTTGCTGCACACCCCGCCCAGCGTTTTCAGGTCCAGGATGTCAGCATATTCCTCGCCGTAGCCGAACGTGCCCGAGGCCGCAATCACCGGCCCCGCCAGCTCCCGGCCCAAAAAGTTCACCTTCAACGAAACGCTCATTCGCAGAACACCTCCTCGGCGTTGAACACCGGCCCGTCCTTGCACACGCTCCTGCCGCCCCCTGTGGTGTGGCAGGTGCAGCCAAGGCAGGCCCCCACGCCGCAGGCCATCTTCTTTTCCAGGCTCACAAGGCAGGCCGTGCCCTTTTCCCGGCACAGGGCCGCCGTGGCCCGCATCATGGGCTCGGGCCCGCAGCACAGCGTCATGTCGTACTCCTCGGGCCGCAGCAGCTCGGTCACCAGGCCGTGAAAGCCCGCGCGCCCGCTGTCGGTGGCCACGAACACCCGGCCGCACAGCGGCAAAAAGCGCTCCATGCCGTAGGGCTCGTCCCGGAAGCCGCAGTAAAGGTCGGCCTTTACGCCCCGGGCGGCCAGCGCCTTGGCCAGCTCGTACAGGGGCGCCGTGCCGATGCCCCCGCCCACCAGGGCCACCCGCCCCCGGATGTGCTCCACCGGGAAGCCGTTGCCCGAGGGGCCGGTCAAACTCAGGCTGTCGCCCGGCCGCAGCGCCGCCAGCATCCGGGTGCCCGGGCCCTTTATCTCATACAGGAATTGCACCGTGCCGGTCAGCGGGTCGTAGCTGTGCAGGCTGATGGGCCGGCTCAAAAGCGGCGCCGCGTCGATGGGCCAGCACCGCAGCATAAAAAACTGTCCCGCCCGGGGGGCCTTGTCCCGCCGGGGCCAGCTGGTGGTCATCAGGCGGATGTGTTCCGCCAGGGCCTCGTGGGCCAGCACCTTTACCTCACAGGCTGTTGCAGGCATTGCGGATGGCCTCCTTCATGTTCACGCACTCGTTGTACGCCGCCTCGGCAAACGGGGTGCCGGGCTGCTTTTTCCAGGCCAGCAGCACGCTGCGGCTGGAGTTCACCACCCCGCCGTTGCCCCCCTTGTCCAGGTAGCGGGCAATGTCGGCCGCGGTGCCGCCCTGCGCGCCGTATCCCGGGATCAAAAAGAAGCTGTCGGCGTAGCGGGCGCGGATCTCGGCCGCCTCCTCAATGTGGGTGCCGCCGATCACCAGCCCCAGGCTGGAATAGCCCCGCTCGCCCGGGCACTCAAGGCCCAGCTCGTGCAGCTTGTCGCCCACCAGGTCGTACACGTGGCGGCCGTCGGCCAGCGCTTCATATTCAAAGTCCTTTGCGCCGGGGTTCGAGGTGCGCACCAAAACGAACAGCCCCTTGCCCTGCTGCTGCACATAGGGCAGGTACGGCCGGATGGAATCCAGCCCCATGTAGGGGGCCAGGGTGATGTAGTCCACCTCAAAATCGCCCGCAAAATGCGCCTTGGCATACATCTCGGCGGTCTTGGCAATGTCGCCCCGCTTCACATCCGCGATCACCGGCATGCCCGCCGCCTTCACATAGTCCAGCGTCTGCTTGTAGGCGCGCAGGCCGTCCAGCCCCAGGCTCTCGTAATAGGCGATCTGCACCTTAAAGCAGCCCGCCGCGGCCTTGGTGGCGTCCACGATGGCCCTGTTGAACCGCACAATGTTTTCGCCCGCGGTCAGCGCCGTGTCCGCAAAGCCCTCCGGCAGGTAGGAAAGGTCGGTGTCCAGGCCCACGCACACCGGGCCGCGGGCCGCCACCGCGTCGTACAGCTTGTCCATGTTGGTCATCTTTCGTTTCTCCTTTTCGTAGCTTATATTCAAAATATTACTTTTTGTATTTAACGGGCTGCCGGGAGTCGCCGCTCTGCGCGGCTTCTCACTTCCGCCGGTAGCTCAGCCTGCCGCCCTTAATCGTGGCGTCCACCCGGCCGTACAGGGTCAGCCCGTGGTACGGGCAGTTGCGGCTTTTCGAGTGCAGGGCCTCCCGGTCCACCGTGAAGGGGGTGTCCAGCTCCACCAGGGTCAGATCCGCGTCCGCGCCCACCTCCACCCGGCCCTTGCCCGCAAGGCCCAGAATGGCCGCGGGGAAGCGGCTCATCAGCGCCGCCAGGTAATAAAGCTCCAGCCCCTCCTGCCGGCACAGCTTTGTGTAGCACACCGCAAAGGCGGTTTCCAGCCCCACCATGCCCGCCGCGCCCTTTGCCTTGTCCTCGTCCGAGTGGGGGGCGTGGTCGGTGGCAATCGCGTCCACCGTGCCGGCGCGGATGGCCTCCACCAAAGCGGCCACGTCCGCCGCCTGCCGGATGGGCGGGTTCACCCGGTACTCCGTGCCCGCAAACCACAAATGGTGGGGCGTCACCTCGCAGGTCACCGGCACGCCCCGCCGCTTTGCCCGGCCGATGGCCTCCACGGCCTCCCTGGTGCTCACATGGCACAGGTGCAGCCGTGCGCCGTAGTATTCGCACAAATGCAGGTTGCGCACCGTTTCCAGGTTCTCGGCCAGCCGGTAGTCCCAGGGCGAGATGTCCATGTCCTCGGCGTGGCTCATAATGGTCAGGCCCCGCTCGGCCGCAATGGCGAAGGCCCTGGCCATCACCGCGCCGCTCTGCACGCCCTTGCCGTCCTCGGTGATGAATTTCAGGTCCTCCGGCAGGGTCTTCAGGTGATCCAGGGTGTGCCCGTCGAACTGTTCGGTAATGGAAACGGTCTGGTTCGCCTCCACAAGGCCCACCCGCGCCGCCTCGGCCATCACCGCGTGGGCCTGCTCTGCGCCCGAGCACACGGGCTTTGTGTTGGGCATCAGGTTCACAAAGGTGTAGCCCCCCGCCGCCGCCGCCGCCGACCCTGTGGCAATGTCCTCCTTATACTCAAAGCCCGGCGTGCGCCAGTGGCAGTGCAGATCAATGAACCCTGGCAGCAGCGTGCGGCCCCCGGCCTCCAGCACCTCCTCGCCCTCTGCGGGCAGTTCCAGCCCAATAGCGGCAATTTTTCCCTGCCGCAAAAGCAGGTCCGCCGTCTGGCCGTTTTCCAGCTTCGCGCCGCGGATCAGCATAACGCGCTCCCCCTTTTTGATGGAATTTTGGGTAAAAAAAAACTTTTCCCGCAAAAGGAAAAGTCAAATGGGAATACTGAAATTGGGAACGCCCGGCAATGCGGCCAGGCCACGGGGCCAAAAACAGCGGTGCGTCATGCCTGCATTCCCCTTTCCCTTACAAATCGTCTGATTTTATCACACTTGCCGCCGCCCTGTCAAGGGTCCGCCCCTTGCGCGTCGGGCCCGGCGCGGGGTATACTGGCCATACCCGGCAAAACGAAATATTTCCCCCTCCTCGGAACGTCTGTAGTTTCAGAATCTGTTTATTTAAAAGGAGTAGCTGCCCATGAAACGCGTTTTCCTGCTTGCCCTCACCCTTTGCCTGCTGCTGGCAGGCTGCGGCGCGGCCCCGGCCCCGTCCTCCGCGCCCGCCCCGGCCCCCGAACCGGCCTCCCAGCCCGCCGAGCCCGCCTGGGCAAAGCCCGAACCCACCCCCGCACCCACCCCCGACCAGGAAGAGGCCTGGGCCCAGGCAGGCGTGGAATTTATGGATTGGCTGGCCGCCCAGCCCGGCTTCGAGGGCTTTAACGCCCAGGTGCAGGAGGGCTTTCCCTACCTTGTGTGCGTCAACCGCGCCTCCAGCTGCACCACCGTCTACACGGCCGACGGGGCGGGCCGCTACACCCGGCCCTACGCCGCCTTTGTGTGCAGCGGCGGGCCCGACACCCCCACCGGCGTGTTCAACACCCCGGTCAGCTATTCCTGGCGGCTGCTCTCCGGCCCCTGCTACGGCCAGTACGCCACCCGCATCAACGGGCCCTACCTGTTCCACTCGGTGCCCTACTACACCCAGCACAAAGACGATTTGGAATACGACGAGTTCAACAAGCTGGGCACCCCGGCCTCGCTGGGCTGCATCCGCCTTGCCATTGCCGACGTTCGCTGGATCTACGAAAACTGCCCCATCGGCACGCCGGTGGTCATTTACGACGACGCGCAGAACCCCGGCCCCCTGGGCCTGCCCGACACCCTGCAGATCGACCCCAAAAACGAAACCCTGCGCGGCTGGGACCCCACCGACCCGGACCCCGCAAACCCCTGGGGCACCGAATACCTGGACGGCACGGCCATCCGCACCGCCGCCGCCAAAGCAGATTGGGAGGCCTTCCGCGCCAGCGACGCCTTTACCCAAAACCTCACCCCCACCGACCTGCGGGGCTCCAGCCACGACAGCGCCATCGAGGGCACCCGCGGCTGATCCTTTCAATATCCAGGCGGCGGCTCTGCTTCTGATTTGATTGTTGACTTAAAGCGCTGTATGTGTTAAAGTTTGGTTAGATGCTGGTTAGATGGTTAGATATTGGTTAGATAGTGGTTAGATGCGTCGGCAAATTGTACGGGGGCGTGGTCAATGTTATTTCAGGAAAGTGAAACGTTGGAACTGAAGCGGCAGGTCGTTGACGAAATTAAAAAGGAAATCCTTGCCTTCGCAAATACAAACGGCGGTGCAATTTATGTGGGCATTGCGGATGACGGTACGGTGCTTGGCTTGGAAAACGTCGATTTTTCAATGCAGCAGATCATGAACATGGTCCGCGATTCCATCAAGCCGGACGTTACAATGTTCCTTCACTGCCAGGCTGAACAGGCGCAGGGGAAAAGCATTTTGCGGGTGGACGTTCAGCGGGGGACCGATCGGCCTTATTATTTGGCCCGCAAAGGAATTCGCCCGGAAGGCATTTTTGTAAGGCAGGGCACTTCTTCCGTTCCCGCCTCAGACGCTGCAATCCGCCGCATGATCAAAGAAACCGATGGCGACAGCTACGAGCAGATGCGTTCTCTGGAACAGGGCCTTTCCTTCAAAACGGCAGCGGCTGTGTTCCAGCAAAACGGCTTGGGTTTTGCCCCGCAGCAAATGCGCACTTTGGGGATCCTGAACAGCGACGGTATTTATTCAAACCTTGGCCTTCTTCTCTCTGACCAGTGCCCCCACACCATCAAACTTGCCACTTTTCAGGGGGTTGGCCAAAGCACCTTTAAAGATCGGCGCGAGGTTGGCGGCTCTTTGCTGAAACAATTGAGCGATGCCTACGATTATATCGACCTGCACAACCAGACCCATGCGCGGTTTGAAAAACTGCTTCGCATTGATGCCCGGGATTATCCGCTTGAAGCGATCCGCGAATGCCTTTTAAATTGCATCGTTCATCGGGATTATTCGTTTGCCGCCAGCACGCTGATCAGCTTATACGACGATCGGCTGGAATTTGTTTCCGTCGGCGGCTTACCCCGGGGGATTACCCTTGCCGACATCGAATTGGGTATTTCCGTGTGCAGGAACTCCAATCTGGCAAATATATTTTATCGCTTGCGGCTCATCGAGGCCTACGGAACCGGCATCAAAAAAACAATGGCCGCCTATGAACATTCGCCGCAAAAGCCTTCCATTCACGTTTCCAACAATGCATTCAAGATCGTGCTTCCAAATCTGAATGACACACCGGAGCTTGAGCCGCTCTCTGGCTTGACTCAAACGGAGGAAAAGATTTTGCGGGCGGCAAAAAGGCCCGATGGTGTAAGCCGTAAAGAACTGCAAGAACTTTTGGGCTTATCCCAAAGCGCGGTGGGAAGATTCCTGCGGGAACTGACTGGAGGCGGGCTGTTGATTCCGCGCGGAAAAGCCGCCAAAACACGATATTTTCTTCCAGAATAAAAAATAGCCACAGCGCAGCGAAGGCTATTTTTTTGCACATGCGCGCCGGTTGCCCCGCAGGGGCGAGGCGCGGGTGCTTTAAGATAAGCTTTTTATTGCGAAGCAATAAAAAATAGCCGCAGCGCAAGCGAAGGCTGTTTTTTTGGCCAGGTGTTTCGGTTGCCCCGCAGGGGCGAGAAATGCGGCCGATTGAAATAAGCTTTTTATTGCGAAGCAATAAAAAATCTTTTATGCTCTTTTGGGTGGCAGGACCTCCGGTTTTGAACAAAAAGCGCCCCCGGCTGTGGAAAACCCACCGCCGGGGGCGCGCCTTGCTTTATTCTCCGCCAAAGAAGTTGTCGATCACCTCGTACAGGTGGCAGGGTTCCAAATTGCCCTCGTTGCACATGTTCGCCATGCGCACCATCATAACCATGTCCATGGTCACGTCGTTCAGCCGGAACAGCTCAAAGCCGTCCGCGATCACCTGCAGGCCGTAGGTGGGGTAGAACTTTTTGCTGCCCCGCGCCCGGGTCACCTGTGCCAGCGGCAGATACTGGAACGTGTGCTTCGCCTTTGGCGCTTCATTCACCGCCGCCGTCATGGTCACACCAAATACTCGCCGCTATATACCGTGTCGCCTTCTAAATAGGCTCCACCTTTTGTGGTATAAACTCTAAATACTATTTTAGCTCTATAACTACCAGCGGAAAGATTAACGGATGTGGATGCACTGGCAAGTTTATAACCTTCATCACTAGTCACTACTGATGTATCTTTCCATCCACTATTGTACTTTTGTAAAGTCACATTAATGGTAACATAGTGGTTCGAGTTATAAAGTACTACTCCCCCACTAAGCTCTTTGGAATCTACACCACCTGTTACTACACTTACGTTGCTCCATCTCGTTTTTGGATATAAAATTTCGCCAAAGTCAGCGTAAGCGCTGAGACCGAGGCCGAGTGCCAGCACCATACAGAGTACCAGAGCAATCAATTTTTTCGCGTGTTTCATGATAGGGGATTCCTCCTTAAAAAGTGTTGATACTCATAAATGGCACTTTTTCGACTAAATATAACATATTAATTTATATTTTTTACGTTTTCTGTTATTTTTACTAGTTCTTCTGTTGTAATTTGTCCATCTATAACAAAACCATCATTCTCATTTTGAATTACGATAAACTTTCTTCTATTATCTTCACTTGTATAAATTATTTTTTCTTCTCCTAAAACCTTTACCTCAACTTTTTCTAGCCCTTCCGTATTCGGAAAACTATACTTTCCTTTTTCAAATGCAGTAAAGCTTACTATTTGATGAGTCGAAACATTTAATAGTGTTATAGTGTGCAACCCATTTTTATCAAATACTTCTTCAATATGAAATCCCTGGGGCGCCCACGTGGGATAATACTCGCTCTCCCAGCCCTCGGGCTTTTCCAGCACCACGCCGTCGTCCACACGCACCTGGCTGTATCGGTCGTAGTCCTGGCTGAACAGGTTCGCCAGCGCCTTGGGGTTGGCGATGGCGGTACCCACCCCGGCGCACAGCAGCACAACAATCGCCGCGGCCATGACCACAAGCTTTCTCCAGTGCACCAGCCTGCGTTTGGGCGGCCGGCGCAGCTCGCCCGTCACCTTTTTCATCCAGGCCTCGTCCGGCGGAACATACTCGTCCGAGCGCAGAAAGGCCTCGTACTCCTTGTCCTCCTGCTCCTGGCCGGCAAGCGCCGCAAATTTCAGCAGCCGTTCCTCCCGTTCCCGCTCCAATTCATCGTTCATGGGCCATTTCCTCCTCCCGGATCAGTCTGCGCAAAAACTCCACCGTCCGCTTTTGTATCATGGGCAGCGAAGTAACCTTTACTCCCAGCGCCTCGGCCAATTCTTCCTTGCCGAAGCCGTGGATGTACTTCAACATCAAAAATTCGTAATAGCGCTCGGGCAGCTGGGGCACCGCCCACTCCAGCAGGTCCAGCCGCTCATGCTCCCGCAGCGCGTCGTCCGGGTCGTACCCGCGCCACCCGTCCAGATCCCGCTTTAGCTTTTCCAGCTTCTCCGCCTCGCGCTTGCCCTTCTTGCAGTTGTTGTAGTGCAGCTTGCGCAGGATGCCCACCACGTAATACCGCAGGTGCTCGTCGTCCAGCCCGCAGACCGTGGGGTTCCCCTTGTCCAGCGATTTTATCAATTCCAGCATGGCGTTCTGAACCAGATCCTCGGCGGCGGGCTTATCAAGGGTCATCTTCATCGCCCTGTTGTAAAACATTTTACCATGGGCGGCAAACAGATCCGCAACTTTTTCGTTATGCCGCCTGGAAAGTACGAATAATGCCATCCACTCTTCCCCTTCATTTCAGGGCCTGTACTATTAAAGTCACAGGTCATATGCGAAATTTGTTAGTCCCTGTCGATTTTAACCCATATCCCATATTTTTCATATACTATTTATAAAAAAATACACAAACAATCAATCACAATTCCTTTTATTTAAGCATATTTGTAAAATAATGTAATAATTTGGCGCATTTTCATTTTTCCCCCGGTCACAAACCCCTTTTTCGGGCAATCAAAAGGGCGGCCCGCCCACCGGCGCGCCGCCCTTTTTCCTTCGCTCTAATCCTTGCGCCAGGCCAAAAACAGCCCGCCGCAGGCACATTCCCCTTCGGTCACAACATGCTCCCCGCCCGGGCTTTGCAGGGTGGCACCGCCCACCTGCCAAACGCCCTGGGGCAAAAACACCCGCCGCGGCCCGCCCCCCTTTTTGGTCAGCGGCGCCGCCAGCAGCCGGTCCCCCAGCATGAACTGGTCGTTTATCGCCCCGCACCCCTGGCCGGGGAACACGTATTCCAGCGGCCGCAGCATGGGCTCGCCCGTGGCCGCGCAGGTGTCCAGCGTTTCCAGCAAATAGTCCCGCCAGGCCGCCCGCACCGCCGCAGCCGCCTTTACCCCGGCCAGTGCCTTTGGCCCCAGCACCCGCCAGGGCGCGGCCGAAAACTGCATCACCGGCATCAGGCAGGCCGCCTCGGCCCAGCGCACAAACAATTCCTCGTCCACCGCGCCCTGCTGCAAAAAGCTCTGGTATTCGCCCCCGCCAATCATGTCCGGGCATACGTAGGGGTGCCCGGTCAGCGAGGCGGTCAGCGCGCAGGGCGTCAGCGCCGCAAGGCCCCGCCCGTCCCAGGTGGGGTGCTTGTCGCACAGGCGCTGCATCAGGGGCAGCCCCCCGGCCCGCCAGGCGGCGCGGAACTCGTTCAGCGGCCAGGCCGCGCCAAAGCGGGCCCACGCGGCGCATTGTGCGTCGCCGTTCTCGGGGTAGTACACCGGGTCGCCCGCGTCCAGCTTAAAGCCGTCCACCCCCAAGGCTTCCAGTTGCCGGAACTGGGCCCGCAGCCAATCCGCCGCCCCGGGGTTTTGCAGGTCCAAGGCGGCCGACCAGCCGTTCCACCAGTGGGCAATGTGCGCCTCGTCCCCGCTGTTTTTTACCAAAAACCCTCTTTGCTCCAGCTCCCGGTACTCCTGCGTGTCCGGCGTGATAAAGGGGCAGGCCCACACCATCACCGCAAAGCCCAGCGCGTGCAGCTCGGCCAGCATGGCCGCCGGGTCCGCAAACTTTTCCCGGTCAAACCGCCAGCGGCCGTAATAGGGCGACCAGCCGTCGTCGATCATCAGCACCCCGGGCGTAAAGCCGTTTTCCAGAATGCCCCTTGCATAGGCCAGCACCCCGGCCTGGGTCTGGTTAAAGGTCAGTTCAATCCAGGTGTTGTACACCGGGGCGGTAAAAAACCGCCGGTCCGGCGCGCCCTGCGGCGGGAAATGCCGCCCCATGGCCGCCAGGTATGCCCCCCGCAGGGTGGGCTCTGCCGCTTCGCCCCGCTCCACCCCCTCCGGGCACAGGATGCGCCCGCCCTCAAAGCGGGCGGTAAAGCCCCCGTCCGCCCAAAGCCACCGCCCCCTGTCCGAAAGCAGCAGCGGCATGCACTGGTTGGGGGTGGGGTTTTGTTCCAGCTGGGCGGTGCACCGGCTGGCGGCGGTGTAGGGTTGGTCCACCCCGCCGCACACCGCGCCGCCCCACCAGGCTTCGCCGGGCAAAAATTCAATCTGCATCGCGTTCACCTCTCCAAAAAAGCCGGGCGGGCCAAAGCCCGCCCGGCAAATCGTTTGCTGCGCCGCCTTGCGGCGCCGTCCGTTTTATACCACCTTGAGCACCAGGCTGTTCATCCGGTCGGCGTTCGCGTCGCCCGCCGCCCGCGCGGTCACGGTGATGTAGGTCCCCGCGGGCACTGTTTCGCTCACGGTCAGCACCCCGTCCGCGCCCAGGGTTGCGCCCTCCACGCGCACGGCCTCCCGGCCGGTGTGGTCGGCCGAAAGCTGGTAGCTCACCGCCGCCTGCATGGGCATGTGGTACTGGTCGTACACCTGGGCGCTCAGGTCCAGCTGCGCGCCGCGCTGCACGGTGTCCGGCCGGCTGTTGAACAGCACCCGTTCCGCCGCCGGGGCCGCGGTGGAAAGCTTGATGTGCTTTACCTCCCGCACCTTGTCGTTCACATAGGCGGTCACAAACAGGTCCTGGTTCACCGCCGCGCCCGCCTGCACGGCGATCACGCCGGTGGCCGGGTCAATGCTCACGCCGCTGGGCTTCACCGCCGCCGCGGTGGTGGGGTTATAGCCCTGCACGTCCTTGGAAAAGCGCCAGGTCACGCCCGCCTCGAAGGGCTGGTCAAACTGATCCAGCACCTGGGCGGTCATGGGGTAGCTGGCCGCGCCGCTCTCGGGAACCCTCAGGTAGCTGGGGCTGTCGTAGCCGTTCAGCACCACCGAGGTGGCCCTGGGCGCTTCGTCCTTTTTGTACACGCGGAAGTAGTCGATCACGGCGTCCTTGGGGTAGATGCCCCGGTCCACGCCCATGCCCGCCGAGCCGTCCAGCTTGCCCGGATACAGGCTGAAAATGGTCATCATGCGGTAATTGGGCGAGCGGTTGGTGCTCTGCACCAGCCTGCCGTCCAGGTAGAACTTGGTGCCGTTTTCGTCCCACTCAAAGCCGTAGGTGTGGAACTCGTTGATGGCATTGTTCTGGATGTTGGTGCCCGGCACCCACAAATACGCCAGATCCTGGCTGCCGTTGGGGTGGATCACCGGCCGCCACAGGTTCGTTTTGTATCCGCCGTAGGGGTGGTAGGCGTCGGTGGTCTGCTCAATAATATCGAACTCGGCGGTCTCGTTGCTGTATTTGCCGTCCGGGTACTGCCCGCCGCCGGAAAGGGCGGCGGTGGGGTGCTGGTCGTCCTGCGTGCCGATCATCCACCAGGCAAAATGGCTGCCGTCCTTGGTGTCGGGCAGGCGCATGCGCACCTCAAAATAGCCGTACTTGGTGGCGAACCCGTCAAAGGTGGGCAGCTCGCGGCTGCCGGTCACAGTGCCGAACCGGTGCAGGTGCTGGCGCTCAAAAGTCTGGATGCCGCTCACCCGCTGGTTCGCGTCCTGGCTGCACCACTGCGCAAGGTCCGGCGGCGCGGTCAGGATCAGGTTTCCGTCGTCCACAAAATAGTGCCCCTGCGCCAGCTCGTCCGTGGTCCAGCTGCGCAGGTAATAGCCGCTCCATTTGCGCGGGTCGGGGCCCTCGCCCTCAAATTCCTCGTTGTAAAACAGCACCCAGCCGTCCTTTTCCAGGGGCGGGGCGGGGGTGTCCCGCAGGGCGTTGTTCTTCACCACCTCCACCTGGGTCTCGGCAAAGGTGTCCGGGTTCGCGGCGCTGGTGGCCACCACGGTCACGGTGCCGCTGGCCGCCAGCTCGCTGGTCACGTACAAAACGCCCTGCCCGTCCACCGAAACGCCCGCCACCGGCGCTTTCAGCGAATAGAGCACCCCGCCCTCCTGCTTTTCGCCCTGCTCGTTGAACAGCGCGGCGGTCACGTTGCGGCGGGTCTTTCCGCTGGCGGGGGCGGTCACCGCCTCCTGCCCGGTCAGCGATACCGTGGTAAAGGCGATGTAGGGCTCGCTCACGACCGGCTCCTCGCTGGTGATCGAGGCGCCGTAAAAGCCCAGGTTCGCCCAGCTCGGGTCGGTGCTGTTGTCGCTCAGGGTAAAGCGCACCACCAGCGGCTCCTCGGCCTCGGTGCCGGTGTATTGGAAGATATACCGGTAAAGCTGGGTGGTCTTTTGGCCGTTGCGCAGGGGGGCCACCTCCACCGCCGCGTCGCCCATGGCGGCCGTCACGTCAATGTTCGCGCCCGCGTAGCTGCCCGCAAAAATGGTCAGGGTGCGCTGCACCCCCGCCTTGGAGGGGGCGGTGAACACGCCGGTGCTGCCCAGGCCCGTGTAGGCGGTCAGCTTGCTGCTGCCGCTGGCGGCGGCCGTCACCGCGCCGTTTGTGTACGAGAGCTTCACGTTCGACCAGTCGGTAATGGCGCTGGCGCCGCTGTTGGGGCCGGTGCCCGCCGCGCCCTCAAAGCGCAGCCGCGCGCCGCCCATGCGGGCCTTGCTGTTGTAGCGGGGCACACTGTCCAGGTGCACCCAGTCCACCACGTCGGCGGCCGAAAAGTCCGCCGTCATGGTGGTGGCCGAGCCCTTGGCAAAGCTGTCGGCGCTTTTCAGCACAATGCCCGGCGCCGCGGGCTCGTCGCTGGGCTGCAGAATGCGCGCGCCCACAAACCCCAGCGAGGCCCACTTGGTGTCGTAGCCGTCGTCGGTCAGTTCAAAGCGCACCACCAGTGGTTCCTCGCCGGTGTAGGTAAAGGTGTATTTTGCCAGCCGTCCCGCCTTGCCGCCCGCCGTAAAGGGGGCGGCGGCCACCGCCGCTCCGCTGCGGGCCGCAGTGACCTGCACCTCCTTGGCGGCCCAGCTGCCCATGTAGATCTCCAGCGTGCGGGTCACGCCTGCCGCGCCCGGCGCGGTAAAGGTGCCGGTGCTGCCCTTGCCGGTGTAAAACCGGAAGGACGCATCGCCCGAGGCGGTGATCGGGTTTGTGCCGTCGGTATAGCTGAAGGCAAAATTCGTCCAGTCGGCAGAGGTCGAGGCGCTGCCGGTGCCCTCAAAGCGCAGCCGGTCGCCCGCCACGTTCGCCTTGCTGTTGTACGAACCGGCGGCGTTGATGTGCACCCAGTCCGCCACCTCCCGGGCCGAGGCGTTCACCGGGTTTGCCTCGCCGCCCGCGGTGGCGTAGTACACCGGCCCCTCCGCACTCACGTCCGGCGCGGGCTCTGCCGCCGGGGCGGGTTCCTCCGTGGGGGCGGGCGTGGGGTCTGCCGTTCCTTCTTCGGCGGGCACGCTTTGGGGCAGCGCCTGCCCGCTCCCGCCGGGTTCGGCGGGCGGCGGTGGGTCGGCCGGTTTCAGGGCTTCTGCGGCCTGCGGGGCCGGGGCGGCGGTGGGTTCGGCCCCCGCCGCAAAGGCCAGGGGCAGGCTGCCCAGTGCCAGGGCCAGCGCCAGGGCCAGCCCGGTGATGCGTTTCAACATACGTTTGACCTCCTTTGTATTGATCGTGGGAAGATCCGTCCAAAAACGCCCGGGCCGCGCCTTTTCAGGGCCGCCGGCCCGGGCGTGCACAAAAACCGTTGTTTATTTTGGCAAAAGCTGCGCCGGCAAGCGCTCACCCCTTCACGCTGCCCACGGCCAGGCCCTTGATGATGTGCTTTTGCATCAGCAGGAAAAAGATCACCAGCGGCATCACGCCCAGCACCATCATGGGGAACATGTCCGTCCAGTTGGTGGAAAAGCGCCCCACATTGCTGTTCACCGCCAGCAAAATGGTGTGGCTGTTCTTGGATTGCAGGAACATCAGGGGGGTCAAAAAGTCGTTCCAGATCGCAATCGAGTTCATCACCGCCAGCGTGGCGATCACCGGCCGCAGCAGCGGCACGGTCACCCGGAAAAACGCGCCCCACACGCTGCACCCGTCAATGTAGGCGGCCTCCTCGATCTCCACCGGCACGCTGGCCGAGATAAAGTTTTTCATAAACAGGATCGCCATGGGCAGGTTCACCGCAATGTCGATCAGCACCACGCTCAGGATGTTGTTCATCAGCCCCAGCGCGCGCACCAGCTTGTACTGGGTCATAATGCTCATCTGAAAGGGCACCATCATGCCCGACAGCAGCACAAAAAACATCACGGTGTTGAACCGGCTTTTGCGCCGGGCCAGCACGTAAGAGGCCATGGCCGCCAAAATCAGCATGCCGCCCAGCGCCAGCACGGTGATCACCAGCGTGTTTTTAAACACGTGAGGGTAGTCCATGCTCTGCCAGGCCTTCAGGTAGCCCTCAAAATGCCACTCGGCAGGCAGGGCCAGGGGGTGGTTGGTCGCGTCGTAGGGGGTTTTGAAGGTGGTGATGACCAGATAGTAGATGGGCAGCATCATCACAAAGGTAAGCGCAATAAACAAAACTTCGCGCACGCCCAGCCAGAAGCCCCTTTTAGCCTTGATGCTCATTGCAGGCTGTCCCCCCATTTCCCAAGATATTTTTGCTGGAACACGGTGATCGCCATCACGATCACCAGGAACACCGCGCCCATGGCGCAGGCGTAGCCGTGAAAGCCCTCGGTAAAGCCCTTTTTCATCATCAGCGACACGATGGATTCCGTCTTGCCGTTGGGCCCGCCGTTGGTGAGCGCGTAGATGATGTCGAACACCTTCAGGCCGTTGATCATGCCGGTCACCACGTTAAAGCTGATGGCCGGGAACAGCATGGGCAGCGTCACCCGCATAAACTTCTGCACGGCCGACGCGCCGTCAATGTCCGCCGCCTCGTACAGGTCGGTGGGGATGGACTGCAGGTTTGCCAGGTAGATGGTCATGGTCCAGCCGGCCCACTGCCACACGCTCACAAAAATAATGCATTTCAGCGCAATGGACGCGTCGCCCAAAAAGTTCACCTTGCCCATGCCGAAAAAGCGCAGGATCTGGTTAATCAGCCCAAAGTCCGAGGTGGAGAGCATGTAGTTCCACAAAAAGCCGATGATCAGGGTCGAGAGCACCGCCGGGAAGTACCACACCGCCCGCAAAAAGTTTTTGGTCTTGAACTTCGAGTCCAGCACCAAAGCCAGCGCAAGGCCGGCCACGCTCTGCAAAATGGTGGCGCTGATGGCGTAGATGAACGAGTTGCGAATGCCGATCAGCACGCTCTTGTCCTTGAACAGGCGGATGTAGTTGTCAAACCAGATAAAGGTCTCGCGGCCCGAGTTCAAATCGTTCCAGTTGGTAAAGCTCTTGAAAATGGTGCTGACGGCAGGGTATAAAATGAACACCCCAAAAATCAGCAGTGCCGGAAGCAAAAATGCCTCAAATTGGATCGTGGTCTTGTGTTTGCGCCAGTAAGCGCGCGCCTTTTCGGGCACAGGCGGTCACCCTTTCTCTGAAAAATAGCCGCGGCAGCGCGGGGGTTGTTTTGCCCTTTTCGGCCCCAAACCCCGGGCCCCGGGCAAAAATTTGCAAAAAGCGGCCGGCGGGCGACGATGCCCTGCCGGCCGCAATACAGGTTTAACCCAGTTTCGACATAACCTCTTCGTTCTTGGCGTCGGTGGCCTGCATCACCTCTTCCAGGGTGGTGTCGCCCGCCACAAAGCCCTGCAGCTGCTTGCCGAACTCGTCGTACACGCCGGCGTTCCACTGGCTCCACGGCGCGTAGATGTGGCCGGCCGCGAACACTTCCTTGCAGCCGTCGTACTCGGCGGGCATCTCAAACTCCACGCCCTTCACGTACGAGGAGCCGCCCTGGTTGTTCTCCCAGTAGGCCTTCTGGCCCTCGGGGCTGCTGATGAGCTCCAGCACGCTCAGCGCGGCGGCCAGCTTTTCCTCGTTGCCGCTCTCGCCCAGCTTGGAGTTCACGCCAAAGCGGATGCCGGGGCCGCCGAACAGCCAGCCGGTGTCGCCCTTGTTGCCCACATAGGGCATCATGTCGATCTTGATGTCGGGGTTTTTGCCGTAGATGGCGTCCACGTCCCACGGGCCGGAATCGAACATCGCGGCCTTGCCGGTGGCAAATTCATCCAGCGCCTGGTCGTAATCCATGCCCAGGTCCTCGGCGGTCACATAGCCCTTTTCCACCACCTCGGCCCATTTGTCCAGGTAGGGGCCCCAGCTCTCGGCCATCTTTACCTTGCCGGCGGCGTAGTCCTTGTCCCAGCTCATGCCCTCGGGCTGGCGCAAAAATTCGCCGGTCACGTAGCTCATGGCGTAGTGCATTAAGTAGTTGGGGTTCTTGATGGGGTTTGCCAGGGGCTTCACGCCCTCGGCCGCGATCTTGTCGCACAGCTCCAGCCACTCGTCGTAGGTCTTGGGGATGGTCCAGCCGTGCTCCTCGAACATGCCCTTGTTGTAGAAGTAGCCGCCGAACCAGGACGGGCCGGGGATCACGTAGGAGCGGCCGTCCACGGCCAGCTCGTTCAAAACGGATTCCTGGTAGTTCTGCATAAAGGGCTGGTCGGTGATGTCCAGCACCCAGCCGGCCTGCACCTCGGTGGGCACGTATTCCACGGCCAGGATGTCCGGCCCCTCGCCCGCGTTCATCTGGGTCTTGTACACGGTGGCAAACGAGGTGGTGTCCACAAACTCAAACTGGAAGTCCACGTTGGGCAGCTTTTCGTTGATCAGGTCGATCAGGGCCTGCATGCTCTCCTCTTTGTTCCAGTACATGAACCGCACCGGGATCTTCTCGCCGCTGGGCTGGCCGGCAGTGGACCCCGCGGGGGTGCTGGCCGTGCCCGGCGTCTGGCTGGGGCTGCCGCCGCAGCCTGCCAGCAGGCCAAGGCAAAGCGCCGCGGCACTCAGCATCGCTACGAACTTCTTCATAAAATTTCCTCCTTAAAAAACGCGTTGTGGCGCGCCGCCTTTGCTGTGGGCGGCGCCCTCTTGCTGATCTCATTATAGCAGTGCCCCCGGCGCGCTTTCCATTTCAAAAATTTATGAAACCTTTTAAAAATCCCGCTTCCGAATGCGCAAAAATGCCGTGGTGCCCCTGCCCGGGGCGCTCTCCACCCACACGCCGTACTCCTCGCCGAACACCAGCTTGATGCGCTCGTTCACGTTTTTCAGCCCGTATCCGGCCGTCTCGCGCCCTGTCAGCGAGGCGGCGAACTCCGGGTCCATGCCCACCCCGTTGTCGCTCACCGCAAACAAAATGTCCCCGCCCTGCACCTCGGCCCGGATCACCAGCTTGCCCCGCACGCCCTCGTGCTCGTCGATGCCGTGCAGGATCGCGTTCTCCACCAGGGGCTGCAGGGTAAAGTTCACGGTGGCGCAGTCGTACACGGCCTCGTCCACCTGGTATTCCACGTCAAAATCGTGCTCGTGCATCACCAGCTGCAATTCCACATAGGCCCGCACGTTGTCCAGTTCGCCCTTCACGGCAATGCGGTTTTCGCCCCGGTTCAGGCTGGTGCGGTAAAATTGCGACAGCAGCCCCGCAATGCGGCTGATCTCAGGGCTGTCCGCCTCAATGGCCTTCCAGTTGATCAGCGACAGGGTGTTGTACAAAAAGTGCGGGTTGATCTGGCTTTGCAGGCTTTTCAGCTCCGCGTCCTTCTGGGTGATCTGGCTGGTGTACACCTGGTCGATCAGCTCGTTCACCCGCCGCAGCATCCGCCCAAAGCCGTTGGTCAGCTGGCCGATCTCGTCCTTCGAGTCCGAGTGGATGCTCACCCCCAGATCGCCCTGCTCCACCAGCGCCATCTTCTGGCCCAGCTTGTCGATCCGGCGCACCAGCGTGCGCGAAAAAAGCCACACGAACAGCAGCATCACCGCCAGGCAGGCCGCCACCGTTACAATGGTGTACCACAAAATCACCCCCGCCCGCTGGGTGTAGGCGCTGGGGGTGTAGTAGTAAAGGTTCCAGCCCCCGCTCTCCACAAAGTCGCTGGCGCAGAAATAGTCGCCCCCGCTGGTGCGCAGGCGGCCCTCGCCGCCCTGCCCCACCAGCTCGCGCAGCAGTTCCTCCGGCTCGCCCGCCGCCCCGGGGATGTTGGTGTAGTGGTACACAAGGCAGCCCTCGCCGTCGGTCAAAAAAAAGCCGCAGGGCGCCTCCTGCCGGCGCAGCACGCTGCCCATCAGGTATTCGGTGTTCATGCGCATGTGCACCACACCGATCAGCACCTGTGCGCCGGAATCGTAAATGCGGCGGCTGGCGTACAATTCGCCCCCGTCAAAAAACCAGCGGGTGTCGCTCTGGGCGCAGGCGGTGCGGTACCACTCCTCGCCCTGCACCGCGCCGCTGGGCTCCAAAAACGAGCCGATGGGCCTGGTCAGGTAGTCGGCGTAAATGGTCAGCTTGCGGAAGTCCCGGTTGATGCTCATGTTGTACCAGGACAGCGGCTCAAAATAATTGTTCAGCCGCTGCGAAAGCTCGTACCACTGGATGTCCGAATCCGAAAGCTCCTCCATCACATAGGGGCAGAAGGCGGTAAAGCGGATGAACTCGTTGTTTTTATCCAGCCGGCTGGAAAGAGAATAGGCCACCTGCCGCAGATTGTTGTCTGTGGCGGCGGCCATTTGCTGCTCCAGCGCGTCGATGCTCTGCCGGTACGACACCACGCCCAGCGCGGTGACCGGCAAAATAATCACGAACACATACGAAAGAATGAGCTTGTTGCGGAATTTCAGATGCTTGAACCGCTCCAGCACCTGCCGTTTGAACCACTGTTTCATAAGCGCTCCTCCTTCCGTTTCAAAGGGTCAGGCGTGCTGCTCCCGGTACTGCGAGGGCGACATGCCGTACGCCCCCCGGAACACGGTCACAAAATAGCTGGCCGAAGAAAACCCCACCCGCGCGCCGATGTCCGCAATGCGGGTGTTGGTGCCCTCCAGCAGCTCCCGGGCCCGTTCCAGCCGGTAGCGGGCCAAAAAGTGGGTGGCGCTCTCGCCGGTCTCGGCCTTGAACACCGCCGAAAAATAGCTGGGCGAAAGATACGTCTTTTTCGCAATGTACTCCATGCTCAGGGCCGGGTCGGCATACTGCTCGCGGATCATGGCAATGGCCTCGTTCACCGCCCGGTGCGCCGCGGTCTGCCGCTCCTCGTCGCCGGTCCGCTCGCCCATGGCCCGCAGCTGGGCCGCCGCGTGCTCCTTCAGCTCGTAAAGGCTGGGGGCGGCCATCACCGCCCGCAGCACCTCGTCCCGCTCGTCGGCGGTCAGGGGCGGCCGGGCCTTGCCCGCTGCCTTGCGCAGCGCCTCCGCCATCAGGTTTTTCACATATAACACCGAGAGGCTGTGGTTCTGCTCCAGGGTTTTGAACAGCAGCTCCAGCCGCCCCGCCGCCTTTTCGAACGCCGCGTAGTGGATGTCCTCCATCAGCGAGCGGGTCAGCCCGTCTACCACGGTGTTCAGGTTCGCCGCCGCAAGGTAGCCCTCCTTGCTGAACACCACCATGCCTGCGTCGGCAAAAAATTTGTACTCGCTGCGCTCCTCGGCCTCCTGCACGCTGGCGGCCAGCTGGCGGGGGCCCTGGGCGGGCGGCCCCACCGTAAAAAACACCTCCCGCCGGGTCAGCCGGCGCAGCTTTTCCAGCAGCTTCAGGGCCGCCGCCTCCAGCGCCTCGTCCGGCACGGGGCGCGCGCCGTGCACCAGCGCCACTGCCTGGTTTTCCTCGGTCACCAGAACCTCGCAGGGCCAGGGCCACAGCTCGGCCAGCTGCTTTGTGAACTCCTCCTCGTGGGTGCCGAAAAACGGCTCGTGGGTCTCGGCCAGCACCGGGGTCACCCAGTGCCCGCCGAAGCCCGCCTCGTAATAGGCCGCCGCCTCGGCGGTAAGCTCCTTTTCCGGCGGCAGGAACAAAAGGTCCCACAAGGCCTGCTCCCGCTTCATGCGGTGGTATTCCTCCAGTTCCCGGGCGCGGTCCGCTTCCTGCCGGTCGGCCTCGCACAGGGCCTGCACGTGCTCCATCATGGTCTGGAACTGGGCAAGGTCCACCGGCTTCAGCAGGTAATCCCGCACCTGCATGCTGATGGCCTTTTGGGCATAGGCAAAATCGCCGTAGGCGCTGGCGATCACCACATGCACCGCCGGGCGGTTTGTGCGCACCCAGTCGGTCAGCTCCAGCCCGTCCATCAGCGGCATGCGGATGTCGGTGATCAGCACGTCCACCTCGGTGTGGCCCAGCAGCTGCACGGCCTGCTTGCCGTTGGCCGCCTGAAAGATCTCAAAGGGGTAGCCAAAGCGCCGCACCAGGCCGCAAAGGCCGGTGCGCTCGATCTTTTCGTCGTCCACGATCAGCATACGGTACATCCCGGCGCCCTCCCGTCTTTTTTTAAGGCCCTCACAGGCTGCGCTCAAAGGCGGCCAGCTCCACCGCCCTGCCGTTCACCCGGGCCTCCTCGGCCGCAAAGGCCATCAGGTGGCTCTGCAGGCTCTGCTTCGCGCTGGTGCGGCCCTCGCCGCCGCCCCGCACCTGCAGCACAAAATCGTGCATCAGGCCCACGTCGCCGCCGCCGTGGCCGTAGGCGTTGGCCCCCAGCACCTCGGCCGAAAAGGTCTCGGCCTCGCCCCCAAAGGGCTGAAAGGTCACGGCGCAGCTTTCCAGATCGCCCTCGATCATGCCCTTTGTGCCCATCACCCGCACCGTGCGGGTCAGCCGGGGGGTAAAGGCCGTCATGGTCAGGGTGGCGGCAATGCCGTTTTCAAATTCCATGGCCACCACCTGGTGGTCCACCACGTCGTTGTCGCACCGGTACACACAGCGGCCGTAAGGCCCGGTGCGCAGCGCCTCGGTGCGCTCTTCCAGGCTCATGTCCACGCTGATGGTGTCGGTGGGCCAGTCGGTGTTTTCGGTCAGATAAAGCTTCGGGGCGTAATAGGGGCAGCTCTCACTGGCCGGGCAGCCGTCCAGGCAGCGCTCGGGTGCGCCCTGGGGGGCGTTTTCGGCCGTGAAGTGGGCCAGCCCCCCGTACGAAGATAGCTTTTTGCAGGCCGAACCCGCCATCCAGCTCAAAAGGTCCAGGTCGTGGCAGCACTTCGCCAGGATCATGGGCGCGCTCTCGTCCTTGCGCCGCCAGTTGCCCCGCACAAAGCTGTGGGCCTGGTGCCAGTAGCACACATGCTCGGTCTGCTCAATCACCTGTACCTCGCCCACCGCGCCGTCCTCGATCAGCTGCTTTATTTTGGAAAAGAAAGGGGTGTAGCGCAGCACATGGCACACCGCCAGCACCACGCCCTTTTCCTCGGCCGCGCACTGCATGGCGGCGCACTCCGCCGCGCTGGGCGACATGGGCTTTTCCAGCAGGATCTGGTACCCCTGGCGGATCGCCTCCATGCAGGGGGCGTAGTGCAAATGATCCATGGTGCAGATCAGCGCCGCGTCCGCCAGCTTTGGCTGCGCCAGCAGCTCGGCCCAGTCGGTGTAGCAGGCGGCCTCGGGCAGGCCGTAATCCCGGGCAAACCGGGCCCGGCGGTCGGCCTTCGGCTCGGCCACCGCCACAATCCGGATCTCCTCCGGGTGCGCCTTGGCGTAATCCGCGTAGATGCGGCCCCGGGCGCCCGCGCCCAGCACAACGGCGGTGACAGGTTGCATGCTCATAGTTTGTATCGACTCCTTTTTCGTTTTTGCCGCCCTCAGCAGCACCTTTTGCTCTCATTATAAAAGGCCCGCGGCGCAAAAGCATCGCCGCGCGGCCCGGAACATAAAAAAACGCAAGAAATCGTAAAAAATCAAAAGCCCGCCTCCCTGCCCGGGGGCTTGCCAAGCGTGGTACAATAAGATATATTGCTTCGCCCGCAAAACGCATACAGCCGATAAAATAAAAGCGCGCCCGCGCCCCGGGCCGCAAAGGAGGCCTTCTATGCACCTTCCCTGTGATTGGCAGGACCCCCGCCTGTTCCGCAAAAACACCCTGCCGGACCGCTCTTATTATATCCCCTGCGCCACCGCCGCGCAAGCGCTGGCGGGCCCGCGGGAGCACTCGGCCCGCATGCTGCCCCTCAGCGGACAGTGGGGCTTTTCCCTCTGGCCCAGCCCCGAGGCCGTGCCAGACGCCGCCGTGGCGGGCGGGCCCCTTCAGGGCGAGGCCGGGCTGCCCGTGCCCTCCTGCTGGCAGCTGCACGGCTATGGCAGCCCCCACTACACCAACGTCCGCTATCCCTTCCCCTACGACCCGCCCTTCGTGCCCGCCCAAAACCCCTGTGGGGTGTACCGGCGCTCCTTTTCGCTGCAAAAAAAGCCGGGCGAGCGCTGCCACCTGGTGCTGGAAGGGGCCGACTCCTGCTGCTATGTATACCTGAACGGGGTCTTTGCCGGGTACAGCCAGGTCTCCCACAGCACCGCCGAATACGACCTCACCGACCTTGTGCACAGCGGCGAAAACCGGCTGGTGCTGGTGGTGCTCAAATGGTGCGCCGGCAGCTACCTCGAGGACCAGGACAAATTCCGCCTCTCGGGCCTGTTTCGGGACGTATATCTGCTCTGCCGCCCTGCCGCCCACCTGCGGGACTTTTTTGTGCACACCCGCCTTTGCCCCGGGGGCGGGGCCGAGGTCCAGGTGGAGCTGGAGCGCGCGGGCGGCGCCTTCCCGGTGGCGCTCACCCTGCTCTCCCCCGCGGGCGAAACCTTGGAGCGCCTGGAAACCGCGGGCGCCGGCGCCCTGTTCCGGCTGGAAAAGGCGGAACTCTGGAGTGCCGAGCAGCCGGATCTTTACACCCTTTTGCTCGAGTCCCCGGGCGAGGCGATCCGCCAGCGGGTGGGCCTGCGGCAGGTCAGCATCCAAAGCGGCCGCCTTTTGCTGAACGGGCGGCCGGTGCGCCTCAAGGGCGTCAACCGGCACGATTCCGATCCCCTCACCGGCTTTGCCGTCACCCCCGCCCAGGCGCTTTTGGACCTGGAGCTCATGAAGCGCCACAACATCAACGCCATCCGCACCAGCCACTACCCAAACGCCCCCTGGTTCTGCGAATTGTGCGCCGAGCACGGCTTTTACCTGGTGGCCGAGGCGGATATGGAAAGCCACGGCTGCACCGCCCAATACGGGGCCGACTGGCTGCACGACACAGGCCACATCGCCCAGGACCCCCAATTCTCCGCCGCCATCCAGGACCGGGTGCGCCGCTGCGTCCAGCGCGATAAAAACTGCCCCGCTGTGCTCCTCTGGTCCCTGGGCAACGAGTCCGGCTACGGCCCCTCTTTTGAAGAGGCGGCCCGCTGGCTGAAGGGCTTCGACCCCTCCCGCCCCATCCACTACGAGGGCTCCATCTACACCACAAACGGCTACCAAAACGACACCTCCTGCATCGACGTGTACAGCCGCATGTACCCCTCTTCCAAAGAGGTCGAGGACCATCTGGCCCGTGGTCTCAACCAGGGCAAGCCCTACCTTCTGTGCGAGTACAGCCACGCCATGGGCAACGGCCCCGGCGATCTCGAGGCTTACGCCGCCCTCATGGACGCTCACCCCGAAATGTGCGGCGGCTTTGTGTGGGAGTGGTGCGACCACGCCCTCTGCACCGGCCGGGCCCAAAACGGCATGCCCATGTATCTGTATGGCGGCGACTGGGGCGACGAGCCCAACGACGGCAACTTCTGTGTCGACGGCCTGGTCCGCCCCGACCGCACTCCCCACCGGGGCCTTGCCGAGTATAAAAACGTGCTGCGCCCGGTGCGCGCCCGCCTGACCGGCGATGGGCTGGAGCTTGAAAACCGTCTTGACTTTCTGCCGCTCAACGCGGCCGTGGCCTGCCGCTGGCGGCTCACCCGGGGCGGGGCCGAGGCTGCGTCCGGTCCGCTGGCCCTGCCGCCCCTGGCCCCCCATGCAAGGGCCCTTGTGCCCCTGCCCGCGGCCCTGCCGCAGGGTGAAGCGCTGGCCGGGGCCACCTGGTGCCTCGAGCTGGAATACACCGCCGCGCAGGGCGGCCCGCTTGTGCCCCAGGGCTGGCCCCTGGGCTTTGACCAGCTTGTTCTGCACCGCCTGCGGGCGCTGCCGCCCCTGCCGCAAAGCGCGCCGCCCTCCCTGGGCGAAACGCCCGGCGCCTTTGTGGTCAGCGGCCCGGGCTTCCGGTACGGGTTCGACCGCCGCACCGGTCTGCCCTGTTCCCTCACGCTTCAGGGCCGCGAGCTGCTCACGGCCCCCGCCGCCTGGAACCTGTGGCGCGCCCCCACCGACAACGACCGCCTTGTAAAGCTCGATTGGCTCAAGGCGGGTTACGACCGGGCCGCCCCCCGGGTCTACAGCGCCTCTGCGCGGCTCCAGGGCGGCTGCGCGGTGCTGCGTTTTCGCCTCTCGCTGGTGGTGCCCGCGCTCCAGCCCCTGGTGCGCATGGACGTCTTGTGGCGGGTGAGCGGCACGGGCGAGGCCGAGCTTTGCTGCCGCTGCGCGCGGGATGGCCGCCTGCCGCCCCTGCCGCGCTTCGGGCTGCGGCTGTTTGTGCAAAAGGAGCTGCGCCGCTGCGCGTACTTCGGCTACGGCCCTGCCGAAAGCTATGCCGACAAGCGCGCCGCCGCCCGCCTCTCCCTCTGGCAGGAAACAGTGGATGGCGCCACCGAGCATATCCGCCCGCAGGAGGAGCGCAGCCATTGGGGCTGCACCGAACTCACCCTGGCCTGCCCCGCCGCCGCCCTGCGGGTCGAAAGCGAACAGGACTTCTGTTTCTCCGCCCTTCCCTACACCCAGGAACAGCTCACCCAAACGCGGCACGATTTTGAATTGCAGCCCGCGGACGCCTGTGTGCTCTGCCTGGACCACCGGCAGGCCGGCATCGGCTCGGGCAGCTGCGGCCCCGCGCTGGAGCCGCCCCTCGCCTTTGCCGACCCCGCCTTCGAATTTTGCTGGCGCTTTTCTTTCCCCGCTCCCGTGTCATAACCACGGCCAAGAAAGCGCATAACCTGACCCCTGCAGTGTGGTTCCTTCCCCGAACCTTGCGGCGCGTTTTTCCCGGGCAATTCTCTCTTTTCCCCGGGGCCGGCGTCCGTTGCATGCCGGGTAGCTTGCGGCAGCATCCGCCGCAAAACAGCCCGAAAAAATATCACACGAAAAATGGCGTTTCCCCCGCTCAGGCTTTGGGAAACGCCATTTTTGATTGCTTCACAATAAAAAGCTCATCTTAACGCCCCCGCGCCGCGACCCTGCTGGGCAGCCGGCGCGGGGGTGCAAACAAATTAGAATTCATTTATCCTCTATGTGTGCCAATTCTTGATTCTTTACGTAATTCCCATGCTCGTCCTTTGTAAAAGGAAGCACGGCTATCACCGCGTCATTGTTTATTAACCCATATACATGAGGGTAAAACCTGCCGCAGTTATCTTCATCTTCATAACGAACCTCTGCTTTTAATTTGTTTTCATCAATGCAAAGCAGTACCAATTCTTCTTCCATGTCTTTGAAATTTGGAGCGACACGCCAGAAATATTCAATCGTTGAGCAATGTATACATCCGTGGGCCCGAATGTTTCGATTTCCCCAGGCGGGTTTATGTTTTCTTTCTTCCCAAGTTGTTCCTTTCATACAATGCAAAATCATGAACTATCCCCTCCTCGCAATCCCGATCCGCCGATTTCTATATTGTATATTTTACTATTAATTTCAGTGTTTTCAACTGTTTTTAAGGTTTTGCACTTTTCGGCGGCTCACATTGAAACTCTGTTTTTCAAAGTACCCTTGTCCCGCTTCTGCCGGGGTAGCCGGTGCAAAGGCACAAAAAAGCCTCTCCCGCTTTGCCATGGACGTTCTTTATGGCAGCATTGCGGCGCAAGAGTTTCTTCCGATGGGCGCGTTTCCCGCCCCCCCAGGGCGGCCGAACCACAAGGCCCAAACAGCGCGGGACCCTTCCCCTTTCGGGAAAAAGGCCCCACGCTGTTTTTCTGCCCGCGGTTCACTTTTTTTGCAGCAGCGCCCTGCGGGCGATCAGCACCGCGCCGCTGGCCGCGTCCCTCTCGGGTAAAACACAGCGCAGCCCCGGCAGCTCGCTTTTCAGCGCCTCGCACACCGCCTGCCGCACCGGCGCGCACTTTATAAGCACGCTGCCCGCCAGCGCCGCCCGGGCGGTTTGCAGGCCCAGCCTTGCTGCCACCGGCAGCACCAGCATCGCCAGCTCCCGGCCCGCCTTTTCGCAAATCCCGCGGGCGGCCGGGTCGTTCTCCTGCAGCGCCTCGGTCAGCAGCGGCGCCAGGGCTGCGATCTCCCGCTTGCCCACCCCGGGGGCGTAAATGCGGCCGATCATGCCCTGGATGTCCCCCACGCCCAGCCGGTCAAACACCAGCCGTTCCAGGCAGGTTGCCGGGCCCCGGCCGTCAAAGCCGCGCACCACTGCGGCCAGGATGTCGCGCCCCAGGGCGTAGCCGCCCCCCTCGTCGTCCATCAGGCTGCCCCAGCCGCCCGCCCGGGCCTCTTCGCCCGCGAGGGTCTGGCCGTAGCAAATGGAACCTGTCCCCGCAATCAGCACCATGCCCCCCGCGCCGCCCAGCGCGCCGTACAGCGCGGTCTGCTGGTCGCCGGTAAAGCACACCGGGCCGGCATAGCCCCCCCTTTGCAGCGCGGCCCGCAGCCGCTGCTCGGTGGCCGGGTTGCTGATCCCCGCGGCCCCCACGCACAGCATGCGGCAGCCCGCAAGCCCGCCCGGCAGGGCGGCCATCTGTGCCAGCAGCCCGGCGGCGGTGTCGTCCGCCTGGCCGGGGACCGTGCCGTTGGGGTTCAGCGGCCCGGCGGTAAAGCGCAGCGTTTCGCCGCCTGCTAATTCCCGCACCTCGCAGATGGTTTTGGTCCCGCCGCCGTCCCAGCCGGCAATGTATTCTTTCATCACACACACTTCCTCTCCTGCGTCCTTTGGTTTTTCCAAAAACAGCCCGGAAACGCCGAAATCTTTACTCACTTTTGCCGCGGTTCTGCTATAATAAGAGCAGTGCGAAACTTTATTTCAAAAAACGGTCGTTTTGTCAAAAAAACTGGTCAAATCCATGGGAGGGTCTTTGTATGAACTTTTCCGGAACCGAGCCCCACATCGTGCTGGGGCTGATGAGCGGTACCAGCGCCGACGGGATCGACGCGGTGGCCGTTCGCATTGCGGGCTGCGGCGCCGATACCGCGGTGGAGCAGCTTGCCTTTGTCACCCTGCCCTTCGCAGACGAGGTTCGCGCCCGCCTCCTCGCCCTGGCAGGAGGCTGCGCTGCAAACAGCCGGGAGTTCTGCCTGGTCAATTTTCTGCTGGGTGAGCTGTTTGCCGACGCCTGCGAGGCGGTCTGCCGGGCCGCAGGCCTGCGCCCGGACCAGGTGGATTTTGTGGGCAGCCACGGCCAGACCTTCTGGCACGAGCCCGCCGGGGCCGAATACCTGGGCCGCACGGTGCGGGCCACCCTGCAGCTGGGCGAAGCCAGCCTGATCGCCGAGCGGCTGGGCTGCCCCGTGGTGAGCGACTTCCGCGTGCGCGACATGGCCGCCGGGGGTCTGGGCGCGCCGCTGGTGCCCTATACCGAATACCTGCTTTACCGGCAGCAGGGCCGCACCGTGGCGCTGCAGAACATCGGCGGCATCGGCAACATCACCCTGCTGCCCGCCGGGGGCCGCCTGTGCGACACCCTTGCTTTCGACACTGGCCCCGGCAACATGGTCATGGACGCGCTCGCCGCGCGCATGACCGGCGGCAAACAGCGCTACGACGAAGGTGGCCGGCTGGCAGCCGGGGGCCGGGTGAGCGAAGCGCTGCTGGCATACCTGCTGCAAACCGACGGCTACCTTAACCTCGCTCCCCCCAAGACCACCGGCCGGGAATATTACGGCGAGGGGTTTGTAAACGCGCTCTGGGCCAAAGGCGCGGAGCTGGGCCTTTCCGGGGCAGACATTCTGGCCACCGCCACCCGCTACACGGCCGAGACCATCCGGCTGGCCATCGAGCGCTTTTGCCCCGTGCGGCCGGACCAGCTCATTGTGGGCGGCGGCGGCAGCCGCAACCCGGTGCTCATGGCCCATCTGGCCGCGGCCCTGCCCGGCTGCCAGGTCATGACCAACGAGGGTCTGGGCCTCAACAGCGACGCCAAAGAGGCCGTGGCCTTTGCGGTGCTGGCCAACGAGGCCATGGCGGGCCGCTGCAACAACGCCCCCAGCGCCACCGGCGCCGCGCACCCGGTGGTCATGGGGAAAATCTCATTTTAAACCGTATTTTTAAGGAGGCCCGACCCGCCATGTTTGAAACTGCCTGTTCCCTGCTGCAACATGCGGTAACCGCCGGGCGCTGCCCGGGCGCCGCGCTCGCCGTGGGCTGCCGCGGCCGGCTGCTGGCGCAGGCGTACTTTGGCACCATGGCCCCGCTGGACGCTCCGTTTGAGCCCGTGGGGCCCCGCACGGTATACGACCTGGCAAGCCTGAGCAAGGTGGTGGTCACCACTACCCTGCTGCTGCAGGACTTTGCGTCCGGGGCCCTTTCGCCGCAGGATCCGCTGAGCCGCTTTTTTGCCGGGGCCGGCCCGCAAAAGGGGGCGCTCACCCTGGCCCGGCTGCTCACCCACACCGCGGGGCTGAAAAGCTGGGCCCGGCTGGACCTGCTGGACCCGCCCCCCGCCGCCGCGGCCGAAACCATCCTCTCGCTGCCGCTGGCCTATGCCCCCGGCAGCCGGGTGGTGTACAGCGATCTCGGCTTCATCCTGCTGGGGCGGGTGCTGGAGGCCGTGCACGGCCTTCCCCTGCCCCAGCTGGCGCGGCAGCGGGTGTTCGGGCCTCTGGGCATGGCACACACCGGCTACGCGCCCCCGCCCGCCCTGTGCGCCCCCACCGAGCGGGATGAGCGGGGCGCCTGGCTGCGGGGCGTTGTGCACGATGAAAACGCCCGCTTCCTCGGGGGGGATTCCGGCAACGCGGGGGTGTTTTCCACCCTGCCGGACCTCACCCGCTACGCCGCGGCGCTGGCCTGCGGCGGCAGCCTGGAGGGGGTGGAGCTTGTGCCCGCCGCCACGCTGCGCGCAGCCTGTCAAAACGCCACCCCGGGCCTTGGGCAAAACCGGGGGCTGGGCTTTCAGCTGGCGGGCGCGCCGGGCGATTTTTTCGGGCCGCTGTTCAGCCCCGCCGGGTTTGGGCACACCGGCTTTACCGGCACCAGCCTGGCCGTGGATCCCGCCGGCGGGCTGTTTGTGGTGCTTCTCACCAACCGGGTGCACCCCGCCCGGCAGCCCGACCGGTTCGCGGGCCTGCGGGCCGAAATCCACAGCGCCATTTTGCAGGAGTGGCGCGCGCAGCAAGGAGGAAACGCATGACCAACGTGGAGGCGCGCATCCGCAGCAGCTACGGCAGCCTCAGCGACACCGAGCGCAAAGCGGCCGACTATTTTTTAAATCACATGGAGGCCAGTTATTCCCTTCCCATCGCCCAGCTGGCGCAGGAGGCAGGGGTAAGCCCCACCGCCTGGGTGCGGCTGTGCAAGGCCGTGGGCTACGAAGGCCTGAAGGAAATGCGCAAGCATCTGCTGGTAGAGCGCATGAACGAGCCCCAGGACGCTCCCGAGGACAAGCGCTATTTCTCCGATCTGAACGAGGGCAGCGATGCGGCCCAGATTCTACAAACGGTGTCCAACACCAGTATACAGGCAATTCGCGACACTGCCAAGATGCTGGACCAGAATGCGTTGTATCAGGCGGCCAACTGCATCTTAAAGGCCGCCACCATCCGGCTGTTTGGGGTGGGCGCCTCGGCCCTGGTGGCCGAGGACCTGTATCACAAGCTCACCCGCATCAACCGCTATGCCATGTTCAGCCGCGACAGCCACATCCAGCTCAGCTACAGCTCCACCCTCTCCGCGCGGGACGCCGCGGTGTTCGTGTCCAACACCGGCGCCACCCAAGAGACCCTGGAAACGCTGCGGGCGGCGCAGCAGAGCGGCTGCCGCACCATCGGCATCACCCGGTATTCAAAAAGCCCGCTGGCCGCGGGCTGTGACATCCTTTTGTATACCGTGTCGCCGGAGGTGTATGTGCGCAGCGGCGCCATGAGCAGCCGCATGGCCCAGCTCATGACCGTGGACGTGCTGTTCACGCTGGTGGCCAGCAAGGATTATTCCGCCATTCAGCAGCCGCTGGAAAGCAGCTATAAGATCTGCCAGACCCACCGGGTCAAGGAATAGGCCCCGCCCCGCTTCTACCCCAAAAAAACATCCATCGCGCGCTTCAGCTCCCCGTCCCAGTACGCCCAGTCGTGGGCGCCGGGGCCGGTGCGGAAGGTGTGGGGGATGTTTTTTTGCGTCAAAAAGCCGGCCAGCTCCCGGTTCACTCCGCACAGGGGGTCCTCCTCGCCACAGGCGAGATACAGCCTCGGCAGCGGCGAGGCTGCAGCGGCCGCCAGCCGGAACACATCGCTCTCGGGCGGCACCCGGCCCTGGGCCAGCCCCGGGCCAAAAATCGCCTCGCCCGCGGCGGCGCTCAGCGGCCACTGGGCGCTGCCCACCAGCCGCTCCGGCCGCACCGCGGCCGAAAACGCCGCGCAGCCCGCGTATTGCCCGGGAAAGGTCAGGGCACATTTCAGCGCCCCATAGCCCCCCATTGAAAGGCCAAACACATAATTCTGCTCCCGCTTTCGGCTCAGGCCGAACAGCCGCGCGCACTCGGCGGGCAGCTCCCGGGTCACAAACTCAAAAAACCGCGGGCCGCGGGCCATGTCCGCATAATAGCTGTTGCGGGCGTCGGGCGCCACAAGAACCACGTTTTTTTCCGCGGCGTAGCGCTCGGCCGCGGTGAACCGCAGCCAGCCGCTGCCGTCGTCCGACGCGCCGTGCAGCAGCAGCACGACCGGTGCCTCATCCGGCGCGCCCTGCTCCGGCAGCACCAGCCGCACCCGGCCCTGCCCGCCCAAGGTGGCAAAGCGGTGTGTAAATTCCACAAGGGCCATGCTTTTTGCCCCCTATCGCAGCCGGGCCAGCGGCAACCTGCCCTGGGGCGGCGTCTCGCCGCACAGCACCGGCCACAGCGCCCGGAACATGGCGGGCGTGTATTCCCAGGCGGCCAGCCCGGCCACATGGGGCGGCAGCTCCGCCAGATCGTAGGGGTTGCGCAGCGCCACCAGGATCATGGGCAGCCCGGTGGCGGCCAGCGCCCGGGCCAGCGCCAGCTGGCCCTTTAAAATGTGGCCGTTGTAAGTGCCCAGAACAAGGCAGCTGTGCCCGGCGGCCTTTGCCGTGATTGCTTCAATCTCGGCGTCCGTGGGGTCCTTGGGGGTCACCAGCGCCTGGCCAGCGCCCGCCAGCCGGCACATTTCCTCCGCAAAGGTAAAATCGCCGCTTGCGGCGCTGGAGGCCAGGGTGCTGCGGTAGTCCGGGCAGCCCAAAAACAGGGGCGTTTCGCCCAGCGCGGGCAGGCCCCCGGCGGGCAGCTGCACCGCGGTCACGCTTTTTTGCCGCAGCGCGCCCACGGCGGCCCGGCATTCCTCCCGGCTCATTTCGCCGCCCACCGGCCGCAGGGCCGCGCAGCGGGCCTTGTGCTCCAAAATGCGCCGGGCGCTTTTTTCGATCTCCTCCCGGTCCAGCTTCCCCTCGGCCACGGCCTCCTCGGCTCTCAGCACCGCCTCTTTTGCAAGGGCCGCCGTGTGCGACACGAACACCAGGTCCACCCCGGCGTTCATGGCGGCCAGCACCCCGTTCACCGTTCCGTAATGGGTGGCGATGGCCTGCATCTCCATGCAGTCCGAGATCACCAGCCCCTCAAAGCCCAGGCGGCCCCGCAAAAGGTCGGTCATGATCGCGCGGGACATGGTGGCCGGCACCCCGCCCGGCTCCAATTGGGGGAACAGGATGTGGGTGCTCATAACCGCGGGCGCGCCCGCCGCAATGCCCGCCCGGAAGGGGATCAGCTCCCCCTGTTCCAGCTCTTCCAGCGATTTGTCAATGCAGGGCAGCCCGATGTGGGAGTCCACCGCCGTGTCGCCGTGGCCGGGGAAATGCTTCAGGCTGGCGTAAACGCCGCCCTCGGTCAGCCCCTTCATCATGGCCGTGGCGTACCGGGCCACAGCGGCGGGGTCGTCGCCGTAGCTGCGCACCCCGATCACCGGGTTGTCGGGGTTCGAGTTCACGTCCATCACCGGCGCCAGGTCAAAATCCACCCCCAGCGCCCGCAGCCGGCAGCCGGTCAGGTAGCCCATTTCATAGGCGTTTTCTTCCCCGCCCGCGGCAGCAATGGCCATGGCCCCGGGGGGATTGGTGGTATCGTCCGGCAGGCGGGTCACAACGCCGCCCTCCTGGTCAATGGTAATAAAGGGCTCCGCGCCGGTCGCGGCGCGGATGCGCCGCCGAAGCTCGGCGCAAAGGGCGGCAAGCTGTTCCTCGCTCTCAACGTTGTGCCGGAACAGAATAATGTTCCCCACCTTGTATTCTTCCACCAGCCGGATAAACTCCCCGTCCAGTTCCGTCCCCGGGAAGCCCACCACCAGCTTTTGGCCGATCATTTCGCGCAGGGTCATGGCGCAGTTCCTCCTGTTTGTATTCAATAAAGATGAAATGGCTCCTTGCGGCGGGCAAACTGCTCCTGCTCCCGCCGCTGCCGCTCCAGCAGCGCCGCGGCGGTCCAGCCCGGGCGCTCAAACTCCCGGTGGCCTGCCAGCAGCGAGATAAAAGGCCGGCCGCCCTCGCGCACCGGCGGCAAAAAGGCAAACTCCTTTTCGTGGCGGTCCCGCACCAGCTCCAGCAGGGTCAGCGCCGCCGCCAGCGGCCGCAGGGCTTCGGGGTCGGTCACATGCAGGTGCACACCGCCGCACACCTGCCCCTTGTGCTTGGAGCTGGTCGGCTCAAAGTACTGGGGCGTGGCCAGAATGCCCGGCAGCTTTTTTTGGTTGAACGCGGCGGCAAGGCCCTCCACGTCCTGAATGTAAGGCGCGCCCAAAATGGCAAAGGGATCCGCGGTGCCCCGCCCCTCCGAAAGGTTCGTGCCCTCGAACAGGCAGGTGCCCGCATACAAAAGCGCCGTTTCAAAACGCGGGAGGTTCAGGCTGGGCAGGATCCAGGGCCTGCCCCAGGCGGGGAACATTTCGTCCCGCCGCCAGCCCTCGCAGGGGATCACGGTAAGCTCACACCCAAGCTCCCGCTCCCGGTTCGCCATGCCGGCAAATTCGCCCGCCGTGAGGCCGTAGCGGTTGGGCAGCGGGTAGCAGCCCACAAAGCTGGCAAGCTCCTGCGCCAGCAAATTCCCCTCCACAATCCGGCCGCCCAGGGGATCCGGCCGGTCCAGCACCACCAGGCGCTTGTGTGCGCGGGCGCAGTCCTCCACCGCGTACAGCAGGGTCGAAAGAAAGGTGTAATACCGGCTGCCCACGTCCTGGATGTCGTATACCAGCACATCAAACACATCCAGCATTTCCGCCGAAAACCGCTTGGAATCCGCGCCGTACAGGCTGTAAACCGGCAGGCCGGTAGGGCCGTCGGTGTAGTGGGGAACCAGCGCGCCCGCGGCAAATTCGCCCCGCACCCCGTGCTCCGGGCCGAACAGGGCGCACAGCCTGCACACCCTGCCCAGTGCGGCAATGGTGGCCTCACCCGCCCCGGTGCGGCCGGTGGGGGTGGTAACAAGCCCCACCCGCGCGCCCTTAAAAAGCGCGGCGTATTCCTGCAGCCGGTCTGCGCCGACGCAAAGCTTCTGTTCCATGGCTCACGCCCCTTTCAGCTTTTTATTTCGCCCAGCGCGGCTGCCACCCGGCCTTTGGCGCCTTCCAGCCGCCGGGCCGCCTCGGCCGCGTTTACCCCGGCCCGCACCATCACAATGGCGGTCTTGGCGCTGTATTCGCACTGCTCCAGCGCCGCCCGGGCCCGGGCCTCGGTGCACTCCGCGGCGGTGCACACGATCGACACGCACCTCTGCACCAGCTTTTCATTCGAGGGCTTCACGTCCACCATCAGGTTTCCGTACACCTTGCCCAGGCGGATCATGGTGCAGGTGGAAAGCATGTTCAGCACCATTTTCTGGGCCGTGCCGCTTTTCATGCGGGTGGAACCGGTAACCACCTCAGGCCCCGGCGTGGGTGCAATGCCCACATCCGCCAGCTGGTCGATCTCGCTGCCGGGGCAGCAGGTCACGGCCAGCACCGCGCCGCCTTTCTGGCGGGCGTACCGCATGGCGCCCAGCACGTAGGGGGTGCGGCCGCTGGCCGCAATGCCCACCAGCACGTCCTTTTCTCCAAAATGAATGGCCTCAAGGTCCTCCCGGCCCAAAGCGGGGTCGTCCTCCGCGCCCTCCACCGCCTGGAACACGGCGGGCATTCCCCCCGCAATCAGTCCCTGCACCAACTCTGGGTCGGTGGAATAGGTGGGCGGGCACTCCACCGCGTCCAGAATGCCCAGCCGGCCGGACGTGCCCGCGCCGCAGTAGATCAGGCGGCCGCCGCCGCACATTTTTTCGCAGATCAGGTCAATGGCCGCCGCAATGTGCTCGGTTTCCCGCTCCACCGCCAGCGCCACCTTCTGGTCCTCCCGGTTGATCAGGCGCACCATATCGCAGCTGGAAAGCGTGTCGATGTTCGCCGTCGCTTCGTTGCGCTGCTCGGTTGCGATCTGTTTCAGCTCAACCATATAACAACCTCCTCAGGGTCTGCTTTGCCGCTTTGTGAAAGGCGGCGTTCACACGATCTTATGTTTTTGCCACGCCCCTGAGCGCAGCCGCAGGCTGAACAGCACCGCGCGCACGCCCCAGTCGCAGAAAATGGTCATCCAAATACTCACCACGCCCCAGCCCAGCCCCAGCACGAACAGGCAGCTCAGCCCCACCCGGCACACCAGCATGGACGCGATGCTCACCGCCATGGTGAAGCGCACGTCGCCCGCGGCCCGCAGAGCGCTGGGGGTGCAAAAGCCTGCCGGGTAAAACAGGGTGGCAAACAGGCAGTGCCAGGCCAGCAGCTCCCGCACCACCGCCGTGGTCTCGGCGGAAAGGGCATACAGGCCGCTCAGCTGCGGCAGGAGCACATACACCAGCAGGTTCGCCGCCAGCATCAGCCCATAGGCCGCGCGCAGCAGCTTTGCCGCCAGGCGTTTTGCCTCCTCCGGCTGGCCCGCGCCCACGGCGCGGCCCACCACCGGCAGCATGGCAAGGCTCAGCGCCCCGCCCGGCAAGGTGGCAATGCAGGAAAGCGCCCCCGCGGCCGCATTGGCCGCCAGGGCCACCGTGCCCAGCCCCGCGTACAGCCGCTGTACCAGCAGCTTTCCCAGGCTGAACAGTCCGCTCTCCACCCCGCTGGGAATCCCCACATACAGGATCTTGCCCAGCATTTCCCTGCATTCGGCCAGCCGCACCGGCTGCTTTCGGGGCGCCGCAAGCATCCCGCTTTTTGCCAGCAGAACACACAGCAGCACGGCGGCCCCGCCCCGGGCGATCAGGGTGGCAAGCGCCGCGCCCGCCGCGCCCATGCCCTTGCCGTAAATAAACCATGCGTTGCCGGCCACGTTCAGGCCGTTCATCAGCAGGCTGGCCGCCAGGGTGACCATGCTGTTGCCCTGGCTGCGGAACAGGGCCGCCGCCGCGCTGTAGGCCGCCAAAAACGGGAAACTGCACCCAATCAGGGCAAAATACTCCCGGGCGCTGCGCATGACCTCCGGTTCCACCCGGCCGAAGATCAGCGCCAGCAGCCCGTTGCCGCACAGCAGCACCAGCGCCGCCATGGCCAGGGCAATCGCCAGGGTGCTGCCCATCAAAAGCCGGGCCGCCAGGCTCATGCGGGCCCGGTCGCCGCTGCCGCTGTACTGGCTGGCCAAAATTGAGCCGCCCGCGCACAACGCGCCGAACACCGCCACCACCAGGTAGCTGATCGTATCCACCAGGGCCACGCCCGAAACGGCGCTCTCTCCCGCATAGGCCACCATAAAGGTGTCGGTAATGCCCACCAGCACCACCAAAAACTGCTCACCGAACAAGGGCGCTGTCAATCGTACCAGTTGTCTGTTCGAAAACATTTTTTCACAGAGCCCGGATCTGTCTCTGCTCCTCCGGCAGCACCATAAACGTCTCGGCGTACCCCTTTCGGGCCTCAATGCCCCGCAGTCGTTTCAGGTGGGAATAATACTCGTAATAGGGAAAGCTGGTGGAGCCGGTCACAAACCAATGGGTCTGCACCGCCTCCTGCCACAAAGCAAAGCCCTCGCCGCTCACCTGTGCGTAAAGATACGGGCGGTAGCCGGTGGCGTCCTCCCAGTTTTCGGCAAAATACAGCCGGGCAAAATGGGCCTTGTCCGCCCGCTCAAACCCCGGCGTGGCCGCGTAAAACCAGGCGTCGTGCACAATGCGGTGGCAGGCTGCATGGTCCTTGTGCATGGACTCGGCATGGTGGGTCAGGATCACATCCGGCTTTACCGCGCGGATCACGTCGCACACCGCAAAGCGGGCCGCGTCATCGTCGGCCAGAAGGCCGTCCGGGTAGTCCAGCACATGGGCCTCGCCCCCCAGCTTCTCTGCAAAAGCGCGGGCCTCGGCGCATTTTTGCTGCCGGTATTCCGCAATGTCCCGCCCGGCGGGCACGCCCTTTTCTCCCGCCGTCAGCGCCAGGGTCACAATGCGTCCCCCCTCCAGCGCGCAGGTGGCAAGGGTTCCGCCCACCGTCAGCTCCATATCGCCCACATGGGCGCCAATGGCCAAAATGGTTTTTGCCATGCTTCTCGTTCCTTTCCTTGCGGCGCGGCTCACAGCTCTTTCACAAGCACGCCAAAGCTGCGCACCTGCTCAAAGCCCGCGCTCTCGTAAATTTTGCGGGCGTGGTTGGTCTCGCCGGTAAACAGCGACATATACCGCGCGCCCGCTTCCTTTTCTGCCTGGCACAGCCGGAAGAACAGCAGCCTTCCCAGCCCGCGGCCCTGGTACGCGGGCGCGATCCCAATGCCGGCAAAGTATCCCCGGCCGGTGGGCTCGGGGTATACCGGCCCGGCAAACCCGGCCACCACGCTGCCGCAAAGCGCCACGGGAAGCAACTGCCCGGTTCGCCCGGCCCGGGTGATCTGGGCGGTCCAGTCCGGGTTTTCCAGCGCCGCCAGCATCTCCGCAAGGCCCGTGTGCCGGGCGGGATCATAGGGCTGCACGGTGCAGCCCCCGGCCGCAAGCCGCGTTTCCAGCGCCTTGATCTCGGGCGGCAGGGCAAAGTCCTCCAAACTGCGGTACATGGCGCACTCGCGGGCGGCCTCGGTATAGCCCTGGGCCAGCATCCGGCTGTGCAGCGGCAGCCCGGCGGCCACCCCCGGCATGTTGTTATGCTCAAAGCCGGGCGTGCCCGGGATCACCCAGGGCAGCCGCATGGGGTTAAAAAAGGTCACCGCGCTGCAGCGCTTGCCCGCCGCCCGGAACGACTCCTCCAGCGCGGCGAACATGTCCGCGCAAAGCGCGGGGGTGTCCAGCGCCTCGTCCGCCAAAAAGCAGGTAAAGTACCCCCGCTCACCGCCCCGGGGGATATCGTCGCCGGTGCAGCCGCAGATGAACGCGCCCACACCGCCCCCGTTTTCCCACACAAAGGCGTGCCGGCTGTTAAAATAGGGGTGCTCGAACAGCAGCGGGCCCAGCTGCCCGGGCGTGCGGGGGGCATACCCCTGCCGCACCGCGCTGCGCTGCCACAGGGCCGCGACGGCCGGCCGGTCGGCCGGAATATAATTTCTCAGCATATGCAGACCTGTTCCTTCCCGGGCTCAGCCCTTCACCGCGCCCACGGTAACGCCTTCCAAAAAGTACTTTTGCAGGCAGAAAAACAAAACGAACATCGGCATGGCGCTGATGGTCGCGCCCGCCATCATGGGGCCAAACAGGGTGGTATTGGCAAATTTGAACTGCTTGAGGCCCACCTGGATGGTGTACATGGCCTCCTTGGAGGTGGCCAGGAAGGGCCAGAAGAAGTTGTTCCAGCTGCTCAAAAAGGTGGTGATCGCCAGCACCGCCAGGATGGTTTTGGAAAGGGGCAGGATGATGCGGCAGAAGATCCCCATCTGTGTGCAGCCGTCCAGCTTGGCGCTCTCGATCAGGGCGGTGGGAATGCTGCTGAAGAACTGCTTGGTCAAAAAGATGCTGTAGGTGGTAACCAGGCCCGGCAGAATCAGGGCCATGTAAGTGTTCGACATCTTGAAATTGTTCACGATCAGGATGTACAGGGGCACCTGTGTCACCTGGTAGGGGATCATCATGCCCACCATGATGAGGTAGAACAACACGTTTTTGCCTTTAAAATTCAGCTTGGCAAAGGCGTAGCCCGCCATGCTGGCAAACAGCACGTTGCCGATCACCTGGAACACAGCCACCACAAGGCTGTTCCAAAGCCACCTGCTGCTGTATTTGCTGAAGTCGAAAAAGGCTTTGTAAGAGTCCAGGCTCCAGGAGGAGGGCAGGATGCTGCGCGAGGAACCGGCCGCCTCCACCGCGGGGCCAAAGGAGTTGGCGATCATATAAAACAGCGGAAATAAGCAGGCTACGGCCAAAAGCAGCAAAAAGGCGACCAAAAGGGTGTTTCGCAGATACCGCGCCTTTTTGTTGTTCACATGCTGGGAATACAAACCGGTGGTTGCCATGTCGTCCCCTCCCCCTTAATATTCAACGTCCGAACCAGCTACTTTAAACTGGAAGAACGATATGGCCGCAATGATGATGGTCAGGATCACCGCCTGGGCGCAGGCCAGGCCGTACTTGTTGTATTTGAAGGCGTTGTTGAAAATCAGCAGGCCGATCATGGTGGTGTTGTTGTCCGGCCCGCCGCCGGTCATCATGTAGGCGTTCATGAACACCTGGAAGGAACCGATCACGCCGGTGACCAGCAAAAACAGGGTGGTGGGCTTGACCAGCGGGAACACGATGAACCGCACCTTCTGCATAAAGCTGGCGCCGTCCAGCTCGGCGGCTTCAAAATAGGTGTTGTCAATGCCCAAAAGGGCTGCGGTATAAATAATGATGTTCTGCCCCTGGCCGCTCAGCAGCGCCATAATGATGAGCGAGAGCATCGAGGTCTTGCTGGAACCCAGCCAGTTTTGGGTGGGCAGGTGAAACACGGTGAGCAGCTGGTTGAACAGGCCCGTGGGCGAAGCGTCGTAGATCCACAGCCACACCACGCTGAGCGCGATCCCCGAGGCCACCGCCGGCAGGTAGTACATGGCCTTGAACACCGACTGCAGCTTTTTACCAAAGGGCATAAACATGATTGCCACCGCAAACGAGAGCAGCAGCGAAACAGGCACCACCACCGCTGTGTAAACCAGTGTGTTCTTCATGGATTTCCAGAACAGCTCGTTCTGAAAGGTGGTTGCGTAATTTTCCAGCCCCACAAAATCCGAGCCGAAAGGCTTGTAGTTTTCCAGGCTGGTCTTCAGCGCCGAAAACAGCGGATAGATCGTAAACATCCCAAAGAACACCAGGGCCACCGCAATGAACAGGTACCCCCACAGATCGTCGTTTGTGAAAAAGCGCCGCCTGCGGCGCAGTGCGGTCCCGCCGGCCCCGTTGCAGCTCACCGGGCGTTGTTTTGTGGGAGCCCCCGCGCCCGAACCCTTATATTTCATTCAAAAGCACCTCCTGTGAATCATGAAAATCGGAAGAAAAGGCCGGCATAAAAAAGCTTTGTTTTGCCCAGGAGGCAAAAAAGCGGCCTGTCCTTTGCAGGACAGGCCACCTGCCCATATGGGCTTTCCCTCATGCAGAAAACGATCAGGTCAGATCGCAGTTTGCCTCGCCGAACGCGGCGGTGCCCTTGGAAACGATCTCGTCGTACATCGCCTGCGCGGTCACCTCACCGGCCAGCAGCGCCTGGAACTTGGGCACAATGACCTCGTCCATGATCTGCTGCGCGGTGGCGCTCTGCTCGGCGGTGATGCCGGTGGGGGGCGCGATCACGGTGGTGATCATGCGGGCGGCGCAGTCCACGTTGCCCTGGTCCCGCTCGCCCACGTCCATGGTGGCCAGCGCCTCGCGGGAGGTCTTGCTCACGCCGTCCAGGCAGGTCGCGGCGTCCACATAAGCGGCGCGCTCACCGGAAGACAGGAAGTACAGCGCCTTCATCACGTTCTGGGTGTGCTCGTCGGTGGTGTTCTGGTTGCGGAAGGCCACCAGGCCGTCCACCGCGCCAAAGCAGGTCTCGGTCACACCCTCCATGGTGGGCACGGGCAGGAACGCGTAGTTCACGGGGATGGAATTCTCCACCGCGGTGCCGTCATTGGCCTCCAGGGCAGCGTTGTTCTTGGTGATATTGATCTCAAACAGGGGCATCGCCTTGCCAAAGATCATGGCGTTGCCGGTCTCGCACATTACCATCCGCTGCGAGGCCTCCACGCCGTAGTTGGGCATGTAGCCGGAGGAGGTCATCTCCTCCACCGCCTTCAGCAGGTTCAGCATCTTGGTGCTGGTGTAGGCGTACTTCAGGTCAGAGGTAAAGGCGTTGTTCAGCCCGGCGCTCACCCCGAAGATGGTCAAAAAGTCAGAGGCGGTCACCCCGGAGTTCGCAAACACAAAGCCGAAGCAGTCCTTGGTGGTGCCGGCCTTGATGGCAGCCATAAACTCGTCGTAGGTCCAGCCGCTGGACTGCACCTTGGCCACGTCCACGCCGGCGGCGGTGAGCATGTCCTTGTTGGCGCCCAGGGCCTGGATGGTGATGTACAGGGGCAGGCCGTACACGTTGCCCTCAATGGTCATGTAGTCCAGCGCGTTCTGGTCAAAGTCGGCCAGCAGCGTCGGATCCATCACTTCCGACAGGTTCAGCGCGGTGCCGTTCTCCACATAGGTACCGATCGCGGCGTAGGCCATCTCGGCGATATCGGGCGCCTCGCCCGCGTTCGCCATGGTGGAAAGCTTGGTGTTGTGGTCGTCCCAGGAGGTGCCGATCACCTCCATGGTCAGGTTCGGGTACATCTCGTGGAACTCGGCGGCCCACTCGGTCATCTTTTCCAGATAATCATTGGTCACAGGGGGCACCAATACGGTAATGGTGTCTTCCGCCCCAGCGGTGGAAGACGCGCCGGAGGCCGGCGTGGACGCGGGCGCGCTGGACGGCGCTCCGCCGCAGGCGGTGAGCAGGCTGACCAGCATCAGCACCGCCAAAGACAAAGCCAGAAACTTTTTCATGCGATAATCCTCCTTTGTGAATCCGGCCCGGCGGCACTTCCCGCCGGGACTGTTTCTTTTTAAATTGTATTCTTTTTTCACAAAAGTGTCAATATATTGAAACTTTATTTCAAAATCAGTTTGAACTTTTGTTAATCCAGCCAGATATCCCAGCCTTTCTCTGTGGGAGTTGTACAAGAAAAGGGTGACCCTTTGTGAAACTTTCGCGGCTTATTTTATACATTTTAACCTGGTTTTAAAAAAGCCCTGTCCTGCCGCGCCTGGGGGGCCTCGCCGGCAGGCAGGCGTCTTTAAAACAAGGGGGGCCGCGGCCCGCAGCGCGGGGCGGGGGCTTTAGCGGGCGGCCTTTCCACTGCAAAAAGAGCGGCGCGGCCCTGTTCAGGCTCAACAGGGGCCGCTCCGCTCTTTTCGTTTTTTGCTCCCGCCGGGGCAGGGGCCGCGCCGGGCGCTCAGTCCAGTTCCAGCGCGCCGGTGTACAGCTGGTAATAGGTGCCTTTCTGGGCGATCAGCGCCTCATGGGTGCCCCGCTCGATGATGCGCCCATGATCCAGCACCATAATGGCGTCCGAGTTTTTCACGGTGGACAGCCGGTGCGCGATCACAAACACCGTGCGCCCGGTCATCAGCGCGTCCATGCCCTGCTGCACGATGGCCTCGGTGCGGGTGTCGATCGAGCTGGTGGCCTCGTCCAGCACCATCACGGGCGGGTCCGCCACCGCGGCCCGGGCAATGGCCAGCAGCTGCCGCTGCCCCTGCGAAAGGTTCGCCCCGTTGCCGGTCAGCGGCGTGTCGTAGCCCTGGGGCAGCCGGGTGATGAAGTCGTGCGCCCCCGCCAGCTTTGCGGCGGCGATGCACTCCTCGTCGCAGGCCTCCAGCTGCCCGTAGCGGATGTTCTCCATCACGGTGCCGGTGAACAGGTTCGTGTCCTGCAGCACCACGCCCAGGCTGCGGCGCAGGTCGGCCTTTTTGATCTTGCGGATGTTGATGCCGTCGTACCGGATCTTGCCGTCCGCAATCTCGTAAAAGCGGTTGATCAGGTTGGTAATGGTGGTCTTGCCCGCGCCCGTGGCCCCCACAAAGGCCACCTTCTGGCCCGGCTGCGCATACAGGCTCACGTCGTGCAGCACGGTCTTGTGCGGCTCGTAGCCAAAGTCCACGTCAAAAAAGCGCACGTCGCCCTTCAGGCGGGCGTAGGTCACGGTGCCGTCGCCGTGGGGGTGCTTCCAGGCCCACACGCCGGTGCGCTCGGGGCATTCCACCAGCTCGCCGTTCACCTCTTTGGCGTTCACCAGGGTCACATAGCCCTCGTCGGCCTCGGGCGCCTCGTCGATCAGGTCAAAAATCCGTTTTGTGCCCGCCAGGCCCATCACCACGGCGTTCACCTGGTTTGACACCTGGCCGATGTTGCCGCAGAACTGCTTGGTCATATTCAAAAAGGGCACCACGATGCTGATGCTGAACGCAAGGCCCGAAACGCTCAGGTTCGGCGCGCCGGTCACCAGCAGCACGCCGCCGGCCAGCGCCACCACCACATACAGCACATTGCCGATGTTCATCAAAATGGGCATCAGCATGTTGGCGTAGCGGTTGGCTTTTTCCGCATCGGCGAACAGCGCGTCGTTCACCGCGTCAAAATCAGCCTCGGCCCGGCGCTCGTGGCAGAAGACCTTCACCACTTTCTGGCCGTTCATCATCTCCTCCACAAAGCCCTCGGTGCGGGCCAGCGCCTGCTGCTGACGCACAAAATATTTGGCCGATGCGCCGCCCACCTTTTTGGTCACGGCCACCATAAACACAACGCCCGCCAGCACCACCAGGGCCAGCCACAGGCTGTAATAGACCATAATGCCGAACACGGTGAGCACCGTCACTGCCGAGATCATCAGCTGGGGGAAACTCTGCGAAATCATCTGCCGCAGGGTGTCGATGTCGTTGGTGTAGTAGCTCATCACGTCGCCGTGGTTGTGGGTGTCAAAATATGCAACAGGCAGGTCCTGCATGCCGTCGAACATCTTTTCCCGCAGCTTTTCAAGCGAGCCCTGTGTGATAACGGCCATGAGCTGGGTGTAGGCAAAGCCCGCGGCCAGGCTGATCGCGTAAAAAACGCCCAGCAGGCCCACCAGGCCCAGAATATGGCCCCCCACCCCGGCCCAGTCGCCGGTCTGCCAGCTTTGCTCCACGGCGGCAATCACATTCTGCATAAAGATCGAGGGCACCGAACTCACCACCGCGTTCAGCAGGATGCACACGATCACCACTGGCATCAGCGCCGGGTAAAAGCCAAACAGGGTCCTGATCAGCCGCCCCAGCACGCCCTTCGGCGCGCGGCGGCCGGTTTTTTTACTGCTCATCCTTGTCACCTGCCTTGTTCTGCGAGATATACACCTCTTGATAGATATCGCTGGTGCGCATCAGCTCCTCGTGGGTGCCCACCACGTCGATGGTGCCGCCCTTCATCACTACAATACGGTCTGCGTCCTGCACCGAGGCAGTGCGCTGCGCGATAATGATCTTTGTGGTTTCGGGGATATACTCTCTCAGCGCCTTGCGGATCAGCGCGTCGGTGCGGGTATCCACCGCGCTGGTCGAGTCGTCCAGGATCAGGATCCTGGGCTTTTTCAGCAGCGCCCGGGCAATGCACAGCCGCTGCTTTTGCCCGCCCGACACATTCGCCCCGCCCTGCTCAATGTAAGTATCGTAGCCGTCCGGGAACTGGCGGATGAATTCGTCCGCCTGGGCAAGGCGGCAGGCCTCCTCCAGCTCGGCGTCGGTGGCGTTCTGGTTGCCCCAGCGCAGATTTTCCTTGATGGTGCCCGAAAACAGCACATTTTTTTGCAGCACCACGGCCACCGCGTCCCGCAGGGTTTCCAGGTCGTACCGGCGCACGTCCACGCCGCCCACCCGCACGGTGCCCTCGGTGGCGTCGTAAAGCCGTGAGATCAGCTGGATCAGGGTCGATTTTGACGACCCTGTGCCGCCGATGATCCCGATGGTTTCGCCCGGGCGCACATGCAGGTCAATGTGTTCCAGCGCCATGCGCTCCGCGCCCTTGGCGTACTGAAAGGCCACCCCGTCAAAATCAACCGAGCCGTCCTTCACCTGCATCACCGGCTGGTCGGGGTTGCGGATGGCGCTCTCCTCCCGCAATACCTCCACAATGCGCTGCGCCGATTCGCTGGCCATGGTAATCATCACGAACACCATCGACAGCATCATCAGGCTGTTCAGGATCTGGAAGCTGTAGGTCAAAAGCGACGACATCTGCCCCACATCCAGCGCGAGGCCCCGGCTGGTGATAATGGTGTAGGACCCGTAGGACAGCACGAACACCATGGCCGCGTACAGGCAGAACTGCATCAGGGGGTTGTTGATGGCCAGAATGCGCTCCGCCCGGGTAAAATCAGCCCGCACATCCTGGGCGGCGGCGCCGAATTTTTTCTTTTCATGTTCCTCCCGCACGTAGGATTTTACCACCCGGATGCCCTTGATGTTCTCCTGCACCGAGCTGTTCAGCGCATCGTATTTGCGGAACACCCGCCGGAACAGCGGCATGGTCCTGCGCACGATCACCGCCAACCCAATGCCCAAAACAGGGATGGTAAATAAAAAGACAAACGCCATCCTGCCCCCCATCACATAGGCCATGATAAACGAAAAGACCAGCATCAGCGGGCAGCGGATGGCCGTGCGCACGATCATCATGTAGGCGTTCTGCACGTTGGTCACATCGGTGGTCAGGCGGGTCACCAGCGAGGAGGTCGAAAATTTATCGATATTCTCAAACGAGTAGCCCTGTATTTTGTAAAACATGTCCCTGCGCAGGTTGCGGGCAAAGCCGCAGCTGGCGGTGGCGCAGGCCGAGCCGGCCAGCGCGCCGAACACAAGCGACAGCCCCGCCATCACCACCAGCACAAGGCCGTAGCCGAGGATCACGTTCACCGTGCAGCCCGCCTTGATCTGGTTCACCAGGTTTGCGGTGATAAAGGGGATGATGCACTCCATCACCACCTCCCCGCTCACCAGCACCGGTGCGGCCAGCGAGGGCTTTTTATATTCCCGTATACTTTTTGCAAGTTCCTTCAGCATAACAGCCGCCTCTCTTTCCCCTGAGGCAGGGCTTGTTTTTCCCACCTCGTTTTGTTATGAACCTAACATTTACCGCAAAAAAACGCGCGCCGCGGCCCCTCCCGCCGCCCGCTCAGGCGCCCAGGTTTTCACTCATCTGCTCTGCCACCCGCAAAAACACCTGCAATTCGCCCGGGTCCACGCCCCGGACCAGCAGCGCCTCGGTCTCGCGGATGCAGTCTCGCATCTGCGCGTGGATCGCGCCGGCCTTCTTGGTGGGCACCAGGCTTTTCAGCCGCGCGTCGCAGGGCACACTCTCCCGCCGGATCAGCCCGTTCTTTTCCAGCAGCTGCAAAATGCCGGTGGCGGTGGAGCGGCGCAGGGTAAACGCCTGTTCTACATCCCGCTGGAACACCTGCCCCTCCCTGCACATGTCGATGATATAGTGCAGCACCCGGCCCTGCACGCCGGTCACACCCATTCCGCCCAGCCGCCCGTCCATGCGCCGTTTGATCTGGTGCGCCAGCTGGTTGATCCTGCGCCCGCAGTCGTTTTCGCCCTTCATTTCCGCCTCCCGCCGGTCTCCCGGCCCGTTCCGTTTTACGCAGCCGTTTTGTGCTTCAGGCCCAAAACGGATTTTGTTAGGTTGCTAACATATTATAGAGAGCATTTCCCCTTCTGTCAAGGGCGCGTCGCACTTTCCTCAATTTTTTCACAACCGTTTTTTTTCGGGCAAAAAGGTGGTATCCTTAAAGAAAAGCCCTGCGCCCTCGAGGCCGCGGGGGATGCGAAAGGGAGCGCTCTTTCATGTACGACGAACTCACCCCCCTGGACCTGCATACCATGCAGCAGGAGATCGACCACCGCATCCTGGTGCTGCGCCCCCAATACATCCGCGAGGTGCAGGAGGCCCGCGCCTTTGGCGATTTGAGCGAAAACTTTGAATACAAAGAGGCAAAGCGCCAAAAAAACCGCAACGAGAGCCGCATCCGCTATCTTCAGCGCATGATAAACACCGCCCGGGTGGTCCAGCCCGGGCAAAGCGGCGGCGGCGTGGGCCTGTTCGACCATGTGGAGCTGTATTTCCCCCAGGACGGCGAGACCCTGCGGGTGCAGCTGGTCACCACCCTACGGGTGAACGCGGGCGAGGGGTATATCAGCCGCGAGTCTCCTTTGGGGCGGGCCATTTTCGGGCGTGCCGCGGGCGAGCGGGTGCAGGTACAGGTAAACGGCCAGGTCTCCTACCCGGTCGAGATCCGCGCCGTACGGCCGGGCGAAGAAGACCCATCGCTGCCCATCAGCCAGTACTGAGGCGGGTCTTTCGGGGGCGTTTTCCCCTTTTTCCGCGCAGAAAATGTCGGCAGGCGGCAAATCACGTTGAGTTCCGGCCCTGTTTGCACTATAATGGAACCAATAAGGTTGTCCCGCGGGGCAACCGCCCTTTGTCGGCTCTGCGCGCCGCCGGTGCGGCGCGCCCGGCCCTTCAGTGAGGTGTGGCGCTTATGTTGCAGCCGAGCGATCCAATCAGAACTCCGGCCGCGGGCGGCAGCCCCGGCGGGCAGCAGCCCAGCCCGTTTTTCCCCTCCCCCACCCTGGACCGGCAGGAGCTGGACCGGCAGCTGGGCGCCCGCGGGTGGGATATCCTGAGCAAAAGCATCCCCGGCGGCATGATGGGCGGCTATCTGGAGCCGGGCTTTCCGCTGTATTTTGTCAACGATTTCATGCTCTCGTATCTCGGCTACAGCTACGACGAGTTCGTGGCCGCCATCGGCGGCAAGGTCATCAACTGCATGCACCCGGCCGACCGGGAGCGGGTGGACCGGCAGGTGGAAGAGGCATTCTCCCGGGGCGCTGTCTACGAGGTCCAATACCGGATGCAAAAGAAGGACGGCAGCTACATCTGGGTGAACGACGTGGGCAAAAAGGGCCTCGCCGAGGATGGCCGCGGCGTCTGCATCAGCGTCATCCGGGATATTTCCGCCGAGCGGGAAAACCGCGAACGCCTGGAGCGCCAGGCCGCCGGGCAGCGGCGGCTGGCGGCCGGCTACGACCATCTGTTCCAGTCGGTGCTGTGCGGCATCGTGCAGTACACCCTGTCCGGCCGGGGCGTCGTTTTCAAAAAGGCCAACCGGGAGGCCATCCGCATCTTCGGCTACGAGCCCGATGAATTTTGGCAAAAAAGCGATTGGGATCTCGCGGCGCTGATCGCCCCCGAGGACCGCCGGCGCGTGCTGGCCGGCGCCGCCACCCTGCACCGCGTGGGCGACAAAAGCCCCTACGAGTATCGTCTGCTGCAAAAAAGCGGCGCCTATTGCTGGATCATCGGCAGCGCGGAGCTGCTGGTCAACAGCGAGGGCGAGCAGGTGATCCAGAGCGTCTTCCTGGACATCGACGAGCGCAAAAAGGCCGAGCAGCGCAGCCTGCTTCTCGCCCGGCAGGTGGAGGCCAGCAGCGAGGTCCTTCACCTGGCGCTCAAGGGCACCTCCACCTGCGAATTTTTTTACGACCCCGACGCCCGCGAGTGCCGCATGCCCGCGCGCACCTGCCGGGTGTACCAATGCGCCGGGCAGTACGCCGGCATGCCCGGCAGCTTTGCCTCCCAGCAGGTGGATCCCGCCCACCGGGCCGCTTACTGCCAGGCTTTCGAGCGCATCCACGGGGGAGAAGCGGCCTCCTCCTGCGAGTTCCGCAGCCTGAAAAGCGGCCTCTGGTGCCGCCAGACCCTGTCGGTCATCCACACCGGCGAGGGCGGCGCGCCCCGGCTCGTGGTGGGCATCCTCGAAGACATCACCCGCCAAAAAGAGATGGAGCAGGCGCTGGAGGAAGCCCGCTCCCGCGACACGCTCACCGGTCTTTACAACAGGGAGTGCGGCGTGCAGCTCATCCAGCAGTATCTCGCCGGCAGGGCTCCCGGCGAGCACGGGGTCCTCATGCTGCTGGACATGGACGATTTCGAGGCGATCAACCAGCGGGAGGGCAGCATTTTTGCCGACGCCCTCCTGCAGGAGACCGCCGGCCTGCTGTGCGCCGAGACCGGCCCGGAGGATATCCAGGTCCGCCTCGGGGGCGACGAGTTTATGCTCTTTCTCAAGCACTCCAACAAGGCGCAGGCCACGGTCACGGGCCCCCGCATCGCCGCGCTGGTGCAGGGCATCCTGGCAAACGCCGAAAAGCCGCTGCCCGTCTCGGTCAGCATCGGCATGTGCAGCACCGAGGTGGTGGGCGACTACAATTCCCTCTACCGCTGTGCCGAGAGCACCCTCAAATACGTCAAGGAGCACTGCAGGGGCCAGGCCGCCTGCTATCTCGACACCTCCCACGAGATGGGCGTCTTTCTCACCCAGCTCTACACCGACGAACACCCTGTCAACCCCATCGAGACCGAGGGCTCCCGGCGCGGGGAGGATCTTGTCTCCTTCGCGCTGGACCTGCTGGGCAAGGCAAAAAACCTTAACGACGCGGTATTCCTTTTGCTCTCCCGCATCGGCCGCACCTTCCACTTTGACCGGGTGAGCATCATCGAGGCCAACCGGGAATACCTCACCTATCGCTTTTCCCACCAGTGGGCCCGCAGCCGCGCCGATCTGCAGCTGGGCCAGTCCTTTTATGTGTCCGAGCAGGATTTCGAGCTCTGCACCGCCATGTACGACGAGGACGGCCTGGCCGACCACAATCTGCACGAGGGGATCTCGCACATCGCCTCCTGCCTGCACGCCGGCATCTGGGACTACGGCGAATATGTGGGCTCCATGAGCTTCGAGATCGACCAGCCCGGGTATCGCTGGACCCCCGAACAGCGCAGGCTGCTCAAGGAGCTGGTGGGCATCGTGCCCTCCTTCATCATGAAATCCAAGGCCGACGCCCTCAGTAAAGCCAAAACCGACTTTCTCTCCCGCATGTCCCACGAGATCCGCACCCCCATGAACGCCATCAGCGGCATGACCACCATCGCCCAAAGCGTGGCGGGCGACCGGGCCAAAACCCTGGACTGCCTGCAGAAGATCGAGTCGGCCAACGCCTATCTTCTCAGCCTCATCAACGACATCCTGGATATGTCCCGCATCGAGAGCGGCAAGCTCGAGCTCCACTGCGAGGCCGTGGACCTGGCGCAGCTGCTGGGCGACCTCGAGGCCCTCTTCCGGGCGCAGGCTCTCGAGAAGGGCCTTGCGCTGCGCTTTGAAAACGGCCGCGCCGCCAACGCCCCGCTGCTGGCCGACCGCCTGCGTCTGAACCAGGTGCTGGTAAACATCATCGGCAACGCGGTCAAATTCACCGACCAGGGCGGCGTCACCGTCCGGGTCGACGAGCTCGGGGCCCAGCCCAATGCCGTGGCGCTTCGCTTCAGCGTGTCCGACACCGGCGTGGGCATCGAGCCCGCGGCCCAGGGCCGCATCTTCAACGCCTTCGAGCAGGCCGACGCCGGCACCGCCGCCCGCCGGGGCGGCACCGGGCTGGGCCTGTCCATCTCCAGCCGGCTGGTGCAGATGATGGGCGGCACGCTCGAGGTTCACAGCCAGCCGGGCAAGGGCTCGGAATTTTTCTTCACCCTCACCCTCGGCTGCGCCCCCGCCGGGCCGGCGCCGGCCCCCGCTGCGCCATGCCCCGTCCCCCGGAGGGATTTCACGGGCTGCACCATTCTCCTGGCCGAGGACAACGAGCTCAACCGCGAGATCGGCCAGACCATCCTCCAGATGAACGGCTTTACCGTGGTCTGCGCCACCGACGGCCGCGAGGCGCTGGAACTGTTCTGCGGCTCGCCGGCCGGCCGCTTCGGCGCCATCCTCATGGACATCCGCATGCCCGTAATGGACGGCCTCGAGGCCACCCGCCGCATCCGCACCTCCGGCCGCCCCGATGCGCGCACCGTGCCCATCATCGCCCTCACCGCCAACGCCTTCGATGAAGACAGCAAAAAATCCATCGCCAGCGGCATGAACGGCCATCTCTCCAAGCCCGTCCAGGTCGACCGCCTGCTGGAACTGCTGGCGGAATCCCTGCCCCTGGGGCCGGCCGTAACCTGAAGCCACAAGGTGGAAAACCAGATGGAACAGCGAAAAGACATGTTGTATCTGCTCAAGTCCCGCGGCGTCTGTGCGCGGGGCTTTTTTCAGATCGGCTCCGACCCCGGCGCCTGTTACGGCGTGAGCCGGGGCGGCGCGGTCTACGGCCTCGACCTCGGCCCGGCCCCGCTGGATGAAAACGACATTTGGGAGCGGCTGGAACAGATCCATCCCATCTCCAAAGCAGAATTCGAGGCCGCGCAGAGCCGGCATCGGGGCGCCCCCACCGCCGCGCAGCTGGAGCCCCTCGCACAGTGGTTCGCGGCGGAATATTCCGGCCGCCACGCCCTGGGCCGCTGGAAAGCCGCCGCCCGTTACGGCGAGGAGACCATGCGCCGCATCGCCGGCCGCGCCGCCGGGCTGCTGGCCGCCGAAAGGGCCCTGGACCGGGCCGGTCAAAAGCGGCTGCGGGACCGCATGTTCGCGGACCTTGCCCGCGCCCGGGCCGAGCAGCTGTCCCGCGGGCCCGGCCGCCCTTTTAAAGAGAACGGGCCTTAAAGGGCGGGCGCGCCAGGGCAGCGGCTGTTCTTGCCCCCGGCGCATCCCGCAAGCCGCCTCAAAACGCAAAAGCCGCCCTTCCCATCAGCAGGGAAGGGCGGCTTTTTGCGTTTCTACTCTTCCGCGGCCGGGCAGCCGCAGGCTGTGCCGGGGGCTTCGGCGGCGCTTCCAAACAGGGGCAGCAGGTCCGTCACGTCCTGCAGCGGGTAACCGGCTTCCCTTGCCTGTGCGGCACAGGCAAGCCCCGCGCACGCAAAGCCGCCGGCGGCCGCGGCCTGCGCCCCGGCCGCCGCGTCCTCCACCACAAGGCACTGCCGCGGCTCCAGCCCCAGCAGCTCCGCCGCCTTCAGGAACACCTCCGGATCGGGCTTCGAGCGGCGCAGCATCGTGCCGTCCACCACCGCGTCCAGCAGGCCGTCCAGTTCCACCCGGCGCAAAATCATCGGCGCGTTTTCGCTGGCGCTGGCCACCGCCAGCCGCACGCCCTGCGCCCGCAGCGCTTTCAGCATTTCCCGGGTGCCGCGCGGCACGTCCGCCGGGGTCAATTGCTCCAGCAGGGTGCGGTAGTACGCGTTTTTCTCCCGGGCCAAAGCGTCCTTTTCGGGCTGCGGCAGCTCCATCGCCGCGCCCTTTAAAATCAGCTCCACGCTGGCGCTGCGGCTCACGCCCCGCAGCTGTTCGTTCACAGCCTCGCTGAAGGGAATGCCCCTTTGCGCACAGGCGTGCGCCCACGCCTCGCAGTGAAGCCGGTCGGTGTGGCACAAAACGCCGTCCAGATCAAACACAACACCGTCGAACCGCCTGGGCGGCGTATCCGCCGCGCGCTCCCCGCCGGGCTCCAGCCACAGGCGCGCGCCCTGGTGGAGCAGGGCCATGGCCTCCCCCTCCTCCAGCAGATAAGCTGTCTGCGCCCGCCTCACACAGACCCGCAGCCGCCTGCCCCGCCAGCGGACGCAAAAGCCGTACTGTTCCCAGCCCTGCGGCAGGCAGGGGCGAAACGCCAGCAGCCCGCCTTTTTGCCGCATGCCGGCAAAGCCGTACACCACGCTGAGCCAGGTGCCTGCCATGTTGGCCATGTGCAGCCCGTCCCGCGAGTTGCCGTGGCTGTCGTCCAGGTCCAGCCGCGCCGACCCCTCAAAAAACGCATACGCCTTTTCATGGTAGCCGATCTCGCTGGCCACAATGCTGAACACCGTTTTGGAAAGGGAGGAGTCGTGGGTGGTGAGCGGCTCGTAAACGTCAAAAATCTTTCGCTTTTGCAGCAGGTCAAATCTCTCCCCCCGCAGCAGCAGGGCCAATACCAGATCTGCCTGCTTGCAGACCTGGTGGCGGTAGATGACCAGGGGGTGGTAGTGCAGCAAAAGCGGGAAATTTTCTTGGGGGATCGTTTGCAGCGGCCAGGGCACGCGCTGGAAAAAGGCGTCGTCCTGCAAATAAACGCCCCGCGCCTCATCGTAGGGTAGGTACATGCTTTGGGCCGCGGCGCGCCAGGCGCCGGGTTCCTCCTCCCCCAGGCCGATGCGCCGGAACAGCGCCCCGGCCGCTGCGGGATAGGTTTCCCGCAGCCAGGCCGTCCACCGCGCCGCCTGCTCCAGGTTCTCGGCAGCCATCAGGTTGGTGTAGCAGTTGTTGTTCACCAGCACGCTGTATTCGTCCGGCCCCGTGACCCCGTCGATGCAAAAGCGCCCGCCCTGTTCCGCGCTGTAAAAGCCCAGATCCAGCCAAAGGCGCGCCGTTTCCGCCAGGATCTCCACGCCGCATTCCCGCATAAAAGCCTCGTCGCCCGTCGTCTCGGCATACAGGGCCACGGCGTTGGCGATGTCGGCGTTGATATGATACTGGGCCGTGCCCGCCGGGTAATAGGCCGAGCACTCCTCGCCGTTGATGGTCCTCCAGGGAAACAGCGCCCCCCGGGGGTGTCCCGTCTCCCGGGCGCGGGCGCGGGCCTGGTCCAGGATGGAGTAGCGGTAGCACAAAAGCGACCGGGCGATCCCGGGCAGGGTATACAGAAAAAACGGAAAAATATAGGTTTCGGTGTCCCAAAAATAGTGGCCCTCGTAGCCCTCCCCGCTCAGCCCCTTGGCGGAAATATTTGTCTTGCCGTCCCGCCCGGCGGACTGAAACACCTGGAACAGGCTGAACCGCAGCCCCTGCAAAAGGCGCGGGTCCCCCTCGATCGAAAGGCCCGTGTTTGTCCAGAACTCTTCCAGCGCCTCCCGCTGCGCCGTTTGTAGCCGCTCCGCGTCGACAGCGGCCTGCCGGGCCTGCGCCTGTGCCCGGCGGCCCAGCGCCGCCGCCTGCCCGGCCGGGCCGTGAGTATACGCCACGAACTTTTCCAGCAGCACAGCGCCGCCGGCACAGTAGGTGCAGCACACTTCCTGCGCATTCTGGCTGCAAACAGCCGTTACCGGCGCGGCCGACCGCACGCGGTGTACTGCTGCGCAGGCATAGGCCAGGGCCGAACGGCGCGTCGCCTGCACCAGCATACAACCGTCGCCCTGCGCTCTGAACTGCATCGTTTTCAGCGGCGCGCCGTCCAGGCAGGAGCCCACCCGCGGATCCTCCCGGGCGGCGGTATTTTTGGCCCGGGCGTCGATGGCGCTCTCGATCCGCACCTGTTTTACCCCTTCCAGCGGCTCCACCGCGCAGCGCAGGCAGGCAACATCTCCGCCCGAAAGCGAAACCATGCGCTCAAACCGCACCCGCGCGGTACGCCCCTCCGGCGAGCGCCACTCGAATTCCCGGGTGAGCGCGCCCTCCTTCATCGAGAGCACGCGCCGGTAATTTTTCACCTCGCCCCGCGCCAGGCACAGCTCCTCGCCGTCCAAAAAAATGCGGATCCGCTTTGCGTTGGCAAGGTTGAGCATGGTCTGCCCGTTGCGGGCATAGCCATAGGCCGTTTCCCCGTAACGGATGGGCGCGGTATCATAAAAGCCGTTTAGATAAACTCCTTCGCGCGCGCCCGGATAGCCTTCCTCAAAATCCCCCCGGAAGCCCAGGGAGCCGTTCCCCAGGGTGAAAAGGGATTCGCCGCGGCCCAGGGCGGCGGGGTCGAACCGGTCCTCTGTCATATAAAAGCTGTCGTCCGGGCCGCTTGTGCGCTTTGTCCCTTCCATGTTGTTTCCCCTCAATCGAAAATATGATCCGCCCTGTAGGCGATGGAGATATCCTCCCATGGGCCCAGCAGGCAGGCCTCCCCGGCGGATTCCCCCGGTATGCCCTGCACCCGCCCCTCCAGGATGCCGGTGGCGCAGGCGTCGTATTTTTCCAGCACCTCCGGGCCCAGCGGCGCCTCGTGGTGGCCGGGGTGGATGGTGGTAAACCGGTCCGCCAATGCGCGCAGGCTCCGGATGCTCTGCCGGAAGGTCGCCACCCCACAGGAGTGAGGCAGGCACAGCAGCACGCCGCGGGCGCAGGCGGTGTCGCCCGTGTACAGGGCACCCCGGCCTTCCTCCAAAAAGCACACCGAACCGGGCGTGTGCCCGGGCGTGGCCAGCACGCGCAGGGTGCGGCCGCCCAGCTCAAACACATCCCCCTGCGCCATGGGCAGGTAGCGTGCGCCCTTGCACCGGTGCGCCAGCGCGTCCAGCTGCCTCTCGCCCAGCAAAACGCCGAGCTCCCGCGCAAACCGCAGGAACATGCCGCGCCGGTAGGCCGGCTCGCCGTGCTCCTGCGCCACCGGCAGATCAGCCTCCGCGAGATAAGCCCCGGCAAAGGCGGCGTTGCTGCCGATGTGGTCCAGGTGACCGTGGGTGTTGACCACGAGCACGGGCTTTTTCGTCAGCTGCTCCACGGCGGCGCGCAGGTTCCCCAGGCCCTGGCAGGTGTCGATCAGCATGGCCCACTCAGCGCCCTCCAGCAGGTAGGCGTAGGTGTGCGCGCCGCCCATCGCTTCGTCGATGCGCCAGGTGTCCGCACTCAGGGGCGTAACGGCATACGTAAATTCCATAAGCTTGCCTTTCTGCGGCAGATCGCCGCTCACTGCAGCATGGGGCCAGGGCCGAACACCCGGTATTCCCCGGGCACGGCCTCGTCCAGACGGATGGTCTCAACCCCCTGTGCGCGGCAGATCTCCAGCGTGCGGGGGTCGGCCATAAAGGCGGCGTCCGCGGCCCGGTGCCGCGCGATCTCCTCGCCCGAACACAGCGCATTGCCCGTTTGCAGCATCTCCTGGCTGTACAGTGCCGGGTGCGCCACATAACAGTACTGCCCGTCGCCCAACCCCGAAAGCACTTTTTCAAAAAGGCCCGGCGTCACCGCCACCTCGTCCATATGCGGCAGCACCCTGTCCATGTAAAAGCCGAAATCCAGCAGGCCTTTTTCGCGGATCCACTGCGCCAGGCGCTGCTGCAGGCCGGGCAGGTACCGCTCGGGCAGCATGTGGCACTCGGCGTAGCTCAAATGGAACCCGGCCCCGGCAAGGCGGGCGTATTGGGCCTCGATCTCCGCCATCACCTCGTCCAGCCGGGGCGGGTGCTCCGCGAACTGCGCGGGGTCCTGGTAAAAGCAGCCGCGCGCATCCGTCAGCGACGGCGCGTTTGTCAGCGGGCCCCAGCGCATCACGTCCCACTCCGAATTCAGGGCGATGTGCAGGCCGAAGCACAGCTCGTCTTTATGTGCCAGCAGGCCGGCGGCCTCCTCCACAAAGGGGCACACCGCCATCACCGAAATGTTTTTAACAAACCCCGCCTGTGCCGCCCGGGCAATGGCCTGGTTGGCCGCGCGGCTGGACGCACAGTCGTCTGCGCGGGTAATGAGCGTTTTCATCAGCAGCCCCCCTCTTTTTGCGGCGTTTCTCTGCACAGCCCCCGGAAAAAGCCCAGGATCGGCAGGATGTGCTCCTCCTCCAAAAATTCCGGCCCGCCGCCCGCGTGGGCCACCCTCTCCATCAGATCCAGCGTCACCGCGCTGCCCCCGCACACCGCGCGCAGCTGCGCCGCAAACTCCCGGGCCTGCTCCACCGGCACGGCCGGGTCCAGCGTGCCGTGCTGCAGGTAGAAAGGCGGGGCCTTGACCGTGATATATTCCCGCGCGCCGGCGCGGCGGGCAAGGGGCGCATCCTCGTTCGGCGCAGCGCCCAGGTACTGCACGGCCGATGCAAGGAACATTTCCCGCACCGCGGCTTCGCCCTCCATCGCCTGCATATACGCCCACTGGTTTTCGAAATCCAGCAGCGGGCACAGGGCCGCCACGCCCGCCACGGCTTCCGGCGTGCCCGCGGTTTGCAGGCCCACCAGCGTCACCAGGTTTCCGCCCGCCGAGGTTCCATACAAAAAAACGTCCTGTGTGCGCAGGCCGTACCGCCCCGCCTGCGCCCGCAAAAAGCGAAGGGCCGCCTTCAGGTCCTCCACCGGGGCGGGGAACCTGGCCGCCGGTGCCAGCCGGTAATTCACCGACGCCAGGGCAAAGCCCTCGCGCAGGGCATAAAAGCCGGGGTACAGGTGCCAGTCGCGCTTGTCGCACAGGCAGAACCCGCCGCCGTGCACCAGCACCACCAGCGGCAGCGGCTTTTCCGCGCGCGGCGGCAGGTAGAGATCCAGCCTCTGCAGCGGGTCTTCGCCGTAGGCGAGATCCAAGTATTTTTCTTCGATCCAGTCGATGCGCGGCTCCGGCACCTGGGGAGTCATGTCGATCCACGCGGGAACAAACTGTGCGTCACGAATCGTTTTCATGGTATTATCCTTTCAAAGCGCCGGCCGTCAGGCCGTCCATGATGTTTCTCTGCATGAGCAGAAAGAACACGAGCACCGGGAAGATCGAGAGCACCAGCCCGGACATAATGAGCTGCCACTCGTTCAGGTAGCTGCTGTAAAACACACTGAAGGAGAGGGGCAAGGTCTTCAGGCTTTGTGAGCTCAGCATAATCAGCGGCAGGGTGAAATCGTTGAACACGCCCAAAATGTTGATGATGGCCACCGTGGCTGTGATGGGCTTCAGCATGGGGAATACGATGCGGAAAAAGGCGCGGATCTGGCCGCAGCCGTCGATCATGGCCGCCTCCTCCAGCTCACGGGGCACCCCCTTCACAAAGCCCTGGTACAAAAACATGGCCATGGGCAGCAAAAAGCCCCAGTACATCACGATCATGCCCGGCCGGCTGTTCACCAGGTGCAGCTCCCGCGCCACAATCACCGAGGGCACCATCAGCACCTGGAACGGAATGGCCATGGAAGCCACCATCAGCCCCGAAATGATCCGGCTTGCCAGGCACTTGCGCCGCACCACCTGATAGGCCGCCATCGAGGCGAACAGCACCAGCCCCGCAACGCTGCACACCGTGATCAGGATGGAATTGGCAAAGGCCTGCAGGTAGTTCATCTGCGCCATCGCATTGGGAAAGTTTTCAAAATGCAGCTGCGTGGGCAGGGCCAGCAGCGACGCCGTGATCTCCGATTGGCTCTTGAGGCAGTTCAGAAAGATCAGGATCAGCGGAAACAGGAACAGCAGCGCCGCAAGCAGCAGCACCGTTACCAGCACGGCTTTTCCGGCCGCGCGCTTTTTCTTTTGCGCCATTACAGCTCCACCTCCTTGCGCCGCGTCAGCAGGACCTGCAGCCCCGCCACAAGGGCGATGAGGATGCTGAACAGCACCGCCTTGGCCGACGCGTAGGAGATGGCGTCGCGCTTGAAGGCGTCCAGATAGATCTGGAACGACAGCGACTGTGTGGTGCCGAAGGGTCCGCCATTGGTCAGCGAATAGTTCAGGTCGAAGGACTTAAACCCGCCCACCAGGCTCAAAAACAGGCAGATGGTGACCGAGGAGCGGATCATAGGCAGCTTCACCCGGAAAAAGGTCTGCACGGGTCCCGCGCCGTCGATGGTGGCGGCCTCCACAATTTCCTGCGGCACGCCCTGCAGGCCGGTGAGATAAATCAGCATGTAATAGCCCGTCATCTGCCACACCGAAACAATGATGAGGGCCGCAAACGCCAGCGGCGGATACGACATCCAGTCCTTCTGCAGCCCTTCGATCCCCGTGAGCTTGCCCAGCATGGGGAAAAGATGCACCACGATGAAGTTCCACAAATAACCGCTGGTGACCGAACTGATGACCATGGGCGTAAAAAAAGCCGCGCGCAGCAGGCCGCGCCCCGGGATCCTGGCGTTCAGACCCACGGCCAGCAGCAGTGCAAAAACGTTCACCAGTACCACCGTGATCACGGTGTAACGGATCGTGAACCAAAGCGACGCCCTGAAGTCTGGGTCGCTGAACACCCGGGCATAATTGCGCAGGCCCACAAAGTTGGATGCCGGGTCGATTCCGTTCCAGTCGCGCAGGGAGTAAAAAATCCCCAGCCCCACCGAACAGATTACAAAGGTAAAGAACAGCAGCATGGCCGGCCCTGTAAACAGAATGTACAGCGCGTTCTGCCGCAGCTTTTTCTGCAAATGTTTTTTCTGCATGTGTACCTCTTCTTTTTGGGGGCGCGCTTTGCCGCGCCCCCTGCCTTGTTGCACCTCGCGGGCACGCTCTGGCTGCGGCCCTGTTAAAAACGCAGGGCCGGGCAAAAAGCTCTCCTTGCTTTTTCACCCGGCCCCCTTCATTTTCTTAGCCGCCCTGGGCCGCCAGCCGGTTTTCATATGCCTTCTGCAGCGCGTCGATGGTGGCCGCCTCATCGGCCATGCCCGCCGCATAAGCCTGCAGCGGCGTGGCGATATCGGTCACAAAGCCGGAGGGGAAATACTCTGTGCCGAAGATCGGGAACGCCTTCCCCTCGGCCATATAGCGCTGCATATCCTCGTTCAACGCCCCCAGGTTGCTCAGGTCCACATTGTCGTAAGGCGGGGCCACGCGCATGGTGCTGTCCACCAGGTATTTCTGCGCGTTTTCATAGATCCAGTTCAGGAATGCGCCCGCCTCTGCGGCGTGCTTGCTGGTGTTGGCAACGCTGAAATAGCGGGTGGCCGAGGTCATCAGCTTGGTATCGGCCGCATTGTTGGTGAGGGGCACGGCAAAAAGGCCGATATCCAGGTCGGGGTTGGTGGCCCACAGCGGGTCGCCGTACCAGGTCCCCTGCTTGATCATCGCCATCTTGCCCGCGGCAAAGTCCGCCACCTGGTCGGCAGCGCCGTACCCCACAGACTCCGCGCCCTTGCCGTAATCCAGCGTCAGGTCGTACAATCGGAAGAAATTGTCGATGTTGGCCAGATCGCCCAGGGTCTTGGTTCCCGCGTTCAACTCGTCGCAGAAGGCCCTGGGATCCTTTTCATATGCCACGGTAGTGCCGAAAATGTGCATCAAAAAGCCCCACTCTTTAAAGGCCTCACCAAAGGGCTGGATGCCCGCGGCCCGCAGCTTTTTGCAGGTGTCCTCCAATTCGTCCAGGGTTTCGGGCACCTTGTCGATGCCTGCCTGGGCAAAGAGCGCTTTGTTGTAAACAATGCCGTTGCCCTCCACCGCATAGGGGAAGCCCAGCACCTTGCCTTCAACCGTGGCCGCGGCCAGGGCGGTCTCATCCATGTGGCTGACCCAGTCCGCGCCGGTCAGGTCGGCGCAGCGCACGCCCCAGGTGGCGTAGTCGCCGTTGGCCAGATCAAAAATATCGGGCGCCTCGTTGGAGGCAAACCGCGTTTTGAGCAGGGTGTAGGGCTCGTCGCCCGGGATCTCCCACTCCACGGTAACGCCGGTTTGGGCTTTGTAATCCGTGGTCATCTGGTCAATGGCTTCCTTCATGGGCGAGGTCCCGCCGTAAACGCTCAGTGTAACGGCGCCCCCCTCGGGCGCCGCCCCGCTGCCGCTGGGCGCGGCGGAAGGCGCGCCGCCGCAGCCGGCCAGCAGCCCCGCCGCCAGCGCGCCTGTCAGAAGCAATGCAGTAAAACTTTTCATTTTCATTTTATTTCCTCCTTAAAATCGGTTTTGCAAGTAAATTCTTTACCAAAACCATATCATCCTGGCATTTGTCTGTCAATGCATTCAAAATATTTTCATTAAAATCTATTTTTTCGCCATATGAACCAAATAATAAATGGCTTTTTGGACAAGAAAAACCCACCTGCCAGATAAATTACTAAATAAATTTATCTGGCAGGTGGGTTTTTCTGTCATTCTCTCATGCAGTTTCGCGCCAGCACACCGAGGCGCTGATCTTAAAAGGCTCGTCAGCGGCAGCCCCCTCAATCAGGTTCAGAAGCTCTTTTGCCGCCAGATATCCGTTCTCATACCGGGGGATGGAAACCGTGGTAAGGCCCATCAGCGCCGCGGCGTCGCAATCGTCGAACCCGGTGACCGCAATGTCCCCCGGGATCTCCAGGCCGCGCTCCTTAAACGCGCGCATCGCGCCCAGGGCCATGTTGTCGTTGGCGCATACCAGCACCTGCGGCAGCGCATTGCCCAGCAGCATCAGCTTGGCCGCCTGGTAGCCGCTTTTTTCCCGGTAATCCCCATGGAAATAATACTTTTTGTCAAAGGGGAGATTGTTTGCCCGCAGCGTGCTTTCAACCGCCGCAAACCGCTCGATGTTGTCCAGTGAGCGCTCGGTTCCCCCCACATAGCCAAAGCGCTGGTATCCTTTTAGAATCAGTTTCTGCACCAGCTCGCACATCACGGGGTAATTGTCCACCACCACACTTTTGATCGATTCATTTTCCAGCACCCTGTCCATCACCACAACCGGGTATCCGTCCTGCGCCACGGCCAGCAGCTGCTCGTCGCTGATCTTCCCGTCCAGGCTGATCGCCCCCGCGGAAAAGCGGCTTTTCATAAAGTTCCGGCTGGATCTGCTGGTGCACACGATCAGATCGTAGTTGTTTTCCGTCAGGCATTCGCTGATGCCCTTGATGATGTTCAGGTAAAAGCTCCGGTCAAAATCGCTGAAGTTGAACACCACAGTGCGGGGCTGGCCCCCTTTGTGCACCCGCGCCGCGGGCTGGTAGCCCGTCTGCCTGCAAAGCTCCAGCACCTTTCGGCGTACTTCCTCGCCCACATTTTTTCTGCCGTTCAGCACGTTGGACACGGTCGCCGGCGAAACGCCCGCCATTTCTGCGATCTGTTTCAGTTTGATCATCCTGCGCCACCACACTCAAAAAGTATTTTACTAAATTATACCAGTAAAATATGGTTTTGTAAATCAATAAAATAAGTTTTTTATGATCTTCCCAACACTTTGCCACACAATAAAAGCCATTTGCCTTTGAACAAGGCAGACGGCTTATTGCTGAAGGCAAACAAAAAAGCTCTTAAAATCAACGATAAATCGTGATTTTAAGAGTTAAAGTGACATGCTTAACAAAAAAGATATTTGCGCTTCAAGCTCCAAATCATGAGATATCGTTGTTGGACAATTAGACCTAACTTATCCAATAAGAGGCGAAATCCGCTAAAGTCTATTTGCTTAAAGTTAGCCGATACATACAGAAAGTTCCTGATGCAACACAAAAAAGGAGTCAAGTTTTGTTCAGTCTCATCAGACTGTTCAGAACTTGACCCCTATTCATTTGGTTGCGGAGGCAGGATTTGAACCTACGACCTTCGGGTTATGAGCCCGACGAGCTACCGGACTGCTCCACTCCGCGATATAGGCACCCCGTTTTTTGGGTGCCTATATAATATAGCATGGCGCAAAGGTCTTGTCAAGCTTTTTTGCCCATTTTTTTTGCGGCGGGCGGGGGCCCGTCCTGCACCCCTGCTTTTGCTCCCCTCACTCCACCGAGAACCGCCAGGTGGTCCTGTGGCGCTGGGGGGCGCCGGGCAGCAGCAGATTCTGCTCAAATCCCGGGTGATGCACCGCGTCCGGGAAATACTGCGGCTCCAGGCAGAAGCCGCTGTGACGGCTGTAGGCCGCGCCCCCCTTGCCCCGGGCGGCGCTCAGGTAATTCCCGGTATAAAGCTGCACGCCCGGCAGGGTGGTCTCCATGCGCAGCCGCACGCCCGTGACCGGGCTGTACCCTTCCGCGCAGGGGTGCGGGGTGCCCGTTTCGCCCTCCAGAACAAAATTGTGGTCGTAGCCCCCACCGAAGCCAAGCTGCGGATCCGGCGCCGCGATCTCCCGGCCAAGGGGCTTTGCCGCGGTAAAATCAAAGGGGGTGCCCGCCACCGGCCGCACCTCCCCGGTGGGGATCAGCGTCTCGTCCACCGGCGTGTACGCCGCCGCAAAAAGCCGCAGCCGCTGGTCCAGCACATCGCCCCGCCCCTGGCCCGCCAGGTTCCAGTAGGCGTGGCAGCTGGGCCCGAACAGGGTGGGCTGGCCCGCCTCGCCCTTCCACTCCATCGAAAAGCCGTCCTCCACCAGCCGCAGGCATACCTCCACCCGCACCGCGCCGGGGTATCCCTCCTCGCCTGCCGGGCTTTCCAGCACAAAAACAAGGTGATCCGGCCCCTCCCCCGCCAGGGTGAACAGCCGTTTGTCAAACCCCTCGCGGCCTCCGTGCAGGTGGTTCGGGCCGTCGTTGCAGGCAAGGGCGTACTCCTGCCCCCCAAGGCAAAAGCGGCCGCCCGCAATGCGGTTTGCCACCCGGCCCACAAACGCGCCCAGGTACCCGCCGTTTTCCTCGTAGCTTCGCACATCGTCATAGCCCAGCAGCACATCCACCGGGCCCTCCCTGCCGGGCACAGTCACGCTTTGCAGGGTAACGCCCCGGTCCAGCACCGCCACGGCCAGGGTTTCATTGTACAGGGTATAGCGCCACACCGGCGCACCCGCGCCGGTGTGGCCAAACAATTCCCGTTTCACTGCCATAAAACGCACTCCTTCCGCTTTTGCCGCGCCCTTACAGGCTGGCGATGAACCGGTCAAAGGCCGCCTGGCCCTCGGCGCTGCGCTTATAAACGCCGGCGTGCTCCAGCACGGTGGCAAACACGCTGCCCACCTCGGCCTGCAGTATCGCAGCGGCATTGGCCGCGCACAGCTCGGGGTGGCGCGCCTTCACCTGCCGCGCCCATTCGGCATGCAGCGCTGTGGCGGGGTCTGCCTCCAGGTCGGCGCCGCTCACCAGCGCGGCGGCCACCGCCTCCAGCTCATCCTTCAGGCGGGCGGGCAGCACCGCCAGCCCCATCACCTCGATCAAACCGATGTTCTCTTTTTTGATGTGGTGCAGCTCCTGGTGCGGGTGGAATACGCCCATGGGGTATTCTTCGGTGGTCCGGTTGTTGCGCAGCACCAGGTCCAGCTCGTAATCGGCCCCCCGCCGCCGTGCAATGGGGGTGATGGTGTTGTGCGCCTCGCCCCCGGTCGCGGCGTAAATACCGGCGGCCCCGTCGCTGTAAACGCGCCAGGCTGTCAAAATGTGGTCGGCCAGCGCGGCCAGCGGCTCTTTTTCCGCGCACGTCAGGCGGATCACGCTCATGGGCCAGCGCACCACCCCGGCCCGCACCCCCTCCCAGCCGGGCACAGCAAAGCCGCGCTCCACCGGGGCGGTCTCCATGGCAAAGGTGTGCCGGCCGCCCTGGAAGTGCTCGTGGCTCAGGATCGAGCCCCCCACGATGGGCAGGTCGGCGTTGGAGCCCACAAAGTAGTGGGGGAACTGCTCCACAATGGCCAGCAGCTTTTCAAAGGCGCCCCGGTCGATCTTCATGGGGCGGTGCTGCCGGTTCAAAAAGATACAGTGCTCGTTGTAATACACATAGGGTGAATATTGCATGGCCCACGCTTCGCCCAGCAGCTCCAGCGCCAGCAGCCGGTGGTTCTGGCGGGCCGGGTGGTCGGCGCGGCCCGCGTAGCCCTCGTTTTCCTGGCACAGCAGGCACTTGGGGTACCCGGAGGGCGCCTTCAGCCGCGCGGCGGCGATGGCTTTGGGATCCTTTTCCGGCTTTGACAGGTTGATGGTGATCTCCATGGGGCCATAGGCGGTGTCCGCCAGCCATTTCTGATCCTTGGCAATGCGGTCCCGCCGGATGTAATTGGTCGCCTGGCTGAAGGCGTAATACCAGTCGGTGGCGCGCTGCGGATCCCCGGCATACAGCTGCCAAAAGCGCCCGTTCACCTGGCTGGGGCGCGGGGTCAGGCAGCCCATCAGCCTTGTGTCGAACAGGTCGTGCTCGGTGATTCCCTCGCCGCACAGGCCCTTTTCCCGCGCAAACTCCACCAGCCGGTCCAGCACTTCCTCCAGCGGCAGGGCGGGCAGCTCCGCCGGCTCGGTGTAGCTGTCCAGCCCCAGGGCTTCCAGCAGGGCGTTGATGCCGTACCAGTGGTCCCCCGCTTCCAGCAGGCCGTTGTGCTCGGCATAGGCTGCCAGGGCCGCGATATAAGCGTCGATCATGCTTTTTCCCCCTTCTTTATTCTTCGGCCAGGCATGCGCCGCCCACCGGGCGAATGGCCAGCACGTGGCACATCCCCTCGCCCAGGGCTGCCTCCATGCCCGCTCGGAACGCATCCAGCCTGTGCAGCGGCACGAAGGCCTGAATGGTCCCCGCGAAGCCGCCGCCGTGCACCCGGAACGCGCCCTCACCGCCTAAAAGGTGCTCCGCCAGGGCCAGGGCCGCGGCAACCGGCTGCTCCTCGGGGGGCTTGGAATGGCAGGCCACATTCTGCAAATACATGAACGAGGAGGCACCGCTCTCCTTCACCAGCTGCAAAAAGTGCGCAAAATCGCCCGCCTCCAGGGCCTCGGCCTCGGCCGCCGCGCGGGCGTCGTCGGCATAAAAGTGCACGGCCCGCAGCACGGCCCGGTCGCCCAGGGTCCGGCGCAGCCCGGGCAGCTTTTCATAAAACACTTCCTCCGGCACCTGGCGCAGCACCTGGCCGCCGCAGGCGGCCGCCACAGCGCCCATCTCGGCGGGCACGGCGGCGTATTCGCCCGTCAGATCGGCATGGTCCGCGCCGGTGTCGATCACGCACAGTGCGTACCCCTGGGCCGCCAGATCCAAGCCGATGGGCCGCACCCGGGGCGCGGCCGGGTCGGCAAAATCAATGGCCACCACCCCGCCCACCGAGCTGGCCATCTGGTCCAGCAGGCCGCTGGGCTTTTTAAAAAAAACATTTTCGGCGTATTGGCCGGTTTTGGCAATTTCCACCGCGTCCTGGCCGCCGCCGAACAGCCCGTTTACAATGTTGCCCAGCAGCACCTCAAAGGCCGCGGAAGACGAAAGCCCGCTGCCCTTCAGCACATTCGAAACCGTGTAGGCGTCAAAGCCCCGCACCTTGCAGCCCAGCTGTGCAAAGCGCGCGCACACGCCCCGCACCAGCGCCGCCGAGTGGTTGGCCTCGCCCTCCGCAGGCTCCAGGCAGGAAAGCTCCACCACGTCCATGGGGTACCCCTCAGACAATACCCTCACGGTATCGGTGCCGTTGGGCGCGGCCAGGGCGATCACGTCCAGGTTCACGCTGGCCGCAAGCACCCTGCCCCGCTGGTGGTCGGTGTGGTTGCCGCCCAGCTCGGTGCGGCCGGGGGCCGAGAAAAAGGCGTAGGCCCGCTCCCCCTCGCCAAAGGCGGCGGCGAAGCCGGCCCCCAGGGCGGCATACCGGGCGCGGCAGGCGGCCAGCGGAATGCCCGCGCAGCCATAAAGCGCGGTGAAAGCGGCGTCAAAGCGGCCCGCCTCCACCGCCTGTTTGAGCTCTTGGATGGTACGCATGGTGGTGTTCCTCCTTACAACGCTGCCCGGCCGGGCCGGGCCTTGTGGGCCCCCGGTGGTTCCGGCGGGCTCTTCTGCCACCATTATAGCACAAAGATCGGTGGGTTTCGTTGTCTGTTTGTTGCTTTTCGGCTGGATAAAACGCGCAATATCTCACCAGCGGCAGGGATTGCGGACCTGCCCCGGCCGCTGTATAATGGTGCTTGACAAAACAGCGCGGCCCTGTTCCGCGCAGAGGAGCAACGTATGCGTATCTATATGGACAAATTGACCCTTCCGGGCTCGCTGCCCGGCCCGGAGAGCCCCCAGCCCGTATTCTGCGCCCCCCGGCGCGACATGGCCGTTCCGCAGGATGGCACCCTGCGCCCCGCCGAGCTCACAGGCTACGGCGCGGGGTGCGGCGCCCGCTGCCTACCCTACCGCATGCAGGACCGGTACACCCGCAGCGACGCGCCTGTCACGGTGGAAGCCGCGGTGCTGGAAAACGACCACCTGAAAGCGGTGCTTCTGCCCGGCCTCGGCGGGCGGCTGTGGTCGCTTTACAGCAAGGCCGAGGGGCGGGAGCTGCTGTTCCGCAACCCCGCGCTGCGCATTGCGAACCTGGCCATCCGGGGCGCCTGGTTCTCGGGCGGGATCGAGTGGAACCTGGGCCACACCGGCCACCACGTGTTCACCTGCGCCCCCCTGTATTGCTGCCGGGTCAGCGCCCCGGACGGCGAGGAGTTCCTGCGCATGTACCAGTACGAGGCCATCGAGGGCCAGGTGCTCCAGCTGGACTTCCATCTGCCGGACGGCGCGGCCCAGCTGGCAGTGCAGGTGCGCATCGAGAACACCCTCCCCGGGGAATCGCCTCTTTACTGGTGGACCAACACCGCCATGCCCCTGACCGGCGGCACCCGGGTGTTTTCCGGCACAGCCGAAGTTCTGTATCAGCTCACCCCTTCGCCGGAAAACCTGCAGCCGGGCTTCGGCATTTGCCGCATGCCCTTCCAGCCCAACCTGCCCGGGGTGGATGTGAGCTTTCCCGCCCGCATCCCCCGCTCGGTGGAATACTTTTTCCAGAATGGCCGCACCGACCCCGCCCCCTGGGAGGTCTGCGCCGAATCGGATGGCCGGGGCCTGTTCGAGCGCTCCACCCAGCCCCTCTTCGCCCGCAAGATGTTCTGCTGGGGCGCAAGCCAGGGCGGGCGGCACTGGTGCGACTATCTGGCCCAGCCCGGCCGGGGCGATTACATCGAGATCCAGGCGGGCCTGGCCCCCAGCCAGCTCCACACCGCCCGCATCGCCGGGCGGGGCGTGGTGCAGTTTGTGCAGCTGTTCGGCGCCTTCACCGCCCCGGCCGCCGCGGTGGCCGGGGAATGGAACGAAGCCCTGCCCGGGGTGGAGGCGGCTGTGGAAGCGCTGCTGCCCGCGGCCCGGGTGAACGCGCTGGCCGCCCTTTATGCCGAAAAAGCCCTTCTGCCCGGCGGCGGGCTGCTCTGTGCGGGCGATGAGCGGGGCGGCCTGGAGCGGCTGCGCCGCCAGGCGGCGGGCCAGCCGGATTTTGCGCCGCACCTCGCTTTCCCCGCACCCCGGGCGGGCAGCGAACTCGCCCCCTGGGCCGCGGCGCTGGCCGGCGAAATGCTGCCGGAAACCGAGCGCCCCCTGCCCTATATGACCGCCCCCGCCTGGCTGCCCCTTTTGGAAGAGCTGGCGGCCCGCCCCGGCGCCGCCGGGCAGGCAAAATTCCAGTGCGCGGTGGCTCTGGCCGAAAACGGCCGCGAGAGCGAGGCTCTGCCCTTCTTTGAGCAGCTGGCACGGCAGGGCAGCCCCTGGGCGGCCCACGCCCTGGGCCTGCTGGCGGCCCGCCGGGAAGACTGGCCGCTCGCCGCCGACTGCTTTGTTCTGGCCCACCGGCTGGAGGGCGACCGCCTGGATCCCAGCTTTTCCGAGCAGGCCCTGAACGCCCTGGTCCGGGCAGGCCGGCTGCAGGAGGCCTGGCAGCTCTGGCAGGCACTGCCCTCACACCATCAGACCGAGACCGGGCGCCTCACCGCGGCCCAGGCGGCGGTTGCCCTGGGCCAGGACGCCTTTGTGGAGGACTGCTTCACCCGGGAATACGCCTGCATCCGCGAGGGGGCGCTGGGGCTTGCGAACGTGTGGTTCGAGCACCAGGCCCGCCTTGCCTGCCGGCAAAAGGGCGTGCCCTTCACCCCCGCGGCCGTCGATTACAACCTGCCCCTGCCCCGGGAACTGGATTTCCGCATGTTCGGCGCGTGACCTTTAACAAAATGCACCGGGCGGCCCCTGCTTTTATGCGGGGGCCGCCCGGTGTTCTTTTATTCCTTGCCCTCCCGCGCCAGGGGCGGGATGTCCGGCCGCAGACAGCGCTTTTGCTCCTCGGGCAGGTCCAGGCCCAGGGTGCCGCCCGGGTTCATGATGTTATCTGGGTCAAAGTGCCGTTTCAGCGCCCGGATTACGTCGTATTCCCGGTGCCCCACGCTGCCCTCCAGCCAGGGCCCGAACATCTTGCCGATACCGTGGTGGTGGCTCATGGAGGCGCCCGAGCGCTGGATCGCGTCCAGAATGCCCGCGTGGTAGGCGCGGTACTCCTCGGGGTCGCTCATTTTTGCAATAAAGATCCAGTACAGGTTCGCCCCCTGGGGGTACACATGGCTCATGTGGGTCATGCAGATGGTATTGGGCCGGCTTTTGCAGTAGGCCCGCACCTCCCTGTGCACCCGGGCCATGTTGCTCCAGTTCACGCTGCACTCCATGGTATCGGTCACCAGGCCAAAATCCTGGATGGTGTCCCGCATGAAGGGGTCGCTGAACCGGCCCTTTTCCCAGCCCTTGGTCACATAGCCGGTCAGGCTCATGCCGCCGAACTGTTTGGCCACCCGGTGCATCACCCTTGCGCAGTTTTTGGAAAAGCCCTTTTCGCCGTTGGTAAAGCCCAGGTAGAGGCACATCTCCCCTTCCTTAAAGCCCCGCAGCTTGAACAGCTTCATCAGCGGCGTTTCATCCACCCCGTAAAGCCGCAGCATGATGCCGGTCTCCTCCGGGTCCGAAAGCCGGAACACCGAGGGGTGCCCCGCCTCGCACTGCATCATCTCCCGCGCGGCCGCCTGGGCGGTCTCCCAGTCCCGGAACATAAACGAAAAGCGCCGGATGGTCTCGGGGGTGTGGCGGAAAATCTTCAGGGTCACGTGGGTCAGCACCCCGAACGCGCCCTCGCCGCCCATCATGATCTGCCCCAGGTCCGGCCCGGTGGCCTTGCGGGGGTAGGTGTCGGTGCGGATGGTGCCAATGGGGGTGGCGTACTCCTGCGCCAGCACAATGTCGCTGATGCAGCCGTAATAGGTGCTGTTCTGCCCCGCACCCCGGGTCACCACCCAGCCCCCCACCGAGGAATATTCGAAGCTCTGGGGGAAGTGCCCGCAGGTATAGGCCCGCTTTGCGCCGAAAAGCCGCACCGCGTCGTTCAGCGTTTTCTCCAGCTTGGGCCCGCTCATGCCCGCCTCCACCGTGATGGTCTGGTCCACCTCGTTGAAGGCCACCACCTTGTTGAAGCGCAGGCGCATGTCCAGCGAAACGCCGCCCTTCATGCACTCCACGCCCCGCGTCACCGACGATCCGCCGCCGTACACATACACGGGGATTTTTTCCTGCTGGCAGTAGGCAACGATCTGTTCGATCTGCTCCTTTGTGTCCGGGTACAGCACCGCGTCCGGGATGTTCTCCACAATTTTGCCCCGCAGCCGCAAAATGTCGTACATGGTTTTGCCGTATGCAACCGAGAGGCGGGCGTAATCGTCGGTGCGCAGGTACTCCGGCCCCACAATGGCCCGCAGCGCGTCCAGCTGCGCTTCGCTCAGGGCAATGGGCGCGTCGAACTGCACCTCGTCCAGGCCCAGATCCTCGGTGTAGTGGTCAAAATCCGCGTCGGTCAGGCCGAAGGTTTCCTTGATCATCTTATACAGGGTCTCTTTGGGGGGCTTGATCTGGTCCGGGCCGCCCCACTTAAAGATGGAGCGGTAGCTTTTGGGCGAATAATCGCCCCGGAACCAGTTGGGTTCAAAATCGCGGTATGGTTTTGACATGGCTTTGCATCTCTCCTTTTATACAGCGCGCCCAAAAAGCGCGGCAGGGTTTCACGGCACCGTGGCCGGCTGCGGCTGTTCAGCGGCCGGGGCGGCGAACTGCTCCTCCACCGCCTGCTCTTTTTTGTACAGGGGCAAAAGGCGCGGGAACACCTTCTGGAACACCTGGGCATACAGCGCCTCGTACAGCCGGTGCTGGGCAGCTTCCGGCTCAAACCGGTCCTTCACACGCACCATGGCCTGCGCCGCGGCCTGCATGTCCGGGTACACGCCCTTGGCGGCAAAGGCCACCATGCTGCTGCCCAGGCCGCTGGCCTCGTGGGTCTGGATGCGGTGCACCGGCAGGCCGAACATGTTTGCGGTGATCTGGCAGATCTCGTCGCTCTGGGCGCCGCCGCCCGCCGCATACAGCTCCCGCACCGCAAAGCCGCCCCGCTTTTCCAGGGTGCGCAGGCCGTCCAGCAGCGCGTAGTTCACCCCCTCGATGATGGCCCGGTACAAATGGATGCGGGTGTGCCGGTCCGAAAACCCCACGATCGACCCGCGGGCGGTGGGCATGGCGATGCCGGGGGTAAAATAGGGCTGGAACAAAAGCCCCTCGCAGCCGGGCGGCACCTCGGCCAGCCGCCGGTTCAGCAGCTGCTCGGCGCTCACCCCCTTCTGCCGGGCCTCGGCCATCTCCTTGGCTGCGAACTCCCGCTTGAACCAGGATACCAGCCAGTATCCCCGGTAGATCTGCACCTCCGGGTTGTAGGCCCCTTTCAGCACCGCCGGGTAGGCGGGGATGAAGGGAAGCGGCTCCATGTAGCTTTGTGTGGTCACCTGCACGGTGGCGGTGGTGCCAAAGCTCAGCGCCGCCTTGTCCGGCCCTGTGCACGAAAGGCCCAGCGTTTCGCACCCCTTGTCCGAACCGGTGGCAATCAGCTCCATGCCCTCGGGGATGCCGGTCTGCTCCCCCGCCCACCGGTGCACAAAGCCGATCCGTTCGCCCGGCTCCACAACGCTGTACAGCTTTTCCGGCTCCACCTCAAAAATGCAGCGGCGGAGATCGCTCATGCGCATCCAGCGGCGCTCCTTGCTGTCAAAGGGGATGTGGCCGATCAGGTTGGCGCAGCTGTCCACATAATGGCCGGTGAGGCGGTAGTTCAAATAAGCCGACAGCATTAAAAATTTGTGCGTCTTTTTCCAGATCTCCGGCTGGTTCACCTTGATCCAGTTGCAGGCGGACATGCGCCGCTGCAATTTCACCGATTCGTACATGCCAATGGCCGCAAAGGCCGCTTTGCCGGCGGCGGGGATGCGGGGCAGGCCGTGGGCCTCCCGCTTATCCAGCCACAGGATGGCGGGGCGCAGCGGCTTGCCGTCTATATCCACGCACACGCAGGTATCGCGGATGCAGGTCAGGGTCACGGCAATGGCCCGCGCCCAGTCCGGGCCGGCCTTTTCCTTCAGCTCCCGGCTCACTGCACACAGCTCCCGCCAGTAAAAGTCCGGGTCCTGCTCGGCCCAGTCCGGCTGGGGCGAAACATACGGCGTTTCGTACCGCCGCTGCGCCTTGTACAGAATGTTGCCCGCCGGGTCCACCAGCATGGCGCGGGCGCTCTGGGTGCCCAGGTCAAAGGTGAGCACCAGCGCCCCCCCGCTCTGTTCGTTCATGGGTTCCCTCCTTCCCGCTCCAGGGTGCAGGTGGCCACCACCCGCACGCCGGTGCCCGCAAGGTCCTTCAACACCTCGTCGCCGCAGGCGACGGGGGCCTGTACCCTCACGCGCCCCAGCTCGGCCATGGCCGCCTTCAGCGCTTCCTTGGGGATTTCCCCGTCGGTGCGCACCGGCAGCACCGGCAGCGCCGCCCCCAAAATGCGCACGGTGGTGGTCAGGCTGCGCACCGGGTGGGTCAGCTCGTCCCTTGCAAACTGGACCCCCTTGGGGCACAAATTGCCCTTTACCGTGATCTCCTCCCCCGCCCGCCGCACCGCAAGGCGGCAGCCGTTGGGGCACACGATGCAGGTCATTTCTTTCTCAACTGCTTCGCCGGGCATGTCAGCCCACCTCCTCCAGCATGATCTCCAGCACACTGCCCTCTGCGGCGCCCAGCGCGCCCACCTCCAGCTCCACCCGCTCCATCTCGGGCGGGCGCAGGGCCCGGTAGGTTTTGCGCAGCACCTCCCGGCCGTCCAGCTTTACCAGCAGCCTGGTGCGGCCCCGCTCGGCACGGGTGCGGAAAAAGAGCGCCGCTTTTTGTGCGCCTGCCGCAAGGTCCAGCCGCCGGGGCACGCAATACAGCAGGCTGTC
>NZ_DBGCTQ010000052.1:0-17064 GCF_048388525.1 Allofournierella sp. | reverse complement strand
GACACCCCCATCATCAAGGGCAGCGCGCTGAAGGTGCTGGAGTCCAGCTCCACCGACGTGAACGCCCCCGAGTACAAGTGCATCCTGGATCTGATGGAAGCGGTGGACAGCTACATCCCCACCCCCGACCGCATGGCTGACCAGCCGTTCCTGATGCCTGTTGAGGACGTGTTCACCATCACCGGCCGCGGCACCGTTGCCACCGGCCGTGTGGAGCGCGGCCAGATCAAGACCGGCGAGGAAGTTGAGATCGTTGGCCTGAAGGAAGAGAAGACCAAGACCACTGTTACCGGCCTGGAGATGTTCCGCAAGCTGCTGGACTACGCCGAAGCCGGCGACAACGTGGGCGCTCTGCTGCGCGGCGTGCAGCGCACCGACATCGAGCGCGGCCAGGTGCTGGCGAAGCCCGGCACCATTCACCCCCACACCAAGTTCCAGGGCCAGGTGTACATCCTGAAAAAGGATGAGGGCGGCCGCCACACCCCGTTCTTCAACAACTATCGCCCCCAGTTCTACTTCCGCACCACCGACGTGACCGGCGTCATCACCCTGCCCGAGGGCACCGAGATGTGCATGCCCGGCGACAACGTGACCATCGAAGTGGAGCTGATCACCCCCATCGCCATGGACGAGGGCCTGCGTTTCGCCATCCGCGAGGGCGGCCGCACCGTGGGTTCCGGCGTGGTTTCCAAGATCTACGAGTGATCGTTTGAGCTTGTAAGTCAGTTTAAAGCTCCCCGCCTCTTTGGGCGGGGAGCTTTTTGTGTGCCTGGGCGCATTTTAGGTTGCGCGGGAAATATTGCCTGTGCTATAATAACCGAGGACTGGCCAACCGTTTGCCGGAGGGCCCGCGGACTGCCCTTTGCGGGGCTGCCGGCCGCAGTTGCGCCGCTATGCCGCCCGCATCCGCGTTTTCGGCGGCACAGACGCGTTGACCAAAAACGCCGCGGGGCGCGGCCATGAAATCAAAAGGATGGGAGATATCACTCAATGAAGCAGGATATGATCGTGATCCTTGACCTGGGCGGCGAGCAGAGCGCCCAGATCGCCCGTGAGGTGCGCGCGCTGGGCGTGTACAGCGAGATCCACCCTAACGACCTGACCGAACAGCAGCTGGCGGCGCTGCCCGGTGTAAAGGGGTTCATTTTCAACGGCGGCCCCAACAACGTGGTGGACGGCGTGCCCCTGGCGCCCAGCGAGGCGGTGCTGCGCAGCGGCCTGCCCGTGCTTTCCGCGGACTATGACGGCGCGCCCGCCTGGCCTGCCGATGACGCCGCGCGCGCCGAGATGCTGCGGGCTTTTGTGTTTGACGCCTGCAATGCCCAGGCCAACTGGAACATGAAGAATTTTATTGCCGACCAGATCGAGCTGGTGCGCCGGCAGGTAGGGGATAAAAAAGTGCTGCTGGCGCTTTCGGGCGGGGTGGACAGCAGCGTGGTGGCGGCGCTGCTGCTGCGCGCCGTTGGCGACCAGCTCACCTGCGTGCACGTGAACCACGGCCTGCTGCGCAAGGGGGAGCCCGAGCAGGTGGTGCAGGTGTTCCGCCACAACCTGGGGGCAAACCTGGTGTATGTGGATGCCACCGACCGTTTTTTGGACAAGCTGGCCGGTGTGGCCGACCCGGAGCAAAAGCGAAAGATCATCGGCGCCGAGTTCATCCGTGTGTTTGAGGAAGAGGCCAGAAAGCTTTCGGGCATCGAGTTTTTGGCGCAGGGCACCATTTACCCGGACATTGTGGAAAGCGGGACCAAGACCAACAAGGTGGTCAAGAGCCACCACAATGTGGGCGGCCTGCCGGATGACCTTGCGTTCGAGCTAGTGGAGCCGGTGCGCCAGCTGTTTAAGGACGAGGTGCGCGCGGCGGGCCTGGAGCTGGGGCTGCCGGCCGACATGGTCTACCGCCAGCCGTTCCCCGGCCCGGGGCTGGGGGTGCGGTGCCTGGGCGCCATCACCCGCGACCGGCTGGAGGCCCTGCGCGAGAGCGACGCCATTCTGCGGGAGGAATTTGCAAGGGCCGGCCTTGACAAGACCGTGTGGCAGTATTTCACCATTGTGCCGGATTTGAAAAGCGTGGGCGTGCGCGACAACGCCCGCTGCGACGAGTGGCCCGCCATCATCCGCGCGGTGAACACCGTGGACGCGATGACCGCCACCATCGAGGACATTCCCTGGCCGGTGCTGCACGCCATTACCCGGCGCATCGTGACCGAGGTGAAGGGGATCAACCGGGTGTGCTATGATCTGACACCGAAGCCCACGGGGACCATTGAGTGGGAATAATACCAGAGGCCGAAAAAAGCCAGTAATACCGGGCTTTTTTTCGTACCAAACTCCCGTTGTGGCAACACTTTTTATTATTCCGTAAAGACTCTCTGATTTTCAAAATCAGAGAGTCTTTTTAGTTCTTTATCAGACTATAAAGGAACAGCATGAACTTTCTCACCTATTCGGAAAGAAAAAATAGAGAAACGGGGAAAACGGAAAATAGCAAATAAAATAGGCTCTTTGCATTGACTTTATTGGGTCACTAAGTTATAATACTTAATGACCCAATAAAGTGAGGTGAGGAACCTTTGGGTGAAAAAAAGATGGGGCGTCCCACTGATAACCCGAAGAATGTATCTGTCAAATTTCAAGCCGACAATGAAACATTTGAGAAATTAAAAAAATGTAGCGAAAAAATGAATGTTTCACGCGCAGAAGTTATAAGACAGGGAATTCACAAGGCTTATGACGACCTCGAAAAAAAATGAAAGGAAGCGGCGACCTCCGGCAAAGAAGAACCGCCACTTCCAGTACGGCAACTGCCTAAAAGACAGGTGCAGCGTAAATATTATACCATGCGCTGCAAGTTCTTTCAAGGGTTGTACGCTTTTTGAAAGGGACATAAAACTATGAGTAAAGATGAAGAATGGAACGAGTTTTTAGGAAATCTTCTATCTTGCGCACTAAAAAATCTTCAAGCTACAAAGGAATATGAGTACAGGAGGAAACGGCAGGAGCACATAGATGAAATGCTAACTACTAATCTTACAAGCGATCAGAAAGATATGATAGATGAAGTTTTATTTGAACTGGGGTTAGCTCAAGACCATGAAACAGAGCTAATCTATCAACAGGGGCTAAAAGATTGTATATGGCTACTTAACAACCTTGGATTGCTAGCGTAACAATAACGGGAATGTAGGGGCTTCGGCCCCTACACCCTATATTATGAAATGGAGAATGCATTTATGAATAGTGCTGAATCTGTAAAAATACCAAATGTGTTTTGGAAATTTTTTGATTTGTATCGCAGGAAAGTCATATCCCTTGAGAACTTTTCGCTGAATTCGGGGCTATCTGTTTCTGAATTGCAGAAGTTCTTAGACTTAATTACTCAAAAGCCATGAAAAATCAAAATTTCCATGGTATAATGAACCTTAAACTAAAAGATCTGAGGGTAACCACATGAACATAGAAGAGTATATTTCAAATGATTTATTGGAGAAGTTTGAGTTTTACAACTATAATCATGCTTTAGAGATCATCACTCAAGCCTTTCCTGAACGATGGGCAGAAATTGCTGAATGTTTGCAGCGCTTGGAAATTACGACGGATGATCTTCGTGAATCTGGCGGGAATGAAACAAATATCCCTAAAAAATTTGATGATGTGTTATATCCTTATGGATGGCGCGAAATCCGTATTTCGGGGGATCTCCATATAAAATTTTTCCCGCGTCAAGCCGAACAGCGAGGGCGTTTCTCAACAGAACCTTTTGAAGAACGTGTTACCAAAGGATATATTGACGGTCATAACATTGATTTTTTGAACGATCGAGTGGCATTTGATTTAGAGTGGAATAGCAAAGATCAAACATTTGATCGTGATCTGTTAGCAATGCGTACATATTATGATTGTGATATTGTTAGTGTAGGCATTATTATTACAAGATCAGAAGAATTAAACGATGTGTTTCGTACTGTTTACGATTATGATAAACGTGATGCTAAATGGAAACCCATCATGCGTAAATATGGAGCAAGCACAACATGGATGGGGAAATTGCGGTATCGCCTTGATTCAAGACGTAATGGTGGCTGTCCTATTTTGGCGGTCGGAATAAAAAAGAAATGTATTGCCGACTGGCAGGAGGGCTATATTGATGAGCACAATCCAATTAACGATTGATAATTTGCTGAATTTTTGCAGTGATCAGCAATATGCGACCATTTATGCGGATCCGCCATGGCGCTTTCAAAATCGCACAGGTAAAGTAGCACCTGAAAACAAAAAGCTAAACCGCTACGAAACAATGTCACTTGAGGAAATTAAGGCTCTACCTGTTTCTCAAATAGCAGCAGAGCGGAGCCATCTGTATCTTTGGGTTCCAAATGCACTCTTACCAGAAGGGCTAGAAGTTATGAAGGCGTGGGGCTTTGAATATAAAGGTAACATTGTATGGGAAAAGGTACGCAAAGACGGAGAGCCGGACGGCCGTGGAGTAGGATTCTACTTCAGAAACGTAACCGAAATTTTGCTTTTTGGTATCCGTGGGAGCAATAACAGGACTTTAGCGCCTGCACGTTCACAGGTAAATCTAATACGCACGCAAAAAAGGGAGCATTCGCGTAAACCAGATGAAATTATACCAATTATTGAAAGCTGTTCTCCTGGCCCATATATAGAATTGTTTGCACGCGGAGATCGGGCGGGCTGGGCAATGTGGGGCAACCAAGCTGATGCTGATTACGAACCCACTTGGAGTACTTACAAAAACCATACAGTGAAGCAAGAGGAAAAAGTGGATCCTCTTCCTTAATCTCTGCGACAACACAATGGCAACAGAAAATTGGATAGCCCATCATTTATGGGTAATGGAAAGAACTAAAATAACCTGTGATAAATCGTCCTAACAAAACTGTTTAAGAAACGCTTGTTAAGAGCGAGTGGGAATGACGGCACAGGCCGATTGGCCGGGTGCCTGCGATGGAGCGGTGAGCACGGGCCTAAGGGCCGATGCCGCAAAGCATAGGGTGAAGCTATGAAGATGCCTCCGGTGATCGATGCCGCCTTTTTTGCCCCCTGCGGAATGAACTGTATGGTATGCTATAAGCATTGCTGTGCAAAAAAGCCCTGTGCCGGTTGTCTGCCGGGTGACGACGGAAAGCCGCAGCATTGCCGTGAGTGCAGGATAAAAAACTGTGTACGCGAAAAGGGCTTGGCCTATTGCTTTGAGTGTGAGGCTTTTCCCTGCAGGCTGGTGGGGAACCTGGAAAGGAGCTACCGCCGGCGTTACGGTGCAAGCCTTGTGCAAAACAGCCTTTTTGTAAAAGAGCAGGGCCTTGCCGCTTTTATGAAGCAGCAGCTTAAAAAGTATACCTGCCCGCATTGCGGCGGCATTCTCTCGCTTCACGATGCGGAGTGCAGCGAGTGCCAGACCAAAGCAGAATAAATAAGGACGAACAAAGCCGCCCCGCCGAACTTAGCGTTCGGCGGGGCGGGCCCTTTCAGGATCATTGAAAACTCCCCGGCAAGCTGCAAAACACAGCAGCTGCCGGGGAGTTTTGATTGCCTGAGGCCGCGCAGAAAACGAAAAGAAAAATTTAAAGCGTGGTTGACTTTTGTAGCGACACGGTATACAATTATATTGTCGCTACAAAAAGGAGGTGAAACTATCAGCGGACAAAAAAAGATGGGGCGGCCAACGGAAAATCCCAAAACGACAATGTTTCGTGTACGACTGGATGATGAAACGGTGAAAAAGCTGGAAGAATCGGCCGAAGCGCTGAACACATCCAAGTCCGACATTGTTCGCAAAGGAATCGAATCCGTTTATGCAAACCTCAAAAAATGAAAAGGAAGCGGTGCCAGCCTCGACAGCAACACACCGCTTCCCACACCGCAACCCTCCCGAAAGACGATCACAGCGTAAATATTATACCATGCGCCGCGATTTCTTTCAAGGAGAGTGCGAAGCTTGAAAGGAAAGAGCCAAGATGCAAAAACAAGAAACCGACCTGTTGTTTGACCGGATGCTTGAAAATGCGGTGAAAGAGTTTAAGCTGACCCCGCAGCACGCGCTGCTGCAAGAAAAGCTGGAACAGATGGACCGGGACTGCGAGAACATGTTCAGTGCGGACGAACAAATGTTTGCCGCCGAGTGTTTTGCGTACATCCGGGAGGTGAACCGCCGGGAGGAGGCGCATGTTTACCGCAGCGCCTTTCGGGACTGCACGGCGCTTTTGAGATGGATGGGGGTGCTGGCATGACGCTTTTGGAGGACCTGTACTACGGCAACCTTACCCCCTGTGATATCTGCTTTGACCGCGAATCGAATTTTGCCCGGTACGCGAAGCTGGCTTCGGAAAACGAAGAAAAGCTGGACGCGCTTTTGAACGCGCTGCCGGATGCGGCGCAGGCGCGGGAATGGCTGGCACAGATGAGCGACGCACAGCGGAGGATGAACGGCTTTGCAGAGGCTGAAAAGTTTATTGAGGGCTTTCGGATGGGGGCAGGGGTCATGCTGGAAACATTTATCGCCCCGCAGCAAAGCGTGATAAGGGATATAGATTAAAACGGCGGGCCCCGGGCCGGCGGCCTCTTCGCGGGGTGCTTCGGCCTCCCGTTTTCGGGGGGCCGAAGCCATTGCGCCGCCTTGGGGTTTGGATTATAATGAACACAGGCGCCCGGATGCGGCGCGCGGAGGAAAACAGATGGAAACGATTGGAAATATGATGGAAGCCCTGTGCTGCGGTGAGAATAAAACAGCCTGTAAAGCCATAAGGGCGCTGCAGGAGGAGAGCCTGCGCTCGGCCGCCGTGTACCCCTATATGGACTTGTTCCTGGGTATGCTGGGGGACGCGAATTCCTACGTGCGCAACCGGGGGCTGGTGCTGGCGGCGGCCAACGCCCGCTGGGACAGCGAAAACAAGCTGGACGGGGCGATGGAGGCATATCTGGCCCACATTGAAGACGAAAAGCCCATCACGGCGCGGCAGTGTGTGCAGGCGCTGCCCGCCATCGCCGCTGCAAAGCCCTATCTTGCGCCGCGCATCCGGCAGGCGCTGCTGAACGCCAACACGGCCCGGTGCCCGGAGAGCATGGCGCCGCTGCTGGAAAAGGACATCGCCGCTGCGCTGAAAGCCATGAGCGGCCTGTGAAAAAGGCGCGCGGTGCGTTTCAGAAAGACGCAGCCGCCGGGCGGCCCGGGCCGTGTTGGCTGCTGTGAAGATGCGGGACAGAAAGAGAGATGACACAAGATGGAGATCCATGCGATGCTGACAGGCCTGTGGGACGCCATTGCCCGGCAGGACGCCCCGGCGATGCGGACTTATTTTGCCCCTGGGGCGGTGGTTTGCTGGCACAATACGGATGAGCGGTTCACGCTGGAGGAATATCTGCGCGCCAACTGCGAGTACCCCGGCGAATGGCGGGGGCGGCTGGAGCGGGCGGAGGCCGTGGAGGGCGGCGCGGTGTCGGTGGCGCGGGTCTGGGCGGCCGACGGGAGCGTGGCGCTGCACGCCGTGAGCTTTTACCGCTTTGAGGCCGGCAAGATCGCCCGGATGGACGAATACTGGGGCGACGACGGCCAGCCGCCCGCCTGGCGGCAGGCGTTGGGGCTGGGGCGGCCCATCGGGGTGGAGAACGGGAGCGGGGAGGGCGCGGAATGAAACTGGCAAAGCTTCAACTGGCATATTTCAGCCCCTGCGGCGGCACACTGCGGGCGGCCGAGCTCTTATGCAGTCAGTTTGAGAGCCTGCCGGTGGAGCGGGTGAACATGACCTGCCCGCCCGGCGCGCTGCCCGCTGTGATACCGGTGGCAAAGGATGAGCTGCTGGTTCTGGCATTTCCGGTGTACGGCGGCGTGCCGCCCCGGGTGGAGGGACTGTTCGGCCAGCTGCGGGGCCAGGGCGGCCCCTGCGTGCTGCTGGCCGCCTATGGCAACCGGGCCTATGAAAACGCGCTGGCGGTGGCCGCCGCCCAGATGGCGCGGCAGGGCTTTGTGTGCGTGGGGGGCCTGGCCTGCGTTACCCCCCATGTGTTCGCGCCCGCCCTGGGCGCGGGCCGGCCGGACGGCGGCGGGGACCGGCGGGCCTTCGAGGCGTTTGCCGGGGCGGTAAAACGGGCGCTGGCACAGCCGGCGCTTTGCCCCGCCGCGCTGCCGGGAGAGGCAGAGCCCGAGCGCAAGCCCCTGAAGCCGGTGCCCCGGGTGCGGGATACGGAAAAATGCCTGGACTGCGGCCTGTGCGCGCGGGCCTGCCCGGCGGGCGCGATGGACCGGGATTACCGGGTGGACGGCGCCCGATGTGTGAACTGTATGGCCTGCCGCAGGGCGTGCCCGGTGGGCGCCTGGAGGTTCGACCCCTCGGCGGTGCGCGCCTGGCTTGAGGAAAACTTTGCCGCGCCGCGCCCGGTGGAGTGGTTCGCGGGTGAAGGGATGAGCGGCTGACATGCAAAAGGCCGTGCGCAAAAAGAGCGCACGGCCTTTTGCAGCCGATGAAAATTCAGTAGGTGTGATCGCACACCTCGTGGATCTTTTCCCGCAGGGCCACATAGTCCGCAAAGGCCACCGGCTTTTGGGTGGGGTTGCGCAGCAGCGCGGCGGGGTGCAGGGTGGCGGTGAACAGCACGCCGTTCTTTTCTTCAAACTGGCCGTGCTCCTTGGTCACCGAAAAGTCCGGCCGGATGAGCCGCTGGGCGGCGATGCGCCCCAGGCACACCACGATCTTGGGGCGGATCAGCTTGAACTGCTCGCGCAGCCAGGGCAGGCAGGCGTCCCATTCTTCGGGCAGGGGGTCGCGGTTCTCGGGCGGGCGGCATTTTACGATATTGCCGATGAACACGTTCCTGTTGCGGGAGAGGTCGATGGCCTCCAGATACTGATCCAGCAGCTTGCCGCTGCGGCCCACGAAGGGCAGGCCCTGTTCGTCTTCGTTGCGGCCCGGCCCCTCGCCGATAAACATCACCTCCGCGGTGGGGCTGCCCATGCCGAACACCACGTTGGTGCGGGTCTCGCACAGGCCGCACCGGCGGCAGACAAGGCATTCCTGTTTGAGCGCTTCAAAATCCATCTGCGGCGCCTCCTTTTTTGATATAAGTTATTTTGTACAGTATTATAGCATAAATCAGGCCTTTTTGTCTTGAAGTTTTTGCCTGCGGTTGGTACAATGGTAATAGAAAAGAGCGGCTGGAAACCGGGCGCTCCGCGTGAGCGCGCCGCCCCGGCTCTTTTAATGGGAGGAAGATACAGATGAAATTTTTGGTGGAAACCTCTGCACGTCACGTGCACGTCACCCAGGATGCGCTGGAGACCCTGTTCGGCAAGGGCTACCAGCTCACCGTGAAAAAGGAACTGAGCCAGCCCGGCCAGTATGCCTCGAACGAGCGGGTCACCGTGGTGGGCCCGAAAAAAGAGATGCCCAACGTCTCGATCCTGGGGCCCTGCCGCAGCGCGAACCAGGTGGAGCTTTCGGCCACCGACGCGCGCTCCATCGGCATTGCCGCCCCGGTGCGCGAATCCGGCGATATTGCCGGGTCCGGCGCCTGCAAGCTGGTGGGCCCCTGCGGCGAGGTGGAGCTGGCCGAGGGCGTGATTGTGGCAAAGCGCCACATCCACGTGACCCCCGAGGATGCGGAAAAGCTGGGCGTGAAGGATAAACAGATCGTGAAGGTGGCCTGCGGCAGGGAAGGCCGCAAGCTGATTTTTGACGACGTGGTGATCCGGGTGCACCGCAACTTTGCCACCGCCATGCACATCGACACCGACGAGTCGAACGCGTGCCTTGGCGCAAGCGAGGGCGAGATCGTGGAGTGAGCGGCCCCCCGAACGCAGCGAATAAAAAGCTCCGGGCGCAGAACTTCTGCGCCCGGAGCTTTTTTGCCGCCGCAGGAAAACCCGGCGGGCCGCACGGATCAGAACAGCCGCCGCCCCTGCACGTATTTGGCGCAGGGCGCGCCGTCCGAGAGATAGACGATGCGTTCCAGCCGCTCGGGCAGGCTGCAGGCGCGGGTGGTGGGCAGGGCTGCGTCGTCCATCACGACGGCGTCGAATTCGTAGCCCGGCTCAAAGCTGCCCACCTTGCCGAAGAATTCGCCGCCGCCCTTGGTGGCCATATACAGCGCCTCGGGCAGGGTGAGGGCGGGAACGCCCTGGTCCACCAGCCGCCAGCGCAGCTTGGAGCACTGGATGGCGTCGGTCATGGCGCGGAAGATCGACAGGTGCGCCCCGCCCGCCACGTCGCTGCCCAGGCCCACTTTCTGCCCCTCCAGAAGATAGCTTTTTACCGGCGCGATGCCGCTGGACACGTTCATGTTGGACTGGGGGCAGTGGGCGATGAAGACGCCGTTTTGCTTCATGAGCGCCCGCTCGGCCTCGCCGCTCCACACGCAGTGGGCCATCACGGTGGGGCAGGCCCCGCCGAACAGCCCGAACCGGCTGTAGGCCTGGCCGTAAAAATCGGTGCCGGGGCACAGCTCTTTGACCCAGGCAATCTCGGACAGGTTTTCGGACAGATGGGACTGCGCCGGAACACCGTATTCACGCTGCAATTCGCCGAGGCCCGCCATCAGCCCGTCTGAGCAGCTGGGGATGAAGCGGGGGGTGAGGATGGGGCGGCTGCGCGCAAAGCGGCGGCTTTCCTCCAGCCAGCGGCGGGTCTCGGCCAGGGCGGAAGCGGCGCTTTCTTCCCGCAGGATGTCGGGACTGTTGCGGTCCATGTTCACCTTGCCCACAAAGCAGCAAAGGCCCGCGGCCTCGAGCTGCTCCATGAGCAGCAGGGTGGCGGGGCGGTGCAGGGTGGCGAAGATGCAGGCCCGGGTGGTGGCGCTGGCGGTGAGCTGCCGGGTGAACAGGGCGTAAGCCTGCCGCGCATACCCGGCCCGGGCGAAGTTTGCCTCCTCGGGGAAGGCGTTCTGTTCCAGCCACTGCAGCAGCTCCAGATCCATGCCGAGGCCCCGGTAGGCGTATTGGCTGGCGTGGGCGTGCAGGTCCACAAGGCCCGGCAGGATGAGCTTGCCGCTGTGATCCTGCACCTCGACGCCGGCGTACCGGCCGGGCAGCGAGGAAAAGACGCCGGCCACCCGCCCCTCCTCGCACACCAGCCAGCTTTCGGGGTGGACGGCCAGGCTGCCGGGAGCCGGGGTGTAAAAGATGTTGCCCCGCAGGGCAAAGGTCGTGTTTTGCATAAAGGTTCCTTTCCGGGGGCCCGGCGGGCCGGATGACCCCCGCCCTGCCCCAAGGCAGCGCTTGCCGCGCTGCGGCTGCCCTTTATTGTACCATGCCGCGGGCGGCATTTCAATGCGGCGGGCACCGCCTGGCCCGCATGTTTTGGGTTGCATTTGCGCAAACTTTATTATATAATAGTTCTTGTTCGGACAGAGCCAAAACGGTGCGCTGTTCGGCATACGGATGTGGGCCCTGTGCGACGGGGCCCCATGAACCATGTCAGGCGGGGAACCGAGCAGCATTAAGTGGTCTGCCCCGTGCGCCGCAGGTAGCCTGCATCCGTATGCCAAGCAGCGCAAAGGCGGGGGAAAAGCCCCCCGCGGGCCTGTCCGTTTTTTGTAGTGGAAACCGGGGAAAGGGGGCAATGCGGAGATGTATCGGGCGTTGTACCGCAAGTGGCGGCCCCGCCGCTTTGAGGATGTGGTGGGCCAGCAGGCCATTGTGGCGGCCCTGCAAAACCAGGTGGCCGCGGGGCGGGTGGGCCACGCGTACCTGTTCACGGGAACCAGGGGTACCGGCAAGACCTCCTGCGCCAAAATTTTTGCCAAGGCCATCAACTGCCCGGAGAGCCAGAACGGCGACCCCTGCGGCAAATGCGCCGTGTGCGCGGGCATTGACGACGGCTCGATCATGGACGTGGTGGAGATCGACGCGGCCTCCAACAACGGGGTGGACAACATCCGGGACCTGCGGGACGAAACGGCCTATACCCCCAGCGTGTGCGCTTATAAGGTATATATCATCGACGAGGTGCACATGCTCAGCATGGCGGCCTTCAACGCCCTGCTGAAAATCATGGAGGAGCCGCCCAGCCACGTGGTGTTCATTCTTGCCACGACCGAGATCCACAAGGTGCCGGCCACCATTCTGTCCCGCTGCCAGCGGTACGATTTTGGGCGCATTCAGCCACAGGACATTGCGGCCCGCATTGCCTATATTGCCGGGGAAGAGGGCTTTGCCCTGACCCCGGGCGCGGCCGGGCTGATTGCCCGGCTGGCGGACGGCGCGCTGCGGGACGCGCTGTCGATTCTGGACACCTGCGCGGGGGTGAGCCGTGAGATCGACGAGGAGCTGGTGCGCCTCATGGCGGGCGTGACCGACAAAAGCTACCTGTTCACCATCAGCGACGCGCTGGCCGCAAGGGACGCGGCGGACGCGCTTTCGCAGGTGGCGGGGCTGCGCCAGCGCTCGGTGGATATGAAACGCCTGTGCGAGGAGCTGATCAGCCATTACCGCAACCTGATGCTTGCCGCACTGCCCGGCGGCAAGGGGCTGCTGGCGGGCGTTCCGCCCGAAGAAGAAGCGCTCTACCTGGAAAAGGCCGGCCAGACCCCCCAGAGCGAGAGCGTGCGCGCGATCCGCCTGTTGGGCAGCGCGCTGGAAAAGATGAGCCGGGGCACCGACCAGCGCATCGAGCTGGAGCTGGCCCTGTTCGCCCTGACCGAAACGCCACAGAGCGCGGCGCCGGCCCCCGCCGCCCCCGCACCCTCAGCGGCCCAGGCTCCCGCGCCCTTTGCCGCCCGCCCGGCGGCGGCCGGCGCATGGGTTCCCGCGGCGGCAGGCCCGGCGGCGCCCCCCCAGCGCGCAGAGGCGGCGGACCGCCCGCCCTGGGAAGCGGCGGCACAAGAGCCGACCAGCGCGGCACCGCCGCCGGCGGGAGCCGCTGCGCCGCCTGCAAGCGCGCCCATCCAGCCGGGCGAGGGGCAGGACGCCCCGCCCTGGGAGGCGGAGCCTGTGCAGCTGCGCGAGGTGCCGCCGCCCAAGGCCCCTTTGCCTCCCGCCCGGCCCGCGCCCGCAAAAGCGCAGGCAGCCCCGGCGGGCCAGGCACAGAAGTTTGAGCCCTGGCCCCAGGTGCTGGCCGCGCTGGAGCGGCAGGACAAAATGCTGACCGCCTACCTGAAAAAATCCACGGCTTATTTTGACGGCAGGCGGGTGCTGATTGACGGGGGGGATACCTTCCGGGATTTTATCCGGGTGAACAAGGATTCCCAGGCGCTGATCAAGCAGATCATAGAGCAGGTGGCGGGTGTGCGCTGCGGCATTGGGCCGTATGTGCCGCCCGCGGAGGGCGGGGAGGCCCGAAGCACGGTGGAGGACACCCTGAAGGAACTCGCGGCCCATGGGGTCGACGTGGTGTATAACGACAAAGAATAACAAAAGGAGCGATTTTCCATGAAAGCAAGACTGCCGCAGGGCTATGGCAAGCCCGACGTGAACGCACTGATGCGCCAGGCACAGAAGATGCAGGATGATATGAAGGAAAAGCAGGAGGAGCTGGAGGCCACCGAATACAGGGCCAGCGTGTCTGACGGGATGGTGGAGATTACCATGACCGGCAAGCACGAGGTGACGGCGGTGAAGATCAAGCCCGAGCTGGTGGACCCCGAGGATGTGGAGATGCTGGAGGACATGGTGGCCGCCGCGGTGAACGAGGCGGTGCGCGTGGTGGACGCCGCGTCTGACGCGGCCATGCAGGCCATTACCGGCGGGGCCAACTTCCCAGGGCTGTAAGAAAGGGGCAAAAGAGGATGGGTTACAACGCCGCCCCGCTGGAAAAGCTGGTGGAACAGTTCTCCAAGTTCCCGGGCGTGGGCCGCAAGGGCGCCACGCGCATGGCCTACCAGGTGCTCAGCATGCCGGCCGACGAGGCGCTGGAGCTGGCGCACGCCATTGAAAACGCCCACGCGAAGCTGCACCGCTGCCACGTCTGCCAGGATTATACCGAGGCCGAGGTGTGTAAAATCTGCTCTTCGGCCAAGCGGGACGCCAGTGTGATCTGCGTGGTGGAGAGCCCGCGGGACATCACCGCCTTTGAGCGCACCCGGGAGTACAACGGCCTGTACCATGTGCTGCACGGGCTGATCAGCCCCATGGACGGCATCGGGGCCGACCAGCTGTGTGTCAAGGAGCTGCTGGCGCGGCTTTCCGACGGGAAGGTGAAGGAGGTCATCATGGCCACCAACCCCACCGTGGAGGGCGAGGCCACCGCCATGTATCTGGCAAAGCTGATTAAGCCCCTGGGCATCCGCACCACCCGGCTGGCCTACGGCCTGCCGGTGGGCTCCAGCCTGGAATACGCTGACGAGACCACCCTGTACAAGGCGCTGTCGGGCCGGGGAGAGCTTTAAAAACCGCTTTCCCCTTGACAAGCGCCGGGTGCGGCGCGTATACTGTTGTTCCGAGCCCGCAAAAGGAGGTGGCGCAGATGCCCGAGCAGGTAAAAGTAAAGAGGATCGCCGAGAACCGGCAGGCCCGCCACGAATATTTTGTGGTGGAGCGGCTGGAAACCGGCATCGAGCTGGTGGGCACCGAGGTGAAAAGCCTGCGCATGGGCCAGGTGAACCTGAAGGATTCCTGGGTGGAGGTGGAAAACGGCCAGCTCTACGTGCACGGTATGCACATCAGCCCCTATGAAAAGGGGAACATTTTTAACCGGGACCCGCTGCGGTCCCGGCGGCTGCTGGCCCACAAAAACGAGATCCGCCGCCTGGGGCAGGAGGTCAAGCTGCAGGGGTACACCCTGGTGCCGCTGTCGCTGTATTTCAAGCACGGCCGGGTCAAGCTGGATCTGGGGCTGTGCAAGGGCAAAAAGCTGTACGACAAGCGCGAGACCGCCGCGCGCCGCGCCGCCCAGCGCGACATCGAGCGCGCCGTGAAGGACCGGCGGTACTGAGACCGATACAACAAAAAGGAAGGCCCGCTGCATTTGCAGCGGGCCTTCCTTTTTGTTCAAAAACGGTACACCATCATTTTTTCGCCCTTGGTGTCGTATTCGCCGGTAAAGCGAAAACCGACCTGCCGGTAGAGGGCGACCGCCGCCGTATTATTTTCGTACACGCTCAAATATACCTGGGGGCTGTCATATTCCCGATGAAGCTTTTCAAGCAGGGCGAGGACGGCCGCTTTTCCGTACCCCTTGCCCTGGTGGGCTTTGTCGATCAAAAGCCGGTCCAGCCACAAACGGCCCGGGGAAGGCGATGCGAAATATCCATACATTGCAAAGCCTACCAGGGCCTCGCCGTCGAAAATGCCCACCGGCCTCCACTGGCTCGCACCGTCCGCTTCCAGCAGGCATTCCTGCACACTTTCTATAAATCCGGCCTGTGCCGGAAAAACCTGTAATCGCTCGGCCTCCTTTCGGTTTTCAGTACCGATCGGTTCAAAATGCAGCATGCTTTCACCTCTGTGTTGTTATATGTTACGAAACATGAAATGGAGCGCTTTGGCATTCACAAGCGCTTGCCGTTTGCGGCGCCGCCCCGCGGCGCTGGAATTTTGCGCCCGGCGCTCCGGGCAGGCGTTGCTCCCCATTTCTCCCCTCCCTGAAATAAAAAACGAACAAAACAGAAGAACGCCGATCACCTTTTTGGCGGGCCCGTACGCAGACACACCGCCGGCAATCGATCTGTTTCAGCTGTTTTGTTCGGTTCGTGCAAGTACGCCTGCACCCTACTGTATCCCATCATAAAAAAGAATGCCGGAAAAGTCAAGAGAGAACCGGTAAAGAGGGCCTCGCAGGGCCGAAAAACGACCCGAGCCGCGGGGCCCCTTTTGGGGGGCGGCCGGCGGCGCCTCAGCCGATGCGCGGCGGCTCGAGGGGGGCGGCCATGGCTTCGCGGGCGATGCGGATGAACTGCCGGGCGGGGGTGTTCAGCTCGATGCCCTTGGGGTAGGCCGCCACCACCGGCCGGCGCATCGCTTTGCCCCGGATGCGGAAAAAGCGCACCCCGATGGCCGTGGGGCAAAAGCGGATGACCGTGCTGGGCAGAAAGGCCACGCTGTTGCTGTATTGCAGCTGCCCCAGCAGCGCGTCGAACCCCTTGTCGCTCACCCGCACGGTGTGTTCGCCCGCCACCCCGGAGCAGAGAAGGTGCGCAATGTCCAGAAGGCGCACGCTGGTGGAGGGCAGGATAAAGGCCGCGCCCGCCAGATCCGCGAGGTCGATGCAGGGCCAGCCCTCGCCGTCTGTTTCGATGGACAGGCCCGCCAACAGTGGATGCAGCGCCGAGAGGGCCAGCACGATCTCTTCCTCCAGGATCACCTCCTGTTCCATGGTATCGCTGGGGGGGATGAGGGGCTCGTAAGGGTCCATGTCGAAGGCATGCACATACAGATCCACCTTTTCGTGATAGCTGGTGCAGAACAGGTTGGGCGCCCAGTCCATCTTGAGCTGGACCTCCACCTGGGGCAGCTCGCGGTGAAGCTTGGACAAAAGATAGGGCACCACGTTGGCCGCGTAAAAAGGAACCGTTTTGATGCACAGGCTGTGCTGGCGGCGGTGGCGCACCGTTGCCTCAAACTGCCGCTTGACGCGCAGCAGCTCCTGCGCCGTGTGCAGGTAGAGCTGGCCGTCCGCCGTGAGCTCCAGCGGCGTTTTGGCCCGATCGAAGATCTGGATCTGGTATTCGTTTTCCATGGCGATAACCTGCTGGCTCAGCGCCGACTGCGACACGAACAGCTTTTCGGCCGCCCGCGAAATGCTGCGCTCCAGCGCAATGGCTTCCAGATATTCAAGCTGGCGAAAGGTCACAATAAAACCCTCCTAAAACTGACAGGATAAGATTTTTCTAATAGCAGGATAAAGATATTTGTATTTGCTTTTAGCTCTGCACTGATTATATACTTGAATCAACAGATAATCAACATTTTATTGATAAATACTATTTAAGATGACAAATTATGGAGCGAAGGGGGAATGCGTGCCAACAGTGGGCCGAGAGCAGAAAGGGATGCCGAGTGAAAGGAGGCTGCGATGCGATTTGTGAGATACAGGGCGTGGGGCGCGGAAGCTTTGGGCATACTGGATGCCGGAGGGGAAAGCGTTGCGCCGCTGGAACAGTTTGAGGGGTGCGGCT
>NZ_DBGCTQ010000051.1:0-14352 GCF_048388525.1 Allofournierella sp. | reverse complement strand
CCCCGTTCGGGATCACCGCCGGATCAAACCCTTCGGAAAAAACCGAATTCCCCAATGATTTAAGTACCACAAAATTCTCGTAGGCGCCCAGCAAAAAACACGGCGGTTCAACTTCCGCGATTCCTTGGGTTTTCCCCTCTTGAACATCTATTCTGACAAGCTCGGTTTTCGAGCCCTCTTCCGTATAAGTGCTTACCAGCAAGTACAGCTCGCCGCCTTGCCCTGCCACCCCGTCGCTGTATTCCTGGTTGGCTTCAAATGTACAGCAGGTCTTGCGGTCCGTGCCATCCAAATTCAGCACATCGATGTGCGGTTTGATCTGAACATCTTCCCCATTTATGCCCGGGAAGAACAATACTAGCTTATCCTCCAGGCACACAAGCTCCGGCGAATAGCTGTTTGCAAGGGAGATGTAACTGGTACAGGAATCCGCGTTGTGCTCGCAACCTGGGTTGCTGCAAAGGAACACGTCTTCTTTTGTCTGCTTGTCGATGAACCGGATATTAGAATGGGTCATGTCTTCGCTGGTAACAATATAATAATATCCCTGCTCGGTTTCTGCTCCGGCCCCCAAATACCCCACGTTATCCGCAAGCATCTTCAGGTGCAGTTCCCTCTGGGGGGCCGGGTCACCCTTCCCTGCGTTTGTGCCTGCATCGCCCATTTTAGAGCAGCCCGCAAACACGCTCAAAAGAAAAACACAGCTTAATGTGAAATAAACTTTTTTCATGCTTTCCCTCCAGTAATTTCATACATGGAAGAAGTGGTGCCCTAAATTAGGGCACCACTTCTTCCGATACCAATCAGAAGACCCATCCCGTTTGATCACCAGTAGCAGTCGTAAAAATGAACTGGGTACCGTTGGGAACACTTCCACTTGCGGGGCACTGCAAGCGCTGCCCTGCATAATGGCTCAAATTAAATAATACGGTGGAAGCCGAGCTGTAGTAGTCAATTTGAAGCGCGGAATCACGTGCTCCTGTTGCTTCATCCCATACAATGGCATTGCCATTTGTAGAACGGTTCAACAACAAAGAATATTGTCCTCCCGCACCCGAGGTAGGTGCAGTTTGAACCCGCAAAAAAGCATGCCCACTAGATAAAACGTCAACTTTAAAATACTGATCAGAGGAAGTCGAGTACGTCCACGACTTAAGCGGAGTACCATTTTTCACCACTCCGTTTGAAGGATAAAGGTTCAAAAAGCCAGTGGTCCCATTCGAGCTTACGGCCCGATAATGTTTGACAGTCCCGTTTAGCGCACTGTGTGCCGTTCCTGCGAACGTCGGAATCGCCAAGCCGATGGCCAGCACCGCCACCATGCAAAGGCACAGCACTTTTTTGCTCATCTTGTGTTTCATTGCTTTTACCTCCTATAAACGTTTGTGTATCCTTTTCCGGGGTGCCCCGTACGCTGGCCCCCGGGCGAGCCAAAAGAACCTGCAAGAACCTACCGTTTCACCATCACCACGGTCCTGCTGCCGTCGCTGTTGCGTGTCGCATAGTTCAAAGCCGCTGCAAGCAGCAGCACCACGCCCAGCAACTGGAACGAGCCGACGCAGCTTTTCAACAGTGCCAGATAGACCTCATCGGGGACCGCAGGCAGAAGGGCTGCGGTCCCTAATCCCAAGGGTGCGCTGCAAAGCAGCAGCGCACCGCCCGCCACTGCCGGTGGAAGCCAATAACACCATCGCTTCAAAATATTTCTTTGCCCCCTGTTTTACAGCCGCGCCTTTTTGCCGGCCTGGGGTTCGGCCTGCCCGCCCTCCGGGCGCGCGGGCCGCTGGGGCTGATAATACGGCCCCCAACAATCGGGCGGCCATTTGTCCATTGCCACCAGCCCGAGCTTGCGCACCCAGTTCGCCGCAGCCACAGTTGCTTTTTCCTTAAAGTTTTCCATGTTCCATTACCTCCTGCTGTATTGTTTGGGCCAGCACGCCCACAGCCGCCAAAAAAATGCCGGCTGCAGCGCACAGGCTATAGGGTCTGAAGGGGAACAGCGCTTGCAGCAGCGCGGCGGCAATCATCGCAAATGCCAGCCGCCTGCGGGCGAGCTGCCGGTTCGCCGCAAGCTCGGCGGGGGTCTGGGGCAGGTTTGGGTGCTCGGCCGGGGCCAGCAGCCACACCGCCAACCCCGAAGCCGCCAGCAGCCCCCCCAGCCAAAGCCAGGGCTGGTGCGCGGCGCACCAAGCCGCGGCTAAGCTGCCCAACACCGCCAGCCCCACCGATAATATTTGGCACAGCCAGGCGGTGGGGGCGTGCCAGCCGCCCGCCCGCTGGCGCAGGAACATGGCCGCCAGCAGCACCAGCAGGGGCTGCAGGGGCCGCCCCAACAACCAGCCCGCCGCCAGGGTAAAAAGGACTGTGGCGCTTTGCCCCAGCTTGCTTTCCAGCGCATACACGTACCAGGGGCGGTGCTCTTCGTCCAGCAAGCCGCGTTCAATAAAAAAAGATGTGATCCCGTTTGCCAAGGCGTGCATTCGGCACCCCTCGCTTTCTAAAAACAGGATAACATCTTTTTTCTTGTTTTTCAGCAATTTGACATAAGTGATGAGTGTTTCGGCATAAGTGATGGTTTTTGCGGCAAAATCGCCGCCGCAGTGAACCACCCGTCCTTACAGGAAAGGCTGATTTCGCCTCCGCAGCGCCGCAAAATGTCCCGCACGTTTCGCAGGCCGTAGCCGTGCGCCAGGCCGTCCGCTTTGGTGCTTCCCCGCACCCAGCCGTCCACCAGCTCCACCGGTGCGGCCACCGTGTTCTTTACAGCCAGCACTGCTTCTCCTGGCTCTACATGCAGCTTAAAAACCACCTTTTTGGGGCTGGGTGCCTGCCGGGCCGCTTCAATGGCGTTGTCCAGCAGGTTGCCCAGTACCACCGCGGCGTCCTGCGGTTCCATCTGAAAGGCCATGGGGTTTTGCAAATCGAATTGCAGCGTAACGCCGCACTCGCGGGCCGCCGTGTATTTTAGGTTCAGGATAGCGTCCAACAAAGGGTTCTGGGTGTCTACCACTTGAGCGGCATGCAGCAACTGGCCTTGCAGCCCTTCCAACATTTCCATGGCCTCGGCGGTTTCACCACGGCGCAGCAGCCCCAGCAAAAGCAGCAGGTCGTTTTGGAAATCGTGGGTCAGGCGGCGCTGGTCTTCATAGGCCGTGCGCAGTGCTTGGATGCGCTCTTGCTGTAATTCTTGATTTTGTCGCAGCCGTTGCTGTTCCTGCTGCACGGCACGCTGCTTGTCCAGTTGCTCCACGATGGACACCTGCAAAATGCTGGCAAGCAATAACGCCGCCGAGCACCCCAAAAGCGCGGAAGCGCTCTGAGGATACTTTTGCGAAAGCCCTGTAGCCGCCGCCATAAAGCCGCAGGTGATCAGGGGCAGGGGCAGCGTTTGCAGCCAGGAGCGCCAGTCCTTTTGCGGGTAGCCCAATCGTTTTCCAAACTGGCGCTTAAAAATATAAGCCAACAAAATTTCCAATGTTTTGCTTAACGTTGCCAAGATCATGAAGGAAGCATAACCTTCTAGCAGATTGGTCACAGGCACGCCGGTGAGCACCGAGCCGCCCATAAAAACAGCATTGTCCACTGCCTGTAACAGCACAATGCCCATAACCACTGCAAACATCAGCACAAACCAGCGGCCTGTATACAAAATTCGGGCGCAGATAAACCAGACACAAATGATATAAATTGTTTTTACATAGTTTTCGTAATCCTGGAAATTCAGAAGAAAGGCGTTGAATACCGTTACAGCCATAACGGCACCCCAAAATTTCCAGCCGGTATATCGGCGCAGGGCAAAAGCGTCATACATCATTACCAGGGCCCAATTTTCGGCCAGCATGATCCCAATACTGATCAGCGCGCTGTAAAAATCGCTCACAGCCGTTCCCCCTTCCACAGCACATAGCGCCGCCTGGCTTCCACATAGTACCGCTGGCTGCCCTGGATGATCTGGCCATTATCCAAAACAAACCGATCCTTTTCAACATGGCTGATATGCGCCATATTGATCAAAAAACTGTTGTGCGGGCGCACGAACCCCTTTGTTTCCAGTTCTTTTGCCAGCTTCTTAAGCGTAGGCCCTTTTGCAAACACAGGCTGCTGCTCGCCCTCGAGCCACAATATTAAAATATGTGCCTGTATCTCGATACTAAGGATTTTTCCCAGTTCAAATTCTTGTCGCTCGCTTTTCACGTCCAGGCACAGGGTATCCCGGCGTGGAAATTTCATTTCCCACAGGGCGTCCAACGCATCAGGGAAATCCACCTCGAAATTTTGTTTCAGCACATACCGGAAAGCGTTCACCTTCAAGCTTTCAGGGCCATACTGTAAAAACGAAGTCATAAAAATAATGGGTGTCTTGGGCTGGGCCGCGTGGATCTCCTGCGCAGTTTTAATTCCGTTTTTTTTCGGCATCTCCACATCCAACACAATGGCGTCAAACAGCTCCTGCCAACACCGCGCTGCAAACTGCTCGGGGTCTGTAAATCCCTCGCCCTCAAATGTTTCGCCCCTGTGGGTCACATAGCGCCGCAATTCCTCCAGGGTCCGGTCTACAAATTTTTGCTGATCGTCGCACACCGCAAACCGCATCGATATCCTCCAAAAGTTGATTTCCACTCCATTTTTTACCGCCGAAAAAGCTTTATTTTACAATAGCACACCGGTCGTTTTATTGTCAATCGATTCCCATATCTGACAAATTGTACGCAAAACCCACAAATCTCCCACATAAAACGCGTAAAAAAGTGCGGGCCGCCCCCACTGGGCGGCCCGCTGGATTTTTTGCACTTCTCGGCTCACAGCTCCAGGTCCTGCAGGCGCAGCAGCGCCAGAATGTAAATCTTCAGCGCCTGCATCAGGTGGGCAATGTTCGCGCCCTCGTTGGCGCCGTGCATGGGGCCCGCAAACTCCGGCAGGGCCAGGTCCGCCCGCTCGGGGCCAAAGCTCACCGCCCGGGGGAAGTGCCGGGCGTAGGTGCCGCCGCCCATGGTGAAGGGCTTGCCGTGTTCGCCGGTCACCTGGTTGTAGGTGTCCAGCAAGGCCTGAATGGCCGGGTCGCCTGCCTCAATGTAGAACGGCTCGCTCCAGCGGGCTTCGCGCACCGTGGCCGCGCCCGCGCACGCCTCGTTCAGCCGCCGCTCGATCTCGGCGCCGGTAATGGCGGTGGGGTAGCGGCAGTCCAGGTCCTGCCAAAGGCAGCCGCCCTCAAATTTAATCATGCCGCCAATGATGGTCAGCGGGTCGAACACCTGGTCGCTTGCGGCAATGCCCATCCCGCTGCCGTCGGTGGCGTGGTGCAGCTTTTGCAGCACCTTCAGGTACGCCTCTTCTTCCGGGGTGCAAAGGCGGTTGTCCAGCAAATAATCCACGATCAGGCCAATGGCGTTCACCGTGCCCGCCGGCATGGCCGCGTGGCCGCCCTTGCCCCAGCCGCGAATGCGCACCGCGCCGTTTTCGGCCTCCAGGGTGATGCCCTCGCGCCCGGTCAGCGCCGTGATATCCGCTTTTACCAGGCAGGCCGCCCGGTCCGGCACCACATTGTGGGCCACGCCGCCCTCAAATTCCAGAATGTTTCCGTGCAGCTCGCCGCTCACCAGGCTGCCGTTGAACCCGCCCTTTTCGCCGTGGCACACCGGGAACTCGGCGTCCGGCGAAAAACAAAAGTCCGGCGCGGCAAAGTTTTTGAGGTAATAGTCCACATCCGCCATGCCGGTCTCCTCGTTGGCGCCCAGCAGCGCGCGCACACTGTGGCGCAGGGGCACGGCATGGTCCTTCAAAAATTTCAGGGCATACAGGCACAGCACGCTGGGGCCCTTGTCGTCGGCCACGCCGCGTCCGATCAGCCAGCCGTCCTTCACCTGCATGTCAAAGGGGTCGGCGGTCCAGCCGTTGCCCTGGGGCACCACGTCCAGGTGGGTGATGGTGGCCACCTGCTTATCGCCCGTGCCGGGCAGCTCGGCCCAGCCAATGTAGTTGCCGGCGTTGTGGGTGGCAAGGCCCAGCTCCTTTGCCAAGGCCAGGCCCTCGGCCAGGGCGGCGGCGGGGCCGGGGCCGAAGGGCTTGCCCGGCTCGGGCGCGCCCTCCACGCTGGGCACATCCACCAGCCGCTTGATGGCGGCGATCACGTTCTGCTCATTCTCAGCCACATAGGCGTCGGCCAGGGGGCCGTATTTTTCAAAAAACATTGGCTGTCTATCTCCTTTTCTGTTTGGCAATGCTGATAATATGGTTATTATACCACCCTGGGCGGGGCTTGGGAACCATGGTGCACAGGCGTTTTTTCTGTTATAATGGAAAAAATACACGTTTTGCAAGGGGGACCCACCCATGAACGATAAAAAAGGCATGAAAGCCAACCTGATCTTTGCCGCCGTGCTGCTGGCGGTGGCGGCCGTGCTGTTTCTGTTTTTGCGCGGGCGCGCCGCCGGGGCGGTGGCGGTGCTCACCTACGGCGACGCGGGCCAGCGCATGGAGATCCCGCTGGACCGGGACCAGCGCTACGACCTGGACACCGGCTATTACACCATCCACCTGGAAGTAAAGGGCGGCAAAATCGCCTTTGTCGATTCCCCCTGCCCGGACCATGTGTGCGAGGGCTACGGCTGGCTGGGCAAAGACGGCGACTGGGCCGCCTGCCTGCCCGCCAAGGCCACCGTCACCGTGTTGGAAGGAGACTGAACAAATGAACCGAAAATGGGGCGTGCTTGGTATTTTGCTGGCGGTGTGCCTGCTGGCGCTGGCGGTGGGGGGCTTTGCCCTGCTGCCGGGCGCGGGGCCGGGGGCTTCGTCTGCGCCGCAGCCGGTGATAAGCGCCGCGCCCACCGCCAGCCCTGTGCCCGCCGTTTCTGCCACTCCGCAGCCCACGCCCGAACCCACCGCCCTGCCCGCCGCAGCCCGGCCGGGCTACCCCGCCCTCGGCCCCTTTGAGCTGGAGGCTTTAAGCACCGAGCGCCTTCCCTGGGGCCAGGGCAAGCAGGTGAACCAGCTGAACCAGCCGGTGGGGTCGGTGGCTTACCAGGAAAAATACGCTCAATACGGCGGCCTGTTCCTTGCGCCCGAACAGGCCCAGCCCACGGTTTACCTCACCTTCGATTTTGGCTACGAAACGGGCTTTTCCGGCGCCATTCTGGACACACTGGCCGAAAAGCAGGCCCAGGCCACCTTTTTCCTGGTGGGCAGCTATGCCCGCAATAACCCGGACACCGTGCGCCGCATGCTGGACGAAGGGCACACCGTGGGCAGCCATTCCGCCACCCATAAGGACATGACCACCCTCACCCTCAGCGAGGCCCGCGCCGAGATCACCGGCTTCAACGATGAATTCGGGCAGCTGTACGGCCAGCGGCCGGCGGTGTTCCGCTTCCCCGAGGGGGTGTTCAGCGAGCAGCTTCTGGCCCTGGCGGCAAACAAGGGCATGTACAGCGTGTTCTGGAGCTACGCCACGGTGGACTGGGACCCCGAAAACCAGCCCGATCCCGCCGAAGCCCTGCAAAACGCGCTGGACGCCGCCCACCCGGGCGCGATCTATCTGCTGCACCCCATGGCCACGAACAGTGAAATTTTGGGCCGGCTGATCGACGGCCTGCGGGCCGCCGGCTACACGGTGGCCCCCCTGTAAGCGGCTTTTGCTCTTTGCCCCGGCGCACAGAACGCGCCGGGGCTTTTTGCGCCCTTTTATACCTTTAATAATAGGGGCGCTTCCTTTCCCTGTTTTTTGCGGTTTTCAGCGTGGATTTTGTGTATTTTTATCCCAATGGCTGCCCGGAGCCGCTTTTTGGGTAAAATGTATGTAAAATGTGTTTTCATCTGCTGGCCCGTGCTGCGGCCAAATGGTATGATTGCCTTGCAAACGTTTAAGCCTTGGCACAACACAGGAGGGAACATTGCTTTGACCATTTTTAACGTCTTCAACCTTGCGGGCGGCCTGGCGCTGTTTTTGTACGGCATGACCATTATGGGCACAGGGCTCGAAAAGCTGGCGGGCGGCAAACTGGAATCCATTTTACAGCGGCTCACCAGCTCGGTGCCCAAGGCGGTGCTGCTGGGCGCGGTGATCACCGGCCTCATCCAGTCCTCTTCGGGCACCACCGTGATCGTGGTGGGTCTTGTGAACAGCGGCATTCTAAGCCTCACCCAGGCCATCGGCATCATCATGGGCGCCAACATCGGCACCACGGTCACCGGCCAGCTCATCCGCCTTTCGGATATCTCGGGCTCCGGCTGGCTGCTCACCCTGCTCAAGCCCAGCACCTTCAGCCCGGTGGTGGCCTTCATCGGGGCGGTGCTGTTCGTGTTTTTCAAAAGCCCCAAAAAGCGCAATGTGGGCCAGATCATGCTGGGCTTCGGCATTCTGTTCACCGGCATGTTCACCATGGAGGGCGCTGTGACCCCCCTGCGGGACAGCCCGCTGTTTTTGCAGCTCTTTTCCACCCTGCAAAACCCCGTGCTGGGTGTTTTGGTGGGTGCGTTGGTTACGGTGGCCATCCAGTCCTCCTCGGCCAGCATCGGCATTCTGCAGGCGCTCTCGGCCACGGGCGCCATCACCTGGGGCAGCGCCATCCCCATTATCCTGGGGCAGAACATCGGCACCTGCTCCACCCCGCTTCTGGCCTCGATCGGGGCTTCCACCGCCGCCAAGCGCAGCGCCATTGTGCACCTTTACTTCAACATCATCGGCACCACGTTGTTTTTGGGCGCGGTCTACGGGTTAAAAGCCGCCGGCCTGTTTCCCTTCTGGAACGAGGTGATGAATAAGGGCGACATCGCCAACTTCCACACCCTGTTCAACGTGCTGGTCACGCTGCTGTTCATCCCCTTTACCAGGGTGCTGGCCTGGCTGGCCGAGCGCACCATCCCCTCGCGCCCGGGCGAGGCGCAGGACCTTTCCATGCCCGTGCTGGACGAACGCCTGTTCAACAGCCCGGCCGTGGCCCTGCAGCAGGCCAAAAATGCGGTGGAAAAAATGGCCTCCCGCGCGGCCGCCAACTTTGGCAAAGCTTTTGGGCAGCTTGAAAAATACGACGAGGAAACCACCGTCAGCATCAACACCCGCGAAGAATTGCTGGACAAGATGGAGGTTTCCATCACCTCTTACCTTATTAAGATCAGCGACCAGGAGCTCAGCGAGACCGAGGGCCGCGAGGTCAGCGAGCTGCTCAAGTTCATCTCGGAATACGAGCGCATCGGCGATTATTCCATCAACATCCTGCAATGCGCCCGGCAGGCAAAAGAGCAGGAGCTCACCTTTTCCAAACAGGCCCGCCGGGAATTGGAGCTGCTGCGGGCCGCGGTGTGCGAAACGCTGGAACTGGCCGACGGCGCGTTCCGCCAGAACGACGCCGCCCTGGCCGCCCGGGTGGAGCCGCTGGAAGAAGCGGTGGATCAAATGTGCGACGCGCTGCGCGAACGGCACCTGGGCCGCCTGAAAGCCGGCGAGTGCAGCATCGAGAGCGGCATCGTGTTTTTGGACCTGCTCACCAACGCCGAGCGCGTTTCGGACCACTGTTCCAACGTGGCGGCCCGCATCGTGGGCATGGAGGCCGATGATCTGGACGCCCACGCCCGCAAGGCGGGCCTGCTGGCCGGCCAGGATGCGGCGTTCAACGCAGGGCTTGCCGCCGCCAAAAGCAAATATCTGGCCCCCCTGGGCATCGCCGGGGCCTGAACCCGTTTCCCCGCCCCCGAAGAAGAAACTTCGGGGGCGTTTTTATGCTCATTTTGCTTGCCCTCGCCCCCGGCGCAATGGTATAATGTGTGTGTTTACGGCGATTTTACACAAATTTACCCAAACTTTACGCGGCGCCCCGGCGCCGGCGCAGGGAGGCTGGCAGTTTTAATGTCCGTTTTCGACGTGATCGACCTTGCTGGCGGCGTGGCGCTGTTTTTGTACGGCATGTCCATTATGGGGTCGGGGCTGGAAAAGCTGGCGGGCGGCCAGATGCAGGCCGTGCTGCAAAAGCTCACCGCAAACACCCTGCGCGGGGTGCTGCTGGGCACCCTGATCACCGGCGTGATCCAAAGCAGCTGCGGCACCATCGTGATCGTGGTGGGCCTGGTAAACAGCGGCATCCTGGACCTCACCCAGGCCGTGGGGGTCATCATGGGTGCCAACATCGGCACCACAGTCACCGGCCAGCTCATCCGCCTGGCCGATATCTCGGGCGACAGCCTGCTGCTCACCCTCATCCAGCCCAGCACCTTCAGCCCGGTGGTGGCCTTCATCGGGGCGGTGCTGTTCGTATTTTTCAAAAGCCCCAAAAAGCGAAACATCGGCCAGATCATGCTGGGCTTCGGCATCCTGTTCACCGGCATGTTCGCCATGGAGGGCGCGGTGGCCCCCCTGCGGGAGAGCCCAGCCTTCGTGCACCTGTTCTCCACCCTGCAAAACCCGGCGCTGGGCGTGCTGGCAGGCATGGCGGTAACGGTGGCGGTGCAGTCCTCCTCGGCCAGTGTGGGCATTTTGCAGGCGCTCTCCACCACGGGTGTGGTGAACTTCGGCAATGCCATCCCCATCATTCTGGGCGCGCACATCGGCACCGCCTTCACTCCCCTGGTGGCGGCCATGGGGGCCAGCAAAAACGCCAAGCGCAGCGCCGTGATCCACTTGTATTTCAACGTGATCAGTTCGGTGGTGTTTCTGGCGCTGATCCAGCTGGGGCAGGGGCTGTTCGGCCTGCCCTTCTGGAACTCGGTTCTCAATAAAGGCAGCATCGCCAACATCAACACCCTCACCAGCGTGCTGGCCACCCTGTGCTTTTTCCCCTTTACCGCCCTGCTGGTGCGCCTTGCCCGGCTCACCGTGCGCGACAAGCCCGGCGAAGAGCTGGATCTCTCCATGCCTGTGCTGGACGAACGCCTGCTGCAAAGCCCGGCCGTGGCGCTGCAGCAGGCCAAAAGCGCGGTGGAAAAAATGGCAAGCCGCGCCCACTCGAACTTTGTAAAGGTGGTCGGCCTGTTCGACCGGTACGACTCTGAAACAGCGGCCAACGTGAACCACCGGGAAGAACTGCTGGACAAGATGGAGGTTGCCATCAGCGACTATCTCATCAAGATCAGCGACCACGAGGTGACCGAAAGCGAGGGCCGCGCCGTGAGCGAGCTGCTCAAATTCACCACCGAATACGAGCGCATTGGCGATTACACGGTCAATCTGATGGAGTGCGCCCAGCAATTGCACGATCAGGAGCTCACCTTTTCTTCCCTGGCCCGGCAGGAATCCGCGCTGCTGTTCGGCGCGGTGGAGCGGGTGCAGGCGCTCAGCAACGCGGCGTTTTTTAACGCCGACCTGAGCCAGGCCGAAAAGGTGGAGCCGCTGGAGGAAACGGTGGACCGCATGTGCGAGATCGTGCGCGAAAAGCACATCGGCCGCCTGAAAGCCGGCGAGTGCAGCATCGAGCCGGGCATCGTGTACCTGGACGTGCTCACCAATCTGGAGCGCATCTCGGACCACTGCTCCAACATCGCGGCCCGCATCATCGGCGACGAAGCCGAAGACCTGGACGCCCACACCCGCAAGGCCCGCCTGCTTGCAGGCGAGGACCCCGCCTTCAACGCCCAGCTTGCCGCCTACAAAGCCGAGTATCTGGTTCCCCTGGCCGGGGTCCCGCTCACCTGAACGGCTTCCAAAATGCCGCCGTTTGGGCGGCATTTTATTTTAAAACTTTTAAAAACGCTTGACAGATGCGCGCGGGCATGGTATTCTATGCTCAAGGTTAGTTACTGCTAACTACATCCGCATACCCCCCGTCAGCCATCGGGCGGCATGCGGAACCTGATCCGTTTTCTCCAAACTGCACAGGGGCCCCCGGGAACATCCCGGGGGCCCCTGTGCAGTTTATTGATCACTCTGTTCTTCCAATGTCTCTATCTGCACAAGCTTTTTAATACATTTGCTGCAGACATCTCTTTCATTATAGTGTGTTAAAGCAGCTGTACTTCCACAAAAAGCGCAGCAAGAAATATACTTTTTCATACGGATCGAATCTTCCTCAATCCAAACTTCCAGGAATGCCGATTTCTCTAAGTGAAATTGTCGGCGTAGATCCTTTGGGATCGTAACCCGCCCCAAACTGTCTATTGCTCGAATGAGTCCTACAAATTTCATTGCCCGTCCCTTTTGTCCATAATAATATCTAAAATGGCACTCATCGCTCCCTGTTCTTCTTTGGTAAGAGTATCCAGTGCCACAATTTTTCGTTCTTCTAATCCCAACAAGTAATCTACCGAAGTATGATAAAACACCGCCAATGTCTTAAGCATGTCGGCCGAGGGCTGAGATAAATCATTTTCATAATTGGCAATGGCCGAACGTGAAATTCCCAGCCGTTTTGCGGCCTGCGCCTGGGAAAGCCCTCTTTTTTCCCTTAGCTCTTTCAGACGGATACCAAAATCATAGACCATATTCCATCCCCCGTCCGGACAATCTTTGTTTTTATTATAAAGTAAGGTGTGTCATTGCTGGTGTCTTTCTGTGTTCTTTTTTCTGACCTCTTTCTTATTTTAATCTTTTTTATTTTTCTTTTGCACTTATTCGGGTGCATTTGGAACTTTTGAGCGGCGTAGCAAAAAACAGCGGCGCTTTCAGATGAAAGCGCCGCTGTTCCTGTTCTGTTAACCTTATTTCAAGAAGCCCTGAATGATCTTTTCCTCGGCCTCCTGGCTGGTCAAGCCCAGGGTGCGCAGCTTCAAAAGCTGCTCGCCCGCGATCTTGCCAATGGCGGCCTCGTGGATCAGGGCCGCGTCCACATGGTTCGCCTCCAGGCCCGGCTGCGCCAGCACGGTGCCGTTCTCGGCCAGAATGGCGTCGCACTCCGAGTGGCCGGTGCAGGGCGCGTTCCCCTTGATGGTCGAGGCGAACTCCTGCCGGGAATTGCCCCGGGCCACGCTGCGGCTCACCAGGTCGGCGGCGCTGCCCTCGCCCTCCAGCCGCACCACAAAATCAGTGCGGGCAAACTCGTCGCCATTTGTCATAATGCGCTCGCGCACCACCAGCCGGGCGTTTTTTTGCAGCACGGCCCGGGTCTTGCGGGTGGTGGTGGTCACGCCGCCCAGCTGCACGGTGTCCATTTCCAGGCACGCGCCTTCGGCCAGCTCTGCGTCGGTAACCGGGTCGATCTTTTTGGCGCCGCTGCCCGCGCCGTTGGCAATGTGCTTTTCCTTATACACCACATGGGCGTTCTTTTCCAGCACAAAGCGGTGGATGCCGTTGTGCCGGGCCTCCTCCTCGCCTTCACTGTGCACGCCGCACCCGGCCTCAATGATCACGTCGGCCCCCTCGCCCACAAAGAAATCGTTGTAAACAAGGTCGTCAAAGCCCGCGTGGGTCACGCAGGCGGGAATGTACACCGTCTCGCCCTTGGTGCCGGGCTTGATGTGGATCTCCAGCCCCGGCGCGCCCTGCTTCGAGTCGATCTGGATGTTCTCGCTGGACCGGCGGCCCGCGCACTGGCCGTCCTCCCGGATGTTATAGGCGCCGTGGAAGGTGCCGTCCTTAAAGCTGGAAATAATGCGCAGCAATTCGTCTGTAATCTGGTTCATACCCGGGCGTCCTCCTTTTCCAGCGGGCAGCGCACCGCTTTTTCGCCCGCCAGCAGGGTGGGCAGGATCTCGTCGCGGGGGCCGTACTCCCGCACGCGGCCCTCGGCGATCACCACGATCTCGTCGGCGATGGAAAGAATGCGCTCCTGGTGGCTGATCACCAGCAGGGTGCCGCTCTCGTTCCGCCGCAGTTCCTCAAAAGTCTCCACCAGCCGTGCAAAGCTCCACAGGTCAATGCCCGCCTCCGGCTCGTCAAAAATCGAGAGCTTTGCCTCGCGGGCCAGCACGCTGGCGATCTCGATCCGCTTGATCTCCCCGCCCGAAAGGCTGGCGTTCAGTTCCCGGTCGATGTACTCGTTGGCGCACAGCCCCACCTTGCCCAGCAGCCCGCACAGGGCGGCCTCGTCCAGCCGCCCTCCGGCCGCCAGCTCCAGCAGGTCCCGCACCGAAAGCCCCTTGAACCGCACCGGCTGCTGGAACGCGTAGGCAATGCCCTGCCGGGCCCGCTCGGTCACGTCCATGTTGGTGATGTCCTGCCCGTCAAACAAAATGCGGCCGCCGGTGGCGGTCTCCACGCCGGCGATCAGCTTTGCAAGGGTGGTCTTGCCGCCGCCGTTGGGCCCGGTCACCACGATCAGCTTGCCGTCGCCCAGCTCCAGGTCGATTTCCTTGATGATATCCTCGCCGCCGGGCACTGCCCAGGCAAGGCGCTCCAGTTTCAGCATGCTTTTTCCTTCCTCTCTCCCCGCCCCCGGCAGGGACCTTTCACGGGGCGCAGCGCCCCGGCAGTTTTTACCTATACCATTATGGTAC
>NZ_DBGCTQ010000050.1:0-1747 GCF_048388525.1 Allofournierella sp. | reverse complement strand
TGGAAGTTGGCCAGCAGCAGGGCGGCTGCCACGCAGCCCAAGAACAGGGAAGAATACACTTCCTTGCTGATGAGGGCCAGTGCGATTGCGACAACAGGGGGGAACAGGGCCCAGCCGGTAGCTACAAAGCCAGAGCCATCATTGGTGACCTTGGCAATGACCAGAGCGACTACGACCACCGCCAGCGCAACAAAATACGCTATCTTGGTGCCTTTCTTTTCCATTAGGTGATTTACCTCCTCAAATTTGGTATCCCTATCTTACTCGTCCTAACGGACTATTGTCAAGTTCTTAGCGTGCTTTTCCCTCTTTTTAACAAATTGTGAACTGGCCTTTTGGATTTTTTCACAAGAATTATTCACGATATGGTGGATATTTTACACGCCGACTGGTAAAAAATACAAGGATTGTATACAATGGAAAGAAAATTGAGGCCCTTAACCGGCAAAATGTTGAAATACCACACGTAGTTCTATAATGCAGAATAAACGAAACGACGATAACAGCATGGGAGAAGAACTGTCCCAAGCCCGGCGGAACAGCCATGATCCCCCGCAGGAACAGGGATCTGCCGTTTGGTCGAAACAGCTTTTTGTTCCCCCATAAAAGACGATATAATGGAAATCTGTGCGCCCACAGCGTGCAACAGGCAAAGGCCGCAGCTTCCATGATGCCCTGCACGCTTTCCGCTCCGGCGGCATACTTTTTGTCAACAACGGTGCTTTACGCAAGGAACGTGTCTCCGACGGCCCACTTTTTGCCAACAGCAGCAAAAAGTATGAAAAAATGCCGCCAGAAACCGATGGTTTCTGGACTTCCTTTACCTTCAAGAGGCTTGCTTGTTATGGGACCGTCAAGGGAATTGACTCAGCAACAGACCCGCTCCCGCTCAGGTGAAGAAAATATTTCATTTACTGCTGGGAGTACGGACTCCCCCGGTAGAACAGTAAGCTTCTTCAACTGACCGGGTAGCGGCAGCGTGAGTAGAAGCAGATCAATTCCCTTTTTCGACGGGACTTAGACCACAGCTCTTGCAAACGAGAAGGAAGTGCAGAAACCATCGGTTTCTGCTGGCGTTCTTTGGTGACTTTCTTTCGCTATTGAAAGAAAGTTACCCGTCGGAGACAAAATAAGATTACTTCCCCAAAGGTATGCCGCCGGAGGCAATAAAATAAGCAACTGCAAAAACATCCCCCGCCGCAGGCCAAAGCAGCACAAAAACACACCGCCCCGGCGCATGACGCAGCCGGGGCGGCAAAGAGAGGGAAAGCGAGCATTTTTCAAGCGGTGCCGGGCACTCAGTCGCCCTCACGCATCCGGTAGCCCACGCCCACCTCCGTGAAGATGTACTTGGGCTGGCCGGGATTTTCCTCGATCTTGCGGCGGATGTTGGCCATATTCACCCGCAGGATCTGGTTGTCGTTTTTGGCCTTGGGGCCCCACAGCTCCTTGATGATGAAGTCGTAGGTCAGCACCTTGCCGGCGTATTTGCCCAGCAGGGACACGATCCGATACTCGTTGGCGGTGAGCCGGGCGTTTTCCCCGTGGATCAGCACCTGATGCTTGTCGTAGTCGATGACCAGATCGCCGGTGGTGAAGCGCCCGGACTGGGCGATTTCCGGGTTAGAGAGGGAGGTGCGGGTGTGGCGGATGGCGGTGCGGATGCGGGCCAGCAGCTCGGAGGTGCCGAAGGGCTTGACCAGATAGTCGTCGGCGCCGTAGTCCAGCGCCTCCACCTTGTCTCGCT
>NZ_DBGCTQ010000049.1:0-161812 GCF_048388525.1 Allofournierella sp. | reverse complement strand
AGCCGCACGCCCGCCTTCACCGCGTCCGCGATCGCCCGCAGGTGCATGTGCCCCGGGTGCAGCTCGTTCCACGAGTTCATGACCAGGATCAGCGGCCGGTCAAACTCCTCCTCGATCATGCCGGTGGCCTTGAGAAGCGCCTCGGTCAGGCCCCGATCCCGCAATTTGCTGCTTCTGTATTTCATAAAAAAGCTCCTTCGCCCCGTGTCCGGCGTGCTTCGCAAGCGCGCCGGCTTTCTTGCACCGGCCGTTCACGTGCCGGCCGGCTCCTCCCGCTTTTTGCGGCGCGCCCTGCGCACCTCAAAAAACATCACCACCGCCAGCAGCGCCAGGATGGCGATGCCCAGCGGCCGGGCAAACAGGCCCAGCGGGTGGTCGGCATACTGCATCACCGCCCGGCGCAGGTTCAGGTCCATGATGTCCCCCACCAGAATGCCCAGCACCATGGGGGCGATGGGGTAGCCGTACAGCTTCATAACAAAGCCCAGCACCCCAAAGAATACGGCCACGGCCACGCTGAACAGGGTAAAGGTGGTGCCGTAGGCCCCCACCAAACAGAACACCGCGATGAAGGGCATCAGCAGCTCCCGGGGAATGGACAAAAAGCCGATGGAAAACCGCGAGAGCACGAATCCCACCACCAGCATGGCCAAGGCCCCCATGATGAACAGGAATACCAGATTGCTCAAAAACCCCGGCGAGGTGATCAGCAGTGTGGGGCCCGGCCGGTAGCCGATCATGAACAGCGCCGAGAGAAATAGCGCCGCGCTGCCGCTGCCCGGCACGCCCAGTGCCAGCGCCGGGATCAGCGCCCCCAGGGTGGAGGCGTTGTTGGCCGTCTCGGCGGCAATGACCCCCTCCGCGGCCCCCTTCCCGAACTTCTCCTTGTGCTTCGAGGCCCGCTTGGCGATGTCGTAGGAAAACCAGCAGGCCGCCACCTCGCCCACGCCCGGGATGAACCCCACCCAGATCCCTGCCATCGCGGAGCGCAGGATGTTCCACTTATTTTTTACAAAGGTCTTCAGGTCCACCTTAGGCCAGCAGGCTTTGCCCTCGATTCTCAGGGGCTTTTTGCTTTTAAGGCAGTAAAACACCTCGCTCAGGCCGAACAGCCCGATTAGCACCACGGTCGAATCCACGCCCCCCAGCAGCTCGGGTACGCCAAAGTTGTAACGCACCACCGACTGCACGCTCTCGGCGCCGCAGCAGGCGATCATGATGCCGGCGATCGCCGCCACCCAGCCCCGTACCGGGCTGCTGCCGGTCAGCGAGCCGCACACCACCAGTCCGAACACACAGAACAAAAACACCTCCCAGTCACCGAACATCAGCGCGATGGTGGTCACAAAGGGCTGCACCAAAAAGATAAACAGCGCCGCCAGGACCGTGCCGATGATGCTGGATACATAGCTGTAACCCACCGCCTCGCGGCCCTTGCCCTGCAGGGTGAGGGGGTAGCCGTCCAGGCAGGTGGCGGCGGCCGCGGCCGTGCCGGGGATGTTGGCCAGGCAGGCGGTGATGCCCCCCGCCGCCAGCGACGACACCAGCACCCCGATCAACAGCGCAAGGCCGTGGTTCGGGGGCATTTTAAAGATGAGCCCCAGGCACAGGGCCATGCCCATGGTGGTGCCGAGCCCCGGCACCACCCCGATAAAATAGCCGTACACCAGTCCGCCCAGCAGCAGCAGGATCATGACCGGGTCCGAAAAGAATTCCCCCATGGCCGCGGGAAGATGCGACCATTCGCTCAGCAGCACGCTCATTGCTTTCGCTCCTTTCCGCCGGTCAGGGCAGGGCGATGTTCAGCAGGCGGGGCACCAGCAGGGTAGCCACCCCCGTGAAGATCGCGGTGAACAGCACCAGGGTGTACCATCGGCGCGCCCCCCGGTTCAGATAAAACAGGCACGCCGCCAAGTAGCCGGCCGTGGGCAGCACAAACCCCAGGTTCAGCACCAGCGCCGCGTAGGCCGCGGTAAGCCCCACCAGCACTCCTGCCCGTGTCAGCTCCTCCCCGGGGATGTGTGCCGTCGCCAAAGCGCCGCCCAGCTGCTTTGCGGTCATCGCCGCGCCCAGCGCGGTGATGACCAGCGCGCCCATCAGGGGCAAAAAGCGGGCCTGTGTCACAAAATCCAGCACTGGGTTCGGCTGCCGGATGGGGTTGTCCGGCACGCCGAGTGCCAGCAGCAGGCACGCAACCCCGAGGGCCAGCACCACCGCGCCCTCGGAGCATTTTTTCCAGCCGCATTCCTTTTTCACGCAAATTCCTCCCTGTTTTCAGCCCGCGGGCCAGGCCTTCGCGCCCGATGCCCTCTCGTTGGGCGGCCAGGCAAAATCCTGCACTGTGGGAATCTCAAAGTCCTCGGGAGTCACACCCTCGGCCGCCATGTCCATATCGTACAGGCCCCAGGCAATAAAAGATTCCATGAACGCCGCCTGCCGGTCGGCCGCCTCGCCCACCACACAGGCCGGGGTCACATTGATGCTCTTGCAGTACTCGGCGTACTCGGCGCTGTTCGCGGTCTTTTCAAACGCCTCCACGATCCTTTTCATCGCCGCCTCGTCGGTCCCCCGGGGCACGTGTAGTCCCCATCCCAGGATGCCATCCAGCTTCTCGCACTCCGGGTAGTCCTTCAGCATCGTGGGCGCCGTATACTCGCCGCCGATGGTGGCGATGGTCCTGTCCTCGGCGCTGGTCACGCAAAGGGCCACAAGGTCGCCGGAATTGATAAAATCCGCCGCGTCGTTCAGGGGCAGCCAAGTGAAGTCGTTCTCGCCGGCGATCACCTTGGTGGCCGCCTCGCTGCCGCCGCCGTAGGGCACGCTCACCGCCTCCACCCCCACGATGTCCAGCATCAGGTCGCCCGACACCTGATTCATGGAACCGTAGCCGCTGTGGCCCCATTTCAGCTTGCCGGGGTTTTCCTTGCCGTAAGCGATCAGGTCCTGGTAAGTTTTAAACTGCGAGTTCTTCGACACCAGGATGGCATACCAGGAGTTCGCGCCGATCAGGCTGTAAAAATCCTCCCAGCCCGCATCGATGTAATTGCACACCCGCCAGGGGGAAGCCACGTTCATGGGCCCCGCCAGCATGGTATACCCGTCTGCCGGCGCGTCGCACACCTGCTGCCCCGCGATCGAGGCCGATCCGCCGGACACATTCAGGATGTTGAAGGGCTGACCCAGCTCCTCCGCCATCCCCTCGGCTAGCTTGCGGGCGATCAGGTCCGAACCGCCGCCCGCCGCATATCCCACCACCACCGTCACCGGCTTTGTGGGCCATTCCTGACCTGTCCCCGTGCCCGCGCAGCCTGCGGCGCCCATCACCAGCACTGCCGCAAGCGCGCCTGTCACTATTTTTTTCACGCTGTGTTTCATCGTTTCAGTCTCCTTTTCCGTATACTCTGGCTTCTCCGCGCGCCGGGTGCGCCCCACCGCGCCTTTTTGGCTCGGTTTTTTCGTCTCCCTCCTTTCCTCGCGATCAAACTCATCCGACCATTTCGCAAGACATCGTCTTATCTGTAGTTTAGATTATACTATTTTGAACAGACTTGTCAATCATTTTTAGACAATATTTTGATTTTCTCTTGAAAAATTGTATGAAACGAGTTAAAATATGTTCATTCGAACACAATGTCGCGCACAACACGTTCATTTTTACCCAAAACAAGTCAGACATGTAAAGGAGGTTTGTTTTCGTGCAAAAGCCAGTAAAGCGCATTCTGGTGGTAAGCGCCCACGCGGCCGACTGGTGCACCCGGGCGGGGGGCACCATCCTGCGGTATCTGGAACAGGGAGCCGAGGTAACGGTATTCGCTCTCACCTATGGGGAGCGGGGCGAATCGGGCGAGTACTGGGCGGCCAACCCCGCCGGCCCGGTGGAGGCCTGTAAGGAATGCCGGCGGCGGGAAGCCCTGGCCGCAGCGCGGCTGATGGGGGTGAGCATTGAGTTTTTCGACTACAACGATTACCCGCTGGTCCTCTCAGCCCGGCAGCTTCGGGATCTGACCCGCCGCATCCTGGAGCTTCGGCCAGATGTGATCCTGACCCATTTTTTCTCCGATCCGCTGAACGTGGATCACGAGGTCACCAGCAGCGCCGTCATCCGGGCGGTGAGTGGCGCCGCCATGCTGGGCGCGCTGCCCGCCACCCCGGCCCACTTTGTGCCGGATGTTTTTCTGTTCGAATCCTCGCTGCCCCATTCAGAGTTCAACGGCTTCAAGATCGACACCTATGTGGACGTCACCGGCGTGTTCGGCCAAAAGCTGGCGGCGGTGGCAAAATTCGAGGCCCAGCCCCACCTGGTCGATTATTACCGCCGCTGCGGTGAGCGGCGGGGCGAGCAGGCCACCAACTGGCTGCGGGGCCGCGGCACGGTGCGCTATGCCGAGGGCTTTCTCCGCTACACCCCCTTTGTGGGCTCACTGCCGCCCGCCACCCAGTGGGGCTGAGCGCCCCTTTGCAGCAAAAAGCTCGCCCCCGGCTATAGCCGGGAGCGAGCTTTTTGCGATATCGCTCCTTTACAGGATCAGCTCCACACCTTTTTCCTCCAGATACTCCAGCCACTCTTCGCCGGGGGCGGCCTCGCACACAATGCCGGTCAGCTGTTCGGCCTCGCAGTAGGTCATCATGCGGGTCACGCCGAACTTGGCCGAATCGATGCACAGGTAGACCTTCTGCGCGTTGTGGGCCGCATACTGCTTGATGTCGTATTCCCAGGTGGCGCTGTTGGTCACCCCGCTGCGGGAAAAGCCCGAGGCCGCCATAAACGCCTTGGTGATGTTGTACTTGCGCAGAAAAGCCACGGTGTCCATGCAGCGGAAGGATTTGGTCTTGGGGTAGTAAAGGCCGGGCAGGGCAAACAGCGCCACGTCCGGCAGCGCGCCGGCAGCATTGATGACCGAAATGCTGTGGGTCAGCACGGTCACGTGCTTGCCGCTCAGCGATTCTAGCATGTAGGGCGTGGTGGTGCCGGAATCCAAAAACAGCACGTCGCCCTCCTCCACCAGCTCCCCGGCGCGCCGGCCGATGGCGCGCTTGGCCTCGGCGTTCAGCACGCCCCGGTTCTCGTAGGGGATCAGCTGGGAGGAGTCGCGGTACTTCACCCCGCCATACACCTTTTCAATCCAGCCCTCGCCGGCCAGCAGGTCCAGGTCGCGCCGCAGGGTGCTTTTGGACACCCTCATGGCCTGGCACAGCTCGTCGATGGAGGCTTTTTCGTGCTGCTGGATATAATCCTTTAATTCCTGCATCCGATACAGCCGCATATTCACTCATCCTTTGCTAAAATTTGGTCTGATTCTACTACAATGTACCATGAATTTTGGCCGGTTGCAAGCCAAAACCCCACAACCTTTTCACAAAAAGGCACAGGCCGGCCAAACCCGGCCGGCCTGTGCCCTATGGAGAGAGAAAAAGGAGGCATACACCCGGGCGCTGCGCCGCGCCCGGGCCAAAAGCGCTGCCCTTTGGCCGGCCCCTGTGGAAGGCCGCCGCCGGGCGCTGCGCTTTTTGCAGAATTCACACGCGGAACAGGCTCAGCAGCACGCCGGCCGCTACCGCGCTGCCGATCACGCCGGCCACGTTGGGCCCCATGGCGTGCATCAGCAAAAAGTTTGCGGGGTTCGCCCGCTGGCCCTCCTTCTGGCTCACCCGGGCCGCCATGGGAACGGCGGAAACGCCTGCGGAGCCGATCAGGGGATTGATCTTTTCCTTTAAAAACAGGTTCATGAACTTGGCCAGCAGCACGCCGCCCGCGGTGCCGAAGCTGAACGCCACCACCCCCAAAAGCATAATCATGAGGGTTTCGGGCCGCAAAAAGTTCTCGGCGGTGGCCGAGGCGCCCACCGCGGTGCCCAGCAGGATGGTCACGATGTTGCACAGGTTATTCTGGGCCGTGTCGCTCAGGCGGTTTGTGAGCCCGCTCTCCCGGAACAGGTTGCCCAGCATCAGCATGCCCACCAGCGGGATCGCGTCCGGCACGAACAGCGCCACCACGATGGTGACCAGGATGGGGAAGACGATGCGCTCTTTTCTGCTCACCGGGCGCAGCTGCTTCATCTCGATGCAGCGCTCCTTTTTGGTGGTGAGCGCCCGCATGATGGGAGGCTGGATCACCGGCACCAGGGCCATGTAACTGTAGGCCGCCACGGCCACCGCTGCCAGGCGGTGGGGAGCCAGCAGGCTGGTCACCAAAATCGAGGTGGGGCCGTCCGCCCCGCCAATGATGCCGATGGACCCCGCCTCCTGCGCGGTGAAGCCCAGCAGGATCGCGCCGATGAAGGTGGCAAAAATCCCAAGCTGCGCCGCCGCGCCCAGCAAAAGGCTCTTGGGGTTTGCGATCAGGGGGCCGAAGTCGGTCATTGCGCCCACGCCCATAAAGATGAGGGGCGGCAGAATGCCCCAGCGGCACAGGGTGTAAAAGTAATACAGCAGGCCCACATCGCCCTCCGAGGCAAAGATCGCCGAGAGCGGCAGGTTCGAGAGCAGCATGCCGAAGGCGATGGGCACCATGAGCAGGGGCTCAAACTTTTTGCCGATGCCCAGGTACAGCAGCCCGCAGGCAATGGCCACCATAATCAGGCTGCCCAGGCCGCTGCCTCCCAGGGTGTCCATGCTCAGCTCGCCCAACCGGGCAAAGCCGGTGAAGATCTCATACAGGCCGGTGGTCCTGAAAAATGCAAGTAAGGAATCCACGGGGTCGGGCCCTCCTTTCGTCGCGGGCGCGGGTTACAGGGCAATCAGGGGGTCGCCGGTGTTCACCGCCGCGCCCTCAGCCGCATATACCTGGCTCACCGTGCCGTCCGCCGGGGCCATGATCTCGTTTTCCATCTTCATGGCCTCCAGCACCAGCAGCACCTGGCCCCGCTTTACGGCCTGGCCCGGCTTTGCCAGCACCCGCAGCACCTGGCCGGGCATGGGGCTTGCGATCAGCCCAGCGGCGGCGGGTGCCTGTGCGGCAGGCGCAGCAGCCGGGACCGGCGCGGCAGCCAGGGAAGGCGCAGCAGCCGGGGAAGGCGCAGCAGCCGGGGAAGGCACAGCGGCCGGGGTGGGGCAGGGGGCCGCGGCGCCTGCCGCCAGCTCCTCGATCTCCACCTCATATTCCCGGCCGTTTACCTTGGCGTAATATCGTTTCATGTCGTTTCACACCTTTTCTTGTTTGTGTTCAGCGCTGGGGCCGGTGGGCGGCAAGCCCTTCGGCGCGGCCCTGGGCCACCCAGTGCTCGGGCGCTGGGGCCGGGGCGATGTTCACAATCCGAAAATCGCTGCCCCCACGCATCATTGCGATGGCGCTGCAAAGCACGGCCACCGCTTCCTCATCCAGTCCTTCGTCCCGTTCGTCGGGCGGGCCGCCGGGCGCAGCGGGGGCCGGCGCCGCGCCGCGCCTGTCCGCCGCAAGCCGCGAGCACAGGCGGATGCACCCCATCAGCGCCAGCAGCACCACAAAGGTGACGCCCATGCCCAGGGCGGCAACCTGCAATGCGCCCAGCAGTTTTTCGCCCGGCCCCATCTGCGCCAGGGCCGCAGCGTCCTTCAAGCGTTCAATCATGGCCTTCCCTCCCTTATCACAGCGGGATATTGCCGTGCTTTTTGGCGGGCAGCGCCTGGCGCTTGCCCAGGTTTGCCTCAATGGCGTTGATCACCCGCAGCCGCGTTTCGCAAGGCTCGATGATGTCGTCCACATAGCCGTTTTTGGCTGCAAAATCCGGGCCGGAGAACTTCTCCTCGTATTCCCGCACCTTTTCCCTGCGTTTTTCCGCCGGGTCGGCGGCGGCCTGGATCTCTTTTTTGAACACGATGTTGGCCGCCCCCTCGGCGCCCATCACCGCGATCTCAGCGGTGGGCCAGGCAAACACCGCGTCCGCGCCCAGCGCGCCGCAGCACATGCCGATGTAAGCGCCGCCGTAGGCCTTGCGGGTGATCACCGTCACCTTGGGCACCGTGGCCTCGCTGTAGGCGTACAGCATTTTCGCCCCGTGCCGGATGATGCCCGCATGCTCCTGCGCGGTGCCGGGCAAAAAGCCGGGCACGTCCACCAGGGTCAAAAGCGGGGTGTTGAAGCTGTCGCACCGGCGGATGAACCGGGCCGCCTTGTCGCTGGCGTCCACATCCAGGCAGCCCGCGCCCACCTTGGGCTGGTTTGCCACCACGCCCACCGTGCGCCCGTTCAGCCGGCAGTACCCGGTCAGAATGTTGCGGGCAAAGTCCGGCTGCAGCTCAAAAAAGCTGTCCTCGTCGGCCAGTGCCTGAATGACCTGGCGCATGTCGTAGCTCTTGCGGGGGCTGTCGGGCACGATGGAATCCAGCTCCGGGGCCAGCCGGTTGGGCTGGCAGGGGGCGCCGAGGGGCACCTCCTCCGCGTTGTTGGAGGGCAGGTATCCCAAAAGCGTGCGGATCTGCGCCAGGCATTCCCCGTCCGAGGAGGCCCGCAGGTGGGCCACCCCGCTGGTGGCCGCGTGCACCGCCGCGCCGCCCAGCTCCTCGGCGCTCACCTGCTCGCCGGTCACCGAGCGGATCACGTCCGGCCCGGTGATGAACATGTTTCCGGTGCCCTCCACCATCAGCACAAAATCGGTGATGGCGGGGCTGTACACCGCGCCGCCCGCGCAGGGCCCCATGATCGCGCTGATCTGGGGCACCACGCCCGAGGCGATGGTGTTGCGGTAAAAAATCTTGCCAAAGCCGTTCAGCGAGTGGATGCCCTCCTGGATGCGGGCCCCGCCCGAATCCATCAGCCCCACAATGGGCGCGCCGTTCTGCAGCGCCGCGTCCTGCACCTTCACGATCTTTTCCGCGTGCACCTCGCCCAGGCTCCCGCCCCGCACAGTAAAATCCTGTGCGTAGGCGTACACCAGCCGGCCGGCCACCCGGCCGTAGCCGGTCACCACCCCGTCGGCGGGAGCCGCGGCTCCCGCCATTCCAAAATCGGTGCAGCGGTGGGCCCGAAACATACCCGTTTCCACAAAGGTGCCCTCGTCGAACAGCCGCTCCAGCCGCTCGCGGGCTGTAAGCTTGTTCTTTTGATGCTGCGCGTCGATGCGTTCCCGGCCGCCGCCCGCGGCGATGGCCTGTTTTGCCTCGCGCAGCTCTTGGATGGTTTTCATGGCAGTTCCTTTCTGCAAGGGTGTGCGCGGCGCGTTACAGCTCGCACTGCATGGCCGCGCCGAACAGCTCCTCGTCGCTGGGCTTATCCTCGGCGCAGGGGCGCGCCACCCAGGTATTGTTCAAAAATTGCTTGTAGGTGATGTTTTCCGAGGCGCTGTTGCCGCCCCAGGTGCCGCACCCCAGCGAAAGGGTAAAGGGCATACCGTTGGTAAAGCTGCCGCTGTTGGCAAGGCTGGTGGCCTGGTTCACCATCACCCGGCTGGTGTAGGTGCGCGCCGCCAGCTCCATCACCCGGTCCTCGCGCTTTGTGTGGATGCCGCAGCTGTGCCCCAGCCCGCTGAACCGGTGGCAGGCGTTCACGATCTCCACCGCCTCGTCGAACTGCCCGTAGCGGAACACGTTCAGCACCACGCACAGCTTTTCGCCGCCGAAGGGGTAGGCAAAGCTGCCGATCTCGTCCGGGCTGGCGGGGTTTTCCTGCACAATGAAGAACTCGGTGCCCTGGGGCATATCGGTAATGCCCGCCAGCTCCGCGATCCGTTCAGGGCTCGCGCCCGCAAAGCCCATCTTTCCGTTGTAATGGCCGGTGGGCAAAAACATCATCTGCCGCAGCTTTTCCTGGTCCTCGGGGGTGCACAGGTAGCCGTGCTTTGCCTGCAGCCGTTCCAGCACCTCGCCGTACACGGCGTCCTGCACCACAATGCTGTTGTCCGAAGAGCAGCTGGTGGCATTGTCGAACACCTTGCTGGCGTAGATCTTGTCGCAGGCGTCCGCCAGCTCGGCGGTCTCGTCCACGATCACCACCGCGTTGCCCGCGCCCACGCCGTAGGCCGGCGTGCCGGAGGAATAAGCCGCCTTTACCAGGCCCCCGCCGCCGGTGGCCACCACCAGGTCGCACCGGGCCATCAGTTCGGCCGAGGCGCCCATGGTGGGCTCGTCGATGCTGAGCACCAGGTCCTCGGGCGCGCCGAACTTTTTCAGCACCTTGCGCATCAGGTCACAGCAGAACTTATTGGTGCCCGCGGTGCGGGGATGGGGGCTGAAGATGATTGCGTCCCGGCAGATGATCGCGTCCATCGCCTTGATAAAGGGGGTTGCCTCGGGGTTGGTGCAGGGAATGATTGCCCCCACCACACCCACGGGTTTCACCATGCGGGTCAGGCCCTTCTCCGGCCATTCCTCCACCACGCCCACGGTCTTTGCGTTCAGCAGATCCCGCATGGTACCGCGCATCTTGCTGTTCATCTTGGCCACCTTGGACTCGTATTTGCCCATGCGGGACTCGCGGGCCGCCATCTCGGCGATCGTCTCGGCATACTTCACGCCCATCCACCCGATGTGCCGCACAATCTCGCGCAGGGTCTCCTGGTCGGTGAACTGCTCTTCAAATTGTTTTTGTGCCGCGCGGGCGCGCTCCATCAGGCCCGCGATCACTTCTCTGTCCTTTTCGGTGATCTCGCTCATGGTACTACCTCCCAAATGATTTTCATTTGTTGGAAAACTTTTGAGTTATCAAAAGTTACTTGTTGATAATATCATAACTATATTCCACAATATTGTCAATACTTTTTCATTTTACATTCATTTTTTTCTGCAAGAGCTTCGGGCCATCGCGCCATTTCTCCGGGACAAAATACCGTTCTTGAAAACACGCGCGCGCTTTGTTACAATATAAAATAAACATTCATCTAAAAGCCGCGCCGGTTTTTTGGCCCGGCGGTAAGGAGCGCTCGTATGAACGACATTGTTTTCATCATCCTTCTCGTGCTGGCAGGGGTTCTGGCCTTCGCCCTCACGATCTATGTGATCAACCTGGTGCGCAAGGGCCGGGGCGGCTCTGCGCCTCAAAAAGAAAAAAAGCCCGGCAACCTGCCGGACGACGAGCACAAGGGCGCCGAGGCGGTGGTCCGCCAGCTGCGCCGGTATGCCGCTCTGCACGAATACAAGGTCGTGGCGCCTGTGGCGGTCACCGGCGTGCACGGCACCACCGATCTGGATGCGGTGCTGGTGGGCTGGTTCGGCGTGCTGGGGGTCAAATGCCTGGGGTACGGGGGCGAGGTGTACGGCAGTCCGGACGAAGCCGAGTGGGTGCAGACCGTGAACGGCGCCCGCCGCAAATTCAAAAATCCCATAGCCCGCTCAAAACAAAGCGGCCTTGTCCTGCGCGACGCGCTGTTTGCCGCCGGGCTCAAAAGCGTGCCGGTGGAAACGGTGGTGGTGTTCACCGGCAAGCGCGTGCAGCTGGCGCTGCCCCGCTCCACCGGGCACTACACCGAAAAAAGCTTTTCCGCCTACTTAAAGTCCAGCCGGTTCGAGGAGGACAAAAAGATCCAGGTCGAGCCGGTGGCCGCGGCCTTCACCCAGGGCTGACCCTTCTTTCCTTCCAATCGCACCAGTCACAAAAAGAGCGCGTTCCCCGCGGCACAAAGCCGCCGCGGGGAACGCGCTCTTCCTATCTGCCTGCCGCCGACGCGGCGCCGGGCCGCTCAGCGGTAAATCTCAAAATAATCCACCTCGCAGCCGGTAAAAGCCACAAGCTCGGTGGACGCCGCTTTCCCGGCCGCCTCCACCGCCTTTTTAAATTCGCTTTTGCTCATTGTGCCGCTCTGCAGCGTCTCGCTCACCGTCCGGCGCACCCCGCTCTCCACGGCCTTGAAAAAGGCGTCCCGCTGGGCCACCGTCAGGGTGTTTGCGTCCAGCAGCCGGTAGGTGTAGGTATAATAGCCCTGGGCTCCGCCCACCACCACCTTGTCGCCGAACACATCCTCCTGCACATCCAGCGAAAGGTCCTCCGTGCGCTCCGGGTCCACATCCCTGCCCCACGCCACCGAATTGGCCCGCGCGTCGTACTCGTTTTCGGCGGTGGGAACGGTATCCCAGAAAAAGCTGTAATTGGGGTCGGTTTCTTCCAGGGTGGCCCGCACGATCTCATAGGCGTACATCAGGCCGTTTTCGTAGTCCTCTCGGAATTCGTCCTGTTGAAAGGCCGCGTGCACCCTGCGATTGAATTCCGCCACCGTCATGTTCCCGTAGTTTTCAAAGCGAAGCAGCTTTATCGCCAGATCGTACTGGGCGCGGGTGTATTTTTTCTCACCGTTCCAGCCGCTCTCCGCGACTCCGCCCTGCACAAGGGTGCTTTCCTTCTGCGGGTCCTCCTCGCCGAAGGGCTGGTCGTAATAATACGAAACCTCGCTCTGGCCGCCCCACACAAGGCCGCCCGTCCAGGCCTTCAGGCTGCGCTCCAGCTCCGCCTGCAAGGCCTTCTCCATCTTTTTTTCATCCTTCAGTGCCGCGGCGCTCTGCTTTTTCAAAAAGGCCTCGATCCCGGCCTCAATGCTGCGCAGCGCCTCATCCCGCCCGCCCACGGTCAGGGCCGCGCCGCTTTCCGGGTGATAGGTGAAGTCAAAATCCGCATACGCGCCGGTCAGCACCACATCGTCACCGAACACATCGCCGTGGGTCTCGTACCCGGCCCATCCGCTGTACCAGGGGTCCTGGTTGTGCGCACAGGCGTTGTAATGCTTTTTCTCACAGGCCTGCCAGGTATTGTAGACCGTACTGCTGAAAAACCCCCAGTTCGGGTCGGTCTCGGGCAGGGTGTTCCACAGCCGCCGGAACGCCTCCTCCGCCTCGTGGTAGGCGGTTTCATCCTCCACCTTCATCGCGGCCGCTTCAAACTGCTCCAGCGGCAGCTGCTCATACCCCTCGGCCTTCAGCGCCAGCACCCGGTCATAATCCGCCTGGGTGTATTTTTCCATCTTGTCGCTGCTGCCGCGCCAGTAGTACCGCCGCCCGTTCCCGCCGGAAAACACCGCCGTGGTGGGCGAACCGGCTGGCGCAGGGCTTTGCCCCGGCGCCCCGCCGCAGCCGGCGCACCCCGCCGCCAGCGCCAGCGCCAGCAGCCCGGCCAGGGCCTTTTTCATCCGCTTCATTGCGAACTCCTCGCTTTCACTTTTAATCGTCGTTCAGTACTTCCAGGCCGTCGAGCTCATAGCCCACAAATTCGATCTTGCCGTTTGTCAGTTCTTTTCCCGCCTGTGCAAGGGCGCTTCGCAGGGCAGCCTCATCGCCGCCCGCCTGCACCTGGGCCTCCAGGGTCTTCTGGGCGGCCTGCATGGCCTGCTGCAAAAACTGATCCCGCCCCGCCACGGTCAGGCCGTCCTGATCCAGGATGCGGTACGCAAAGCTGTAATCGGCCGTCACCTCGGCGCCCACCTGCCGGCCAAAGACCTCCCGCTTGCGGCTCACCGCTGCCCGGCCCCGGAACACCGGGTCGTTTCGCCTGCCGGAATACGCCTCGTCCAGCCGGGCGGCATACTCGTTCCAGGAGGCCTGCACCGTGTTGCGCAAAAACGTCTCGTTCTCGTCGCCCTCCGGCAGGAACGCCAGCACTCTCTCGTAAAGCTCCATCCCGTTCTCATCCCCGGCGGTCAGGGCGGCGTTCACCGCCCGGTTGAACGCCGCAATGCTCATTTCCCCGTACCCCTTGCCCGGCAAAGCGGCCAGCAGCGTATCGTACTCGGCCTTGGTGTAACCGTTCCACCCGCTGTCCGTGCCCGCCTGAACGGTGACGCCCGTTTGGGCTGTCATGCCCACCAGCACATCCCCTACCAGGGTCCTGATGCCGCCGGGCTGCACGTTTTCGGCCACTGCCTTTTGCTGGCGCGCCGGGGCCGAGGTTGCAAACACCACCGCCACCGCCGCCGCCAGCATAAGCCCTGCCCCCATGCCGAAAGCAGTCAGGGGCTTTGCCTTCATGATCGCGGTGATCCGCTCGGTGAGGGCGTTCCTGGAAAAGCTGCTGGTCAGGGGCGCAAAGCCGCCGTGCTGCTCTGCCATGCCCACCAGGGCCAGGGCATAGGGCGCCCGGGCGCCGCGGCCGTACTGCCGCACCACCGCCTCGTCGCAGGCCAGCTCCAGATCCCGCCCCGCCAGCACGTACATGGCCCACACCAGGGGGTTGAACCAGTGCAGGCACAGCACCGCGGCCAACAGCCATTTGGTCAGCGCGTCAAACCGGCGCACATGGGCCATCTCGTGGGCCAGCACAAAGGCAGCCGTCTGCCCGTCCCCGCCCTCCAGCGCGCTGGGCAGCAGGATCACCGGCCGCAGCACCCCGTAGGTCAGGGGCGAGGCGATCTGGTCCGACACCCGCACCTGCACCGGGCGTCGAAGCCGGTTTTCCGCCATCCATTCCAGGATCGCGCCGTCGCTTGCCGGCAGCGAGGCCAGGTAATCCCTCCTTGCCCGCAGGTGCGCCGCCAGGAAAAACACCGCCAGCGCCAGGCCGCCCCCGATCCACAGCGCCGTCCAGGGCACGGCAGCGCCCGCTGCGCCGGTCAGGGCGGCGGTTTGTGCGCCGTCGGCGGCAAGCACCCCGGCCCGCTGCGGCAGCCCGGGCAGCCTGCCCGCCGCCGCCCAGATGCTGGCAGGGGAGGGCAGGCTCACCGGCAGCGCCAGCCGCGCCAGGGTCAGGGCCCACAGCGCCAGGAACATCGCCTTGGGCAGCCGGTTCATCGCCAGCGCCCGCACCAGGATCACCGCCAGGATCATCGCGCCCCCATAGGCGCTCATTTCCAGCAAAGAGAGCATTGCGTTCACTCCAATTCCTCAATGAGTTTTTTCATGCCTTCGATCTCCTGGGCCGAGAGCTTTTTGCCCCCCAAAAGGCTGGCCACCAGCCGGTCGGCCGAGCCGCCGTAGTTGCGCCGGATCAATTCGTCGGTCTCCTGCCGGCACACCTCGGCCCGGCTCACCAGCGCCCGGCAGCGAAAGCCGGGTTCCATGCGCTCCACCGCGCCCTTTGCCACGCACTTGCGCAGCACGGTATAGGTGGTGGGCTTGCTCCATCCCACGGTCTTTTCCAGCTCCCCGGCCAGCTCCTTGGCGGTCATCGCACCCTTTTCCCACAGGCATTCCATGATCTTCCTCTCCGAATCAAACAGCTTCACTTCCGGCATATCCGTTTCCCCTTTCTATTTTACTGCAATAAAACAGCATCTTCATTTTATTGCAGTAAAATGGATTTGTCAACGCTTTTTAAAAAGATTTTCACAAAAGCGCAAAAAGCGGCGGCCTTGCCCTGCAAAGCCGCCGCCTTTTCCGCCCTTTCTCCGGGGCAGGGGGCTGCCGCCCCACCGCCCCGGCTGTACCGCCAGGCCTTTTTAAAAGTTGAATTCGCTTTCCCAGTCAAACTCTCCCGCGCTCTCCACGTCCTTTGGCCAGTGGCCGCACCAGCGGGGCACCCGGGGCTCCTTCACCCGGTCGATGCTGGGGGTATAGGGTTTCAGGTCCAGCACCGGGGTGCCGGGCGCCGCGTCGCAGTAGGCGATCCACACCCGGCCCGCCCTTTGGTCGATCCCCAGCACCTGCACCACTGACAGCGCAATGGGGTTTGGCCGCCGGGGCGAGCGGGTGGCAAAAATGCCCATATAGGCCGGCCCGCGGGTGTAGGGGCTGTCTGCGCCGCGCACCGCCCGGTCCTTGGGCGTGTCGCACCGGTCGAACCACCACAGCACGTTGATGTGGCTGAATCCCTCCAGCCCCTCCAGGGCGGGTGCATATCCGGGCGCGAGCTGGATGAACTGGGCGCCCTCTTCTCCTTCCACGCTGCCGATGGGGGATAGGGTAAACTGCTTCATGGCTGCCGCCTCCTTTTTGTGATGATCCCAGTGTAGACCCTCACACCGTGGCAGAGTCAAGCCCTTTTGTTCTTTTCCGCCCCCGTCTTTTTTCAAGGCCTCCGCGCCCTCACCCAGCCCGCCGCCCATCGGGCGGCCTCAGGCCCGCAGCCGCACCGGGGTCTGCACCTCGGTCAAAAACTTTTCCGGGTCGGCCTCCCCATAGGGGCCCACATGGCAGATCTGCCGGCTGGGCCCGGCCATCTCGTACCGGCGGTGCGCTTCCAGCCACCGGGCGAACGCGTGGTAGGCCGGGCCGATGTTTTCATAGGGGCCGCGCACCATCACGCAGGCCATCGTGTCCACCGGTTCCAGCTGCCGGTATACAAACCCCTCCTTGCTTTGCCCCATCCGGCTCACCCGCACGGCCACCTCCACGTCCACGCCCTCCTCCCGCTGGCCCTCATCGTAAAAAAGCGCCAGGTTGCTCGCTCCCGGCAGGGGCTCCGCTTCCTCCCGCCGCATAAAATCATACAGCCTTTCCCACAGGCGCCCCTCGCAGAAGTGGTCGGGGATCACCTGCCGCAGCCCCAGGATCAGCCCGCCTGGGGCTGCTTTCAGCACCACATTGCAGTGCACCTCCAGCCGCCCGCCGGCCAGGTCCTCCAGCGCCGCATCGATCTTTTCCACCCGCCGCCGCTGCCGCTCCAGCTCCTCCTCCAGCTCCCGCCTTTTCGCCCGCAGGCCTTCCGCTACCGCGCCCTCCTCCCACCGCGCCAGCAGGGGGGCCATCTCGCCCACCGTGAACTGGGCGTCCCGCAGCAAAAGCACCCGCTGCAATTGCGGGATCTGCTCCGCGGTATACAGCCTGTAGCCGGTAAATGGGTCGGTCAGGGCGGGTTTTAAAAGCCCCTGTGCGTCGTAATACCGCAGCATCCGCACCGACACCTGTGTCAGCCTGGAAAATTCGCCGATCCTGAACATGGCCGCCCGCCTCCTTGCCTGTTTGTCTCAGTATACCGGCTGCGGAGGCATTCTTCAATCCCCGGCCGCGGGGCAGGGGGACCGGGCGCGGCTGCCCTTCTGCGGGGTTTTTCCGGCAAAAAAAGTCCCCGGCTCGTCGGCCGGGGAAAGGGCAAAAAAGTGCCCCCCGTGCTTGCGGATCACGGGGGGCGTTTAAGGGGTATCGCTTTGGTGTGAGGAGGAATCATGTACAGGACTTCGGTTGCGGCTCCTCCGTCCTGTGATTTTAGTATACCCGGAACTTGCGTAAGAAGTTTTAAAGCTCTGTTAACTTTCTGTGAATCTTAAAAATCCTGTTTTTTTCCTCTCTGGCCCGCCGGGTCCCCTTTGCCGCCGCGGCGCAAAGCGCCCTCTCTCAAGCGGCGGCTCCCCTTCATACCTTTCCGTAGATCCCCCGCACGCTCACCTCGCCGGTAAAAACGGAGGCCGTCCCCTCCTCGGTGCGCACCACCAGCCGCCCCTCTTCGTCCACGTCCTCCGCCACGCCCCGGCCCCCCTCAAATTCCACCGGGCGGCCCAGGTTCACGCACGCCGCCCGGTATTCCTCCCGCACCGCGGCAAAGCCGCTCTCGCAAAAGGCGCTCAGCGGTCCGCCGGGGGCAAAGCGGGCGCTCAAAACCGCGGCCAGCCGCGCAGCGGCGTCCCGGGGCAGGGGAATGCCCCCGGCTTCCAGGCTGGCCGCGTGGGGCAGCCCGGCCGCCTCAAACTCCGCCCGGCTCTGGCGCAGGTTCACCCCGATGCCGCACACGATGCCGCCCGGCACCCCCTCGCACAGAATGCCCACCAGTTTTTTGCCGCCCAGCAAGAGGTCATTGGGCCATTTCACCGCGCACGCCGCGCCGAATTCCACCCGCAGCGCGGCGGCTGTTTCCAGGCTCACCGCCAGCGGCAGGCAGGCGGGCTGGGCAAAGGGCCGCTTGAACACCACCGTGTAATACAGCGCCGCGCCCGGCGCGCTGTGCCAGGCCCGCCCCAGCCGCCCGCGCCCCGCCGTCTGGGCATCGGCCCACACCGCCGCGCCATCCTCAAGGCCCGCAAAGCGCTCCTTGCACCAGGCGTTGGTGCTGCCCACCGTCTGCAAATGATACAGCGCCGGCTCAGTCGTAGTCTTCAAATTCCGGCACCTCTCTGTGTTCCAGCTGGAACGCGCCGCCCCCCGGCAGGCTCAGCAGGCCGTAGGTGGCCTGCCCGTGCCGGGGCATCCCCGCGCTGCCGGGGTTAAACAGGGTCACGTCGCCGAACTGTTCCTTGGCGGGGATGTGGGTGTGGCCGAACAGGGCGATGTCCGCCCCCCGCTCCCGGGCAAGGCCCGCCAGCTGGTACAGATCGTACTTCACGCCGAACAGGTGCCCGTGAGTGTAGTAAACGCACACCCCGGCAAACGCCGCCAGGCCGTCCACCGGCTCCAAAGCGCTGAAATCGCAGTTGCCCCGCACCGCATACACCGGCAGGCGGGGGCGCAGCCCCTCCACCACCTCCAAATCCCGCAGCCCGTCCCCCAAAAAGATCAGCGCGTCCAGTTCTTTTTCCCTTGCCAGCACCCGCCGGTAGGCGCTCGCCATGCCGTGGGTGTCGCTCATGATCAGGATTCGTTTCATGTTTCGCCCTCCCTGGCAAGCAGCCGGTACACTTCGCTCTTGGAATAGGGGGTGCCCGCCGCGGCCTGCTTTGCCGCCGCCGTGGGCGAAAGCCCCTCTTCGATCAAGCGGCGGGCGCGCTGCGCGGCCTCCTGCAGGCTCACCGCCTCGGGCGCGGGGGCCGCCGCGCCCTCCATCACCAGCACATACTCCCCCCGGGGGGCGGTGTCCGCATAATGCGCCGCCGCCGCGCCCAGGGTGGTCTTGTCCACTTCCTCGTGCAGCTTGGTCAGCTCCCGCGCCAGGGTCACGCCCCGCTCGGGGCCAAACGCCGCGGCAAGATCCGCCAGGGTGGCCCGCAGCTTGTGGGGGGCCTCGTAAAAGATCACGGTGCGCTCCTCGCCGGCAAGGGCTGCCAGCCGCTCTTTGCGCTGGCGTGCGTTCATGGGCAGGAAGCCCTCAAACACAAAACGCCCGGTGGCCTGGCCGCTCACCGCCAGCGCGGTCACACAGGCGCTGGGCCCCGGCACCGGCGTCACCCGGATGCCCCTTGCCAGCGCGTCCCGCACGATCACCTCGCCCGGGTCCGAGATGGCGGGCATGCCGGCGTCGCTGCACAAAGCGCAGCTCTCGCCCGCCTCGATGCGGCTCAAAATATAGTCTCCCCGCTCCTTCAAATTGTGCTCATAATAGCTCACCATGGGCTTTTTGATCCCCAGGTGGTTGAGCAGCTTTAAGGTGACCCGGGTGTCCTCGGCGGCAATAAAATCCGCGTTGCCAAAGGCCGCGGCCGCCCGGGGGGTCAGATCCTCCAGGTTCCCGATGGGGGTCCCCACGATGTACAGGGTACCCTGCATGCCCCTTCACATCCCTTCCTTGTAAATCTTTTGCAGCTGGGCGCTGGGGCGGCCCGCCTCGTCCGCCATCAGGATATCCGGCTCAAAGCGCAGGCCGGGCCGGCGGTTCTTCTGCGCCTCCAACAAAAACAGCCAGGGCGCGCCGTCCGGCTCCTGCTTTGCAAAGGCGATCCGCTTGGGCTCCAGGCGCGCCGCGGCCAGCGCGGCACACACCCGCGCCAGCTGGTCCGGCCGGTGGCACAGCGCAAAGCGCCCGCCGTCCCGTAAAAGGCGGGCCGCGGCGGCCGCCACCTGCTCCAGGGTGCAGCCCCCCTCGTGCCGGGCTGCGGCCCGCGCGGGGCTGGGGCTGGCGCGCCCGCCGGTAAAATACGGGGGATTGGCCGCCACCAGGTGCTCTTCGCCCGTGCCGGGCAGCTCGTTCAGGTCCATGCACAGCGGCAGGATGTGCGCCAGTTCCGGGTCTTTACACCGCGCCAGCTCCAGCAGCGCCGTGCCCTCCGGCTCCTTTTCCACCGCAAGGCAGGGACCCCGGTGGCCCAGATCATGCCAGCGCAGCGCCACGATGCCGCACCCGCTGCACAGATCCACCGCCCGCTCGGCGCGCCGCGGCCTGCAAAACGCCGAAAGCAGCATGGCGTCGGTGCCAAAGCGGTGCGCCCCGCTCACATACACACTGGTTCCATTATACAATGTCTCTGCCGAATAATCCACTCGCGTTTCACCTCTTTGCAGCCCGCCGCGCCGGGCGCGGCACAGAAAAAGCGGCAGGTGAATCCACCCGCCGCTCTTTTTTGTTTTACCGCCTCAAGGGGGCTTTTTCAGCCCTCTTCGATGGCGCCCACAGGGCAAGCGCCGGCACAGGTACCGCAGGAAATGCAGGTATCAGGGTCGATCTCGTACTTGCCGTCGCCCTGGCTGATGGCGCTCACGGGGCACTCGCCCTCGCAGGTGCCGCAGGAAACGCAGGCGTCAGTGATCTTATAAGCCATGATCATTCTCTCCTTTTTCTCCATATTCTTTGGCGCCCGCCGCAGGCCCAGAGAAAGCGGGCGCCGCGCGGGCAGGGGGCATTGCCCCTTTATGGGTTTATTGTAGCATAAAATCCAAAAAGAACAAGGCCCTGCAGGTGAAAATTTGCCGAAAACTTTGCCGTGCCTTTGGTAGCAGTGTGGCCCAAAAACCCCCTGCTTATTCCTCTTCCGGGTCCGGCGCCCGGGGCGCGCGTTTGCCGCCCCGCAGGTAGGTGCACTCGCTGCGCTTATAGTATTTTGGGGCCAGCGCCTCGTTCTGGAACCGCACCTTCAGCATGCCGCTCACCGGGTTTGCCTCCACCACCATGCCGTCTCCGTCCGGCGTGCGCACAATGCTGCCCGGCATGGGGGTGATGCCGTTCAGGTATTCATAGGCCTTTTGCTCATAGGAAAGGCAGCACATCAGCCGCCCACAGCTGCCGCTGATCTTGGTGGGGTTGAGCGAAAGCCCCTGTTCCTTCGCCATCTTGATGGAAACCGGCTGGAACTCCTTCAAAAAGCGGCTGCAGCAAAAGGGCTGCCCGCAGATCCCAAGGCCTCCCAGCATCTTGCTCTCGTCCCGCACGCCGATCTGCCGCAGCTCGATCCGGGTGTGGAATACCCCGGCCAGGTCCTTTACCAGGTCCCGGAAGTCGATGCGGCCGTCGGCAGTAAAGTAGAACACGATCTTGGTGCGGTCCAGGTTGTACTCCGCCTCCACCAGCTTCATATCCAGCTTGTGAGCCTCGATGCGCTGGCTGCACACCTCAAAGGCGGCCTTTTCATCGGCCCGGTTTTTTTCCATACGGCGCACGTCCACCGCGTCGGCCATGCGCTTGACGGGTTTCAGCTCGTGGGCCACCTGGCTGTCCGGCACCTCCCGGGGCCCGGCCACCACCTCGCCGCACTCGGTGCCGCGGGCGGTGTCCACAATCACGTGGTCGCCGGTCTGGATCTCAAACCCGGTGGGGTCAAAATAATAGGCTTTGCCGCCCGGCTTAAAGCGGACGGAAACGATCTTTTTCATATGGTTCTCGCTTGCCCTGCCGCGGGGCGGGTGTTCATTTCTTTTGCCCGCGGCGGAACTTGGGCAAAAGTTTGTAAAGAAGAAAGGGAACGCCGGCCCCCGGTGCGCCGCTAGCCGGCCAGCCGTGCAGCCAGGCACGTTAGCAGCAGCTTCTGGTTCAGGTTCCGGGCCATATCCTGCACCGCCGCGCCGCACAGCGCCGCCGTGCGGGCAGCCGCTTTGGGCGGCAGGCCAAGGCTCGTTTCCCCCTCCAGCGCGGCGGCCGCCACGCTGGCAAGGTCCCGCAGAAGGCGCTGGGCGGCGGGCTTGTCCTTTTCATAGCCCGCCAGCCGCACCAAAAGCTCATACTCGTTTTTTTCGCCCACAGCGCGGGCCAGCTCCAGCGCCTCGTCCAGGCTGCGGGCGGCCTCCGGCTCGCCGGCAGCGGCCCGGGCCAGGCCGATCCGCCCCGCATACACCCGGGCCAGCAGGCCGGGCCTTGCGCAGGCCGGGAATTCCTTTTTCAGGTACGCCTCGCACTCGGCCGCGCTCACCGGCGCCACGGTATAACCCTCGCACCGGCTGCGGATGGTGGGCAGCACCGCGGCCGCCCCAGTGGCCGTCAGCACAAACAGCACCCCCTCGGGCGGCTCTTCCAGCACCTTCAGCAGCGCGTTTGCGCTGGGGCCGTTCAGCTTGTGGGCGCCGTAAAAAATCACCACCCGCCCCTCGGCGGAAAGTGCGGTGTCAAACACCTGGCGGCGCACCTGGCGCACCCGGTCGATCCTGATCTCGCCCGAGGCCCCTTCGCCCCGCACCTCACAGCACTCGGCTGCCCGGCCGGCCAGCACGGCCTCGGCCTGCGGCCCGCCCTGGGGGTACAGCCGGTCGGCAGCCAGGCACCGGGCCGCAAAGCCCGCGCCGCAGCCCGCCTCGCCGCACAGCAGCACACTATGAGAAAGCCGCCCTGCGCGCAGGGCGGCCTGCAAGTCCTGTTTCAGTTCGGCGTTTCCCGCCAGCCGGTCCAGCATCACAGCTTTTCGAACCGCTCCACATTTGTCACGAACACGGTCGCCCCGCCCACCGTGACCTGCAGGGGGTAGGCCGTGGCCACCCCAATGCCGTAGCTGGCGGTGCTGGGCACCACCTCGGTGCGCTGCTTGCAGCAGCCCGCGATCAGCCCGATGCACTCGTCCACCTTCTCGTCCTCGGTGCCGATCAGCAGGGTCATATTGCCGGCCATCAAAAAGCCGCCCGTGGTGGACAGCCGCGTGACCGAGAAGCCCGCCTTGATCAGCTCGTTACAAACATGCTTGGAGTCCTCTTTGTTCACGATCGCAGTGATGAGTTTCATATTGGCAGCTCCCCTTTCAGAGCAGGGCAAAAGGCCCGGTGCTCTCTTTACGTTCATTATAGCATGGCGGCGCGCAAAATTCCACAAAAAAGTGTGGCCGGCCGCCCTTGCCGCGCGGCCTTTCGGCGGTTTTTACCGGTCACGCCACTGGTTCTGCCACTCGCGGCGGCGCCGGCGGTTTTTGATCTCGGCCCGGATGGCCTGCACCGTGCCCTTTCCGAAGAAAAGCAAAAAGTTCGCCAGGCCCACCACCAGCGCGGCGCTGCTGCGCCAGTCGCCGAAAAACAGCGGCGCCAGGATGTTCAGCAGGCACATGGCCGCCGCGATCCAGCCCAGCCACTTCACCTTCACAGGGATAAAGAAGAACAGCATCAGCCGCACCTCCGGGAACAGGTACGCAAAGGCCAGAAACAGCGAATAATACAGCGCCATGGCGTCGCTGTAGCCGGTGATCAGGCAGGCGATCCACGCCCCGGCCATGCCCAGCACAAGGTACATGTCAAATTTAAAGCTGCCCCAGGCCCGCTCCAACGAGGTGCCGATCATATAGATCAGATACAGCGCCAGCGCGAACAGCAGCGGGTTCCAGGTCATGCTCACCGGGCTGAACACAAAGCTCACCAGCCGCCACACCTGCCCCGCCGCCAGCCCGCTGCGGGTCAGCTGGATCAGGTAATACAGGTTCTGATAAGCCAGCATCACCACCAGCCACACGGCGATCTGCCCGCCCACGATCACCAGCATCAGGTTCCGGGGCGCTCTGCGCCCCCAGCGCTGTTCCATTTTTGTAAGCCAATCCATCGGCGTTGCTCCTTTTCAGTCAAGATTTGTTTTTGTTGTACCATATATTTGTGGAAAATCTTTTACGAAACAGGCGATTCTTTCCACTTTTTCCCCGGCTTCTTCAACAAAAAGTTAAACCGGCTTTTCCGCGGGGGATCCATATGTTGAAAACTCTTGACTCAGACGGCGGTTTTAAACACTTTCAACCGAGTTTTCAACGCTTTTTGTGGAAAGCCTGGTTTTATACCTGTTGTAAAGCCTTTCGGGAAAATTTTTCACAGCCCTGTGGAAAATCCCTTGCAAAATGGATTTTTCACTCTTTTTTGCCCTTGCACTTTTCGTTACTTTTGTTGTATTTCCGGCGGGTGGAACCCCTCACCGAACACCTCGTTCGCCTCGCAGATCATCACCATGGCGCCCCGGTCCACCCCGTGGGCGGCGGTGCGCACCTTGAACACCTCGTTGTTCGAGCAAGCGCACATCACCATGCATTTGGCAAGGCCCGAGTAGCTGCCGGTCACGTCCACCAGGGTGCTGCCGCGCTCCACCGCCTCGTCAATGGCTTTGGCCACCTCGGCGCCCCGGTCGGTGATGATCAGCGCCAGCTTGCCGCTGCCCGCGCCGTACATGATCTTGTCCATCACAATGGTCAGCGCAAAGGCCGCGATCATGCCGTACAGCGCCGAGTCGATGTCCCCGAAGGCCGGCACGCCCACCAGGATGATGATGCCGTCCATGGCAAGGCTGATTTGGCCGAAGCTCATGTGGGGGGCCTTTCGCTTGGCCGTGTGGATCAAAAAATCCGCGCCGCCGGTGCTGGAACCCCGCATATAAATGATCGAGAGCCCCGCCCCCATCAAAATGCCGCTGAACACCGCCGCCAGCAGCCGGTTGCCCTCGTAAACGGGGAACAGGGGCAGCACCAGGTCGATCACGGCGGTGCTGATCAGCATGGTACGCAGGCTTTTTATAAAAAAGCGGTGCCCCAGTGTCTTGTAGGTGCACAGGATGATGGGGATGTTCAGCACCAGGCTCACGGTACCCACGGGCAGTCCGAAGAGATAGTTCACAATCAGCGCCAGGCCCGAAATGCCCCCCGGCGCAAACCCTCCCTTCAGCGCAAAGGTGTACACCCCCACCCCAAACAGCACGCTGCCCGCCAGGTCGTAGGCGACATCCAGCAAAAACTCCCTGCGCTTCGCGCGTTTTTCCACAGGCGGCCTCCTCCTCTGTTTAAAATCGCGCGCCGCGCCGGCAGACAAGTGCCGGGCAGCGCGCCGCATTCTCAAATGTATTATAGCATATTTGCCGCCCGCTACACAAATCCGCGGCAGGGCAGGGGAGAAAGGCCGCACTTTGCGCCCTTTATGCGGTCAGCCCCGCTTCTCCCTCTTGGGGCAGGGGCCGGGCAACCAAAAAAGCCCCCGCTTTGCAGCGGGAGCGGGATCTCGGGGTGGCAAGCCCGCACGTCCGCGCACCGGCCGGGCAACCCCGCAGCGGGCTTCACTCCTTGTGTGCGGCGGCCGGTCCTTCCCGCGCCGGTTTTGCATGGCACCTTTGCCGGTAATACGAACTCAGGTATACGCAGACCAGCCAGACCGCCGGAAACACCAGCGCCGCCGCCGTGTAATAATTCGGTCTGTTTTTCACAATGCTGTGAAAAAGGGCCGCGTATACTCTGGGGGAAACCGTGATCAGCACGACCGCCGGAATGACCAGGCCCACCGCAATCCGGTTTTTTCTTGCCAGGAACCACTGCAGCACCCCCAGGCACACCACCACCGCGATCAAGAACCAGCCGAGCTGCCAATCTAAAATGCGGTGGCGCACAAGGAACTCCCTAATAAGATCCATCTCTTTTCGTCACCTTCCCTCTTTCCATTTCCCGCGCCAATAAAAAACGTCGAAAATGGCGGCCAGCCAGATGGGAGGGATCGCAAGCGTAACCAGCACCGAGAAGGGGATCCCGATCTTTACCAGGTCTACCCACGCATAAACCGTAAAAACGGCAAAGCAGGCCGGCAGGATCAGGCCCCAATACCAGCGGCACTTCCTCGCCAGCACGAGCTGTACCACTGTGGCGATAAGCGCGCACAGCGCCCATGTCTTTAAGATCATGTTTCCCCCTTTGCTCCAAACACTATTTGCGCCCTCTCAAAAGAAAAGGCTCTTTCCCACACAAATGCATTGGACCCTTCTCCTTTCTTTTATTTCCATTTTTATCCTATCATATAATCCATAATATGAAAAGAAACATGCGCAATTTTAATAAAAATTGCGCATGTTTCTTTTGCCTACGCAAGCTCCTCCCCGCAGCGCCTCTCATTTCACACAAAAAGCCCCCCGCCTTTCGGCGGGGGGCAAAACCTTTTCTCGGGGTTTTCAGGGCTGCTTCACGCTCACTCGTACAGCTTTACCAGCTTCTCCAGGTACTCGTAGCGCTCCTTGGCCTTCTGGTCGGCCAGGTCGAACAGCTCCTCAGCGCGCTCGGGGAAAGCCAGCTTCAGGCGGCTGTACCGGGTCTCGTTGGAGATGAACTCCTTGTAGTCCGCGGTGGCGGGCTTAGAATCCAGGCTGAAGGGGTTCTTGCCTTCGGCCTTCTTGCGGGGGTCGAACCGGAACATGTTCCAGTAGCCCGCCTGCACGGCCTTCTTCATCTCAGCCTGGCAGTTGGTCATGCCGCCCTTCACGCCGTGCATCTCGCAGGGCGCGTAGCCAATGATCAGCGAGGGCCCGTGGTAGCTCTCGGCCTCGGTGATGGCCTTCATGGTCTGGTTCATGTCGGCGCCCATGGCGATCTGGGCCACGTACACATAGCCGTAGCTCATGGCGATCTCCGAAAGGCTCTTCTTGCCAATGGCCTTGCCGGCGGCGGCAAACTGCGCCACCTGGCCGATCTGGCTGGCCTTGGAGGCCTGGCCGCCGGTGTTGGAGTACACCTCAGTGTCGAACACGAACACGTTCACATCCTCGCCCGAGGCAAGCACGTGGTCCAGGCCGCCGAAGCCGATATCGTAGGCCCAGCCGTCGCCGCCAAAAATCCACACGCTCTTCTTGGAAAGATACTGCTTCTGGGGCAGGATGTCCTTGCTGTACTGGCAGTCAGGGTCGGCCTCCAGCTGGGCGATCAGCTTCTTGGTGGCCGCCGCGTTGGCGTTGCCGTCCTCGTAAGTGGCGAAGTACTCCTCAATGGCGGCCTTCTTGGCGTCATTGGTGGTCACCTCGGCCAGTTCGTGCAGCTTGGCGGCCAGCGCCTCGCGGATCACCTTCTGGCCCAGATACATGCCCAGGCCGTGCTCGGCGTTGTCCTCAAACAGGCTGTTCGCCCAGGCGGGGCCGTGGCCGTTCTCCTTGCTCATGGTGTAGGGGGAGGTCGCAGCGGGCCCGCCCCAGATGGAAGAGCAGCCGGTGGCGTTGGAAATATACATCCGCTCGCCGTACAGCTGGGTCACCAGGCGGCCGTAAGCGGTCTCGGCACAGCCGGCGCAGCTGCCGCTGAACTCAAGCAGCGGCTGGTTGAACTGGCTGCCTTTCACGGTGGTCTCGGCCATCATGCCGTCCTTTTTGCGCACGTTCTCCACACAGTAGTCGAACACGGGCTGCTCGGCCGCCTGGCTCTCCTGCGGCACCATCTCCAGCGCCTTGCCCGGGGCGGGGCAGGTGTTCACGCAAACGCCGCAGCCCATGCAGTCCAGCGGGGAAACGGTCATCACGAACTTGTAGCCCTCGCAGCCCTTGCCCTTCATGGCGGCGGTCTTGATCCCTGCGGGCGCCGCAGCCACCTCCTCGTCGGTCAGGGCAAACGGGCGGATGGTGGCGTGGGGGCACACAAACGAGCACTGGTTGCACTGGATGCAGTTCTCGGGCTTCCACACGGGCACGGTCACGGCAACGCCGCGCTTCTCGTAGGCCGAAGCGCCCTGGGCGAACTGGCCGTCCACATAGTCCACAAAGGCGGAAACAGGCAGGCTGTCGCCGTCCTGGCGGGCCACAGGCTCCAGAATGTTCTTCACCATCTTCACGGTGGCGGGATCGCCCTGCAGCGCCTCGCCGTCGCCGGCGTCCACGGCGTTTGCCCAATCGGCGGGCACCTCCACCTTGTGGTAGGCGTCAAAGCCGGCGTCGATGGCCTTCCAGTTCATCTCCACAATGGCCTGGCCCTTCTTGGAGAAGCTCTTCTCGGCGGCCTGCTTCATATACTTGATGGCGTCCTCGCGGGGCAGCACACCCGCCAGCGCAAAGAACGCCGACTGCAGAATGGTGTTGGTGCGCTTGCCCAGGCCGATCTCCACCGCCTTGTCGATGGCATTGATGGTGTAGAGCTGGATGTTGTTCTGCGCAATGTACCGCTTGGATTCAGCGGGCATGTGCTGGGCCAGCTCTTCGTCCGACCACTGGCAGTTGATCATGAACACGCCGCCGGGCTTCACGTCCTGCACCATCTTGTAGCCCTTGATCACGTAGCTGGGGTTGTGGCAGGCCACAAAGTCAGCCTTGTTGATGTAGTAGGGCGCGCGGATGGGCTTGTCGCCGAAGCGCAGGTGGCTGATGGTCACGCCGCCGGTCTTTTTCGAGTCGTACTGGAAGTACGCCTGGATATACTTGTCGGTGTGGTCGCCGATGATCTTGGTGCTGTTCTTGTTGGCGCCCACGGTGCCGTCGCCCCCGAGACCCCAGAACTTGCACTCCTTGGTGCCCTCGGCTGCGGTGTTGGGGGCGGGCTTCTCCTCCAGCGAAAGGCCGGTCACGTCGTCCACAATGCCAATGGTAAAGCGGCTCTTGGGCTCGGCCTTCGCCAGCTCGTCGTACACGGCGAACACGCTGCGGGGCGGGGTATCCTTGGAGCCCAGGCCGTAGCGGCCGCCGATCACGGCGGCGTCGTTGCCCGCTTCGCGCAGGGCGGTGACCACATCCAGGAACAGGGGCTCGCCCAGGCTGCCGGGCTCCTTGGTGCGGTCCAGCACGGCGATCTTCTTGGCGGTGGCGGGAATGGCGGCCAGCAGTTTCTCCGCCACGAACGGGCGGTACAGGCGCACCTTCACCAGGCCCACCTTTTCGCCGTGGGCGGTCATGTAGTCCACGACCTCCTCGGCCACGTCGCAGAACGAGCCCATGCAGATGATGACCCGCTCGGCGTCAGGCGCGCCGTAGTAGTTGAACAGCTGGTAGTTGGTGCCGATCTTGGCGTTGACCTTCTCCATGTATTTTTCCACGGTGGCGGGCAGCTCGTCGTAGTAGCGGTTGCAGGCCTCGCGGTGCGGGAAGAAGATGTCGCCGTTTTCGTGGCTGCCCCGCATCGAGGGGTTCTCGGGGTTCAGCGAGTGGTTGCGGAACTCCTCAATGGCGTCCCAGTTCACCATCTCGGCCAGATCCGCGTAATCCCACTTCTCGATCTTCTGGATCTCGTGGCTGGTGCGGAAACCGTCGAAGAAGTTGATGAAGGGCACGCGGCCCTCAATGGAGGCCAGGTGCGCCACGGCCGAAAGGTCCATGACCTCCTGGGGGTTGGACTCAGCCAGCATGGCAAAGCCGGTCTGGCGGCAGGCATACACGTCCGAGTGGTCGCCGAAGATGTTCAGCGCCTGGGTGGCCACGGTGCGGGCCGAAACGTGGAACACGCTGGGCAGCAGTTCGCCCGCGATCTTGTACATGTTGGGGATCATGAGCAGCAGGCCCTGGGACGCGGTAAAGGTGGTTGTCATGGCGCCGGCAGCCAGGCTGCCGTGCACGGCGCCGGCGGCGCCGGCTTCCGACTGCATCTCCATGACCTTGACCTGCGTGCCGAAGATGTTCTTCTGGCCCGCCGCGGACCACTGGTCCACGTAGTCCGCCATGGGGCTGGACGGGGTGATGGGGTAGATGGCCGCCACCTCGGTAAACGCATAGGCTACATGCGCTGCCGCGGTGTTGCCATCCATGGACTGTTTTGCTCTAGGCATTTTTCTTCCTCCATAACTTATCAGTATTTAACGTCGCTCCCTCCAGGTGGGGGAATGGGCGCTATTACCTATGTTCTATTTTAACAAAAGTGTCCGCGGATGTAAACCACCTTCGCCGGGCTTTTTGCGCCGTGCGGGGCTTTTATCGGGCAATTTACCGCGCCAGTTCCTGCCTGCCCTTCCTTTTCGCCCCAAAAGCCTGTTTTTTGCCCCAAACCCGGGTTTGACAAGCCGGGGGAGAGACCGTATAGTATATTTATGATATTGTAAGAACAGCTCCGCAAGGGGCGGGTAATGGGAGAAACACATGGATACGACCGGCCTACTGATCGCCCTCGGCGCCGCCCTGGCGGCTCTGGCGATCGGCCTTGTCCTGGGCTGGCTTGCGGCCCGCAGGCTCAAACGGGCGCCCCGCTGGCTGGCAAGGCTCGGCGGCGCCGACCCGGTGACCGAAGAGGACCTGTACGAACTGGTCGACGACGCCGACCAGCAGGACCTGATCGATTCCAGCCAGAAAGAGATGATCAACAACATCATCGAACTGGCCGATGTGACTGCGGGCGACATCATGACCCACCGCATGGACATGGTAGCCGTGGAAGAAAGCGCCACCTGCCGCGAGGTGATCGCGGCGGCCCTTGCAAGCGGCAACAGCCGGCTGCCCCTCTACCGCAAAACGGTGGACGAGGTGGTGGGCGTTTTGTACGTCAAGGACCTGCTGGCCCTCTTCGACGAGCCGGACGGCCTGGAAAGCCCAGTGCGCCGCTTTTGCCGCCGGGCCATCTACGTGCCCGAGAGCCGCCCCGCCAGCCAGCTGCTGCTGGACTTTAAAAACCAGCACACCCTGCTGGCCATCGTGGTCGACGAATACGGCGGCACCGCGGGCCTAGTGAGCATGGAGGACATCCTGGAGGAGATCGTGGGCGACATCCAGGATGAATACGACGACGAAGAGGCCGAGCTCTCGCCGGACGGCGACGGTTTTCTGGCCGACGGCGCGCTGGATCTGGAGGACGTGTTCGAGGCCTTCGGCCTGGAATGCCCCGGGCGCGGCGAAAACGAGGAGTTCGACACGGTGGGCGGCCTGATTGCCGACAAGCTGGGCCGCATCCCCGCCCAGGGCGAGGCCGCCAGCGTCAGCTGGGGCGGGCTCACCTTCACGGTGGTAAAAGCCGGCGAGCGGCGCATCCACCGGGTGCGCTGCATCCGGGCGCAAAGCGCGGCGGGCGGCAAATCCCCGGAAAGGCAGGGGCACACATGAGCCATTTTGAGCGCACTCTCTCCCGCGAAACAGTTTACGGGGGCAAAGTATTCACCGTCACCCGCGACCAGGTGGAGCTGGAAAACGGCCAGACCTCGGTGCGGGAGATCGTGCACCATCACGGCGGGGCCTGCGTGGCGGCCCTCACCGGGCAGGACGAGGTGTATCTTGTGCGGCAGTTCCGCTACGCCTTCGGCGAGGAGCTGTGGGAGCTGCCTGCGGGCAAGCTGGAGCCCGGCGAGGACCCCTTCGAGGCCGCCCAGCGGGAGCTGGGCGAGGAGTGCGGTCTCATCGCCCGCCGCTACACCGACCTGGGGGCCTTTTATCCCACGGTGGGCTATTGCAGCGAGATCATCTACACCTGGCTTGCCACCGATCTTTCCCCCTGCGCCATGCACCTGGACGAAGACGAGTTCCTCACCCCCGAAAAGGTCCCCTTTGAAACCGCGGTGGACATGGTATTCACCGGCGAGATCAAGGATGGCAAGACCATCGCCGCTCTGCTCAAGATCAAAACCCTGCGTGAACGAGAAAAGGCGGCCGAATGATTTTTCTCAAGCAGCTGGATCAGGCAGACAAAGAAACGCCCGGGCGCCTGCCCGGGCGTTTCTTTGTCTGCACCCCCTCAGTAGATGGGCCCATGCCGGATGAACTCCACCGTATAAACAGCGCCCAGCACCGTGAGCACCGCAAGGACCAGCCAGCGGGTCCCTCTGCGTCTTGCGGTCAGCGCCAGGGCCGCGGGCAAAAGGAACAGGCCCTCGGCATAGCGGGGCGCGCTGAGCAGCCAGGTCGCCCCCATGGTAAAAGCCAAATAAGCCAGCCCATATGCCAGATGATGCACCGCCAGCTTTTTGGCGGTCAGGGTCAGCAGTGCCAGGCTGCACAGAATGGTGCACACCGCTGCCAGGCTGATAAATAGCGCTCCCGCCCGGTTTCCCCCCGCCCACCAGGAGGCGAAATAACCCAGGTGATACCGCACCGTATCGGTAAAAAAACCGGGTCCCTGGTGCCAATGCTCTTTTTGATACACGGCAAACTGAAACCAGTTTCCGTACACCCTCCAGTTCAGCAAAAGATACATTCCCAGACCCAGGGCCGGGGCTGCCACCGGCCACAGCGCAGCCGGCCGGGGGGCGCTTTTTTCCCGCCGCCAGCACAGGATGTACCACGCCGCTGCCGCTCCGGCCAGCAACGCGCCGGGGCTGCGGCACAGGGCGGCCAGCAGGCCCAGCCAGCCGGCGGCGGCCGGCCGGTCCTTTTCCAGCGCCAGGAAAAAACTTACAGAAAGCGCCAGGAACAAGCTCTCGGTCATGGGAGTAAAAAAGAAGAAAGCCCCGGGAGCCACAAGCAAAAAAGCCAGGGCCCAGCGGGCCGCGCCCGGGCCGTAATTGCGGCGCAGCAGGGCGTAGAGCGCTGTGCCCGCCCAGCAAAACAGGGGAATCTGCAGCAAAAAGCCGGCCAAGTGCAGCGGCAGCCTGCCCCCCAGCGACACAACTCGCAGCAACGCCGGAAAAAGCGGAAAAAACACAATCTGGACCGTCTGCTCCGGCCACAGCTCGCTGCTGCCGGTTCCATAGCCATATTGTGCCAGTCCCACATAACTGTTCGAGTCGATATTCTGCCCGAAAAAGCGCTGCACTGCCGCTGCCAGTCCCTGTCCGGGGTATTGCCACAGGGCACAAACGCTGAACAGCGTTATAAAACAAAGTCCGGCGCACAGGCAGGCTGCCAGCACCCGCACATATTCCCCCTTGCACGCCGGGCTGGGCGCGGGTCCTTCCGGGTCGGGCCAAAACAAACGCCGCACGCAAACTGCTGCACCCCATAAAAACAGTGCCGCGGCCACTCCCGGCAGCACCGCTTGCAGTATATCCAATCCACCGTCCCCCTTCGTTTTTTCAGTGGCTCAGCAGATACACTGCCCCATAAAAATTGAACAACATTCCCGCTGCGCACAACCAGCGCGCACCTGGGCCCGGTTCGGCCGGGGGATGCCGCAGAAAAAACAGCAGCGCCCAGGGCACAAGATCCATCGTATACCGGGCCCCGAACTGCCAGCCGCCAAAGGTGCGGTGCGTGCACAGCCCCAGCAGTGTGAACACAAGGCCCGCCAGCAAAATACCGTCCCGCAGCTCAAAGCTCTTTTTCCGCACTGCGCGCACCTGCCCCGCGCCCCACACCAGAAACAATGGCGTTACCGCAACGGGCAAAAAGCCGTCGAACATCGGAAATTTCAGATCCAGCGCCGTGTCCAGCGTTACAGGTCTCAATAGATTTTTCAGATTCTGCGCCAAATAGGTCAAGCTGAATTGCGCATATCCCTCACGGGCAAATTCGGGCAGATAGGCGCGCCCAAACTCTAAGGGCGAGCCAAAGCGAGCCCAGTTGTACCACCCCAGGGTCACGGCCGCCGCCAGGGGCAGCGCGCTCACCGCCGCCAGGCGGCCCCACCGCCTTTGCCTCCCACACTCAAACAGGGGGCGCAAAAACAGTACCACCGCCAGCAGGGCGGTGAAGGGGCGGCACCCCACCGCCGCCGCCAGCAGAAAAAAGGCTGGCACCTCCTGCCGGCGCAGGTAAAAAAAGATTCCCCAGACCGCAAAGCACAAGTTCAGCGCCTGGGCCTCCATCCACACGCCACCATAGCAGGCCATCCACAAAAAGTTGGAGCCCACAGTGGCGAACACGGCCCAAAAGCCGCAGGCCGCCGGGCTGTATTTCTGCTGCCAAAAGCACAGGTAGACCCCCGCCAGCGCCACCAGGGCGTACACGGCCTGGGTCAGGTTACCGGCGCTCAGGCCCAGCGCCGCCCAAGGCAGCGCCAGCACCGAGGGCACCGGCGGGAACGACAGGTAATACCGCCCCTCAAAAACCGCCAGCTCCAGCCAGGGGCGGCTCGCGCCGTCCGCAATGTCCATGCGCCCGGCCAGCCAGTTCTGCGCCTGCAAAAGGTAGCTGTCATATACGTTTTCGGCCAGCAGGGTGCCGCCCGCCAGCGAATGGTAAAACAGCAGCGCAAGGGCCAGCAGGCCAAGGCCGCCCACCAGGGCAGCGGCGTGCTGCTTTGTAAAACGGGCTCTCGGCATAGGCAGCGCCTCCTTTTTTCAATAGTATAGCATATCCCTGTGGGCGCAGGATGTGCTATAATGAAAAAAATGTAAAAGGGGGCGGCCGTTATGGCTTTTATTCAATGTGATTTCCGCAGCGAGGCTCTGGGCATGGCGACCCAGTTCTGCGCGATCCTTCCCGCCGAAGACGGTTTTTCCCCCGCCGGCGCCCCGGTGGTCTGGCTGCTGCACGGCCTCACCGACGACAGCACCGCCTGGCAGCGCTACACGGGCCTCGAGTGGTACGCCCGGCTCAAGCAGGCGGTGGTCGTCATGCCCGAGGTGCAGCGCAGCTTTTACACCGACATGGCCGCCGGCCCGGCCTATTTCACCTATGTAAGCGAGGAGCTGCCCGCCTTCTGCCGGCGCATGTTCGGCCTTTCCGGCGCGCGGGAACAAAATTTTGTCATGGGCAATTCCATGGGCGGCTACGGCGCCCTGAAATGCGCGCTGCGCCGCCCGGACCAATATGCGGGCGCGGCCGCCTTCTCCGCCGTGATGGACGCCAACGACTTTCTGCACCGCAGGCAGGCCTCCGGCGGCCTGCGCGCCGGCGAGGCCGCCGCCGTATTCGGGTCCGGCGAACAGGTCCCCGCCACCGAGGATCTGTTTGCCCTGCTCGGGGCCGCCGATCCCGCCGCGCTGCCCCGCCTCTTTGTGGGCTGCGGCACCTCCGACCGGCTGTGGCCCATGAACCTGCAAATGCACCGGGCGCTCAACCGCCGGGGCGTCGCCCACGAATTCTGCCCCTGCCCCGGCGGCCACACCTGGGATGTGTGGGGCAAGTTGCTGCAAACAGCCCTGGACCATTTCCTCGGCCCGGACAAGCTCTCCTTTGGCTGATTCTCAAAACAGGGGCGCGTGCCTTGGCAAAAGGTACGCGCCCCTGTTTTGGAGGGAGTTTATTTTTCAAACATTCCGTTTATGGCCTGTTCCGCTTCCTCCCCGGCCGTGCTTATATATTTGGGGTGATAAAAGCCCTCGTCCAGTTCCTGCAGGATCCCCGCGCGGTAAAGCTGCCGGTTCGCCTTGTGGATCAGCAGATCCGGCTGGCACAGGCACAACAGCAAAAACAGCCCGCAGAAGGCGATCACCCCGGCCCGCACGGCCCGGAACGGCCGCAGGATCGAGAGGGCGGCCAGCACGGTCAGCACCGCCAGCACCAGGGTAAACCAGCTGGACATCACCCGCCGTGGGGTCAGGCCAAACCGGCTGATATACAGATACAGCTTGGAAAAGCTCACCGCCGCGAAGAGCAGGTTCGCCCCGCAAAGGCAAAGGCTCAGCGCTTTTAGTGCAGGGCTTTGCCGCACCGGGCGGCGGGCCAGCTTTGCGGTCAGCACCAGCAGCCCAAAATTCAGCACCACGATGGCGCACAGCTCAAAAAAACCCTGCCGCGCGTACCCGGCCGCGGTAAACCCCACGGGCAGTCGCCCTGTGAACCCTCCCAGCAGGTAGCTGGCCTGCACCCCGAAAAACAACAGATACAGGGCCAAAAACGCGGCCATCGCCACCGCCAGCGCCCCCTCGGGCGCGGCGCGCAGCGCCTCGGCCCGCCCGCGCAGCCGGGCCCCGCGCTCCGGCCGGGGGGCCGCCCGCAGCGCGCCGCCGATCAGCCCGAACAGGTAAGCGCCCACCGGCAGGCCCACCACGAAATACCAGAAGTTCTGCCACAGCCACTCCGGCAGCTCGATCAGCTCCAGCCAGTGCAGCAGATCGCCCAGCAGCCGGCCAAAGCCCTGGTCCGCCCCGGCCAGCAGCACCGCCGCCGCCAGCAGCAGCGGCAGAGCCACCGCCAGGGTCACCCAAAAGGCGGTGTTCTTTTTAAAGCGGTGCCCCCGCAGGCGGCGCACCGCTTTTTTCAGCCCGTGCCACACCACCCGCACCCGCAAAAAGAACTGCCCGAAGGGGTACGCCACCAGCGCGCGCAGCGCGTCCAGCGCCGCAAAGGGGCCGGTGCCGCCCTCGGTCAGCAGCCCCGCCCGGCACACCACCCAATAGGCCGCCGCGCCGTGCAGCGCCCACATCTCCCACCAAAACAGGCTTCCCGAATCCCAAAACAAAAAGCTCTTGGCGGTGATGTCCGCGGCCAGCAGACCGCAAAAGCCCATCCAAAGCCAGCTCTCGGCGCTGGCCCTGCGGCCCGCGGCCCGCAGCAGCAGCTCCACCCCGCCGAAAAAGGCCAGGCAGAACACCGCCAACGCCCAGCCGCCAAAGCGGCCCGGCTCGCCCCAGTCGCCGTTCGCCAGCAGCCAGCGCATATAAAACCAGCCCAGCAGGTAGGTCAGCGCCGCCCCGGCGCCCTGCACCCATGTGGCCGTGAACGGCTCCGGCGCCGTCTGGGCCCCCGGCCCATACCTGGCAATGGGCTGCCCTTCCGGCGGCCGCGCCGCGCCCGCCGCGTTGCCGGCCGTGCCGCCGCGCTCCTGCGCCCTATCCAAGGTCTCCTGCGCCCCCGTTTTGGGCGCACTGGAACAAGGGGGGCAGCTTTTGCCCTCCAAAGGCTTGTTTTCCATATTCAGTTTCCTCACTTTACGGCCGGTCCGGCCTTATTACTTATTCAACGGGCAGGGCGTGCGTTTACCCGCCCAGGCCCCCGCTCTTGCGCATTTTTTGCGTTCCGCGCCGCGCCCCAGGCAAGCAGGGCGCCGTTCAGCAGCAGGGTCCCCGCCAGCAAAACGCCCGAAACCAGGGCTGCGCTCTCGGCGGTATCCATCACCGCGCTCCAGTCCCGGATCCTTGCCAAATGCGCCCCGTACAAAATCTGCAGCCACAGCGCCGCGCCGCAGGCCCCCAGGCTCCCCGCCGCGCACCAGGTCCGGCCCGCCTGCCCCGGCCGGCCTCCCGGCGTCAGCAGCAGCGCCGCCGCCGGCAGCCCCCAGGCCGCGATACCCAGCACAAGGCTGCCAAAATTCAGCCAGCCCGCTCCCATGGTCTCCGCCTCCTTTTCTTTTAAAGGCCGGCAGCACGCCGGCTCTCGTTTTCCGCGCTTATTCCTCTTCCTCGCCGGGCAGGTATTCCAGCAGGTCGGCGGGCTGGCAATCCAGCGCCCGGCACAGCGCCGCCAGGGTCGAAAACCGCACCGCCTTGGCCTTGTTGTTTTTTAAGATCGAAAGGTTCGCCGGCGTGATGCCGACCTTCTCGGCCAGCTCGCCCGCGCCGATCTTGCGCCGGGCCATGACCACGTCCAGGTTGATGATGATGGGCATATTCCGCGCCCCCCTACACAGTCAGGTCCAGCTCGGCCTTCATGCCGATGGCCTGCTCGAACACGTTCTTGATAATGCGGATGATCAGCGCCATAAACGCGGCGGCCACCGCCACGGCCAAAAAGGGGATATAGTAAAAGCAGCTGGCAAGGCACACCAGCGCCGCCGCCGCGCAGCACCAGCTCGCGCTGCGCAGCGCCCGCACGTTTTGGGGGATGAACACCTGTCCCTCACGGATGTTGCCCAAAAGCCGGGCCAGGCACAGCAAAATGCAGTAGGCCGGCACGCTGGCCGCGTACAGCGACGCCAAAAACAACACCCGGTGAGCCAGGTCGTTCATGGGCATGTAGCGGGGCCAATCCAAAAACCAGTCCACCAGCCACCAGCCGCCCACATCGCACCCCACCAAAATCACCAAAAACACCTTCACCGCAATCTGCGAAAGCGCAATGCTGTTCTTTTCGCTCCACATAGGCCTGCTCCTCCTTCGGTTTCTGGCACTACTATACCATAGCATTTATCGAATTGCAAGCATTATTTATCGTTTATCAATATTTTTTAATTGATAAACAGTTGTTCGTACTGTGCCCGGCGGCGCCGGGCGGCCCCAGCCCCCTTTTTTGCGGCAAACCGCCCGCCGATGAGACAAACCGGGGCCCCGGCGGGTATTCCTGTTTGAAAGGCCTTTTAAAACGCAGCAGGGGAGGGAAGCCACATCGACACCGAGCTGTTTGAGCGGCTGTTCCGCGCGCATGCCGACACCATCTACCGCATCGCCCTCAACTACACCCGCAACCCCCAGGATGCCGAGGACGTGGCGCAAAACGCGCTGCTGCGCCTGCCGGAAAAATACCGCATCCCGCTGTATCTGTTCTACTACGAGGGGCAGAGCACCGGGCAGATCGCCGAGGCGCTGGGCCTCAGCGTTTCCGGGGTCACCACGCGGCTGGCACACGGGCGTGAAAAACTAAAAGCCGATCTGGAAGGAGAATTTGAAAGGGTACTGGGCAGCTATAACCTGGAATACGAGCACCTGGGCGAAACCGTGACCATGGTGATCACCCAGGCGGGCAGTTGGGTTACCTCCTGGCGCGGCCGGCCTTCCCGGGCCAGTTCGGCTTTCTGTACCCGCCCGACGCGGAATTTGAAGGCGCCTGCCTCGAGCAGCTTGCACGCCTCACCGCGTAAAGGCTTTTTTCCCGCCGGTCTTTGGTTCTTTTCCCGGCGGCTGCCGTAAAATGGATTTATAACAGGAAATTGCACAAAAGCAGTGTGTCAAAAAACAAAACGCCTTTGACCCCGGCGATAAAACCGGGGCCAAAGGCGTTTTTATTGCTTCGCAACAAAAAACTTATCTAAAATGGCGCTTCCCCTCGCCGCTGAAACGGCAACCGAAACACAGGGCCAAAAAATAGTCTTCGCTGCGCTGCGGTTATTTTTTGCGCGGTTTTTCTCAAAAGCTGTTGTGCATCGTTCCCGTTTTGCGCGGATGTTGAAAAAGGCCAAAAGCTCCCTGTCCTTTTCCAGTCCCTCACCACTCAAACGCCGCGGCGTAAAGCTCTTCCATCGCCGCCTGTTCCCCCCGGGCGGCCAGGCCACGGGCAAAACGCCCCATGGCCGCCGCCTCGCGGGCAGCCAGCGCGTCGTGCTCGGGGAAGAACTGCCGCGCCAAAAACTGCGCATATTTCACCAGCCGGTATGGCCCGTACACATGGCGCTGCTCGTGCTCCTGCTCCTCCACCGCCAGGCTGCGGTGGGCGCGTATGGCCTCCGCCACGTCCTCAAACCTGTTCGTTTTTGCCAGCACCACCGTGTAAAAGGCCCCCAGCAGGTATTCCCCGGCGGGCACCTCGCGGGCAAAGGCCGCGTGGGCGTCGCTCACCCCCACAATGGGCGGCCGGGCGCCGGGTTCCAGCTCAAAATACCGGGCCAGCTGCAAAAGGTTCGAGTCGGTGTCCGCCTTGCCGTAGCCGGAAACCACCTCCAGCGCGTCGAACGGCCGGGCCGCCAGCATCGCCTCGGTGAACTCTGCGCACAGCTCAAACCCCGAGGGCCTGCGCCAGTAGGGGTGGCAGAACACACTCAGGCCTCCCTCGCGGCGCACCCGGTCAAAGGCCCAAAGCGCCGCCAGGTACTGGTACCGGTCCACGCCCTCCGGCACGGCTGTGTTTTTGCCCATCTCCTCCACCTGGCGCAGAAAGCCCTCCCGGTCAGACAAAAACGCCTCGTTCACGCTGGCCCGGCCCCCGATGTTCAAAATATGCGCCTGGTGCCAGGGCAGGTGGATCTCCTCTCCGGCATACAGCTCCATCGCCAGCTCCGGCATGGCGGCAAACTGCCGCCGCAGCTCCAGCGAGGGCTCAAATTTGCCGTGGTCGGTCAGGGCCATAAAATCAAAGCCCTTTTCCCGGCAGGCGGCGGCCATCACCTGGGGCGCGTTTTCCCCGTCCGAGCAATAGCTGTGCATGTGCAGATCGCCCTTATAGGGCAGCAGCCCCTGAAAGTCCTGCTCCACCGCGTACAGGCAGGCGCAGCCCACCGGCCGCAGCGTCCCGCCCTCCTTTTGCGCCACCCGCAAAATGTACTCCTGCTCATCGGGGCACTCCACCTCTACTAGGCACTCGAAGGGGCTTTTCACCCGCACGGCCAGCTCCCGGGGCTTGTTGGTGGTGTGGAACACCTCAAAGCCCGAGATCATCTCCCCCTGGGTGGCCTCTTGTTCGTTTTTAAACACCTCGCAGGCGGTGAACAGGGCGGTGTAGCTCTCCCCGGTGAACAGGGGCTTTTCGGCCCTCAGCCGCACCGTGTGGCGCCCGCACGCCGCCACCACCCGCGGATATGCCAGCAGCATTTTCCATCTCTCCTTTTGCAGCGCGCCGCTTTGCGCGCTTTCCTGGCTTCAGTATAAGGCGGGTGCGGCCCGCGGGGTATGGATTATCCGCGGCACTGCATTGACAATCTTTGGGCCCGCGGGCCCGATTGCTTGCCGCCGTGTTAAAATGTAGTATGATAGAGAAAAAAGTCGAAAGGCGGCAATTTGGTATGGAGCGATCGCGGCGCGGTGCCTGGCTGGACCGGGTCATCCTGCCCCTGCGCAAGGGGCGCATCCTCTGGCGGCTCATCATCCTGTACGCGGTGGTGTGCGCCGCTCCCATCCTGATCTTCGGGGGGCTGTACCGGGCGCGCTATACCGCCGAACTGCGGCAAAAGCTCGGCTCGGACGCGCTGCGCCTGCTCTCCATGCTCACCGACCGGCAGAACGATCTTTTGGAAAACATGGAGCGCATTACCATGAAGCTCTCCACCACCGACGAGGTGCAGCGCATGCTCACCGAGCCCTCGCTGGACCCCTACGCCAAAAACCAGCTGGCGCTGCAGATCACCCGCCAGATCGAGCAGAACCTGCTCATTTCGCCCCTGGCCAAAAACGTCACTCTGCTGGACACTGGGGGCCGCGTGGTCTACAGCATGGGGTACGACCGCCTGCAGGACGACGCCCTGCGCGAGCTGGTGCCCCGCGCCGAGGACACTTATCCCCTCGAGCTGGTCACCTCGCTGCCCTCGGGCGGCCAGGCCAACATGGTCATGGTGCGGGCCATCAACCAGGCCGATTTCACCGGCCAGCGCCTGGGCTACCTGCTGCTGGTGGTGGACGAGGAGCGCTTTGCCCAGGAAACCTGCCGCCAGGTCTACCCGGAAGAGCAGGGCCAGGTGGTTCTGGTGGGTGCCGACGGCACCGTGATCAGCAGCGCAGACCCCGCGCTCGCCTCCGGCATGCCCCTGCCGGATCCCTCCCTGCTGGAAACGATCGGCGGCCTTCACGCCGCAGGCGATCCCCATTTTTCCATCGAGGTGGGCGGCCAAAGCTATTACGCCTCGTTTTTTTACAACTCCAAGGCCCGCTGGTACGCCCTTGGCCTGGTGCGCGAGGGCTACATGAACGCCGAGATGGACCGCCTGAACACCTTCATTCTGCTGGTGAGCTTTTTGTGCCTGGGCCTGGGCCTTGTGGCCATGCTGGTCATCGCTGCCAGCATCGTGCGGCCGGTCAACCGGCTGGTGCGCTACTGCCGGGGGGTGGCGGCCCGCACCGGTGAGCGCTCCATCCGGGACGGCGGCCGCGACGAGATCGGCTACCTCACCGGCGAGGTGGGCCGGATGGTCGCCCGGCTGGATGAATACGGCGAGCGGGAAGTTCAGAACAGCATCCAGATGAAAAACCTCGAGATCCAGATGCTCCAGGCCCAGATCAACCCCCACTTTTTGTTCAACACCCTCAACTCCATCAAGTGGACGGCAGTGCTCAGCCGGGTGCCCGCGGTGGCCGACAGCCTCTCCGCCCTGGCGGGCCTTCTCAAAAACACCATCGTGAACAAGCAGGAGTTCCTGCCCCTGCGCGGGGAGCTGGAAAACATCCGCAATTACGCGCTCATCCAGTCCCTGCGCTACACCGAGCAGTTTCGCATGGAATACCGGGTCGATGACGCCTGCCTGGAAACGCCCATCCTGAAATTTCTTCTGCAGCCCATCGTTGAGAACGCCATCCTCCACGGGGTCGAGGGGGTGGGGCGGCTGGTCACCATCACGGTGGAAGCGCGCCCCTGGCGGGGCGGCCTGGAGGTCACGGTGAAAGACGACGGCGCCGGCTTCGATACCGCCCTTCCCGAGCTTCAGAACACCAGCAGCCGGCGCTTTTCCGGCATCGGCATGGGCAATGTGCGCCAGCGCATCGCGCTGGTCTACGGGCCCGCCGCCGCCATGACGGTGGAGAGCGAGCCGGGCCGGGGCACGGCGGTAATCCTGCTTCTGCCCCCCAAAAACGAGGAGGAACGGCCGGATGTATAAACTTTTGATCGTGGACGACGAAAATCTGGTCCGGGTGGCCTTCCGCACCATGGTGGACTACGAGCAGTACGGCTTTACCGTGTGCGGCACCGCGGCCGACGGCGAGGAGGCCCTGCGCCTGTGCGCCGCCGAGGACCCTGACCTCATCATCACCGACATCAAGATGCCCCGCATGGACGGCATCACCCTCATCGAGCGTCTCAACGGCCAGGGCTTCACCGGCAAGATCGTGCTCATCAGCAATTACGACGATTTTGACCTGGTGCGCCAGGGCATGGTGCTGGGCGCGCAGGATTACCTGCTCAAGCTCACCATCACCACGCAGGAATACACCGCCATGCTGGGCCGCATGAAGCAGGCGCTGGACGAAACCATGCGCCGCCGCCGGCAGGACGAACTGGCCCGCACCGCCCTGGATAAGCTCGAGCGCCAGCAGCAGGCCGCCTTCTGGCAAAAGCTGCTTTTGGCTCCCGCCCTGAACGAGGGCGACGTCCCCCAGGCCCTGTTCGCGGCGGGCCCCATCAATCTGTATCTCATCCAGGTGGTGCAGTACGGTGAGGTGATGAAGGTCTCCTCCCAGCAGGATATGGAGCTGCTCACCTACGCGCTGCTCAACATCGCCGCCGAGCTGCTGGGGCCGGATATTTTGTGCCAGGGCCCGGTGGCCGGGGGGCAGTATTTTGTCGTCACCCCCGCCGCCCCGGGCCGGCCGCTGGAGCAGGGCTTTCTTGCGCAGAAGCTCTGCTCCGCGCTCACCCAGTATCTCAATGTAACGGTGGCCGCCTTTTACCAGCCCGCCCTCGCCTCTCCCGCCGCCCTTCTGGCGGCCCTGGCCCGCAGGCGGCACATGGCGGACCGCATCTTTTATCTGGGCGGCTCGGCCCCCATCCCGCTGGAAAGCCTCGGCCCCTGCGGCAGCTGGAATATAAACATTCCCCAGTTCACGGCCGGGATCTGCGAAGCGCTGCGCTGCGCAGACCTTCCCGGCGCGCTGGCCGCGGTGGACGCCCAGCTCGCCGCCTGCGGGCAGGCAAACGTGGGCCGCAGCGAGGCGCTGCACAAATGGTCGGCCATCCTGCTGCGCCTCCACGAGCGCATGGAGGGCTTTTTGCTGCCCGGCGCGGTGGCCGAGGTGTCCCTCCGGCTGGACGGGCTGGACACCCAGGCCCAGCTCCGGGCCCTGCTGCACGATCTTCTGCGGCGGGTGGCCGCCGCCCTCCGGCCGGACACCGGCGGCGCGGGTGCGCACGAGGTGGAAAAGACCCTTCAATACATCCACGCCCACATCGGCGAAAAAATCACCCTGGCCCAGCTGGCAAAGCACGTCAATTTCAACGAGACCTATCTCTGCACCGTGTTCCGGGCCCGCACCGGCACCAGCATCGTGAATTACATCAACCAGACCAAGATGGAAAAGGCCGCTGAATGCCTGCGCTCCGGCGATGTGCTGCTCAAAACCCTGGCGGCGGACCTGGGCTTCAGCGACCAGTTCTATTTCAACAAGCTGTTCCGCAAGTATTACGGCATCAGCCCCACCGAATACCGTAAAAAGCAGCAGGATATTACCAGCTCCCAATGATTTTCCATGCCCGGCCCCAGCCCCGCCGCCAAGGCCCCGAGCATTGTACAAACAGGCCCAAAAAAGCTGCATTTGCCGCGCCCGCCCCCCGGTGTATGCTGTTGTTACAAGGTTTTTTACCCAAAACAAAGGAGGAACAACAGATGAAAAAAGCAAAATTCGCATCGCTGGCCCTGGCGGCCGTGCTGGCTGCCGGCGCCCTCACCGGCTGCGGCGGCGCGCCTTCCGGCTCCCCGGCCCCCGCGGGCAGCGCCGGCAGCGCACCCGCCGCTTCCGGCGAAAAGCAGGTCATCGAGATCGCGGTGTTCGAGGGCGGCCTCGGCGGCGAGTACTGGGAACAGATGATGGCCGCCTACCAGGCCGAACACCCGAATGTGGAGTTCAAAAGCACCATCAGCCCCAAGGTGGGCGAGATCATCCGCCCCCGCATCGTCAGCGGCGACGCGCCCGATCTGCTGGTCATGACCGATGGCGACGCCTCCGGCCTGCTGGTTTCCATGATCAAGGACAAGGCCCTGCTGGACATCACCGACGTGTTCGAGGGCCCCGCTTACGACAGCGACACCCCCCTGAAGGACGTTATCCTGCCCGGCTACCTGGACAGCAAGAAGTTCCAGCCCTACGGCGATGGCAGGATCTACATCGCCCCCAAGGACTGCGGCTACAGCGGCATGGTATACAACAAGGCCCTGTTCGAGACAAAGGGCTGGGCCGTGCCCGAGACCTGGGACGAGTTTTTTGCCCTGGGCGATCAGGCCAAGGCCGAAGGCCGCGCCCTGTTCACCTACCAGGGTATCTACCCCAGTTACCTGGAAAGCCTGCTCTGGCCCGCCATCGCGGACGTGGTGGGCGCCGAGGGCATCAACAGCATCTTCAATTACGAGGAGGGCTCCTTCAATAACCCCGGCGTGGTCAGCGTGCTGGCCAACTTCCAGAAGATCGCCTCCGGCGGCTATTTGATGGACGGCACCCTCGCCCTCAACCACACCCAAAGCCAGACCGAGATGATGCAGGGCCACGCCCTGTTCATCCCCAACGGCATCTGGATGATCAACGAGATGAAGGACGCCCCCCGCGAGGACGGCTTCAGCTACGGCCTGGCCTGCGCGCCCGCTGCCGAAAAGGGCGGCACCCGCTACACCCTGGCAAACTACGGCCAGATCTCCATCCCGAAAGACGCCAAAAACCCCGAGGGCGCAAAGGACTTCCTGCGCTTTTTGTACACCGCGCAGTCCGCACAACTCATGGCTGAAAAATCCAGCACCGTGCTGGCCATCCAGGGCGGTGCCGAGCTTGCCAAGGACTACCTGGAACCAGACGCCTACAACATGTTCCAGCTGGGCGGCGGAGTGAAGGCCCTGTTCAACGATTTTGCCACCCTGCCCACCGGTTCCAAGGTGGATGTAAGCCAGACCGTGTTTGAAAACGCCATGACCAAGCTCATGAGCGAGCAGGTCACCCCCACCGAATGCGCCGAGATCGTGGAAAAGGCCTTTGCCCAGATCCGTGACGAGCAGGCGAAGCTGGGCGCCTGACGCAACACCAGCCCGCCGCCCTGCCAAGCGCAGGGCGGCGCTTTTTTAAGGAGATGAGCTTTATGCCTGCCCTCAAAAAATTTCGCATTCCGCCCCTGCAAAGCGACGTGGCGATTTTCAAAAACGACAAAAAGCTGCGCCTGTTTTTGTGTGCCTGCATCCTGCCCGCCGCCGCGCTGCTGGTCTACATCGTGCTGATCCCCACGGTCCAGGTGTTCAGCATGTCCCTGTATAACCAAACGGCCATGTCCGCCACCCGCTCCTTCGCGGGTCTCGAAAATTACACCTACCTGCTCCAGGACGAATACTTTCTCCAGGCGTTTTCCAACACCTTCAAGCTCATGCTGGGGGTGCCGCTGGTCACCCTGGCGCTGGCGCTGGTCATGGCGGTCATCATCACCCAAAGCCGCCTGAAAGAAAAAAAGTTCTACCGGGTGGTCATGTTCCTGCCCAGCATCCTGTCCACCACGGTCATCGGCATGCTGTGGACCTTCATCTACAACCCCAACATGGGCCTGCTCAACAACCTGCTGGAAAAGTTGGGCCTGGGCTTCTGGGCCCACGCCTGGCTGGGCGATCCCAAGGTGGCGCTGCTGGCGGTGGCCGTGGTGCTGGTGTGGACCAACGCGGGCTACTACATGGTCATGTACATCGCCGGCATCGACAATATTTCTCCCGATGTATACGAGGCCGCCACCATCGACGGCGCGGGCGAAATGGCCAAGTTCTGGCGCATCACCCTTCCGCTGCTCACCCGGGTCATCAAGACCACGGTGGTGCTGTGCATCTCCACTGTGCTGTCCTCCAGCTTCGTGCTGGTCACGGTCATGACCAACGGCGCCCCCGCCGGGGCCACCAGCGTGCTGCTGCAATACATGTACCAGCAGGCCTTTACCAATGCAAACTACGGCTATGCCATGGCCATCGCGGTGGTCACGCTCACCATCGCGTTCCTTTTGTCCAAGCTGAGCGACCGGCTGACCAAAAACGATTGAGGGGGCAAAAAAATGAAAACAAAATTCAGCTGGAAGGGCGCCCTCGGCCGTCTGCCGGTCCGCCTCGTCATGGTCTCTCTCGCTCTCAGCGTGGTGTTCCCGCTTGTCTGGAACCTCTACTCCTCGCTCAAATCCAACACCGAGATCATGGCCGATCCCTGGGCCCTGCCCACCGCCCTTCACTGGGAAAACTATCTCTCCGCCTTCCAGAAGGCCAGCATGGGCGATTACTTTCTCAACTCCATCTTCGTGGTGGTGCTGGCCACAGCCCTGCACCTTCTGCTGGTCATCCCCATCACCTACGCGCTCTCCCGCTACCGCTTTTTCGGCAGCAAGCTTCTGCTGGCGGTGCTGATGGCCTGCATCTTTATCCAGGAGCCCTACATCCTGGTGCCCCTCTACCTGCAGCTCAGCCGCATCCATCTGCTGGATAACCTCATTGCCCTGGCGGTCATCTACGCCACGGTGCGCATGCCCTTCTCGGTCTTTCTGCTCTCGGGCTTCATGAAGTCCATCCCGGTGGATTACGAGCAGGCGGCCATGATCGACGGCTGCTCCTACACCCGCAATTTGTGGCGCATCGTGGCCCCCCTGGCAAAGCCCGGCATCTTCACGGTGGGGCTGCTGGCGGCGCTGGGCTACTGGAACGAATACGCCATCGCCCTCACCATGATCTCCTCCGAGACCAAATACACCCTGCCCGTGGGCCTTGTAAACCTGTACGAGGTGCAGCGCTACGCCACCGACTGGGGCGCCCTGTTCGCCGGGCTCATGATCGTGCTCATCCCCTCGGTCATCGTGTACATCTTTGCTCAGGAGCGGCTCACCCAGGGCATGAGCATGGGCGGCATCAAGGAGTGAACGCAATGAGATCCGGCTCTCTTTCCCACCTTTCGGTCCCCCGGCAGCACCTCTTTCTTTTTTGCCTGTGCGCCGCGGCCTACACCTGCGCCTACATGGGGCGGCTGAACTATTCCGCCTGCCTCGTGCAGATCATTGCCGACTGCGGCCTCACCCGGGCCCAGGGCGGCATGATCGGCACCGCCTTCTTTGTGGTCTACGGCTGCGGCCAGCTGCTCAACGGCTTTGTGGGCGACCGGGCCGCCCCCCACCGCATGATCCTTCTGGGCCTTCTCGGCTCCGGGCTTTCCAACCTGGCCTTCTCCCTGGCCCACAGCGCGGGGGTGCTCACGGCGCTGTGGTGCTGCAACGGCTTTTTTCAGTCGCTCCTCTGGTCGCCCATCATCCGCATTTTTGCCGAGTGGTTCCGGCCCGAATACCGCAGGGCCGCCTGCATCCGCATCAACCTGATCGTTCCGGCCGGCACCGTGGCGGCCTACCTGCTGGCGGTGCTGTTCATCCGGCTGGGCAATTGGCGCGGCCAGTTTTTGCTGGTGGGCGCGCTGCTTGTGCTGTTGAGCGGGGTGTGGGCGGCCTGCCTTGCGCCCCTCAGCCGCAGCAGCGCTTTTGTACCTGCGGCGGCGGCCGCGCCCGCGCAGCCCTCCGCCCGGGGCCCCTCCCTGTGGCCGCTGCTGCGGCGGGCCGGGCTTTTCATCTTTTTCTTCCCGCTGGCGGCCCAGGGCATTTTAAAAGACGGCGTCACCACCTGGGTGCCCAGCTTCACCGCCGAGGCCTATGGCCTCACCCCCGCGCTGTCGGTGTTCGGCACCATGTTTCTGCCGCTGGTAAACCTGGGCGGGGTGTATCTGGCCTCCTGGCTGGACCGCCGCGTTTTCAAAAACGAACTTGCCAGCACCGGCGCGCTGTTTTTGCTGAACACCGGCTTCATCGCCCTTTTATACCTTGCCAGGGGGGCCGGGCCCTGGCCCGCCTACATCCTTTTGGCCCTGGCCACCACCACCATGATGGGGGCCAACACGCTTTTCGCAAGCTCCATGCCGCTGGCGTTCGCGCCCTGGGGCCGGTCCAGCTCGGCGGCCGGCGTGCTGAACTTCTGCATCTATGTGGGGTGCAGCGTTTCGATCTGGGGCACCGGCTTTGCCAGCGCTGTCCTGGGCTGGGGGTCCACCATCCTGGGCTGGGCCGGTCTCTCGCTGGCCGGGGGGCTGTTCTGCGCCGCCGCGGCGCGCCGCTGGCAGCGGTTCAAACAAACCTGAAAATGAAAAATAAAAAGGGAAGGGGAACACCCATGTTTTTTGGTCTGAACGCCGCCCAGCAGGCGGCGCTGGAAGCGTACTACCCGCAGGGGACCGGCTTTTTGGCCGGGACCGACGTTTTTGTGGAAACCGGGGGCGCGGGCCTCGAGGTCACGGTGCGGCAAAGCCGGGCGGTGCTCCGGCTGGAACGGCCGGAGCTGTTTGGCCGGGGCCTTCTTCTTTTGGAGGACGCCCTGGCTCTGGGGGGCGATTGCCGCCTGTGCGAGACCCCCTCCTACCGGGAGCTCGGCATGCTGCTGGACTGCTCGCGCAACGCCATTCCCACCTTCGGGACCTTCTGCCGCCTGGCGGTCAGCCTTTCCAAAATGGGCTATACCACCCTTCAGCTTTACATGGAAGACACCTACCAGCTGGAAGGCTACCCCTATTTTGGCTACCGGCGGGGCGGCTACACCGAAGCCGAGCTGCGCCGCATGGACGACTTTGCCGCGCAGCTGGGGCTCGAGCTGGTGCCCGCCATCCAGACCCTGGCGCATCTGGGGCAGTCGCTCAAATGGAAGGCCTTCGAGCCGGTGCGGGACCTGGGTGATATCCTCTTGATCGACGACGAAAACACCTACCGCCTCATCGGCGCCATGTTCGCCTCGCTGGCCCGCAGCTTCCGCAGCCGGCGGGTCAACATCGGCATGGACGAGGCGCACCTGGTGGGGCTTGGCAATTACCTCCGGCAGCACGGCTATCAGGACCGGATGCAGCTCATGCTGCGCCATTTCGACCGGGTGTACCAGCTCGCCAAACAGCACGGTTTTTCGGTGATGCTGTGGAGCGACATGTTCTTCCGCCTGGCCACCGGCGGCGATTACTATGCGCCGGGCTGCCGGGTGGATCCCGCCATCCGGGCCGCCCTGCCGCCGGACGTGACCCTGATCTACTGGGACTATTATTCCGAGGATCCGGCCCTTTACGACCGCATGTTCCAAAAGCACCGCGAAATGACCCAGAACCTTCTGTTCGCGGGCGGGGCCTGGAAATGGCTGGGCTATTTCCCGGGCAATGGGTTCAGCATGCATGTGGCGGATCTGGCCCACGCCAGCTGCCGCAAAAACGGGGTGGACCGGGCCCTGGTCACCGCCTGGGCCGACAACGGCGCCGAGTGCTCGCCCTTTGCGGTGCTGCCCACCCTGCAATACTGGGCCGAGCTGTGCTATCAAAACGGCCCGGCCCGGCTGGAGCGTCATTTTTCCAGCTGCTGCCAGGGTGCGGACCTGCAAAGCTTTCTCTGCCTGGACGAACCGCAGTACACCCCCGGTAACCCAAAGCCCGGCCGGGTATCGGTCAATCCCACCAAATACCTGTTTTACCAGGATCCCCTGTGCGGCCTGTTCGACGCGCACCTCGACCCTGCCTCCTATCCCGCGCACTTTGCGCGCTGCGCGTCCCTTCTGACCGAAGCCCGGCAGAAAAACCCGGCCTGCTGGCAGTATCTCTTCGACACCTCGCTCGCGCTGTGCCGGGTGCTGGAACAAAAATGCGCCCTGGGCAGGCAGCTCCGCCAGGCCTACCAGGCGGGCGACCGGGCCGCCCTGCAGGCGCTCCAGCGCGAGGCGCTTCCCGCGCTGCGCAGCAGCCTCCGGCAGTTTCTCGCCCTGTTCCACCGGCAGTGGCTTCAGGAAAACCGGGCCTTCGGGCTGGATGTAATCGATCTGCGGGTGGGCGGCCTTCTGCAGCGGCTGGATACCGCGGCCGAACGCCTGGGCGCGTATCTCGGGGGCGCTGCACAGCGCCTGGAAGAGCTGGAAGAGCCCTTGCTTCCCTTTGAGCCCGGTGCCGCGGGGCAGGACCTGTACGTTCATTACTGGCACTCCATGGTCTCGGTCTCCGACCTTTCCCTCAATTGATTTTAAAACCGCGCCCCAAAACCGCTTTTCTGCCGGCTTTGGGGCGCTCTTTGCTTTGTCTTCTCTCTATTGTGACAGACCTGTTAGAATGTTTTTTCCTCCCGTAAGTTTGTGGTAAGATTGTTTTGTTAAGCTTTTGGTGTGGAAAGGGGGGAGCCCCCGCCCAAACTTAAACTACAGGAGGCAATCGGCAATGGCCATTTTGCAAACGCGCGATCTCAAAAAATACTACGGTGCCGGCGAGGCGCAGGTGAAAGCCCTGGACGGGGTGGATCTGGCGGTGGAGGAAGGGGAGTTCGTGTCCATCGTGGGCACCTCCGGCAGCGGCAAATCCACCCTGCTGCACATGCTGGGCGGGCTGGACCGCCCCTCCTCCGGCTCGGTGCTGGTGGGCGGCAAGGATATTTTTTCTTTAAAAGACGACGAGCTCACCATCTTCCGCCGCCGCAAGATCGGCTTTGTGTTCCAGAGCTACAACCTGGTGCCGGTGCTGAACGTATACGAAAACATCGTGCTCCCCATCGAGCTGGACGGCAATCAGGTGGATCGGGGCTACGTGGACCAGGTCATCGCCACCCTGGGCCTCTCGGACCGGCTCACCCGGCTGCCCAGCCAGCTCTCGGGCGGCCAGCAGCAGCGGGTGGCCATCGCCCGCGCCCTGGCCGCAAAGCCCGCCATCGTCCTGGCCGACGAGCCCACCGGCAACCTGGACTCCAAGACCAGCCAGGACGTGCTGGGCCTCATCAAGATTACCAGCCACAAGTTCGGCCAGACCATCGTCATGATCACCCACAACGACGAGATCGCTCAACTGGCCGACCGGATCGTGCGTATCGAGGACGGCCGCATCAAAGGGGGCAACGGGCAATGCTGAAGGTCAACAACCGCAAAGCGGTCAGCCGGCTGGCGCTGCGCAGCTTTGCCGCAAACCGCACCCGCAACCTTATCGCGGTGGGCGCCATCGCCCTCACCGCGGTGCTCTTCACCACCCTGTTCACCCTGGGCCTCGGCGCCGTCGACAACCTGCAAAAGGCCACCATGCGCCAGTCGGGCGGCGACGGGCACGCGGTTCTCAAATACCTCACCGACCAGCAATACGATGCGGTAAAGGATCACCGCCTCATCGACCGCATCTCCTACAACCGCCTTCTGGCCGACAGTGTCGACAATCCCGAGCTCCTCAAGCGCCGCGGCGAATTTTATTATATGGATGAGACCGGCCTGGACCTCACCTTCTGCACCCCCACCACCGGCCGCGCCCCCCAGGCCGAAAACGAGATCATCACCGACACCAAGACCCTGCAGATGTTGGGCGTACCGCAGCAGATCGGCGCCCCCCTCACCCTCCAGCTCACGGTGCACGGCAAAAAGGTCACCCGCGAGTTCGTGCTCTCGGGCTGGTGGCAGGCCGACCCTGTGTTCAACGTGGCCATCTTCAGCACCTCCCGCGCCTATGTGGACGCCCACGCCGCCGAGCTCGCAAACACCTATGCGGCCGACCGCTCCATGACCGGCGTCATCAACAGCTACGTGATGTTCCGCAACACCTTCGACCTCCAGGGTAAGCTGGATACCCTCCTTGCCGACTCCGGCTATCAAAGCGTTGACCAAAACGCCGCCGATTACATGGCCTCCAACACCAACTGGGCCTACCTCTCGGCGGGCTTCTCCTTTGATCCCGCCCTGCTGCTGGCCGCCGCGGGCGCACTGGCGCTCATCGTGTTCACCGGCTATCTCATCATCTACAACATCTTCCAGATCTCGGTGGTAAAAGACATCCGCTTCTACGGCCTGCTCAAGACCGTGGGCGCCACAGGCAAACAGCTCAAGTCCGTCATCCGGCGGCAGGCGCTGCTGCTGGCCGCCCTGGGCATCCCCGCGGGGCTTCTTCTGGGCTTTTTCCTGGGCAGGGTGCTTGTGCCCGTGCTGCTGCAAACCACCTTCAACGGCATGGGCGCGGGCCAGGTCCAGGTGCGCGCCGACCCCCTGATCTTTGTGGGCAGCGCCCTGTTCGCCCTCGTCACGGTGTTTTTGAGCACCGGCAAGCCCGGGCGGCTTGCGGCCTCGGTCTCTCCGGTCGAGGCCGCCCGCTACACCGGCGGCGGCACAAAGGCCAAAAAAGAAAAACGCAGCACCGACGGCGGCAGGCTGCCCCGCATGGCGCTCTCCAATCTCTCCCGTAACCGAAGGCGCACCGTGCTGGCCGTGCTCTCCATGACCCTCAGCCTGGTGCTCTTCAACACCGTTTTCACCCTGGCCGGCGGCTTCGACATGGACAAATTCCTCTCCCGCTTCACCGACACCGACTTTCTTGCCGCCCAGGCCGAATACTTCAACTACCAGTTCCGCGGCCCGGAAAACGAGCTCTCCGAAACCCTCATCGAGGCCGTCCGGGCCCAGCCCGGCTTTGCCGGGGGCGGCCGCTTTTTCTCCAACAACCGGGACTTCGAGTATTTCACGGTGGAGGACGAACATCTCAATGATCTCAATCAGGGCCTCGACGCCAAGGGCAACCCCCTGTGCGCGGTCTACGGTCTCGAAGACCTGCCCCTCTCCCGCCTGGAGGTGATCGAGGGCGAGCTGGACCTCGCAAAGCTGGCCACCGGCGATTACATCCTCGAGGGCATCCAGTGCGACGACCAGGACCAGCCCTATCCCGAGAGCTCCCATTTTAAGATCGGCGACACCGTCACCCTGCACAACAACAAGGGCCGTACCGACCAAACCCCCGGCGAATACACCACCCGCAGCTTCACCCTGCTGGCAAAGGTCCGCATCAAAACTTTCACCGGCAGCGACGGCAGCTCCTGGGATTACAACTATTATCTGCCCGCGGCGGTGTACAAGGGGATGGTGGCCGACCCCGGCCTCATGAGCTACGCCTTCAATGTGACCGACGGCGGGGACGAAGCCATGGAGGCCTTCCTCAAAAATTACACCGAGACCGTCGAGCCCACCATGCACTACTCCTCCAAGGGCACCCGCGTGGCGGAATTCGAAAACATGCAGAACACCGTGCTTCTGATCGGCGGGGCGCTCTCGCTCATCGTCGGCCTCGTCGGCGTCCTGAACTTCATCAACTCGGTGCTCACCAGCATCGTCACCCGCCGGCGCGAGTTCGCCACCCTGCAGGCCGTGGGCATGACAGGCCCCCAGCTGCGCCGTATGCTCACCCTCGAGGGGCTCTATTACGCCCTGTTTGCGGGCGCGGCCTCGCTGGCCCTCAGCGCGCTGGCCTCGGTGATTGTGGTAAAGGGCGTCGTCAGCGGCATGTGGTTCTTTAACTACCGCTTTTTGCTCTGGCCCGTGCTCGCGGCCATGCCGTTCCTTCTGATCCTGGCCGTGCTGGTGCCCCGGCTGGCCCTGCGCTTCTCGGCGGGCGAGAGCGTGGTGGAACGCCTGCGGGAGGAAGCGGCCTGACCCCGCGCTCTCTTTAAAAACACTTCCTGCTCGGGGCAAAAAAACAAAAAGAGCCCCCGCGCTTTGCCCTGAAAGGGCTCTGCGCGGGGGTTTGTTCTTTTCAGCGGGGCAGGGGAGCGCTCACTGGGCGGGCTTTTCCTCCTCGGCCTCGTCCAGCTGTTCGGTCAGCTGCTCGATGGCCTCCTCGCTCTCCAGCGCCTCGGGGGCGGCGCCCTCGTCGAACACCACGGTGGCCTGCTTTTTCTCGGCGCAGGCAAAGTACAGCGCGGCCGCCAGGAACACAAACTTCACCGCCAGCACGGCCCAGCTCAAAGCGGCGTTCTGCGCCAGGCTCTGGTTAAAGCCGGAAAGGGTCACCACCACGATCTGCTGTTCCAGGTCGATGGCCGCCAGGTTCACCACAAAATACACCCCCACCAGCGCGCACAGCTGGCGCTTTTGGGCGCAGGTGAAAGGCTCGGTGCGGGCAAAGGCTTTCACCACCACCCAGCCGAACACGAACAGGGCGGCAAACTCAAAGCCCACCTGCATGGGGGAATTTGCCAGCCCCATATTTGTCAGGGCCATGCGCATGCACAGGGCCATCCAGCCAAAGGCCAGCGCAAAAAAAACGGCGGAAAGGGTCCGGTTGTTGTCTTTCATTTTCAAAACTCCTCACATATGTCGGGTGATTTTATCAAAACGCGCCGCCAGGGGAACCCCGGCGGCGCGCCGTGCGTTGCATCTGCTGCCCGCGGGGTTATTCCTCGTCGGCGGGGGCTTCTTCCTCTGCCTGCTGTGCCTCCTCGGCGGCCAGCGCGGCAATCTCCTCCTCGGTCAGCTCCTCCTCGGGTTCCGCTTCGGGCTTTTCGGTCTCCGCCTCCTCCGAGCGGTCGGTGCGGGCCACGGTCACCACCCGGTCGCCCTCGGCGATCCGCATCACCCGCACGCCGCTGCCGTAGCGGCTCTGCACGTTGATGTCCTCCGCGTGCATCCGGATAATGATCCCCTCCTGGCTGATCAGGATGATATCGTCCTGGTCGTCCAGGATCTTGATGCCCGCCACTTCTCCCTTGCGGTAATTGCGGATGCCCTTGCCGCCCCGGCTTTGCAGCCGGTAATCGTCGATCCGGCTGCGGCGGCCCTTGCCGCTGTCGGTCACCGTGAACACGGTGGCCCCCGGCCGCAGGATGCCCGCGCCGATCACATAGTCGTCCCCGGCCAGCCGGATGGCGCGCACCCCGTGGCCCAGGCGGCCCATGCTGCGGGCCCCCGCCTCGGTAAAGCGGATGGCCATACCGCCGTGGGTAGCCACCAGCAGTTCGTCCCCGCCGCCGGTGATGCGGCACCAGGCCAGCGCGTCGCCCTCGTACATGGTCACGGCAAGCAGGCCGTTTTTGCGGATGTTGGCATAGGCCTCAATGGGGGTGCGCTTGATCACGCCCCGCCGGGTGATCATGGTCAGGTAGCCCGAGGCGTTCTCGGCGGGCATGCGCAGCATGCGGATCACCTTTTCCCCGTTCTGCAGCGGCAGCAGGTTCACGATGTTGGTGCCCTTGCTGGTGCGGCTTCCCTCGTAGATCTGGTAGCCCTTCAGCCGGTACACCCGGCCCTGGTCGGTCACGAACAGCACAAAATCGTGGGTCGAGCCGATGAAAAGCTCCTCCACAAAGTCCTCGTCCTTGTGCGAAAGGCCCGAGATCCCGCGCCCGCCGCGCCTTTGCACCTGATAGGTGTCCTGGCTCTGGCGCTTAATATACCCCTCGTGGGTCAGGGTGAACACGCACTCCTCCACCGGGATCAGGTCCTCAATGTCCACCTCGCCGCTCACATGGGCGATCTCGGTGCGGCGCGCGTCGCCGTATTTTTCCTTTAAGGCCATCAGCTCTTCCTTCACAATGGCGCGCACCCGGGCGTCGTCGGCCAGAATGGCCTGCCAGTCGGCGATCCTGCCGTGCAGCTCGTCCAGCTCGTTCTGGATCTTTTTGATCTCCAGGCCCGCAAGCCGCCCCAGGGGGAATTTGCAGATGGCCTCGGCCTGGGGCTCGTCAAACCCAAACTGTTCCATAATGGCGGCCTTTGCCTCGGCCTGGCCGCCGCCGCAGTGACGGATGGCGTAGATCACCTCGTCCACAATGTCCACCGCGCGGGCAAGGCCTTCCAGAATGTGGGCCCGCTCCTGGGCCTTTTTCAGGTCAAACTGGGTGCGCCGGCGGATGACCTCGTCCTGGAACTCCACATACCGCTCCAGCATGGTCTTCAGGGTCATGATCTTGGGCACGCCGCCGTCCAGCGCCAGCAGGATCACTCCCACCGTGTCCTGCAATTGGGTGTAGCGGTACAGCTGGTTTAACACCACCTGGGGGTTGGCCTCTTTTTTCAGCTCCACCACCACCCGCATGCCGTGGCGGTTCGACTCGTCGTTCAGGTCGCTGATCCCCTCGATCCGCTTGTCCTTCACCAGGTCCGCGATGTTCTCAATCATCCGGGCCTTGTTCACCATATAGGGGATCTCGGTGATCACGATCTGGAACCGGCCGTTCTTTTTCTCCTCGATCTCGGCGCGGCCCCGCAGGGTGATCTTGCCCCGGCCGGTGGCGTAGGCGGCCCGGATGCCCGAACGGCCCATGATAATGCCGCCGGTGGGGAAGTCCGGCCCCTTGATATGCTCCATCAGGCCGGCCAGGTCCAGCTCCGGCTCATCGATCAGGGCTACCGCCCCGTCGATCACCTCGCTCATGTTGTGGGGCGGGATGTTGGTGGCCATGCCCACCGCAATGCCGGTGGACCCGTTTACAAGCAGGTTCGGAAAGCGGCTGGGCAGCACGATGGGCTCTTTTTTGGTCTCGTCAAAGTTCGGGCCAAAGTCCACGGTGTCCTTTTCAATGTCGGTCAGCAGCTCCACGGCCATTTTGCTCATGCGGGCCTCGGTGTACCGGTAGGCGGCCGGGGGGTCGCCGTCCACGCTGCCGAAGTTGCCCTGGCCGTCCACCAGGGGGTACCGCATCGAAAAATCCTGCGCAAGGCGCACCATGGCGTCGTATACGCTGGCGTCGCCGTGAGGGTGGTAAGCGCCCAGCACCGCGCCCACCGTGTCGGCCGACTTGCGGTAGGGGTGCTGCGGGTCGTTGTTCCGCTCGTGCATGGTGTAAAGGATGCGCCGGTGCACCGGCTTGAGCCCGTCCCGCACGTCGGGCAGCGCCCGCGCCACAATCACCGACATGGAGTAATCCAAAAACGCGCTCTCTATTTCTTCCTTCACGTCCCGAATAATCAGCTTGGTGCCGGTTCCCGGGATCATCACAAAATCTTCATTCACTGGTGTTCACCTGTCACTTTCTTGCCGTTGGCCCATTACACATCGAGCGTGGCATACTTGGCGTTGCGCTCAATGAACTCGCGCCGGGGCTCCACCTTGTCGCCCATCAGGATGGTAAACGCCTCGTCGGCCTTTTCCGCGTCCTCAATGCTGATCTGCACGATCACCCGGTTGTTCGGGTCCATGGTGGTCTCCCACAGCTGCTCCGGGTTCATCTCGCCCAGGCCCTTGTACCGGCTGATCTTGGAGCCCGGCATCTCGGCCGAAAGCCTTGCCATTTCGGTTTCGTCGTAGGCATACTTCACCTGCTGGCCCTTCTGCAATTTGAACAGGGGCGGCTGGGCGATATACACATAGCCCCCGTCGATCAGCGGGCGCATAAACCGGAAAAAGAAGGTCAGCATCAGGGTGCAGATGTGGCTGCCGTCCACGTCCGCGTCGGCCATGATGAACACCTTGTGGTAGCGCAGCTTGGAAACGTCGAACTCCTCGCCGATGCCGCACCCCAGGGCCGTCACCACCGGCATCAGCTTCTCGTTGCCGTACACCTTGTCCAGCCGCGCCTTTTCCACATTCAGCATCTTGCCCCACAGGGGCAGGATCGCCTGGATGTTCGAGTCCCGCCCCATCTTGGCGCTGCCGCCGGCCGAATCGCCCTCGACGATGTAGATCTCGGTCTTGGTGGGATCCTTTTCCCGGCAGTCGGCCAGCTTGCCGGGCATGCGGCTCGTTTCCAGCGCCGACTTGCGGCGCACCAGCTCGCGGGCGCGCTTTGCCGCCTCGCGGGCCCGGGCGGCCTGGGTCGCCTTTTCAAACACGGCCTTGGCAACGCCCGGGTTCTCCTCAAAAAATTCCTTGAGCTTTTCGTACACCATGCCGGAAACAAGGCTCCGCACCTCGGTGTTTCCAAGCTTTGCCTTGGTCTGGCCCTCGAACTGGGCGTCGGTCAGCTTTACGCTGATCACCGCGGTCAGGCCTTCCCGCACGTCGCTGCCCGAAAGGTTGTCGTCCTTTTCCTTCAAATAGCCCTTTTCCCGGCCAAAATCGTTGAACACCCGGGTCAGGGCCGCCTTGAAGCCCTCCTCGTGGGTGCCGCCGTCCGGGGTGTGCACATTGTTGGCAAAGCTCAGCACCAGCTCGTTGAAGCTGTCGTTGTATTGTAGGGCGATCTCGGCAATGATGTCGTTCTGCTGGCCTTTCAGGTAGATCACCTGGGGGTGCAGCACGGTCATCTGGCGCTTCTCGTGGATGTGCTCCACAAAGCTGCGCACGCCGCCCTCGTAGCACATCGACTCCCGCAGAACCTCTTCGCCCCGCTCGTCGGTCAGGGTAATGCGCACGCCGGCGTTCAAAAACGCCTCTTCCCGCAGGCGGGTGCGCAGGATCTCATAATCATACTCGGTGCTCTCGGTAAACATCACCGGATCGGCCTTAAAGGTCACCACCGTGCCGCTGGAAGCGGCGGGGCCCACCTTTTTCAATTCGCCGTCGGCAACGCCGCGCCGGAAAGTCTGCACATACTCACTGCCGGCTTTGCGCACCCGCACCTCCAGCCACTCTGAAAGCGCGTTCACCACGCTGGCGCCCACGCCGTGCAGGCCGCCCGCCACCTTGTAGCCGGAGTTATCCCCCCCGAACTTGCCGCCCGCATGCAGGATGGTAAACACCACCGTCACGGCGGGAATGCCCATTTTCGGCTGAATGTCCACGGGGATGCCGCGGCCGTTATCGCTCACCTCTATGATGTTGCCCTTTTTGATGGTGACCTCAATGTGGTCGCAAAAACCGGCCAGCGCCTCGTCGATGGCGTTGTCCACGATCTCATACACCAGATGATGCAGGCCCCGGGGCCCGGTGGACCCGATATACATGCCCGGGCGCTTGCGCACCGCCTCAAGGCCTTCCAATACCTGGATCTGGCTGCCGTCGTAATCCTCGGCCTGGCCGATCTGCTGTTCCTGGTTCAGTTCTTCTGCCATTGTCGTTCCTCCTGTGCTTTGCGTCTTACAACCCGGCGCGCGGGGCGTTTATCCCGCCGCCAACATGAAAACAGAGCCTTCGGCTCTGGGGTGTCAGTATTGGTTCAATTGGTCCATCCGGCCGCAGCGCTTTTCCAGCGTTTTCGACGAGATGGGGCTGATGAACACCGTGTCATCGGGGAAATCAGCCACCACAAAACTTTTCGGCAGCTCGTCGCTCAGGGTCACCACCGCGCCCTCCTCCTCGGCATGGCGCAAAAACGCGCGGGTGTGCTTTGCCACCGAGCTGGTGTCAATGTCAAAAATTCCAATGATGTCCCGCGTGTGGACCACATAATCCTGCCCCAAATGCAGATACAAAAGCTTCCCCTCACATCTCTTTTACTTCGCCCTGCTCCACCCGGAACATGGCGCCCTCTGTTTTGTGGAACAGGCTGGAATCGCAGGCGGTCACAATGGTCTGCTTCTCCCGCATGCGGGTCAGCAGGTATTCCTGCCGCTGGAGGTCCAGCTCGCTCAGCACGTCGTCCAGCAGCATCACCGGGTGCTCGCCGGTCACGCTCTGGGCCACGCTGGCCTCGGCCAGCTTCAGGCTCAGCACCGCACTGCGCTGCTGGCCCTGGCTGGCAAACACCCGGGCCGGCTGGCCGTCCAGGGCAAAGGTAAAATCCTCCCGATGGGGGCCCACGGTGCAAAAACCCGCCCTCCGGTCCGCGGCGCGGGCAGCCCGCAAAGCGTCCAGCATATCCTCCGGCCCCTGGTCTGCGCGGTAGGCAAGGCTCAGGGCCTCGCCGCCCCGGCTCAGCTCGGCGTAATTCTGCGCCGCCAAAGGTGCCAGCCGCGCCAGGTAATCGCCGCGGCGGCGGCAGATCTCGCCGCCCTGCACCGCAAGGTCCGTGTCGAACGCGTCGCACATCTCACCGGCGCCGGGGGTGCGATCCCAATATTTCAGCAGGCTGTTTTTTTGTGCCAGCAGCCGGCTGTAACGCCGCAGCGTGGCCACATAGCCCGGCCACAGCTGGCACAGCGCCGCGTCCAAAAAGCGCCGCCGCCCGGCCGGCCCGCTTTTCACAAGGCTCAGATCGTCCGGCTCGAACACCACGGCGGTAAACCGGCCCGCCAAAGCCGCCGCCCGGCCCACCTCGGCCCCGTTCAGGCGCGCGGTGCGCCCGGGGCGGGGGGTGTCCTTTCCCCCCACGGTCAGGCGAATGTGGTCCTGCCGCCCGTCCTGCGCCTCGCTCACCCCGTCCAGCACGGAAAACTCCGCGCCACGGCGGATCAGCTCGGCGTCCTTCGAGCCGCGAAAGCTCTTTCCCCCCGTGAGCAGCCACACAGCCTCCAAAAGGTTTGTCTTGCCCTGGCCGTTGGGGCCGCACAGCACGGTCAGTTCCGGCCCGGGGGCGAATTCCACCTGTTTCAGGTTGCGGTGGTCGGTCACGGCAAGCGATACAAGGCGCACCGGCTTATTTTCCCTGCCCAACGGTCACGGTGCGGCCGTCCAGGGTCACGGTGTCGCCGCCGCGCAGCTTTTTGCCCCGCATTTCGCACACCTCGCCGTTCACCAGAACCCGGCCCTCCTGCACCAGCAGCTTTGCCTCGCCGCCGGTCTCGGCCAGGCCCGCCAGCTTCAAAAGGGAATCCAGTTTTATAAATTCCGTATGGATCAAGATCCGTTCCATCGTTTCCATTCCTGTCTTTCAAAAGGGAAGAGGCCCCTCAATCGTTTTTAAAGCGCACTGGCAGCACCAGGTAGATAAAGTCGGCGCCCTCCTCCGGCAGGATCTTCACGGGGGACAGGGGGCCGCTCATCTCCAGCACCACCTTTTCGCACTTGGAATTGCGCAGCGCGTCCAGCAGGTAGCGGTTGTTGAAGCCGATTTCCACCTGTTCGCCCTCGATCTTCGCCTCGAACTCGTCCACCACCTTGCCCAGGTTTGTCTGGCAGCGCACGGTCACCTTGTTGTCAAACAGAATGCGCAGCGGGTTTTTCAGCCGCTCGGTAATGATCAGCGAGGCCCGCTCAATGGTGTCGATAAAATCCCGGCTTTCCAGCACTACCCGGGTCTTGTAGCCCTCCGGGATCACGTTGGCGTAATTCAAAAACTCGCCCTCGATCAGCCGCGAAAGAATCACATACCTGCCGGTCTCAAACACCACGAACCGCCGGTTTGCCGAGATGGCGACCTCCTGGTCGTCCTCGCCCAAAAGCTTGTTCACCTCGGTCAGGGTCTTGGCGGGGATGATAATGCGGATGTGCTTTTCCGCCTGGATTGGCCGCTCCACAATTGCCAGCCGGTAGCCGTCCAGCGCCACTACGGTAAGTTTGTCCTCTTCAATGGCAAACAGCTCGCCGGTATGGGCGGGTTTTTTGTCGTCCTGGCTCACGGCGTACAGGGTCTTGTCGATCATGTCCCGCAGCATCCCGGCCGAAATGGTAAAGGTCCGGTCCGCGCCGGGGTTAGGCAGGTCGGGGTAATCCGAGGCGCTCATGGCCAGGATATCAAACTCCGCAACGCCGCCTTTCACCGTGGCGTTGCCCGCCTCGTTGGTGCAGATGGTCACCTCGCCCCCGGGCAGCCTGCGCACCATATCACCCAAAAGCTTTGCCGAGAGCACGATCTCGCCCGGCTCCCGCACGTTGGCCTCAATGGTGGTGGTAATGCCCATTTCCAGGTCGTAGCCGGTCAGGGTCAGCTGGAATCCCTCCGCTTTCAGCAGGATGCCCTCCAGCGCGGGAATGGAAGAGCGCAGGGTCACCGCCTTGGACACGCCGTCGATGGCTGCCGACAACAGGGTCTTATCGCATACGATATTCATATTTGCCGCTCCTTTCGTAAGGAAATCTTCCCTGGGAAGAAAAATTCAAAAATAGCTCTTTAAAACATACTTTTCAATAGACGTAATAGTAGGGGCCGTTGAAACCGTGGAAAAGCCCTTTCCGCCCTTTGGACAAGCCGTTTTTCCTGCCGTTTAAAATTCCACTGTTTTTGTGGACAAGATGTTGATAAGAATAAACGGCGATGTTTTGCACACCCTATGTGGAAAACCTGTTGTTAATTGTGGAAAACTATGTGAAAGACTTGCTCTTTTTTTGTGCCGGTTCAGGTGCGTACATTTTTAATAATGTCTTCCACGGTTTCTTTCAGGTGCCGGTCGTTTTCCAGGTTGCTTTCCAGGGCTTTCAGCGAGTACACGATGGTGGAGTGGTCGCGGCCGCCGAATTCCTTGCCGATGTCCTCCATGCTCATGCCGGTGATCTCGCGCACCACATAAATGGCGGTCTGCCGTGCCGAGGAGATATTGGCCGTGCGCCGCATGCCCCGTATTTCCGCCGGGCTCACGTTGTAGGTGCGGCCCACCTCTCCAATGATCTTTTCAATGGTCACGGGCACGGGCTGGGTTTCGTTCAGAATATCCTTGATGGCGTTCTGGGCCACGCCGATCACCGGCTGGATGCCCTCCAGCATGTAATAGGCGTTCAGCTTTTTCACTGCGCCCTCCAGCTGCCGGATGTTGTTTTTCAGGTGGTTCGCGATGAATTCGGCCACGTCGTCCGGGATTTCCAGGTGGAACAGCTCGGCCTTGCGGCGGATGATCGCCACCCGGGTTTCAAAGTCCGGCGGCTGGATGTCCGCGGTCAGGCCCCACTCGAACCGGGTGCGCAAACGCTCCTCCAGGCTCTTGATCTCCTTGGCCGGGCGGTCGCTGGCCAGCACGATCTGCTTGCCGGCGTTGTGCAGGGTATTAAAAGTGTGGAAGAATTCCTCCTGGGTGCTCTCTTTGCCCGCAATAAACTGGATGTCGTCCACCAGCAGCACGTCCGCGGCCCGGTATTTCAGCCGGAACTGCTCGGTGCTGCCCTCCCGGATGGCGGTGATGATCTCGTTGGTGAATTTTTCACAGTCCACGTAAACAATGTTGAAATCCGGGTGGTTCTTTTTGATCTCAATCTGAATGGCGGTCAGCAGGTGGGTCTTGCCCAGGCCCGACTGGCCGTAGATGAACAGGGGGTTGTAAGCGCCCGACGGGTTCGAGGCCACGGCCTGCGCCGCCGCATAGGCGAACTGGTTCGAGGGGCCCTTGATAAAGTTTTCAAAATTAAAATCGTAGCGGCCGTCCGGGTCGGTGCGGGGCAGGGGCTTTTCCGCGGCGGCCTCGGGCTGCGCGGGCGCGGCGGCGGGCACCATCAACTCCACCTCCACCTCAAAGCCCAGCATCGCGGCCAGGGCCTCCTTCAAAAGGGGGGTGTACCGGTCCCGCACAATGGTGCAGATAAAGTCGTTGCGCACAGCAAGCACCACCTTGCCGCTGCCCTCAAAGCTCACCGCTTCCAGCCCGTCGATGTACAGGTTATAGGTGGCGTCTACCAGGCGCTCTTTGCAGTATTCTTTCGCTGCATTCAAAACGTCGTTAAAGGAATCCATAGTGATGGTACGCTCCATTATCGCAAAAATTTGTATCCAAATGATTATACCATAAACCGCCGCCCTTTACAAATATAAATTACCTTAGCTATATAGGGCCGGCACAGGGTTAGCATGGGCTTAAAATTTGGAAAAAATGCCCGTGCGCCGCCCTTTGAGCCAAAAAATATCAGCTTTGGGTGTTGACAAACTCCGCGCCTTTCCAGTATACTTTTAAGTTGCAAGGTCGTCCCCTTTTGGCGGGGAACATCGCACAAAATAATAAGACCCGTAAAATGGGGAAAATGGAGGATAAAAACATGAAAAGAACGTACCAGCCCAAGAAGCGTCAGCGCAGCGGCGTGCACGGCTTTTTAAAGCGCATGGCCAGCAAGAACGGCCGCAAGGTAATTGCCGCCCGCCGTTCCAAGGGCCGCGCCAAGCTGTCCGCCTGATAAGACCGACCGCAGAGCAAGGTCGAACCGCAAGGCCGCTGAGTGATCGGTGGCCTTGTTTTTCCATATGGAGGGAACATGCGCTACCGGCCCATCACACGCAACAGGGAGTTTGGCCGGGTTTACGCCCGGGGCAGGTCCTACGTGCACCCCAAACTGGTGCTCTATGTAAATAAAAACCGCCTGGGGCATACCCGGGTGGGCCTCACCGCCACCAAAAAGGTGGGGGGCGCGGTGCAGCGCAACCGGGCGCGCCGGGTCATGCGCGCGGCACTGTACGAAACCCTGCCCTACAACGTGGGCGGCTGGGACCTGGTGTTCGTGGCCAGGGGCCAAACGGCCCGCTGCAAAAGCGGCGAGGTGGCAAAGGCCGCCCGGCAGCTTCTGCACAGCGCGGGTCTGGTGGAATGATCGCCCGGCTGCTGGCGGCGCCCATCCGCTTTTATAAAAAGTACATTTCGCCCCATCTGGGGCATCACTGCCGTTTCCTGCCCACCTGCAGCGAGTATGCGCTCCAGGCGCTGGAGGTGCACGGCGCGGCAAAGGGCACGCTGCTGGCGGTGTGGCGCATTTTGCGCTGCAACCCCTTCGGCAAAACGGGCTACGACCCCGTTCCCGAAAAGGGCCGCTGGAAAAACGACTGCCGCAGGCTGCGCCGCGTCTGAGGCCATTTTCAACACAGCCACTTGTGACTTGCCCGTTTGCGCCGGTGCCAAGTCCTTCGAATAAACTATAAAAAGCCCCGGCGCGCAACCGGGGCGGAATGGACAAGTTATGGGTTTTCTAGGCTTTCTGGGTACGCCGCTCGGCTATGTGCTGAAGTGGATGTACGACTTTTTGGGCAGCTACGGCTGGGCGCTGGTGGTATTCACCATTTTGATCCGGCTGCTCTCCTTCCCGCTGCAGCTCAAGCAGCAAAAAAACACGGCCCGCATGTCGGCCTATCAGCCGATGATCGCCGAGATCCAGAAAAAGTACGCCAAGGATAAAGACAAGCAGAACCAGGAGCTCATGCGCCTGCAGGAGGAATACGGCTACAACCCCATGGCGGGCTGCCTGCCCATGTTCCTCAACTTTTTCGTTCTGTTCGGCGTGATCGAGGCGGTGTACTATCCGCTGCAGCACATCCTGCACATCGGCAAGGATGTGCTCACCCAGGTGGCCGGGGCCATGGGCCTGAATTACGACATGTACTTCGGCAGCACCCTGATCCAGCAGGTGCAGAACGGTTCCCTTGCCGCCGACGCCGCAAAGCTGCTCACCGCCGGCCAGCTCGAGGCCATCCAGAACTTCAACGTGGTGTTCCTGGGCATCGACCTCACCCAAAAGCCCGAACTCGCGTTCAACGCGCTGCTCATTTTCCCCATCCTCAGTGTCCTCACCATGGCCCTCACCAACGTCATCACCATGAAAATGAGCGGCCAGGAGATGCAGGGCAGCATGAAATGGATGCCCTGGATCATGAGCCTGATGTTCGTCTGGTTCGGCTTCACCGTGCCCGTGGCCTTCTCGCTCTACTACACCGTTTCCAACCTGCTCATGTTCGTTCAGAGCGTGATCCTGAAAAAAATCTACGACCCCGAAAAGATGAAGCAGCAGGTGCAGGAAGAAATCGAGGCCAAGAAAAAGGCCAAAAAAGCCAAAAAGCAGATCAAGACCGTCGATCCCACCGGCCAGGAGGTCCTCAAGGAAGTGACCGAGAGCGAAATGGCGCGCCTGCGGCTGGAAATGGCCCGCAAGCTGGACGAGGAAAAGTATAAGGACGAGCGCACCACCCCGCTGGCCGAAGAGGCAAAGGAGGAATAACCATGCGTGAAGTCATTGTAACGGGCAAAACCGTCGAGGAAGCCACCGAACAGGCCTGCCGTGAGCTGGGCCTCCCGCGGGAAGAGGTCAGCATCGAAATTCTCGAGCTGCCCACCCGCAAGCTGTTCAAATCCACCCCGGCCAAGGTCCGGGCCACCGCCGAGGGCGGCGAGCCAGAGCCGGCTCCGGCCCCCGCGCCCCAGCCGCCTGTGCAGCAGGCCGCTCCCGCCCCGCAAAAAGCGCCCGAACCCTCCCCGGCCCCCAAACAGGAACCAGCCCCCGCCATGGAGGAGCGCCCTGTGGACATCGCGTCCAGCGAAAAGCTCACCGCTGCGGTGGAATACTTAAAAACCGTGTTCGCCGCCATGGGTGTGAGTGAAGTCGCCCTCACCGCCGTCAAGCAGGGCGAGGCCACCATCCTGAAGGTGGAGGGCGCCAACGTGGGCGTGCTCATCGGCCACCGGGGCGAGACCATGGAGAGCCTGTCTTACCTGGCGGGCCTGGTGGCGAACCGCCTCCCCGGCGATTATCTCAAGCTGGGCCTGGATGTGGGCGGCTATCGCTCCAAGCGCGAAAAGGACCTGGAATCCCTGGCCCGCCGCATCGGCGCCAAGGTGGCCAAAACCGGCCGCAGCCATGCCATGGACCCCATGAACCCCTATGAGCGCCGCATCATCCACAGCACCATCGGCGCCATGCAGGGCGTGCGCAGCGAGTCCAAGGGCGAGGGCGCCGACCGCCGTGTGGTCATTTATTCCACCGACCCGAACGCCAGCAACCTCCCCGAGCGCCGCGAGGGCGGCCGCGGGGGAAGGGGAGGCCAGGGCGGTTATCGCGGCGGACCCCGCCGCGAGGGCGGCCATGGCCGCAGCGACCGCAACGACCGGGGTGGCAAGGGCGGCTACCGGGGCGGCGAGCGCCGTTCCAGCGTGCCCGAGCGCGAATTTGCCGATACCCCCCGCCCCCAGGGCGCCGAGCCCATGGCCCCCAAGCGCACCCAGCTCATCGACGACGCCGAGGGCCTGGCCCTCTACGGCAAGGTCGAGCTGTAAATCCCATTGCAAAAAAGGAACGCCGGCAGATCTGCCGGCGTTCCTTTTTTGTGGCTGCGGGGCGCTTTGGGTTTTGCACATTCCGGGCCCTGCATTGTGGAAAACCGGCGGCTTTTAATACATGTGAAAAAAGGTCGAGCCGGTGAGCCACAGCGCAAAAAAGATCCCTGCCTTAAAGTTTTGCAGCGCCACAAAATCAAGCTGTTCGCCCTGGTGCTGCCGGTAAGCCGCAAATGCCTCCGCCGCCTGGCCCTCCAGCGCCATTTCCTGTGTTCTCTGCTGCATCATCTGTTCCAGATCGCTGAAAAGCTCCGCGGTGCCCGGGTCAAAGCCGCCCCTGGACCAGCCGAACATCGAAAACAGATCGTTCCATTGCTCGTTCATTTTGTATTCCTCCTCAAACAATCTGTTGTTTTGCCCTTGTTGCTTTTATTTTTTCTTTGCCTGAAGCGATAAAAAAATCAAATCAACAAGGTTTTTTCAGTATAACACAAAAAAATCCGACCCCCGCTGAAAAAACACCGGCCGGTGTCCAGCGAAAATCAGAGCGATTTTTCAGCTAAAATGCCAAGTGGCTTTTGGGCCGCCAGGGGGCGAAGCGGGGAGGCTTTGGTTTCCGCCAGGGAATGGAGACCAAAGGTTCCGGCCAGGTTTCTTTCAAAGGCAAACGCGCTTTTACGGGGCTTTTTCTTTGGCGGCAGGCGTTCTCCCCGCCCGCATGCCCTTGCTTCAAAACAGGTGCGCAAAATCGCTTTATATGCCTGCGGCGTACAAGATATTTTGCACACCTGTTTTTTGCCGCGGCACACGCTGCCAGGCTGTGGCAGGGGAGTGTATATGTGTTTTAAAAATTGTACTGAATAAGTTTTGATAATTTGACTGAATGAAAATATAAAATTCGACTGATTGTAATTGTAAAAATCAGTGGAATAGAATATAATGAAGTTAATATCTGAACCGAGGTGACACGTTGTGGAACAGCAAAGCTATAGGCCGCGCATCATTGACCAAAAGCTGGAAGAATATCTGTCCGCCTTTGGCGCCGTCTGTATCGAGGGCCCCAAGTGGTGCGGCAAAACCTGGACCTCTACTTACCACAGCAGGAGCGGGATCTGCATCGGCGACCCCGCCGGCAATTTTCAGAACCGGAAGCTGGCGGAGCTGTCCCCGGCTTTAGTGCTGGAGGGCGAAACGCCCCGCCTCATTGACGAATGGCAGGAGGTGCCGCCCCTTTGGGATGCGGTGCGATACAGGGTCGATCAAACCGCCCAAAAGGGGCAGTTTATCCTTACCGGCTCCGCTACCCCAAACCATAAAGGCATCCTCCACAGCGGTGCGGGCCGGATTGCCCGGCTGCGGATGCGCCCCATGGCCCTCTGGGAATCCGGCGATTCCAGTGGAAAGGTGTCCCTGGAAAAGCTGTGCCGCGGCGAGTTGACCCCCGTTATGACCGGCGAGGTGGATTTAAAAAAGCTCATTGAACTGATCGTCCGCGGCGGTTGGCCGGGCAGCTTGGGCCTGCCCTTGCAGCAGGCCGCGCTGCTTCCCATGGAATACCTGAACGCTGTCATCGCCGACGATGTATACCGCATCGACGGCGTAAAGCGCGATACCCGCAAAATGCGCCTGCTGCTGCGTTCTCTGGCCCGCAACGAGAGCACCACCGTCACCAACAAGACCCTCATGCGGGACGTGAAGGCGGTGGATGATGAGGACATCGACGGCAATACCGTGGCGGCTTATCTGGATATTTTCAAGCGGCTTTTTCTCACCGACGACCAGCCGCCCTTTTCCGCCGGCATCCGCTCCTCCGTCCGGGTCAAGCAGGCGGAAAAGCGGCACTTTGCCGACCCGTCCCTGGCCTGTGCCCTGCTGAAGGCCGCACCGTCGGGGCTGTTGGGCGACCTGCAAACCCTTGGTTTCCTGTTCGAGGCCCTGTGCGAGCGGGACCTGCGCATTTATGCCGAATCCTTCGGCGGAAACCTTTATCACTACCAGGACTACAAAAATCAGGAGATCGACGCGGTGGTGGAGCTGCCCGACGGCCAGTGGTGCGCCTTTGAAATCAAGCTGGGGGCCAACCAGATCGACGCGGCGGCACAGAATCTTCTTGAGATCAAAAAGCAGATCGCGCAGGATCCAAAGGGCAAGCCCCCCGCTGTCCTCTGCGTCCTCTGCGGCCTGGCCAATGCCGCATATCAGCGGCCGGACGGGGTATTCGTCGCGCCGTTAACGGCACTGAAGGAATGAAGGAAAAAAGATTCAGAGGAATGGCATTGGATCCCGGTCAAACCAGCGCGCCGGCTTCCTGCAGCAACAACGCTCTCACGTGGGGCCTGCTCTCTTCATCAAGCAAAAACATAAACGCATTGTTGCGGCACCTTTGCAGCCGTTCGCCCTTTAAAAGGAAGTCGTAGCCCATGGAGCACGTTTGGTTGCAGGCCGCCGGGTCCACCAGGCGCTTGCAGACCGGCGCTGCCTGAATGGCGCATACCATGCTGTCGGGCAGCAGCTCCAAAAGTTCCATGTACTGGGCAATATGGCCCGCGTAGATGCGGGCCATCAGCCCTTTTTTGCGGAACACATAATTGGCGAGGGTCTTTTTGTTCAGGCTGTAGGAAACCACATATCCGCTCCTCGCGGCCTTCACCTCGGCCTTGCAGCCAAGCCCGGTCAGCTCGTTATGCACTTCGCTCACAAATTTTTGGTTCTCCCCATCCACGGAAGCTAAAAAATCCTGAAACGTGTATTTTTCACTCATCCTTATTGTCCTCCAACAGCTTCTGGCTTGATGATAATTCATAAAAAGTGCTTTTCCAACGAAAGGTACAGGCCCGGTAAACACAACTTTAGTTGGATATTTGCTCCATAATAAACCTTGTATTTTCTTCAATGACGGAATGATCCAATTCCCGTTTGTTTTGTCGGGCGGCCTTGTTGATCAAGGCCGCTTTCCTTCTTGTTTCTCCCTCACGGCGATCCACACCTCCACAAGCCCGTCTTTTCCGTAATATTCCACATCCGGCGCTCCCGCTTTCATCCTGCCGGTGAGATAGCCCTTGTTGAGCGGCCTGTAGTCCGATTTGGGCAGCCATTTCAAAATCGCCATGGCCTCGGTTTTTCCCAGGGTTTCCAGCCTGCAGGGAAACACCGCCCAGGTCATGGCCGGAACGGTGTATTCCGCAAATCCATCCGGCGCGTCGCGGTCGCTGGAAACAGCGATCAGATACTCAAATTTTTTGGGGTCTGCCGGGTCTGTGTTGTATAGATGAATCCCGAACAGGCCCTGCGGCTCCTGCTTTGCCAGGGCCAGCAGCGCTTCGTCCCGGTGTTCCGCCCGAAAGCCCGCCCAATGCGCGGGGATTGCCCTTCGGCCCTCGCCCCGGTGGTTTGTCGTTTGCATCAAAAAGCCCACAACGCGAAAGCTCTCTCTTTTTTCGATCCGAAAAGGGTTATTCATTTTTGGTTCTCCTGTCTGTTTGTTTGCAGGCCGATTGTTTGCCGTCCGCCACCGGGATCAGGATCTGGCTCCAATAATCCGCCGCGTAAGCGTTTCCATCGCTGTACCACTCCAGCTCCGGGCAGTTTGCATGCTCAAACGGATAGTTCACCAGCCACTCCTCCTCGAGAAATCTCCACCCATTCTGGATGGCCTGGGGCACAGGGCCCACACAGTCAAAAACCGCCCAGGCGGTTTTTGGTATCACAATTTCCGTCCAGCCCTCCGGCAACGCCGCATCTGCCTTTACCATAATGCAATACTCCAGGGCATCCGGGTTTTTCTCATCCCGGCGGAACAGGCCGAACAGCCCCTTCGGCGTTCCGGCGTCCATGGAGGCCAGCCGGGAAAAGGTGCCGTTCTTCTGGCAGTCGCTCCAAAATCCCGGTATCTTGGCAGCGTGGTCCCCGTTTCTGCGGGATAGGCGAAGGCTCGTCCCGATCAGGCGAAAGGGGCCCTTTTGCTCCAGCTTCCATTGATATTCCTGTTTCACCGGGAGCTGCATTTTCGGCACCGCCCGCAGCCTCACATCCTGCCGGCGCGCGTCCTTGGGCGTAGCCCCGTGAAATTGCTGGAAGGCTTTTGTAAAGGAAGTGGGCGAGTCGTACCCATACTGATAACTCACCTCCACCACTCTTTTATCCGTGCTCTTCAGCTCGTATCCGGCCAAGGTCATTTTTCTGGAACGCACATACTCTGAAAAGCTGATGCCGTTCATATAGCAAAATACCTTTTGAAAAAAGCCAAAGGAGCAGCCCGCAATCTCCGCGATCTCCCGCGGATCAATCGGCTCCTGCCGGCGCTGCAGGCGGTTTTCCACATAGTCGATGATGATCTGTAGCTTTTCATTCCACTCCATATCGTTTCCCTTTCAATGCCCCGGCCGCTGCAGGTTTTATTATACCCCATGGAAAAGGGCCTGTCCTCTCATCTTTGGTCCTGGCCGGATAGAACGCCGCCGCTTTTTTGCGGGCTCTTTCCGTTATGCCGCAGCAGCAGCGCCACGATCAGCGCGGTCAGATAATCCGCTGTGGGGCTTGCGTATAAAATGCCGTCTATTCCCCCAATACCGTTGACAAGCTTGTCTTAATGTGCAACAATAGTTACATAACGCTTGTAACAAAATAAGATCAAATGGAGAGTGAACGGCTATGCCGCCTAAAGCAAAAATAACCCGGCAGATGATTTTGGATACGGCTCTGGAACTTACAAGGCAAGCGGGCTTTGAAGCGGTGAACGCCCGCAGCATTGCGGGCAAGCTGCAGTGCTCCACCCGGCCGCTCTTTACCTGCTACGAAAACATGGAGCAGTTAAAAAGTGAATTTCTTGCGTTTGCCTACGAATATTACGAGCGCTATGTGGCCGCTTACCGCGCCGGCTCCCGGGTCGGCCCCGGCCTGCTCCTCCCGCTCTCCTATGTGGAATTTGCCCGGCAGGAGCCCAACCTGTTCCGGCTGCTGTTCATCAGCGACATGGACCTGGCCCTGCACCGCCCGCAGGATTTTTACAAAGAGCGCGGCAACGAAAAAAAGGCGGCGGCCTTCGCCCGGGCCCTGGATCTGGACCCGGAGCGCGCAAAGGTCGTTTTTTTGGATCTGTTTCTTTATACCCACGGGATCGCGGTCCTGGCGGCAACAAACAAGCTGACGCTCGGGGAACGCGATGTGGAAAACATGGTGGCAAATGTCCTGTCGGCTTTTTTGCAGCGGCAAACACCGGCCACCCGCGGTTCTGCCTGACGGCGAAAAAAAAGGGGAGAGGTGCAGTATGCAAACAAACCAATACCTGATCGATTTTTACGATCATTACAACGAGGACGGCCGCCTGGCCGTCCAGCATGGTTCCGTTGAGTTCCTCACCACCATGCGCTACATTGAAAAATACCTCCGCCCCGGCAGCCGCGTGCTGGAAATCGGGGCCGGAACCGGCCGCTATTCCCACGCGCTGGCGCGCCGGGGCTATGCCGTCGACGCGGTGGAGCTGGTGCCGCGGCAGGTGGAGCTCTTTCGCCAAAACACCCGCCCGGGCGAAACCGTGTCCGTCACCCTGGGCAACGCCCTGGATCTGTCCTCATTTCCGGCCGATGCCTATGATATCACGCTGCTGCTGGGGCCGCTGTACCATCTCTATAGCGTGCCGGACAAACGCCAGGCCCTGCGCGAGGCGATCCGGGTCACCAAACCGGGCGGTGTGGTCTTTGCCGCCTATGTCATTTCTGACGGCTGCCTGCTGGACGAGGGCTTTCACCGCGGCAATGTCAACGTTGCCCAATATGTGGCCGAGGGCCTGCTCGATGGCCGCACCTTTGCCGCCCGCTCCCAGCCCAAAGACCTGTTTGAGCTTGTCCGCAAAGAGGAGATCGACGCGCTCATGGCCCCGTTCCCCGTCACCCGGCTGCATTATGTGGCCGCCGACGGCTGCGCCCTCTTCATGCGCGAGGCGGTGGACGCCATGGATGCCGCCGCCTTTGCGCTGTACCTTCAATACCACTTTGCGACCTGTGAGCGCAGCGATCTGTGGGGCATCACAAGCCATGCGCTGGATATCTTCCGAAAATGAGCCTTCGGCCCGTTTGGGTGCGCCGGGCGGCAGCCGCGGGCCGAACGCCCGCAAGGTGCGCCCCGCTTGCCCTTGCTTTCGGTGTGTGCTACAATAAATCGGAACTTTTTGTGTAAAGGGGGCTTTTCTATGGCGCAGCCGTCCACCATTGTGGCCCAGGCCACCCCCCCGGGGGCGGGGGGCATCGCCGTGGTGCGCCTGTCCGGCCCCGGGGCTTATTCCGTGGCGGCCCGGGTGTTTTTTCCACAGGACCCGGCCAAAAAGGTGGAAAACGCGCGGGGCTACACCGCGCTGTTCGGGCACTTTCAGGCAAGGGGCTGCACCCTGGACGAGGGCGTGGCCCTGTTCTTCCGCGCCCCCCGCAGCTATACCGGCGAGGACGTGGTGGAGCTCTCCTGCCACGGGGGCCAGGTCATCGCCCAAACCCTGATCGAAGCCTGCATCGCCGCGGGCGCTGCGCCCGCCGGCCCCGGCGAGTACACAAAGCGCGCCTTTTTGAACGGCCGCATCAGCCTCACCCAGGCCGAGGCCGTCATGGATGTGATCTCCGCCGCCGGCCGCCAGGGCGCGGCCCTGGCCGAGCACGCCCTGGGCGGCGCCCTGGCAAAACAGATCGGGGGCTACAGGCAAACCCTGCTGGCCCTGGCCGGGCATCTGGCCGCCTGGGTCGATTTTCCCGAGGAGGATGTGCCCGCGCTGGAGCCCGCAGCCCTGCAAAAGGCCCTGGGGGAGGTACTGGCCGGCGTGTCGGCCCTGGTGGAAAGCTACGGCGCGGGCGCGGTGCTGCGCCAGGGGGTGGATACGGCCATCGTGGGCAGCCCCAACGTGGGCAAATCCACCCTTTTAAATTTGCTGGCCGGGTTCGACCGGGCCATCGTCACCCCCGTGGCGGGCACCACCCGCGACGTGGTGGAGCAGGCGGTCATGCTGGGCGGGGTGCGCCTGAACCTGTTCGATACCGCCGGCCTGCGCGAAACCGGCGACCTGGTCGAGGCCGAGGGCATCCGCCGAAGCCGCGAAAAGCTGGCCCAGGCCGGGCTGGTGCTGGCCGTGTTCGACGGCTCCAGCCCCGCTCTGCCTGCCGACCGGGAACTTGCGCGCGCCTGCGCCGGGCGGCGGGCCGTGGCCCTCATCAACAAAAACGACCTGCCCCAGCGGTTCGACGAAGCCGTGCTGCAAGGCGGGTTCAGCGCTGTTGTGCGCATGGCCGCGGGCCGGGGCGGCGGCCTTGCGCAGCTGGAGGCTGCGGTGGCCCGGGTGCTGGGCGTGGCGGAGCTCGATCTTGCCGCCCCCTGCCTTGTGAGCCAGCGGCAGCTGGCCGCGGCGGTGGAGGCGCGCGCCGCCCTGGCCGACGCGCTGGAAGCGCTGGCCGGCGGCTTTGGGCTGGACGCAGTGAGCGTCTGTGTGGACGACGCGCTGGCCGCGCTGTGCCGCCTTTCGGGCGAGGACGCCGCCGCCTCCGTGGTGGAGGAAGTGTTTTCAAAGTTTTGCGTGGGCAAGTAAACGGTTAAAAAGGGAGAGTAAAAAGGTGCCGGAAATCTTAGCAAGCGGCGCCCCGGCGGGGCGGGGCGAACACGCGCCCGCCCAAAACGGGGCGTTCCCTTTGGGTGAGTATGATGTGATCGTGGTGGGCGCGGGGCACGCGGGCATCGAGGCGGCGCACGCCGCGTCCGCGCTCGGCGCGCGCACCGCGCTGTTCACCCTCAGCCTCGACGGCATTGGCAACATGCCCTGCAACCCCAGCATCGGGGGCACCGCCAAGGGCCATCTGGTGCGCGAGATCGACGCCCTGGGCGGGGTTATGGGCCTTGCGGCCGACGCCACCACCCTGCAAAGCCGCATGCTCAACCGGGGCAAGGGCCCGGCCGTGCACTCGCTGCGCGCCCAAATCGACCGGCAGGCCTACCACTCCTACACCAAGCACCTGCTGGAGCAGTGCCCGGGCCTGGAAATCAAGCAGGCCGAGGTGGTGGACATAAAGGTAGAGCAGGGCCGCGCGGCGGGGGTGTATACCCGGCTGCACGGCTTTTACGGGGCCCGCGCCGTGGTGCTGTGCACCGGCACGAACCTGGGGGGCCGCATTTTTGTGGGCGATGCCAGCGTGCCCAGCGGGCCGGACGGCCAGCACGCAGCCGAGCTGCTGGCTCAAAGCCTCAAAAGGGCGGGCCTGCCCCTGCGCCGCTTCAAGACCGGCACCCCCGCCCGGGTGCACCGCCGCAGCATCGACTTTTCGGTGCTGGAGCGCCAGCCCGGCGAGGACCCGCCCGAGCCTTTCAGCTTTCTTACCCCCATGGGCGGGGTGAAAAACCAGGTGGATTGCCACATTGCCTTTACCAACCCCCAGACCCACCGGATCATTCAGCAGAACCTGCACCGCTCCCCCCTCTATGGCGGGGCCATCCAGGGGATCGGCCCCCGCTACTGCCCCAGTATTGAGGATAAGGTGGTCCGCTTTGCCGAAAAGGACCGCCACCAGATCTTTGTGGAGCCCTGCGGCCTCAACACCGAGGAGATGTATCTGCAGGGCATGAGTTCCAGCCTTCCCGAGGATGTGCAGAACGCCATGTACCGCACCATCCGGGGTTTCGAGCGCATCGAAATTCTGCGCCCCGCCTATGCCATCGAGTACGATTGCATCGACCCCCTGGCCCTGCGCCCCACCCTGGAAACCCGGGCGGTGGCCGGGCTGTACGGCGCGGGCCAATTCTGCGGCACCTCCGGCTACGAGGAGGCCGCGGCCCAGGGGCTCTTGGCGGGCCTGAACGCGGCCCTGGCCGTAAAGGGCAAAGAGCAGCTGGTGCTGCCACGCCACTCCTCCTACATCGGCACCCTGGTGGACGACCTTGTTACCAAAGGCGTGCTGGACCCCTACCGCATGATGACCAGCCGCAGCGAATACCGCCTCACCCTGCGGCAGGATAACGCCGCCGAGCGGCTCACCCCCATCGGCAGGCAGGCGGGCCTTGTGAGCGACGCCCGCTGGCAGGCCTTTGAGCGGGAGATGGAGCAAAAGCGCACCGAGCGCGCCCGGCTGGAATCCACCACCGTGCGCGCCGCGGCCCTGAACCAGGTGCTTGCCGCCGAGGGCCTTCCCCCGGTGGAAAAGGGTGCCAGCGCCGCCGAACTTCTGCGCCGGCCCGAGCTCACCTACGAGCTGGTGTGCCGGGTCATCGGCCCGGGGCAGGGGGTCGACCCGCGCCTTGGCCGGCGCATTGCCACCGAAATCCGCTACGCGGGCTACATCCAGCGCCAGCAGCGGGCCATCAAAGAGGTGCGCCGCATGGAAAGCGCCCTCATCCCGCCGGATTTTGACTACGCGCCCTTGGCGGGCCTCCGGCTGGAAGCCCGGGAAAAGCTGGCAAAGCTGCGCCCCCGGGATCTGGCCCAGGCCGGGCGCATCCCTGGCGTTTCGCCCGCCGATCTCGCGGTGCTCAGCGTGGCGGTGGCCGCCGCCCGCGCCGCCGCTGCCGAAGAACAAAAGGAGGAACGCCCATGATCAACAAATCCCGTCTGGAACAAAAGGCCGCCGTTTACGGAATTGCGCTCACCGGCGGCCAGCTGGACCTGCTGGCCCGCTATGCCGTCTGCCTGGTAGAATACAACCAAAAGGTCAACCTCACCGCCATCACCGACCCCGAGGGCGTCGAGGACAAGCATTTTATCGACAGCCTGCTTTTTGCCGCCCAGCCCGAGGTGGCGGGCCGCATGGTGGACGTGGGCTGCGGCGCCGGCTTCCCCGGGGTGGTCGCCAAAATCCACAAGCCCGATCTCGCCCTCACCCTCATGGAGCCCACCGGTAAGCGGGTGGAGTTTCTGCGCTGGGTGTGCGGCCAGCTGGGCCTTTCCGGGGTTGAGTTTGCAAAAGAGCGCGCCGAGGAGGCCGCCCGCAAGCAGTGGCGTGAGGCCTTTGATCTTGCTTCGGCCCGCGCGGTGGCCGCGCTGCCCGCCCTCAGCGAATATTGCCTGCCCCTGGTGCGGGTGGGGGGCTTCTTCATTGCTATGAAGGGCGCCTCCGCTGCCGAAGAGCTGGAAGCCGCCCGCCCCGCCATTCAAAAGCTCGGCGGCGAATACCAGGCCACCCGCGCCTTTCAGCTGCCCGGGGGCGACGCGCGCAGCCTTGTGGTATGCAAAAAGATTTCGCAAACTTCGACCGTCTATCCCCGCAACGGCGGAAAAATTGCCAAGTCGCCCCTGAAATGACAGAGGTTAAGGCAAAAATTGGTAATTGTTTGTCGATGGAAAATACTGGTAAATAAATCGCATTCGTGGTATACTTGCCTCACAGGCAGGAAAAACCGCTGAACTGCCCGCAAAAGGGCTGGTTTTGCGGCAGGCCGCGGGTGCGTTTTTTTGTTTTGCGCCCCGCTGCGGGCTGGTTTTGCATTGCGGCCAAAGGAAAGGGGAATACGGAAATGTTACAACATCGGGTCAAAAGCATCGGCAAAATTTTGCTGCTGGCGCCCCAGCAGATCGAACCGTCGCCTTTTCAGGCGCGCACAAATTTCGACCAGCAGGAAATCGCCCGCCTTGCGCTCAGCATCGCCCAGAACGGCCTTTTGCAGCCGGTCACGGTGCGCAAGGTGCAAAACGGCCGTTACCAGCTGATCGCGGGCGAGCGGCGCCTGCGCGCCTGCAAACTGGCGGGCCTCACCGAGATCCCGGCCATCCTGTGCGATTATGAAGACGACCAGACCGCGGCCTTGGGCCTTTTGGAAAATGTGCAGCGGCAGGGGCTCGACCCCTTCGAGCAGGCCCGGGGCATTAAAGAGGTCATCGCCCTGTGGGGCTGCACCCAGGAAGAGGCTGCCCGCCGCCTGGGCATTGCGCAGCCCACCCTGAACAACAAGCTGCGGCTGCTGGCGCTCACGGCGCAGCAGCAGGAATACTGCGTGGCCCACGGCCTTACCGAGCGCCATGCCCGGGCGGTGCTCCGGCTGCCCGCCGAGCAGCAGCGCACCCAGGCCCTGGAGCAATTTGTAAAGCAGAGCATGAACGCCCGCCAGGCCGACGCCTATGTGGAGCGCCTTCTCACCGATAAGCCCCGCCACAGGCACGCGATCCCCATGGTGCGGGACGTGCGCATTTTTGTGAACACCATCAACCGGGCGGTGCGCCTGATGGTGGATGCGGGAGTACCCGCCAGCACCAAGCGCACGGAAGGGGAGGGGTATGTGGAATACACGGTCCACATTCCCACCGCCACCAGCGCCAGCTCGTAACAAAGCCCTTAACAAGCGCAAGGCTCTTGCCGGAAGCTCCGGCGGGGGCCTTGCGTTTTTTATTCCGGTTTTATTTTTTGTTTCGCCAAGCGCCCGCCTGTTTGCGCTCCAGCCGCACATCTGTTTTGCGCCTTCCTGCCCGGAGCTGCGTTCGCTCCCTTTTGGCCCCTATCGCTGCGGTAAGCTCTTCTTCCGCACCTCACTCCCCGCAGCCTTGTTTCCGCCACTCATCCGTTCCCTCACTGTTCAGATCCCTCTCGGCTGTCCATCTCTGTCCGGCTGGCTTCTTCGGCCGTGGTTACCTGTTTGCGCCCCAGCGGCCCCCTTCCAGCCAGGCCGCCCATTCCGTCTGGCCGCCTATTCTTACCTGGCCGCCCATTTTCGCCTGGCCCCTCATTTCGGCCTGGCCCCTTCATTCCCGCCTGGCCCCTTCATTCCCGCCTGGCCCCTCATTCCCGCCTGGCCCCTCATTCCCGCCTCAGCTGTCCATTCCTTCCCAAATGTTCCACGTGGAACATTTGGGAAGGTTTTTTGCTTCTGAAAAACTCCAAACTTTCTTTTCTGTTTACTCGCATGAAATTCAATTTACAGGGGAAGAATGTTCCACGTGGAACATTCTTCCCCTGTAAGCAAGCTTTGGAGCTTCTTCCTGAAAACCACTATATCTTGTGAGAAGAGGCGTAAATTGGGGATGAAACGAAAAAACCACAAGATATTGCCCGTTTAAAAACCCCAAAACCTATGTTATAATAGCAACTACAGGCCTGCGCCGTAAAAAACACAAAATCAAACCGTTGCACGGCTTCCAGGTACAAAACTGCAAAATTTTCCGACAATTTCCTCCCCTGTGCCGGGGTAAATCCGGCAGGGGAAACAGATCATGTGGGAGGCACAAATTTTGGGTAAAGTGATCGCAGTGGCAAACCAAAAAGGCGGCGTGGGCAAAAGCACCACGGCAGTAAACCTTTCTTCCTGTGTGGCGGCCGAGGGCAAAAAGGTTCTGGTTGTAGACCTGGACCCTCAGGGCAACAGCACCAGCGGATACGGCATTTCCAAGCGCAGCGTGGGCAAAAGCGTCTACGAGCTGCTGATCGGCGAGGCCAAGGCCGAGGAAGCCATTCTGCCCACCCAGTTCCAGGTGGACATCATCCCCTCCAACATTCAGCTCTCCGGCGCGGTGGTGGAACTGGTCAACCTGCCCCGCCGCGAAAGCCGCCTGCGGGAGGCGTTGGCTGGTGTGACCGGGAAATACGATTACATATTCATCGACTGCCCGCCCAGCCTGGATCTGCTCACCCTCAACGGCCTGTGCGCCTGCGATTCGGTGCTCATCCCCATCCAGTGCGAATACTACGCGCTGGAAGGCCTGTCGGAATTGATGAGTACCCTCAAAACAGTGCGCAAAATGTATAACCGCTATCTGGAAATCGAGGGCGTGGTGTTCACCATGTATGCCGGCCGGCTCAATCTGACCCTGCAGGTGGTGGACCAGGTGAAAAAGTTTTTTGGCGACAAGGTCTACAAAACCACTGTGCCCCGCAACGTGCGCCTGTCCGAAGCGCCCAGCTACGGCATGCCCATCAACCATTATGACCCGGTGAGCAAGGGCAGCGAGGCCTACAGGGATATGGCCAGGGAACTGCTGCGCAACAACCGTTAAAAGGAGGAATAGAATGGCACCGAAAAAAGGAGGTCTCGGGCGGGGCCTGGAAAGCCTGTTCGAGGAAACGGCCCGGGATGTGGGCGGCGGGGGAGTCGAGACCCTGCCCCTGCGGGAAATTGAGCCGGATAAGGATCAGCCCCGCAAATCGTTCAGCGACGAAAGCCTGGCGGAATTGGCCGCCAGCATTACGGAGCACGGGGTGCTGCAGCCCATCACTGTGCGCTCCGCCCCCAGTGGGGGATACAAGATCATTGCCGGTGAACGCCGCTGGCGGGCCGCCCGCCTGGCAGGTCTCACGGAAGTTCCGGTAGTCATTAAAGACGTGACCGAGAGCGAGGCCATGGAGCTGGCCCTGATCGAAAACCTGCAGCGCGAGGACCTGGACCCGGTGGAGGAAGCGTTCGGCTACCGCCAGCTCATGGACCGGTGCGGCCTCACCCAGGAACAGGCGGCAAAAAAGCTGGGCAAAAGCCGCAGCGCTGTGGCCAATAGCCTGCGCCTTTTAAATCTCCCGGAAAAAGTGCTGGAATGGCTGCAGAAAGGGGCGCTCAGCACTGGGCATGCAAAGGTGATCCTGGGCCTGGAAGATCAGGAAAAACAGCTTGCCGCCGCTGCCGCCGTGGTGGAAAACGGGCTCAATGTGCGCCAGACCGAGGCGCTGTGCAAAAAGCTGGCCAGGCCCGAGCCGCAAAAAAAACCTGAGCCGCAGCGCCCGGCCCTTCCGGGCGAGGTGGAAATAGCCCTGCGGGAAACCCTGGGCAACGAGGTGAGGGTGGATTATAAAAACGGCCGGGGCAGCCTGACGGTACACTTTTACTCGGATGCTCAGCTCACCGCCTTTGCCAATCTGCTGGGCGGTTACCAGAAAGAAACCACAAACTGAAATAAAGGGGAACAAAACACTATGCTGGATCTGCGTTTTGTTCGGGAAAACCCGGACGCCGTAAAAGAAAACATCAAAAAGAAGTTCCAGGATGCCAAGCTTCCGCTGGTGGACCAGGTGCTGGCTCTGGACGCTGAAAACCGCGCTGTCGTCACCGAGGCGAACACCCTGCGGGCCGAGCGCAATGCCCTGTCCAAAAAGGTGGGCATGCTGATGGGGCAGGCGAAAAAGGATCCCACCAAGCTGGCCGAGGCCGAGGTGGCCAAGGCCCAGGTGGCAGCTCAGGCTGACCGGTTGAAAGAGCTGGAAGAAAAAGAAGCGCAGCTGGATGAAAAAATCCGGGAGATTATGCTGGTCATCCCCAATATGATTGACCCAAGCGTGCCCATCGGGCCGGACGACAGCCACAATATGGAGGTGCAGCGCTTTGGCGAACCGGCAGTGCCGGATTTTGAAATTCCTTATCACACCGAGATCATGGAGAGCTTTGGCGGCATTGATCTGGACAGCGCCCGCCGGGTGGCCGGCAACGGCTTTTATTACCTGCTGGGCGATATTGCCCGCCTGCACGAGGCGGTGCTGGCCTATGCCCGCGACTTCATGATCGACAAGGGTTTCACCTATGTGATCCCGCCCTTTATGATGCACGGCAGCGTGGTGCAGGGCGTTATGAGCTTCCCCGAAATGGATGCCATGATGTACAAGATCGAAGGGGAAGACCTGTATCTGATCGGAACCAGCGAGCACACCATGATCGGCCGCTTTGTGGATCAGCTCATTCCGGAAAATCAGCTGCCCCAAACCCTCACGAGTTACAGCCCCTGCTTCCGCAAGGAAAAGGGCGCCCATGGCCTGGAGGAACGGGGCGTATACCGCATCCATCAGTTCGAAAAGCAGGAAATGATCGTGGTCTGCAAACCCGAAGAAAGTATGGACTGGTATGAAAAGCTGTGGCGCAACAGTGTGGAGCTGTTCCGCAGCCTGGATATTCCGGTGCGTCAGCTGGAGTGCTGCTCGGGAGATTTGGCAGACCTGAAGGTGAAAAGCTGCGATATCGAAGCGTGGAGCCCCCGCCAGCAAAAATACTTCGAGGTGTGCAGCTGCTCCAACCTGGGCGATGCCCAGAGCCGCAGGCTAAAGATCCGGGTCAAGGGCGAGGACGGCCGCAATTACCTTCCTCACACTTTGAACAACACCTGCGTGGCGCCTCCGCGTATGCTGATCGCATTTTTGGAAAACAACCTGCAGGCCGACGGCAGCGTGTTGGTTCCTGAGGTCCTGCGGCCCTATATGGGCGGCAAAGAAAAATTGCTGCCCAAACAAGGCTAATTGCAGAAGCAGCAAAAGGTGCGGGGCAAAATTTTCCGGCCCCGCGCCTTTTGTTTTGCAGGGGATAATTTTGTAAAAACGGGGCAAAAAAGTATTGACAAGCCCCAGCCTGTTTAATATAATATAAGGGCGCCTTTCAAACGGCGGATAAATGTGGCGGTATAGCTCAGTTGGCTAGAGCATTCGGTTCATACCCGAAGTGTCACCGGTTCGAATCCAGTTACCGCTACCACTGATACAAGGTTTAGCTAGAATACATGGGGGGTCGCCCGCAATAGTGGGCGACAAAATGCTTGCTGTTTTAGCTAAGCCTTGTATTTATAAGGCCCGTTGGTCAAGCGGTCAAGACATCGCCCTTTCACGGCGGTAACCCGGGTTCGATTCCCGGACGGGTCACCAAAAAAAGAGAACCAAACCGTACCCCGGTTTGGTTCTCTTTTTTTGGCATGGGCCGTGGGAATCGAACAGGGCGGCGGGCCGCAGCCCGCAAGCAACAGCCCGGTGGGCTGTTGCTTAGCCCGCGAGGGACGGGGCCCGGAAAGCAAAAAACCAAAGGGGGAGATCCCAGCAAAAACCGTACCCCGGTTTGGTTCTCTTTTTTTGGCATGGCCCGTGGGAATCGAACAGAAAGGCAACCCTTTCGTTTTTTATGTAAGGATAATATCCAGCAATTCAGGGGGACTGGCAACCAGGCGCTCGGCTCCTGCATTCTGCAGTTCCGTTTTGCCGCGGAACCCCCACAACACCCCGCAGGCAGGCAGGCCCGCATTGTGGGCGGTGAAAACATCCACGTCGCTGTCGCCTACAAAAAGAGTGCTTTGGGGCACGGCGCCCATACGGGCCATCAGGGCCTTTGCCCCGGCAGGATCGGGTTTGGGGGGCACGCCGGGCACTGCACCCTGCACAAAGGAAAACACACCCGGAAAATAGTATTCCACCACAGCCTGAGCAAGGCGGTGCTCCTTGTTGGTGAGTACCCCAAAGCAGATTCCGGCAGAGGAAAGATGATTCAGCAGGTCGGAAATGCCGGGATAGGGCGCGGTGGCATCCTGTTTGTGAAGCCCATAACGGGCTTCAAAGGCTGCCAGTGTGTGCGCCAGCTGCTGCGGCCCGCGGGCCTGGGGTGGGGTAAACCGCTCACAGAGCCTGGGAATGCCATTGCCCACAAACCGCTTGTATTCCTCTAAAGTATGCTGTGGCCAGCCGTTTTGGGCGCAGACCCAATTGGCAGCGTCGGCCAGATCCTGAATGGTATTCAGCAGCGTGCCGTCCAGGTCAAAAAGTACAGTATGGTACATTGCATGGCCCTTTCTCTTTAATCTGCCAGCTTGAGCTGGTCGGCCTGATAGCGTTTGATGCCGCGAAGCTTTATCCTGCGGCGGCAGGGCAGCCGCAGCGTAAAATTGCAGCGGGCCACGTTTTCGGAAAAAGGCGTTTGAAACGTGGAAAAAGCCCGGTCCCGAGTAAATATACACAGGCTGTGCCGGGTAAACCAGCGGCTATACTGGATCGCCAGGGTATGGTTGGAATTGCGATGCACCCCTTCGGTAAACCAGGCTTCAAGGGAAACCAAAACCAGGCCCAGGCTGAGCAGTAGCGGAATGATCAGCACAGGGGTAAGTTGAGGCAGCTGCCACACCGATACCCCGGCCAGAGCGCCGCAGAAGGCAAAGGCAGTTCCACCTTTCCACAGAAATTGGGGCAGAGAACGGTCCGCGACCGGACCCAGCGCAGCAGGACATAGGCGGAATTGAGGCATCAAAGCTTCCAAAAGCGCTTCCTGACCCTTTTTATAAACAAGGATGGGGATATCGCCGCCATCAAAGCTGCCCGCGCACAGATACACCGGATAACGGCGCAGCAACCGGGCCGAGGGAGTGGTGCGCACGTCGCACCAGATCACAGCACTGGCCAGGATGCGCCGCTCGATATGGTTTACGTGGCCACCCTTGGCAAGAATGACCCCGCCGCTGCGGCTGACCCGGAAACCTGCGGTAGAGAGAAGAGACCAGAAAAGCGCCACGCCCCAAAATACGAAAACAAGCGTAAAGAGCCAGGCCACACCCGCCGGCAAAAACAATTCGGCAATCTGCTCGATGCGGGTAAGATTATCCAGCGCCAGGTGATTGAGCTGTTCCTCGATCCCCTCGCCGAGAATGCGGGTAGTTTCCCGCGCACTCACCCACAAAAGAGCTGCGGTGGTGGCAATGTTGGCGCTCAGTACGGTAAAGCGGATGCGCTCGGCACCGGTAGGCTCAAAAAAGGTGGCGTCCGAACGCACAGGAAGCATGGTTTCGGCCAAAATGGCAGCCTGGTGCTTTGGCAAAAAAAACTGCACCGTTTTAAAATGGGCGCTGCGGGCGGCATAAACGGTGACCCGGCTGGCCCCCAGCAAGCGCAGCCACAGGGGGCGGCTTTGTTCCAAAACAGCCACCTGATTGCAGGGGAGGGTGATCTGGCGCGTGATAAGAAACCCAAGCTTCAGAGTGAGAGCTTCCTGTGTGAGGGAAAAGCCGGCCTGCCGCCACAGCCACACCGAGATCACCGCCATCACCACCAGAATCACAGCATCCTGCCGAAGTGCGGTGTAAAGGCTTTGCAAGTCAAAACGAATCAGGGCCTGCAGCATAGGAACCAGGCAGAGGATAAGGCCATAACGTATAAATTTCGCGATATATACAAAATGGAAACGGCCTTGCACTTGTATCGCGCTCATGAGCGACCCCCCTGCAGCGCTTCCACCAGCCGGTCGGCAGTTTCGTCGGCGATACCGGGGAGGATGAGTACGGCGCCGCTGGTATAAAGAAGCAACAAACTGCACCGGCAGGCCCGCAAAAGGGGAGTGCGAAAGCGGGAAATGCCGGTCACAAAGCGGGTGGGTACCCGATGATTGGTTTTAAAAAGGATTCCCTGGGCAAGGCGCACCTCACCCAGGGAAACACTGCCCTCCAGCGTGCGTGCGCGCAGAGGAGCCAACCAAAGCGCAAGAAGGCTCCATGCAACCAAAAAAGCGGCCCCGCCCCAAAAGGTCTGCCAAAACAAAAAAGGCGAAATCACCGCACCGGGCAAAAACAGCCATAGGCCAAGGACCTTCGAACCCGCGGGATCGATGCGAAAATGCAGCACACCGCACACCTCCTCTCACAAAAATCACAGAATACCCAAAGCGCCTCGCTGTCAGTGTTCGGCCAGGCCCCAATCTGCCGCAAGCTCGTGCATCGCGGTATCCCGCGCAACGCAGAGAACCTTATCGCCAGAGCGCACCTCGGTGTTGCCGCGGGGGATCAACAATTCACCCGAACGAGTGATGGAGATAATGACCGCATCCTGGGAAATGGGGATATTGGCCAGGCTTTTGCCGTGGTACTTAAACTCCTCCGGTACCTGGATCTCGATCAGGGTGGCGGTGCCGCCCGCCAGGCTGAGCACCTGCTGAATGGCGGCAGTTTCCACCTCGCGCTCCAAAATGCGGGCCAGATTGTCGGTGCTGGACACCGCAATGTCCACCCCCAGCTTGCGCAGAACGACCGCATTTTTGGGATTGTTGACCCGGGCTACCGTTTTTTCCACAGCAAAAGCCTTTTTGGCGATCTGGCAGGTAATGAGGTTGACCTCATCCCGGCCGGTCACCGCCACAAGGGCCTGGCATTTGTCGCACCCGGCGGCCCGCAGGTACTCCACTGTGGAGCCGTCGCCATTCGTCACCGGGATATCCAGCTCATTCGCGATCTGCTCGCATAGTTTGTGATCCCGTTCCAAAACGCGGGGCTGGTGGCCGTGGGCAAGCAGGGTCTTTGCCATATAATAACCCACCTTGCCGCCGCCTACGATTAACACTTTCATGAATGTTTGCTTCCTTTCAGTCCGCGATGCGGGCATAGATAATGGCGTCGCCCTGGCGCAGCACAGGGCTGGGCTGCGCGGCCAATTCCATTGAGCCGTTTTGGTGCAGCACCCCGAACACCGCCTCGCCCCGGGGCGCCTTGATCCGGTTTAAAAGGCGGCCCACATCATGCTCAGTAGCCGGCACGGTAAAAAAGGCAGCGGTGGAAGCGCCCACGGTAAGGGTTCGGCTTTCCTGATCCTGCAGAACGCCCAGCAGCATGCTTTGCACCGATAGATTGGTGGGGCACACGGCTTGAATGCCGTACTGTTTCACAAAAAAGTCCTTCAGCGTGGGGTCGGTGATGCGGGCCACCACCCGCTCCACCCCAAACACCTCGCGGGCGATCTGGGCCACCATGATATTTACGCTGTCGTCGTTGGTGGACACCACCGCCGCATCGCAGGTTTCAATGCCCGCCCGCCGCAGCACATCAGTGTCGATGGGGATGCCCGCATGGGCCTCGCCTGAAAATTCATAGCCCTCAAAGCCGTCCAGTCGCTCCAGTTCGGCGGGGTCGGCATCCAGCACCGACACCTCGTGCCCCAGCTGTTCCAGAATGCGCACCAGGTTTGCACCCGCGCGGCCGCAGCCAACCACCAAAATATTCAAAAACAAACACCTCGTTTTATTATAAGATGCCCCGGATGGGCTGCGCTCAAACGCCGCAGGGGCAGCCCCAGAAAAGGATATGCCGGCCAGGGCTGTTTCAGACAAAGCTCTGCGCCCGTTCCGGCGCCCCTTATTATACTTTATTTATAGGGTAAAAGAAAGAGCGGGCAGCAAAAAAGCGTTCTGTTTTAAAAGCGGATATGCTATACTGATACAATAGGTCATAAAGACCCAGACCACAAAGAGACGAGGCAGAAGCAATGGAATATTTGAAGACGATCCTTTACGGCATCATTGAAGGGATCACCGAATGGCTGCCCATCAGCAGCACCGGCCATTTGATCCTGGCTGAAAAGCTTTTGGATATGCCCTACAGCGACGAGTTTATGAGCATGTTCCGGGTGGTCATCCAGCTGGGCGCCATTCTTGCGGTGGTCCTGCTGTATTTCCCCAAGCTCTGGCCTTTTTGCACAGACCCGGCCAAAAAATTTGTAAAAAAAGACACCTGGACCCTCTGGTTTAAAATTTTGGTGGCGACCCTCCCAGCGCTGGTACTGGGGCTTTTGTTCGATGACTGGCTGGACGCCCATCTGTACAACTACATCACCGTGGCGGTTATGCTGATCCTGTACGGTGTGCTGTTCCTGGTGGTGGAAAACCGCCGCCGTACCCCCACAGTGACCGACCTTTCACAACTGAGCTATAAACAGGCGCTCGTGATCGGATTTTGGCAGGTGCTGGCCATGATCCCCGGCACCTCCCGCAGCGGAGCCACCATTGTAGGCGGCCTTTTACTTGGGGCCAGCCGGCCGGTGGTCACCGAGTTCACCTTTTTTTTGGCGATTCCGGTGATGTTTGGCGCCAGCCTTCTGAAAGCCGTGAAATACCTGGCAGCCGGCCTGACCTTTACCGGCGGCGAAGTGACTGCGCTGGCAGTGGCCTGTGTGACCGCGTTTTTGGTGAGCGTGGCCGCCATCAAATTCCTGGTGGGGTTTGTAAAAAAGCACGACTTCAAACCGTTCGGCTGGTACCGCATTGTGCTGGGAACAGTGGTTCTGGCGGCGGCGCTGCTGGGCTTTTGATCAAAAGCGGTAGGAATAGCGGCAAGAATGGCCCCGGCACCGAGCCCGGGGATGAAAGGAGAATGAAAATATGGAAAAATCACTGGTATATTACACCGACCTGCGGGCGCGCCCCGGCATGAACCTGCCAAAAAAACTGCAGGGGCTTGTGAGAGCCGCGGGTTTGGGAAAAATCGATATGGACCAAAAGTTCGTGGCCATCAAGATCCATTTTGGCGAGCCGGGCAATCTGTCGTATCTGCGGCCAGGTTATGCGAAAGCCCTGGCCGATGTGATCCGGGAGATGGGCGGCCGGCCCTTTTTGACCGACTGCAATACTTTGTACGTGGGGCGGCGCAAGCATGCACTGGAGCACATCGAGGCCGCGTACGAAAACGGGTTCACCCCCCTTTCCACCGGCTGCCAGGTTATCATTGCGGACGGACTGAAGGGCACCGACGAGGCGGAGGTGCCAGTGGAAGGCGGCGAGTGCGTGAAGCTGGCCAAGATCGGCCGGGCCATTATGGATGCGGACATTGTAATCAGCCTGAACCATTTTAAGGGGCATGAGTCCACAGGGTTTGGCGGTGCCATTAAAAATTTGGGGATGGGCAGCGGAAGCCGGGCAGGCAAAATGGAGCAGCACAACGCAGGCAAACCCCAGGTGGATCAAACTTTGTGCCGAGGCTGCCACGCCTGTGCAAAAGCCTGCGGCCAGAACGCCATCGACTTTGGCGACGCCGGCAAAGCACTGATCGACCATGGGCGCTGTGTGGGCTGCGGGCGCTGCCTTGCACATTGCAACTTCGACGCCATTCAAAACGAGGACTACAATGCCAACGACGAGTTGAACCGCCGCATGGCCGAGTATGCAAAAGCGGTGGTGCAGCACCGGCCTAATTTCCATATCAGCCTGGTGATCGACGTTTCGCCCAACTGCGACTGCCACGATGAAAACGATGCGCCCATCATTCCGGATGTGGGCATGTTCGCAAGCTTTGACCCAGTGGCACTGGATCAGGCCTGTGCCGATGCCTGCAACAATATGCCCGTGCTGCCCAAAAGCCAACTGGCCGACAACCTGGCGGCGCCCGGCGCGTGCAGCTGCGGCGACCATTTTATTGACTCGGCCCCTACCACCGATTGGCGGGTCTGCCTGGAACATGCCGAGAAGATTGGTCTCGGAAACCGGGAATACGAGCTAAAAATTGTAAAATTGTAAAGATAAAATACTTTTGGTATAGGTGCTGCGCGAAACTGGAATCATCCACCAAAATCGTTGTATTCTGCGGGGAGGGATCGGTCCAGTGACCTATGGAATTTTGATAAAAATCATTCGATCGCTATTTTCATCATCCTGTACATAAGTAGTTTATAGTGTAGTTCATTTCACACCCATTGCGGCTTTAACCCCGCCCTCCGCCGAAATGTATGCAGGGTTGGGAAGCGCCGCGGTTCTCTCCGTGGCCTTTTAGTGCGGAGAAAAGGGATGAGCGGGCCCAAAAGTCTGTCCGGTGGGAAAACACGTCAATTCCGATGATGAATTCACTGTTTACGGCCACCTGAACATTTTTTAACGCAAATAACGAGGTTAGGAAACCAAAAGGGGTTCCTAACCTCGTTATTCTTTAACTCCTATTCTGCAACGCGACTTTTTAGGAATAAGAAATAAATCACACCCGATCACTGCGAACGGACAGATACGGAGGAACCAAGATAGTACTCGGAAAACTTGTTGGATAAGGCTTTGGCAGTCTGAAACTGTTTGGGAGTGCAGCCATAAAGCAGGCGGAACTGCCGGGAAAAATAGCTGGAACTATTAAAACCGACACGGGCGGCGGTCTGCCCTACGGTAAGGTTTTCCTGCGTCAGCAAAAGTTTTGCTTTGCAAAGGCGGAACTGACACAGATACTGCTGGAAGCTGGCGGAAAAATTTTCGCGGAACAACCGGCAAAAGTAGCTTTGACTATACGACATCTGCGCCGCAATATCCCGCGAGGTGAGATCGGCGGCATAGGTGCGGTTCAAAAGATCAAATACCCGTGCGCTGAAATCACACCGTGCATCCTTGCGGATCGCGCTGAAAAAGTATTCATATTGCTCCAGCAGCCCAACCAAGAACAAAAGCTGCCCCCGCACCACGAGATCCCAACCCCGGGGGCGCCCCTCACACTGGTGATAGATGCACTGCGCGGCACCAAACAAAGCGGCGGCGCCCGGGGCGGAATGCCGGACTACACGGACTACATCCAGATATCCGGTTTCGATTTGCTTGCAAAGGCCATCTTCCTTGAGAAGGGTCAGATCAAAACAGAAACAAAAATGTGAAAACGATTTTCCCGGAAGAATATGGCCGCTGTGGAGCGAATAAGGGGGAATAAACAGCAGGTCGCCGTCGCCGGCTGTATAATGGACCTGGTCGATCGTCACCTCGCACTGGCCGCACACAACCGCAATTACCTCAAACTCGCTGTGATGGTGGGGCAGCATAAACGGCATGGAAGCCTTAAGCGGCGGTTCGGAAATGGCATAGGTGGCGATAGGAAGCTTGTCGTACCGGATTTGAAAACTATTGTCTAACATTGCGGCGCCTCCCAAGCATAGCGGGCTGACCTAGCGCAAATGTCAACCGTGTGTTAAAAACGAACAAAATTGTGACACTTTCGAGCTTTTTTTTATGGTATCATGAAGCAAACAGAGATGCAAGAGTTTTGCAAAAGCATAGCGAGGGATCAGCCGATGGACCGTCATTCCTATGGATGCGACAGATGGAAGCTCGTGTGCGGCTGCCTTGAAGGGGCCGAGAGCAGGGCAACGGAGATGTTATACGCGGGCGTATCCGCCGAGGTCCCCTACATTCTGGTGGCGGAGACCGCAGAAAAGCTCCGCGACCGGAGCACAGCGAGCCTGCTTTTGGTGGGCACGCGCGAGAGCAACTTTTTGCTGGCACAGGCCGTGCGGGCGGAGGAGATCCCCCCGGAGGGCTATCTTGTGCGGGTGACGGCGAGTCCGTTCGCGCCCGGCCGGCAGATCGCTATCGTGGCGGGCAGCACCCCGGCGCAGACGATCTATGCGGCAGCACATTTTGTCGGCCACTACCTGCTGTTCGCACGGCAGCGAAGCGACCACATGCCCTATTTCCGCGCGGTATTTTCGGGACCAATGCCGGAATACACCGCTGCTGAAGCGCCGACCTTTGCCGAGCGCGGTATTTGGACATGGGGGCACTGCATTTACGACTACCGGCGTTTCGCAGAAAATATGGCGCGGCTGGGCCTGAACGCCATCACTCTTTGGAACGACTTCGCGCCGCTCAACCTGCGGGAGGTAGTGGCGTGCTTTCACAGCTACGGCATCAAAGTAATCCTGGGCTATTCCTGGGGCTGGGACGAACCGGTGGATATCAGCTCGGACGAAGAGCTGGCGCGCTGGAAAAAGCGGGCGGTCGAGGTATATGCGCGTGATTATGAACACGCGGGTGGGGACGGCATCTACATCCAGTCCTTTACCGAAACCGACGCCGAGGAGATAAATGGAGTGCCCATTGCCGAGACGGTGGTAAAGTGGGTGAACACGGTGGGCGGCGCCATGTTGGAGCGGTGGCCCGGTCTGCAGATCCAGTTTGGGCTGCACGCCACCAGCGTGCGCAGGCGCCTGCCCGCCATCCGGGGGGTGGACAGCCGTATCCATATTTTTTGGGAGGACTGCGGGGCCTTTCCCTATGCCTACCTGGCCCGCGCGGTGGAGGGTGAAAAAGAAACGCTGGCGTTTACCGACGAAATAATGGCCCTGCGGCCCGGCTGCGGCTGCGGTGCGGTGCTGAAAGGGCAGGTCTGCCTGGACTGGGACCGGTTTGAACACCAGAAGGGGCCGTTCCTTCTGGGATGTGAAAGCAAAAAAAAGATCCGCGCGCGGATGGAAGCCCTGCGGCCGCAGTGGCACGACGTACAGAGCTACTGGCTCGAGAATCTGGGCCAATGCCGCCGCGCGCTGCAGCATTTAAAGGGCGCGGCGGTCTACGCGCTGGTCGAGGACGCCCTGCTGGAGGAGGCGTGCTGGTACCCGGTGGCGCTGTATGCGGAACTGCTGTGGAGACCGGACGCGCCCGACGCTGAGGTGCTGCGCCGGGTCGCGCAGCGCACGGACGTGACAATGGCGTAATGCTTTGGGGAAGAAGGGCGCTTTTCCGAGAGGCACCCTTGATATACAAACTGAAAAAGCAAAGAAAGTGAGGAGTTGTTATGAGCACCGTACAAGTCGTTCTTATTCTGGCCGTGTTCTTCGGGGCCATCGCCCTGATGATGGCCAAAAAGCTGCCCGCGATCCTGGCGCTGCCACTGATCGGCATCCTTGTGGCTGCGGTCGCCGGGGTGCCATTCCTGACGAGCACGGCGGAGGATGGCCAGACAATCTGCGGCTACGTGATCGGCGCCGGCTCTGCAAAACTGGCCAGCACCATGATCGTTACCATGTTCGGCGCGGTCTTTGCCAAGCTCATTGAGAAGCAAGGCATTGCCGAGACCATCATCCGCAAGGCCGCCGAGCTTGCGGGTGACAAACCGCTTGCGATGGCGTTCGCCCTCACCGCAGCCATCATCGTGATTTTCATCGGCATGAGCGGCGCCGGCCCTGTGATCATGGTGTGCACCATTGCGGTGCCGCTGCTGCTGGCCGCGGGCATTGCCCCGGTGGTGGCGTCCAGCCTTATACTGCTGGGGCTCACCGTCGGGCTGATGTTGAACGTATCCCAGTATCAAATGTTCATCGACACCCTTGGCATGACCCAGGAGCAGGTAAAATCCATGGGTTTGATCCTGGCCGCCATCGGCATTGTGTTCACCATCGTGTACATCCTGGTAAAGGTAAAGCGCACCCCGGTGCGCAGCTCGTGGGCCATGCCGGCCACCCAAAACAAGAAAAAGAGCGTGAACGCGGTGGCACTGTTCACTCCCATCCTCCCGTTCATCCTGGTGTTTGTGTGCAAGATAGACGCGCTGACCAGCCTGATCATTGCCATCCTTTTCACCGTGCTTATCACCACGCCGAGGCAGGCAGTCAATGTGCTCTCGGCCTGCTTTATCGAAGGTATTAAGGATGTGGCTGCCGTCATTGGCCTGATGATCGGCATCGGAATCCTGCTGAACGGCGTCACCGCCGTGGCCACCACCGCCCTGATCCAGCCGCTGGTAACGGCCATCATCCCCAAAACGGCGGTGGGGTACGTGCTGCTGTTCGCGATCCTGTCGCCGCTGGCTTTGTACCGCGGCCCGCTGAACATGTACGGGCTGGGCAGCGGTCTTGCCACCATCATGCTGGCCGCCGGCAGCATGAACCCCTATGCGGTGGGCATGGCGCTGCGCTGCAACACCTTCGTGCAGTGTGCCTCTGACCCCACCAACACGCAGAACGTCATCTGTGCGGACTTTGCGCACGTGGATGTGAACGACATCCTGAAATCGACGCTGCCGTTCACCATGCTCATGTGCTTTGCGGGGCTTGTTTACAGCGCAGTTTTCATCTTCTAAATCGACCTGGAAGCCGCTCCCCGCGTGCTGTGTGCGGCACCTGGGGGGCGGTCTTGTTTCAGGTGTTCGGGCCGCCGGTGCGCGGCCCCGGCCCAAAACTGCTTTTTAGCGAAAGGGAGTATTTTATGGCAGGCGCAAAGGTCCGCATCGGCATTGACGTGGGCGGCACGTTCACGGACGCGGTCGTCATCGACAACGAGACACATGAAATTTTGGCAAAGGCTAAGGTCCCCACAACCCACCGGGCGGAAAAGGGGGTCGCGGCGGGGATTATACTCGCCATCCATAAGGTCCTGCAGGAAAACCAGATCGACCCGGCGGATGTGGTGTTCATCGCGCACGGCACCACCCAGGCGACGAACGCCCTGCTGGAGGGCGATGTGGCAAAGGTGGGTATCGTGGGTATGGGCAGGGGTCTTGAGGGCATGCGCGCCCAAAAAGAGACGCAGGTGGGCGATATTGAGCTTGCCCCCGGCAAATTCCTGCACACGTTCCAGACGTATCTCGATGCCGCAAAATGCTCCGACGGGGACATCACTGCCGCGGTGAACAGCCTTAAAGGGCAGGGCGCCGAGGTGATCGTGGCCTCGGAGGCGTATTCGGTGGACGACCCGGCCAACGAGAAGCACATCATTGAAAAAGCGAACGAGACCGGCGTGCCGGCCACCGGCGGGTACGAAATATCGCAGCTGTATGGCCTGCTGGCCCGCACACGCACCGCCGCGGTGAACGCCGCGCTCATCCCCAAAATGATGGAGACGGCGGACATGACCGAGGCCAGCGTAAAGGAGGCGGGCATCGACAAGCCCCTGATGATCATGCGGTGCGACGGTGGTGTGATGAGCGTGGACGAGGTGCGCAAGCGCCCCATCCTCACCATGCTTTCAGGCCTTGCGGCCGGCGTGGCGGGCGCCTTGATGTACGAAAAGATCACGGACGGCATTTTTCTTGAGGTGGGTGGCACCTCGGTGGACATCTCGGCCATCAAGGACGGCCGGGTGATGATCAAGAACGCGCAGGTGGGCGGCCACAAGCTGTACCTCACCTCGCTGGACGTGCGCACGCTGGGCATCGCGGGCGGCAGCATGCTGGTGCTGCGGGGCGGAGCCATCGCCGACACCGGCCCGCGCAGCGCCCACATCGCGGGCCTCGCGTACGAGGTGTTCGCGGATCCGGCTGACCTGCAGGGCGCAGAGCTTGAGCTGATCGCCCCGCGCGCGGAGGACCCGCCGGACTACGTGGCCGTGCGCGGCGCGGGCGGCAAGCGGTATGCGCTCACCCTGGCGGGCGCGGCAAACCTGCTGGGCTACGTGCCGCAGGGCGACTATGCCTGCGGCAACCTGGAGGCGGCGCGCCTGGCTTGGCAGCCCTTGGCCGACAAGCTGGGGGTCACGGTGGAGGGGGCCTGCCGCCGGGCCATGGATATTGCCATGGGCAAGGTGGCGGCTGTGGTGGAGAGCCTGATCGCGGATTACCAGCTGAATAGGAACGTGATCTACCTGGTGGGCGGCGGCGGTTCGGCCGCGGTGCTTACGCCCTGTCTGGGCGAAACCATGGGCATCCGCCACCGCCTTGCCCAAAACGCACCCTACATCTCCACCATCGGCGTGGCCATGGCCATGGTAATGGAGCGGCTGGAGCGCAACGTGGTTCACCCCACGCCGGACGACATCCGCAAACTGCGCAGCGACATTCTGGAAATGGTGGTAAAGGCGGGCGCAACCCCCGGGACCGTGGAAGTGACGGTCGAGATCGACAGCCAGAAAAACATCCTGCGGGCGGTGGCCACCGGCGCCACCGAGCTGCGCACCCGCAGCCTGAACGCGGTGGAAAAGACCGAAGAGGAGCTGGCGGCGATCGTGAGCGAGAGCGCGGGCGTGCAGCCCGGGGATGTGATGCAGCTGGCGCAGGCGGGCAACTGGCACGCGTTCGCGGTGTCGAAACCGTCCCGCTTGTTCTTCGGGCTGCTCAAAAAAAAGAACACCCTGCTGCGCATCGTGGACGCGGAGGGGGTCATCCGCCTGCAAAAGGACGACGCCCGCGTGCTCATGGTGCCCAAGTGCGAGCTGAAAGAGCGGCTGCCCGCGCTTATCGACGAGATGACGACCTACAACGACGGCGGCGCGCTGCTGCCCAAAAGCTTTTTGTATTTCCGGCAGAAGGCGGCGGACCTGAGCGGCGTGACTGAAAAGGAGCAGCTCATGCCGCTGGTGGACCTGGAGCTGGAATTTGTGGGCGACAAGGAGATGGTCATCGCCGTGGCCGCAAGGGGGTAAGCGATGGAAGTGATGGAGCTGGGCCGCATTTCCGACGAGGTGTTTGCATACAGCGATTTGAAGGAAGACTTTGCCTATGCAAGGATCCCGCGCGAAAAACGGCAGTACTATATTGCCGCAGGGCTTGCCGCCGGGCGGCGGGCCGCGCGGGTCTACCGGGGCAGGGATCTCGGCACGCTGCTGTGCAGCAACGGCGTGGAGATACGGCGCTTTTCCGACCCCTCGCCCAGCGGGCTGCACTCGCAGATTTGCTGCGACGGTGCGGCAAAGCAGGTCGATCTCTTCCGCGACACGGCAAGGCAGCTGAGCGCCGCCATGGACAAAACGCCCTGCCCGGTCAGCCCGCAAGAACTGGAGCGGCTGTTTCTGGCACACGAATTTTATCACTGGCTGGAGTATTCCTCGGGCGCGGGGACCGAGCTGCAGTGTGAGCCCATCTGCACAAAGCTGTTCGGGCTTTTTCCGCGTCAGGTGCGCATCCGCCGCACGGGCGAGATCGCGGCCTTTGCGTTCTCGAAGGAGTTCTGCGGCCTGCCGGTGCACCCAAAGGCGATCGACTACGTTTTTGTCTATGGCCGCGAGGGCAAAAGTTTTGAGGAAATATGCGCCCGGCTGGCAGGGCTTGAGGCAGAGTACCAGGCCGAGTGCCTGTGAGGCGCCTTTAAATAGGAGGGAAAACAGGATGGAAAAGATGGTGGAATATAGGGGCCGCGCCGTGCCGCTGCTGGGCGAGTGGGACACGGTGATCGTGGGCGGCGGCCCGGCCGGCGCCAGCGCCGGCATCAGCAGCGCACGGGGCGGCTGCTCCACGCTGATCGTGGACAAAAACATCCGCCTGGGGGGCACGGCGGTCAACGCGCTTGTCACCCCAATGATGAAGTCGTTCACAGGGCACCACACAAACTTTTTTGACATTGAGCGCAAGCTTGAAGAACTGGGGTATGCCACGCGGGATGAACTCGGCACCGAGATGCTTTGGTTCACCCCTGAGGCGCTCGCCCAGGCGCTGGAAGAATTGTACACCCAGGCGGGGGGCGAGGTCTTATATGACGCCGCTCTCAGCGACTGTGTGGTGGAAAACGGGGCGATCTGCTGCCTCATTGTCACCACGGTGCAGGGGCTCGGCGCGGTGGCCGGCAAGCACTTTGTGGACGCCAGCGGCGATGCCGTGCTGCTGCGCGCCGCGGGGGCGCCCACTGCTCACGGGGACGAGCGCGGCAACAACCAGATGTCCAGCCTGCGGTTTGAGATGGGCGGCATCGACGTGGAGCGGTACCGCGCCTATGTGATGAGCCTGCACGACACCTATTCCATTTTCCCCCGTGGGTACTTTTATGAGTCCGCAATGGTGGGCGGGCGCGGCTTTGTGCTGGAGCCCCTCTTCCGCAGGGGGGTGGAGGACGGGGTGCTGCGCGAGGAGGACCTGCGCTATTTTCAGACCTTCAGCCTGCCCGGAAAACCGGGCTGCCTTTCCTTCAACTGCCCCCACCTGGCGGCGCTCACGAACAACACCGGTGCGCTGGCGCGCTCGCGCGCGGTGGTGCAGGGCCATGCCATGATCCAGCGGCTGGTGCGCTTTTTGCAGCGGTATATGCCCGGCTTTGAGGGCGCGTACCTGCTGCAGGAGGCCTCGATGCTGGGCATTCGGGAGTCATACCGGCTGGCCGGGCAATATGTCCTGACCGAAAACGACTACACAAGCCAGGCGCGCTTTGCGGACGGGGTCGCCCGCGGCGACTGGTACATCGACGTCCACTCGGCCACAGAGGGGTTGTTTCATCACAACACGTATCAGGATGGGGACTATTACGAGATCCCTTACCGCAGTATGGTGTGCGACGCGGTGAAAAACGCTGTAGCAGCGGGGCGCTGCATTTCGGCCACCTTTTTGATGCAGGCCAGCGTGCGTATCATCCCAACCTGCCTGGATGTGGGCCAGGCCGCCGGAGAGGCGTGCGTTTATGCGCAGAAAAACAAAATGCCATTGAACGAAATTGACGGCGCGGCACTGCGGGAAAGGCTGAACTATCGGTTCCGAAAACCTTGAGCCGGGAAACCAGTTCCTATCACCAAGAAGATAGGTTGTAAGGAAAGGGCAAAAGCCGGATTTTTGCGCGGGCGACCGGCTGACCCCACAGAAAAAACACCCTGCGATCCGGCGTTGAAGCAGCCGGGCTGCAGGGTGTTCTTTTTCCTGACTTTGTACCGCACAGCAAAAAATCAAGGGGCGGTGAGGCCCACATCCACGATCCCTTCCACCGCGCAGGCCAGCCGTTGGTATTTGGCCGGGGTATAGCGGTCGTGGGTTTGGGGATCGCCAGCGTCGGCCAGCAGGCTGTGATGGCCCGCCATGTCACGGGCAATGGCTTGGGCCAGGTCGTTCACGCCGGGCCAGTTCAGCCAGAACCGGGCTTGCTCCTCCGGAGTTTTTCGTTCCAGCCAGCGTTCCATATGCGCGGTCATAGCGGGAATGGCACTGGAAGCGGCGTTGTCTTCGGCCCAATCCAGCAGACCCGCAGCGGCAATGGCGCTTTTTAAGCTGACGCCGGCCTCGCCGGGACCAAAGGGAAGCAGGCCATCCAGCGCAGCGTCCAGGCCGTCCGTATCCTGCACTCCCTGCACAGCCGCCTCGGCAACCTGCGGGGAGGGCTGAACGCCTGGGGCGGAACCGGCGCCCCTGCCGCGCTCGGCCGCACAGGAGGTAAATAAAAGGGCTGCGGCGCACACCGCAAGCCACAGCTGTTTCATTGCGATCGCTCCTTTCTTTCCCTTAGTATATGTAGAACGGCGCAAAAATGCGGGCAGAGCGGACAAGATGGGAAAACATAAAAAGCAGGCGCTGCAAAAAAGGCGGCTTGCGGCGTTGACGGCCCGCAAAAAGCCGCCGTATAATAGAATTGCTTTGAGCAGCAGAAGGACGGAAAGGTGAGGAGTGCGGAAATGCAGGAAATAAAGGACCTGTTCACATTCATAGAAAAAAGCCCCACCCCCTGGCACGCGGTGGAAACCACCGCAGCACGGCTGGAGGAGGCGGGGTATGCACGGCTGGAAGAGGCGCAGCCTTGGGCGCTGGTGCCCGGCCAAAAATATTACACGGTGCGTGCGGGCTCCAGTCTGATCGCCTGGCGGATGCCCCTTACAGCCGGTGCGGGCTGGCGGATGGCCGCCGCCCACAGCGACAGCCCGGCGTTTAAGGTAAAGGGCGCCAGTGTGCACGCCGGGTGCACCATGCTGGATACCGAGGGCTATGGCGGAATGATCCGCGCCTCCTGGCTGGACCGGCCCCTGGGGCTGGCCGGCCGGGTGATGGTAAAGACCCCCGAAGGAATCGAGAGCCGCCTTGTGGCCCCGGACGGGGATCTGGCGGTAATCCCGCATTTAGCCATCCACATGGACCGGGCCATGAACGAGGGGCATAAATACGATGTAAAAAAGGACATGCAGGCCCTTTTTGCCCCGGGCGAAGCGCCGGAAAGCTACCACGCGCTGCTGGCCTCCGAGGCAGGCTGTGCCCCGGAGGAGCTTCTGGCAGAGGACATTTTGCTTTACTGCCGCCAGCCCGGCAGGGTCGCGGGGCCAGGGGGCCAGCTGCTGCTCTGCCCGCGCCTGGACGATCTGGGCTGTGCCTGGGCCGCGCTGGAAGGGTTTCTGGCGGGCGAAACGGATTACGGCCAGGGCGCGGTGTTTTGCCTGTTCGATAATGAGGAAGTGGGTAGCGGTACCCGCCAGGGCGCCTGCAGCAGCTTTTTGCCGGACATTCTGGCCCGGGCGGGTGCGGCGCTGGGGGAAAGCGGCGAAACGCGCCGGCAGGGGCTGGCAAAAAGCCTGCTGCTCAGCGCCGACAACGCACATGCCACCCACCCGAATTTTGCCGAGATGGGCGACGCAGCCCATCCGGTGCGCCTGAACGGCGGCGTGGTGTTGAAGTTCAACGCCAGCCAAAAATACACCACCACGGCAGCCACGGCAGCACTGTTCCAGGCGGTGTGCGCCGCGGCAGGCGTGACGATACAGGAATATTATAACCGCCCGGACCTGCCGGGCGGCAGCACGCTGGGAAATCTGCTGGCGGCCCAGGTGAGCGTGCCCATGGCAGATGTGGGCCTGCCGCAGCTGGCTATGCACTCGGCGGTGGAAACCGCCGGCACACAGGATGCCATTTGGCTGAAAACCGCGTGCACCGCATGGTATTCCGCCCGGCTTTCGCCCAAGGGCGAGGGCTGGGTGTTCCGGCCATGACCGGCATCATCCGGGTTGCACTGAGCGAGGCGGCGGACCCGGGCTACAAGGCTTTTCAACAAAAGCTGCTGCCCGGGGTGGAAAACTATCTGGGAGTGCGGCTGCCGCTGCTTCAGAAAATGGCCCGGCAGTTGGCAAAAAGGGACTGGCGCGCTGCGCTTGCTGGTCCGGATGAAACCTACGAGGAAGTAATGCTGCGGGGCATGGTGATTGGGGCCGCGCCAATGAGCCTGGAGGAGCGGTTTTGCCTGATCCGGGCATTTTTGCCTGCGATAAATAATTGGGGCGTATGCGACAGCTTTTGTGCGGCCTTGCGGGAAGCAAGAGAATACAAAAAGGAATATATTGAGCTTATAAAACAATACGTAGCGTCCAATCAGGAGTTTGAGGCTCGTTTTGCGGCGGTGATGCTGCTGTGGTATTGGGCGGGCCCGGAGGAATTGGAAGAGAGCCTGGCATTGTATGCACGCATCCGCCAACCGGCATTGTATGCCCGCATGGGGGTGGCATGGGGATATTCCGTGTTTGCCGCCACCGATTTTGACCACACACTGGCAGCCATGGAGCAAGCAGCGCTGGACGACTTTACCTGGAACAAGGCGCTGCAAAAAATGCGCGAGAGCCGCCGCCTGACACAGCGGCAAAAGCAGGAGGCGCAGCGGCGCAAACGCAGATAAGGCAAAAACGAGCAGGAGGTAAAGAAAGGAGGGAATGCCATGCACACGGTGGGGCGCTTCGCACCCAGCCCTTCGGGCAGGATGCACCTGGGCAACCTGCTGTGCAGCCTGCTGGCCTGGCTGAGCGCAAAACGCGAAAATGGCCGGGTGGTGCTGCGCATCGAGGATCTGGACGCCGCCCGCTGCCCCCGCGCCTTTGCCGGGCTTTTGGAGGCGGATCTTTCCTGGCTGGGCCTGATCTGGGACGAGGGCGGCAGCACCGGCGGGCGAAACGGCCCTTACTACCAAAGCGAGCGGGGCGGGATTTACGAGACCTATTACAAAAAGCTGGAGAAAAAAGGACTCACTTACCCCTGTTTTTGCAGCCGCAGCCAGCTGCATGCCGCCAGCGCCCCCCACCGGGAGGATGGGACCCCTGTTTATCCGGGCACCTGCCGCAGCCTTGGCCCTGAGCGGCAGGCGGTGCTGGCGCAAAAACGCCCGCCCGCCATGCGGCTGGCCGTGCCGGACTGGACCGTGGAGTTTGCGGACGGGCACCTGGGCCGTTACTGTGAACGGCTGGCCACCGACTGCGGGGATTTTGTGCTGCGCAGGGGGGACGGGGTGTTTGCCTATCAGTTGGCCGTAGTGGTGGACGACGCGCTGATGGGCGTGACCCAAGTGGTACGCGGGGCAGACCTGCTGCAAAGCACCCCGCGCCAGCTTTGCCTATACCGGCTGCTGGGCCTGCCAGAGCCGCGTTTTTATCACCTGCCCCTGCTGCTGGCACCGGACGGCAGGCGCCTTTCCAAGCGGGATGGGGACGTGAGCCTGGAACAGCTCCAAACCCGATGGAGCGCACCCGAGATCGTGGGAAAACTGGCCTTTTTGGCGGGCCAGTTGGACCGGCCTGAGCCGGCGATGCCCGCTGAGCTGGCGCCTGTATTTTCCTGGGAAAAGGTGCCGACCACCGATATCCTGCTGCCCGCGGGGTTGTTTTGAAAAGAGGAAAAGCAATGAAAAAACACACGATCCCGGCGGCGCTGGCCGCCCTGAGCCTGGCGGCCGTGCTGGCAAGCTGCGGCGAAACGGTACCCGAGGCCGGCCCTGCAAGTATTGTGGTGGCAACCGACCTGCACTATACCGGCCAGGCTGTGGAGGATGGAGGCGCATTGTTCCAACAGGTGGTAGAATACGGCGATGGCCGCCAGCTGGATTATATCCGCCCCATCACCGACGCTTTTTTGGCCGAGGTGCTGGCACAAAAACCGGACGCACTGGTGCTCACCGGAGATGTTTCTCTGAACGGCGAAAAGGCAAGCCATGAAGAGCTGGCGGCAAAGCTGCAGCCGCTGGTGGAGGCGGGTATCAGGGTGTATGTATTGCCCGGAAACCACGACATCAACAATTATGCGGCGTATCGCTACGAGGGGGAGGGGCGTGAGCGAACCGAGTCGGTCACGGCTGAAGAATTTGAGACGATCTATAAAAATTGCGGTTTTGCCGCCGCTGCCAGCCGTGACAAAGCCAGCCTGAGCTATATGGTCAAACTGAACAGGAGCGTGTGGCTGTTTATGCTGGACGCGGAACAGTATGCGGAACAAAGCCCGGGCCTCCCCTATTTCGTGGGAGGCAAGCTGCAGGAAAAAACCTATCAATGGCTGGAAAAGCAGCTCAAGGCCTGCCAAAAAGCGGGGGCTACACCCCTTGTGGCCCTGCACCAGAACCTGACCGATCACAGTGCGGTGTTTTCCTCTGGGTATACCCTGTTTGAGAACGACCGGCTGGGCGCGCTGCTGCAGCAGTATGGCGTGCAGGTAACCCTGAGCGGTCACCTGCACATCCAGGATATTTCTCCCTGGCAGGGCAAAAAGGGCGAGCCGGTGTGGGATATCGCCGGCGAGAGCCTGGCGGTATGGCCTTACCAATATGGGATATTGGAGGTTGAGCCGGGGCCCCAGGGCGCCGCGTACCGCTACCGCACCCGGGAGACCGACCTGACAGCATGGGCAGCTGCCGCCGGCCTGACCGACCCGGTATTTGCGGATTTTTCAGCCTGGGGCAGGGAGCAGTTCGCCCACAATTCCACCACCCGCGGGCAGGAGGAAACACTTGCCGCCCTGGGCGCGGAGGCGGGGGGGGCCAAGCTGCGGCTGATGGCCGAGCTCAACCCGGCCTATTTTGCCGGTGCGCTGACCGAGGCCGACGCGGCAGCCGTGCGCGGCGGTAAGGATTACGCGCTGGTGGGGCAGGCGGCCGCGGAAAGGGGCGTCAAGGACCCCCTGGGCTATATCGACAGCATTTTGGAAGCCGCAGGAAAAGAAAACCGAGAACTTACGATTCCGTAACAAGGTTTGGGCCACCCGCACAAAAGCGGGTGGCCTTTTTTGGGTGTTCTGTGCACATGACCTCGCCGAAAAAGCAAAAAGGTAGCAAGAAATTTCATACTTGTTTTGCCCTTTTTTCACAGATACAATAAACTCAGAAACAGATCCTGGCCCGGACCGGGGCCGGAACAGGAAAGAAGGAGCGCGATGGCAATGAAGAAAAAGATGCAAGCGGACAGCAAATGGATAAGCCGCCTGTGGCTGTTCATCTCGTTTGCGGTGGCAATGGTGCTGTGGTACATACTCTCCATCATGCCCAACACCGCGCGGGTATTCCCCAACGTGGTGGTGACGCTGCAGCAGATCAAGGTGATGATCGACCGGGGCTGCCTGTTCACGGATATCGGCAGCAGCTTGATCAGCGTGGGCGCGGGCTACGCACTGGGCTTTGTCATAGCGCTGCCGGTGGCCATCCTCATGGCTTGGTATAAACCCGTCCGCAACATCATCGAGCCCTGGATCCAGTTCATCCGAAATATCCCGCCCCTGGCGTATGTGCCCCTGGTGGTCATCGGCGCGGGCGTTGGGCGCAAGCCGCAGATCATCGTGATCACGCTGGCGACCTTCCTGATCATGTGCGTGACCATTTACCAGGGCGTCGTCAATGTGGATGAGACTCTCATCAAGGCGGCCCGGGTCCTGGGCGCCAAGGACAAAGATATTTTTATCCGGGTCATCGCCCCGGCCACCCTGCCCTTTATCCTCACCGCCGTGCGGCTGGGCGCGGGCGTTGCCTTAACCACCCTGGTGGCGGCCGAATCCACCGGCGCATTCGCAGGTTTGGGCATGCGCATCCGGACGCTGAACAACAACTTCGAAACAGCTCCCATGCTGCTGTACATCATCATCATCGGCATCATTGGCATCACGGTGGAAAAAATCATCAAAACTTTGGAAAGGAAGCTGACGGGATGGCAGGACAAGAGAGAACTGTAAAGCTCAGGATCGACAATGTAGTGAAAAAGTTCAACGGCCGCAACGGCGAAATGGTCGCCCTGAACGGCGTGAATCTGGACGTTGCCGAGAACGAGTTCGTTACGGTGGTAGGCCCCTCCGGCTGCGGCAAGTCCACCATCCTGAACATCATCGCAGGCCTTTTGGAGCCCACCAGCGGCCATGTGTACTGCAGCGGCCAGGAGGTGCACGGCACCGGCACCGACCGCGGCGTGGTGTTCCAGCAGTACGCCCTGTTCCCCTGGCTCACGGTGAGAAAGAACATCAAATTTGCGCTGGATATGCGGGGGGTCAAGGGGCCCGAGGCAGAGGCGGAGATCCAGAAGTACTTAAAGATGGTGGATCTGGAAAAATTCGCAGATCACTACCCCAAGGAGCTGTCGGGCGGGATGAAGCAGCGGGTGGCCATTGCCCGCGCCTACGCTGCGAACCCCGAGGTGTTGCTGATGGACGAACCCTTCGGCGCGCTGGACGCGCAGACCCGCACCCAGCTGCAGACCGAGCTGCTGGAGACCTGGGAAAAGGAACAGAAGACCTGCTTCTTTATCACCCACGATGTGGAGGAAGCGATTATTTTGGGGCAGCGCGTGGTCATTATGAGCGCCCGCCCCGGCCGGATCAAGGAGATCGTGGAGATCGATATCCCGTATCCCCGCACCCAGGAAACCAAAATGAGCCCCCGTTTTCTGGAGCTGAAAAATTACATCTGGAGCCAGGTATACCAGGAATATCTGGAGGTCCGCAAATAATGTGCCTGCTTTTGGGCGGGACCCTCTTGCCTGAAAGTGCAATATAAGATACAATATCAAGGAGGAAATACCATGAAAAAATTGTTAGCGTTTGTGCTGGCGGCTGCCATGGCTCTGAGCTTTGCGGCCTGCGGCGGCGGTACATCGTCCACCCCGGCCCCGGCCTCACAGCCGGCCAGCCAGCCCGCTTCCCAGCCGGCCAGTCAGCCGGAGGCTCCCAAGGAACTGCAGGAGATCGTGGTGGGCTATATGGCCAACTACGCCAGCCTGGCGGAGGTCGTGTCCGGTATCAACAAGGGCTACTTTGAAGAGCAGGGCCTCACCGTGAAGCTGGCCGAGTTCGCCGACGGCCCCACCATCATCGCGGCCATGGAGTCCGGCAGCGTGCAGGTGGGCTACATCGGTTCCGGCGCTCACAAGCTGTGCATCAACGGCAAGGCGAAGATCTTCTGCATGGCCCATGTGGGCAACGCCGACGCCCTGGTGGCCGACAAGAGCAAGGGCATCAACGGCGTGGCCGACCTGAAGGGTAAGATCGTGGGCTACAGCTCCGGCACTTCTTCCGAGCAGATCCTCAAATACGCCCTGGAAGCCAACGGCATGACCATGAACGACATCAAAGCGATGGAGATGGACGCCTCCGCGCTGGTGACCGCCATGACCAGCGGTAGCCTGGACGCCTGCGCCGCCTGGAGCCCCATGACCTTTACCATCCAGGAGCAGTTGGGCGACAACTACACCGTTCTGGCCGACAACATGAGCTTCTCCGACCAGTCCGCCTCCGTGGCCAGCTGGATCGTGACCAACGAGTACGCCGAGAAAAACGCCGACACCATTCTGGCGTTCACCAAGGCCCTGTACAAAGCCAAGGATTTCCGCGCCGACGAGGCTAACTACCAGCAGGTCGCCGAGTGGGTGGCAGAGCAGTGCAAGACGGACGTCGATTCCGCCTATCAGCAGCGCGGCGACGCCAAGTGGCTCACCAGCGCCGAGCTCGTGGCCGCAGTGAAGGACGGCAGTGTGGAGAGTATGTACAAGGTCCAGCAGGAGGACTTCATCAAGAACGGCGCCGTGGAGGCGGAGGTCCCCGTGGGCGATTATGTGATGTTCGACAACATGCTCAAGGCCGCCGAGTAACACCGGCCGCCAGGCAATATCCTTAAGATCCGGCCGCGCGCCCGGGCCTGTAGCGGGCTCGGGCGCGCTTTTTTGATCGAGGCAGCGGGGCACGCGGTAAAAGCGCCCCGCTTTTTGCAGGTGAGGCGAATGATCCTTGTTTTGATGGCGGCCCTGCTGCTGGGCAGCTTGGTGCTTCTTTTGCTGCGCCGCAGCAAAGAGGCCTGGCTGCTGCTGGGGCTGGTGCTCGCGCTGGAGATATTCTGGGTGGGTATTTTGCTGTACGTGGCAAAAAAAGGCGGCATCTCGCCTGGGGTGAACATCACCTTTTACCTGACGGATGAGATCCGCCGCTGGTTCCAGTATCGGGTGGTGACCGTGGGGCAGCTGGGTTTTTTAGTGGCGCTGGGGCGCTATGCCTTTCCCACGTTTTATGTGCTGCTGGCACTGAACTACACCCTTACCCCCCGGCTGCGGTCACTGCGGCGCATGGCCTGGGTGGTGCCCATTCTGCCTGCCCTCACCCTGCTCCTGTACATTCCCCAGGTGTTCAAGGCGGTCACAGGGGGGGCCGAGTGGCGCATGCGCCTGATCGTGGAGTGCTCTGCCGCATGGATCTGGCTGTATCTGGCGGCCGGAACGGTTTTGCTGGTTCTGGAGTATTTTGCCACCACGGTACGCTTTTTCCGCCGCCGTTACCTGGCCCGGGCGCTGCTGCCGCTGGCATTGGCCGTACTGTTTGCACTGTATTGCCCCCAGGACCCGGCGCAGATCTACCTGTTTTACCAAAACGACTACATGTGGCTTTTGGGGCTGTGGTACCTCTCGCCGGCCCTCTCGGCCCAAAGCTATGCAGCGGTGCTGGGGCTTACCGCCGCAGCCGGCTCGGTGAGCTTTTTTGTGCTGCTGCGCAATGCGCAGACCTATTTGATGGAGGACCAGGAGGAGATGGTGCTCCAGCGCAAATTCGACGCAGCCAGCGTGGGCGTGAGCGTGTTCGTGCACAGCATGAAAAACCAGCTTTTGGCCAACCGGGTGCTGCACAAGCGCATCCGCGCGGCCCTGGCCGAGCAGCAGCCGGATCTTGAAAAGCTGCGGGAGAGCTGCGCCCTGCTGGACGAGTCCAACGAGGTGCTGCTGACCCGCATGGAGGAGCTGTACCAGAGCGTCAAATCAAAATCCATCTACCTGAGCGCCATCCCGGCCGAGCGGGTGGCAAAGCGCAGCCTGGAGCGGTTCGCCGGCAAATATCCCGACGGGGCGGTACAGGTGGAGCTGGGCGGCGTGAAGGAGATCCTGGCCGACGAGACCCACCTGGCGGAGGCTGTTTACAACTTGCTGGTGAATGCATGGGAGGCCACTCTGGCCGCCGGCCGCGCCGCGCCGGTGCAGCTGCGTTTTTATGACGAGCGGCTGTATACCACCATCGAGGTGGCGGATACGGGGGTGGGCATTGAGCGGGCCGATCAAAAACGCATTTTCGAACCCTTTTATTCCAGCAAAAACTCAAACTACAACTGGGGCATGGGCCTTTATTATGTGCGGCAGATCGCAAAATGTCATCTGGGCCATCTGCGGGTGGAGAGCCGGCCCGGAAAGGGCACCCGCTTTTTGCTGCTGCTGCCCAAGTACACCGCGCGGGCCGTGATGCAGCCGCCCGCGCCAGGCGCGGGCGGGAAAGGGGAGAGAGCGCAGTGATCGAGGTAATGATCGCCGACGATTTTGACCTGCTGCGGGAGGATCTGAAGGACCTGATCAACACCCAGCCGGATATGAGAGTGGTGGGCGAGGCCGCCAGCGGCGCGGGCATCGTGGAGCTGGCCCGCAGTGTGAAGAGCGATATTATCCTGCTGGATATTGAGATGGAGAATGTTTCGGCCGGGATCACCGCCGCCGAAACAATCCACGACGCCGACCCGCAGCGCGTGATCCTGTATCTCACCGCGCATGACACGGAAAAAATGATCCTGACGGCCATGGGGACCGGGGCCCTGGACTACATTGTAAAGGGCTGCCCCGAGGAAGAGGTGCTGGCCCATATCCGGGCCGCCGCCGCGGGCGCGCCCATGCTGGACGCAAAGGTCCAAAACACCGTCATGCAGGAGTATAACCGCCTGCGCCGGTCCGAGCGGAGCCTTTTGTTTTTTATCAACAATGTTTCCCAGCTCACCGCCACTGAGCGGGAACTGGTGCGCCTGCTGCTGCAGGGAAAGAAGGTCAAGGAGATCGCGGCCATCCGCTGTGTGGAGGTGGTCACGGTGAAGACCCAGATCAAGGGGCTTTTGCACAAATTCGGGTGCAGCCGCACGAAAGAGATCGTGGAGATGATCCAGCAGCTGGGCATCACCCATTTGTTTTAGGCAAATACCGCGGGGCCGGCCCGGCGGATTTGAAAGGAGAAGCGCACATGTACGAGTATTATCAGATCAGCGCCCAGGATCTGGGCAAAGACGCAAAGATCCCCATTTTGAAGCTGGGCGATTCCGGCGAGGTGTTTTATGAGCTGGCCCTGGAGATGGTAAACACCATCCGGCGGCACAACGCCGAGGGCCGCGCCACCGTGTTTATCTGCCCGGTGGGCCCGGTGGGGCAATATCCGATTTTTGTGCGGCTGGTGAACGAGCAGCGTATCAGCCTGAAGAATTGCTGGTTTTTAAACATGGACGAATACCTGACCGCCGAGGGCGAATGGGTGGAAAAAGCGCACCCTCTCTCGTTCAGGGGCTTTATGGACCGGGCGGTATACACGCAGCTCGACCCGGAGCTGGTAATGCCCGAAGCGCAGCGCATCTTCCCCGATCCGCACGACCCGGAAAACATGCAGCGCGTCATCCAGCGCCTGGGCGGGGTGGATGTGGCCTTCGGCGGCATAGGGATCAACGGCCATCTGGCCTTCAACGAGGCGCGGGACGAGCTGACCTGCGCCGAGTTTGCCGCGCTGCCCACGCGGGTGTTGAACATTAGCCGGGAAACGCGGGTGGCGAATGCCATCGGCGATCTGAACGGCGCGATCGACGCGATGCCCAAACGGTGCGTGACCATTGGGATGGCCCAGATCCTGGCGGCGCGCAAAATACGCCTCGGCGTGTTCCGCGACTGGCACCGCTCGGTGGTGCGGCAGGCGGCGTACGGGGAAATGAGCGCCCATTTCCCCGCGACCCTGGTGCAGCGCCACCCGGACGCGCTGATTATCACCAACGCGAATGCGGCGCAGCAGCCGTTCTAAACGGCGAAAGAGCCCGCCCGGCAGGCCGGGAGCCATTTGCGCACACAGGCCGTGATGCCCAGGCGCCCTGCCTGGAGCAGAAAAGGAGGAGATACAGCAATGGAACTGGTGATCAAAAACGGGCTGGTCTATACCGGCCGCCGCTTTGCGGAGCGGGAGGTGTACATCCGGGACGGCGTAATCGCCCAGGTGGCCCCCCGGGTGAACGCTCCGGCGGGCTGCCCGGAACTGGATATCGGCGGCGAACGCCTTGCCCCGGGATTCATCGACGTGCACACCCACGGCGGCGCCGGGGTGGACGTGAACGCGGCCACGGCCGACCAGTTGAACGGCACCATCGGAAGCTTTTTTGCCAGCCAGGGGACCACAGGCTGGCTCGCCAGCGTGCTGACCGACACGCCAGAGCAAACCTTGTGGTGCATCGGGCAGATCAAGGCCGCCATGGGCCGGCAGGGTGCGCATGCCCAGCTTTTGGGCGTGCATCTGGAGGGGCCGTTCCTTGCGCCGGAGTATAAGGGCGCCATGCCCCAGCACCTGCTGCAAAAGGGGGACGCCGCCCTGTTTCGCCGCTATGCGGAGGCGGCAGAGGGGGCCATTAAGTACATCACCGTGAGCCCTGAGGTGGAGGGCGTGCCGGCCATGATCCGCCAGATTGCCGGCGAGGTGGTGGTGGCTATCGGCCATTCGGGTGCCGACTATGAGACTGCCATGACCTGTATCGAGAGCGGCGCGGCAAGCGCCACCCATGCGTTCAATGCCATGAAACTGCTGCACCAGCATTTCCCGGCCATCATGGGCGCGGTGCTGGAGAGCGACGTGTACTGTGAGGCGATCTGCGACGGGCGGCATCTACACCCGGGCACCGTGCGCTTTTTGCTGAAGTGCAAAGGGCTTGACCGGGTGGTGGCCATTACCGACAGTATTATGGCGGCTGGCCTGCCGGACGGCAGCTATAAACTGGGCGTGAACGACGTGGTGGTAAAGGACGGCGACGCAAAGCTGGCCGACGGCGGCAGCCGCGCGGGCAGTACCCTGACCACCGGCCAGGCGCTGAAAAATCTGGTGACCTTTACCGGGCGGCCCGCGGAGGAGGTACTGCCCCTGCTCACCGAGAACCCGGCTGATCTTTTGCGTATGGGTGCGCACAAGGGCAGGGTAAAGCCCGGCTGGGACGCCGATCTGGTGGTGCTGGGCGGGGATCTCACGGTACTGCGCACCCTTGTGGGCGGGCGCACCGTGTTTGAGCGGGCATGAGCGGGCCGCTGCTGTTTTTTTTGGTGGGGCTGATCGCCTTTGCAGGCAGCTTTGTGCAGAGCACCACCGGCTTTGGCTACGCGGTCACCTGCATGGCCCTGTGGCCGCTGGTGCTGCCGCTGCGCACGGCCACCGTGATGGAGCTGCTCACCGCCATCTTCATGAGCATTTACATAGCGGCCCGGTACTGGCAGTTCATCAATTGGAAGCAGCTGCTCTGGCCGGGCCTCGCCGCCACCGTGACCAACTGGGTGGGGGTACAGATCCTGCAAAACAGCGCGGACACACTGCTGCGGCGCATTCTGGGCGTGGTCCTCATGGCGCTGGCGGTCTATTTTATCTTTTTCAGCGAGCGGCTGCGCATCCGCCCCACCCGCCGCAACGGGCTGATCGCCGGGGCGGTGGCGGGGCTGACCGGCGGGATGTTCAGCATCGGCGGACCGCCCATTGTGGCGTATTATCTCAACGCGCTGGACGATAAGCGGGAGTATACTGCCACCACCCAAATGTTTTTTATCATCACCATTGTTTCCCTGCTGGCGATGCATCTGCGGCTGGGCAATGTGACCGGCGAGGTGTTGCGTGTCAGCCTGGCGGCGCTGGCGGGCCTAGCTCTGGGCACAGGCCTCGGCCTGGCGGTATTCCGCCGGCTGCCCCTTGCGGCCATTAAAAAACTGGTATACGGTTTTATGCTGGGCATGGGGCTGTACATCCTGATCTTCGGGTGACCCCGCAAAGCAGAGAGCACCCCCGGCGGGACCTTTTACAGGCCCCGCCGGGGATGCTCTTTTTCCTTTTATAAAAAGAGAGCGCACAGGCGTGGGCCGCTTGGCCCATGGGGGGCGGATCGGGGGACCGGGGTGCGGGGTATGAAGCTTTTTCATACTGTGCGCGGTGTGCCGCGCCTTTTATAATAAAGGTGGAAAGCTTTATGATCTTAATAGTTGCCGGAAGGGGAGTTTTGTGTGGACTTGATCCTGAACACGGCCTTGGCGGAGCGATACGCGGCGCCGGGCGAAACCGAGGCCGAAGCGGCCCGCGCCCGCGGTTTTTACCGGGAATTGGCCGCGCTTTCTCCCGCAGACCCCGCCTTTTCCGCCTCCGGCTGGGTCCATTGCCAGGAGGCTGCCTGTGAGCTCGAGCTAATCCTGCGAAAAGCCGCGGAGATACGCCGGGACGCCCAGGTGTTCGTGCTGGTGGGGGTGGGCGGCTCGAACCAGGCGGCCCGGGCCATGATCGAGGCGCTGAAAGCGCCGGGCGGGCCTGAGATCGTGTATGCGGGAAACACCCTTTCGGCCCATTACCTACAGGATGTTCTGCGGCGCATCGAGGGGAAAAGCGTTTATCTGAACGTGATCGCCAAGAATTTTGAGACGCTGGAGCCCGGCAGCCATTTCCGGGTGCTGCGCCAGGCCATGGCGGCCCGTTACACCAAAGCCGAGCTGGCCGCCCGCATTGTGGTGACCGGAACGCGCGGCTCCCGTCTGGAAAAGATCGCCCGGGAAAACGGCTACACCTTCCTGTCGTTCCCAGAGCGGGTCGGCGGCCGCTACTCGGCCTTTTCACCGGTGTGCCTTTTGCCCATTGCCGCGGCAGGGCTGGATGCGGGGGCGTATCTTCAGGGCGGCGAGGAGATGGAAAAAAAGCTTGCGGCGGGCAGTGGCGGCGACGCCGCCCGCTACGCGGCGGTCCGCTCGGCGCTCGGCCGGAGGGGGTTCTCCGTGGAGATGCTGGCCGCCTTTGAACCGCGCCTTTTTTGGGCGCAGAGCTGGTGGAAGCAGCTTTTCGGCGAGAGCGAGGGCAAGGGCAAAAAGGGCCTGCTGCCCGCCTGCATGAGCAATACGGAGGATCTTCACAGTATGGGCCAATACATGCAGGACGGCTTGCGCTGCATGATGGAAACCTTTTTGATGGTGGACGATGCCGGCGCCCGACTGGAGGTGCGGCCCGACCCGGATTTCGGCGACGGGTTCGATTATCTGGACGGTATGGATTTTGCCAACATCAACCGAGCGGCCGAAAAGGCCACGGTCCAGGCCCACGACGCGGGCGGGGTTCCCTGTGTGCAACTGCGGCTGCCCCGCATCGACGAGCGGGCTTTTGGGCAGCTTTTTTACTTTTTTATGGTGAGCTGCGCGCTCAGCGGCCGGCTGCTGGGGGTGGATCCCTTCGACCAGGAGGGCGTGGAGGAATATAAGCGCAGCATGTTTGCCGCGCTGGGCAAACCGGGGCGGAACCCCCGGTGAGCGCGCTGTGACAGGGCACCCTTTCGGCCCGCGCCGGAGAGGGCAAACGATTTTCCCTCCACGCCCTGATTTGTGCAAAAGGACGAAAATGTACACACGTGTATATATTTTACTTAAAACCCTTGTAACCGCCGCCGTTTTGCGCTATTCTAAACACAGCAAACAGTGCGAAAGCGGCGTGGGATAAGCCCCGCGCCTGCGGTTTTGCGCCCGGCGCGGCAAATGAACAGAAAAGTGAGGAAACGACAATGCTGGTACCTTTGCGCGCGATTTTGGAAGCGACCGACAAATACGAATATGCCCAGGGCGCGTTCAATGTGAACGCCGTAGCCCAGGCAAAAGCGGCCATCGAGGTGCACGAGATGTTCCGTTCGCCGGCCATTTTGCAGGGGGCCGACCTGGCGAATGGCTTTATGGGCGGGCGGACCGATTTTATGAACGCCACGCTGGAGGACAAGATCAAGGGTGCCGCAAACATCGGCGCCGCGGTAAAAAAATACGGCGAGGCCAGCCCCATCCCGGTGGCGCTGCACCTGGACCACGGCCGCAATTTTGAATCCTGCAAAGCGGCCATTGCGGGCGGCTACACCAGCGTGATGATTGACGGTTCGTCGCTGCCTTTTAAAGAAAACATCGAGCTCACCCGCGAGGTGGTCAAATATGCCCACGAGCGCGGCGTGACCGTGGAGGCCGAGCTGGGGGTGCTGGCAGGCGTGGAGGACCATGTGTTCAGCGCCGGCTCCACCTATACAAACCCTTTGGATGCGGTGGAATTTGTGAAAAAGACCAAGGTGGACGCGCTGGCCATCAGCTACGGCACCATGCATGGCGCCAATAAGGGCAAGGGCGCGAAGCTGCGCAAGGAGATCGCCATCGCAACCAAAGAGTGCCTGCGCCACGAGGGGCTGTTCTGTGTGCTGGTAAGCCATGGCTCTTCCACTGTGCCCCAGTATATCGTAAAGGAGATCAACGCCCTGGGGGGCGACATCCAGAACGCCTACGGCATCGACCTGGCTCAGCTGAAAGAAGCGGCGGGGTGCGGCATCGGCAAGATCAATGTGGACACTGATATCCGGCTGGCCGTGACCCGCAATATGAAAGAGCTGTTCAGCAACCGGCCCGAGCTGCAGAGCAGCCCGTCGGTGGGGGGCATTTACAAACTGCTGGAAGAAAAAAAGAGCGCCTTTGACCCGCGGGCCTTCCTTCCCCCCATCATGGATACCGTGATGTATGGAAGCGTGCCCGACGCAGATGTGGCAGCCATTGTGGATTGTATCGAGCGGGGTGTCAGGGAAGTGGTGGGCACCTTGATTGTGGAGTTCGGCAGCGTGGGCAAGGCCCCCCTGGTGGAGCGTGTGACCCTGGCGGAGATGGCCGAGCGCTACCGCAAGGCCGGAATCTGAAGAAAAAAGCGGCGCCCGCGGCCGGAAGCCCGTTCCGGCCGCGGGAATCGCTGCGTGTTGCAACCCGAACAAAAAAGGAGAGTGCCGCATGAAATACATCTTTTTGAACCTGAAACGCTTCGACGTCCCCCCCCAGTACGGCGGGGTGAACCGGCTGGCCCCGGTGGAAGGCTGGGCGCGCGCAATCGTGGAAAGCACCCAGCAGGCCCTCAAGCAATATGATCCGGCCAAAGTGGAGTTTGTGCAGTACTTTCCCGAGGCGCACCTTTTGAGCGCGGGGGCCGCCCTGTGTGAGAACAGCCCGGTGCAGCTGGGCTGCCAGGGTGTGTACCGCGCCGACACAGCGGTGGGCGGCAACTTCGGCGCGTTCACAACCAACCGCCCGGCCTCCATTGCCAAGGCAATGGGCTGCGGCTGGGTGCTGGTGGGCCACTGCGAGGAGCGGGCCGACAAAAACGGCGTTTTGGCCGAGGCGGGCGTTGCCGACACCGCCGCGGTGAACCGGCTGCTGAACCAGGAGATCCGGGCCGCCGCGGCCCAGGGCCTGAAGGTGCTGTACTGCATCGGTGAAAAGAGTGAGGAGCAGGAGCGCTGGCAGGAGGTGCTGGGCGAACAGCTGGACGTCGGCCTTGCAGGGGTGGACAAGGCCCAGGTGGCCATTGCCTACGAGCCGATCTGGAGCATCGGCCCCGGCAAGACCCCCGCCGACCGGCCCTACATCCAAAAGATCGCCCGCTTTGTGAAAGAGCGCACGGGCGGGCTGCCGGTGGTGTACGGCGGCGGCCTGAAAACCGACAACGCCGAAATGCTGGCCTCCATCCCCGAGATCGACGGCGGCCTGGTCGCCCTGACCCGGTTTGCCGGCGAGATCGGTTTTTACCCCGAGGAATACCTGGAGATCATCCGCCTGTACCTGGGCAAGTAACAAGCCAGCGCGGCGCAAAAGCCGCGCCGGCCGAGAGAAAAGGAGGAATCACCCATGAAACTGGATTTTGAGTATGGCCAGGGCCTTTTGAGCGCTGAACTGCCGGACAACACCGATGTGTTCATTCCGGGCACCACCGTGGCCGACCCAGCCTATATCCCCGAGGACAAACTGGAACAAGCCTACCTGGAAAGCCTGCGCCGCCCCATCGGCATGAAACCGCTGAGCGAGCTGGCGTTTCCCGGGGCCAAGGTGGCGTTCATTGTGCCCGACCGGGTCAAGGGCGGCGAACAGGCCACCAGCCACCGCAAGCTCTCGATCAAATACATCCTGCGCGAGCTGTACGCCGCGGGCGTGAAAAAAGAGGATGTGCGCTTTATCATTTCCAACGGCCTGCACCCCCGCGCAAAGCCGGAGGATTACCGCGCCATTTTCGGCGACGAGCTGTTTGGTGAATTCTGGCCCACCCACCAGATGACTAGCCACGACTCGGAGGACCCGGACAATATGATCGATCTGGGCGCCACCAAGCGCGGCGACCCGGTGTGCATGAACAGAACCGTGTTCGAGGCCGACCTGCCCATCCTGATCGGCCATGTGCAGGGGAACCCTTACGGCGGGTATTCCGGGGGCTACAAGCACTGCGCCACCGGCATTACCAACTGGCGCAGCATTGCCAGCCACCATGTGCCCGAGGTCATGCACCGGCCGGACTTCACCCCCGTGAACGGCGGCAGCCTGATGCGCAGCAAGTTCAATGAGATTGGCATGCTGATGGAAGAAAAGATGGGGCACCCTTTCTTCTGCTGCGACGCCGTGCTGGATACCAACAGCCGCCAGATCGCCATTTATTCCGGTTATGCGGCCGAAATGATGCCCGAGAGCTGGAAGCTGGCCGATAAGCGCACCTATGTGCATTGGGCCGAAAAAAAGTACGACGTGTTGGTGTTCGGCATGCCCCAGAAATTTCACTACGGCGACGGCATGGGCACCAACCCCATCATGATGATGCAGGCGCTGTCGGCCCAGGTGCTGCGCTTCAAGCGGGTTATGAGCGACAGGTGTGTGATTCTCTGTTCCTCCATCTGCAACGGCTATTTCCACGATGAGCTGTGGCCCTACCTGCGCGAGGAGTGGGAGGAGTTCCAGCACGATCACATGAATGTTCTGCCGGATATGAACCGGCTGGGCGAGTATTATGCCACCAACGAGGAATACATCCGCAAATACCGGTTTGCCAATGCATTCCATCCGTTCCACGGTTTTTCCATGATGAGCTGCGGCCATATCGCCGAGATGAACACCAGCGCCATTTACATCGTGGGCGCCGAGGAGCCGGGCATTGCCCGCAGCATGGGCCTGAAGACCCGCGCGACCTTTGAGGAGGCTCTGGCCGACGCCAAGAAAAAGTTTGTGGGCGACGCGCCGAACATCCTGGCGCTGCCCCGGACCTTCAAGCTGGCCGCGGTTCATCTGTGCATGAAAAATCCCGCGGAGGACTGCATGGACGAATACGGCAACCACCCCTGCGGCTGTTGCTGAAAAAGCAAAAAATTGCCGGGCCCTCTGGGCCCGGCAACCGCTGCTTTAACGCCCAGGCCATTGGCTTGAGGCGGGCAAGCGTACCATAAAGAGGGGAGGCGGGGCCGATGCAGGTACTCGCATATTTTATCATCAGCCTGTTAGCCAGCGTTGCAGGGGCGATCTGCGGCATTGGCGGCGGGGTGATCATCAAACCCACGCTGGACCTGTTTCATCTGGACAGCGTGGCCACCGTGAGCTTTTTGTCCGGCTGCACGGTGCTGGCTATGAGCTGCTATTCGGTCACCAAGTCCATGCGGGCGGGCGACAGCAGGGTCGATCTGAAGGTGGGCACCCCGCTGGCCATCGGCGCAGCCGTAGGCGGTGTGGTGGGCAAGCAGATGTTCAGCGCGATCAGCGCGCGTTTTGCCGAAACGGCGGGCGCGGTGCAGGCCGTGTGCCTGTTTGCGATCACCCTGGCCACCATGCTGTACACCTTGAACAAAAGCCGTATCCGTACCCGGCGCATCTTCAAGGCATGGGTGTGCCTGGCCATTGGGCTTGTACTGGGCATCATGTCCAGCTTTTTGGGCATCGGAGGGGGGCCCATCAACCTGGTGGTGTTCTACTTCTTTTTCTCCATGGACACCAAAACCGCCGCTCAGAACAGCCTGTATGTGATCCTGATCAGCCAGGTGACCAGCCTGCTGGCCACCCTGGTCACCCGGTCGGTGCCCACCTTTGGCTGGCTCAGCCTGCTGTTGATGGTGGCGGGCGGCATCGGCGGGGGCATGCTGGGGCGCGTGTTCAACAAGCGTATGGACAACCACGCCGTGGACAAACTGTTCATGGGGCTGATGGTGGTCATCATGGGCATTAGCCTGTACAATGTGTACCAATATACCTTTGCGCTCTGATCCCAAGGCCCGCGGCCCGCACAGAAAAGGATACCCCGTTTCTGCCAAAATGGCAGAGGCGGGTTTTCTTTTCGGCGGGGAGCGTGTAGAATAGAAAAAGAGAAGCGGAATACGTGCAGGCTTTATTGCGGAGCCACCGCAGCACGGCCGGAGGGGAAAGCAGAATGGAAACAAAAGAGCGCTATGCCGCCGATGTTGCGGTGATCCTGGCCCGCCAGGGGAACAATGGCGGGGCGCTTTGGGCTACGGCGGACCGCCGCCTGCTCAAGGGCGCGCCTTTTTCTACCCTGGAATGTGTGGATTATCTGTTAGAGCTGGGCCTTTCACCCGCCGACCCTCCCCTGCCCGCCGCTGCGCAGCTGATCCTGGGCGCCTGGCGGCCGGACGGGCGCTTTCGCGTTTACCCGCAGGGAGCGATCTACCCCTGCCAAACCATTTGGGCGGCCTTGACGCTCTGCCGGCTGGGCTATGCGGGGGACGAGCGGCTGCAGGCTACCTTTCGCCAGCTGCTGGCAGACCGATGGGCGGACGGAGGCTGGCGGTGCAACAAATTCAGCTACGGGCGCGGCCCTGAAACCGAGGCCTCCAACCCGTATCCCACCTTGCTGGCGCTGGATCTGTTTCGTTATGCCCCGGGCAGCGCGCAGGAAAACGCACTGGACGATGCGGTGGAATTTCTTTTGGCCCACTGGGTGACCCGCAAGCCCCTGGGGCCATGCCACTACGGAATCGGTTCACTGTTTATGCAGGTGGAATACCCCTTCCGAAATTACAATCTGTTCTATTACGTCTATGTGCTCTCATTTTATGAAAAGGCACGGAGGGACGAGCGGTTTATGCAGGCGTTCGAAGCGCTGCGCGCAAAAACAAGGCGGGGGCAGATGGTGGTGGAGCGAGTGGTGCCAAAGCTGGCTAAAATGGAATTTTGTAAAAAGGGCGAGCCCAGCGAGCTTGCGACCCGGCGCTACCGGGAGATATTGCAGAATCTGGGGCTGGAAAAATAAAAAGCGGCAGGCACGCTGGCAACAAGTGATGAAAGCGGCTGTGCGCAGAGCAATTTGGGAAAAACAGGGGCCTTGCTGCCCAGGCGGCGGGGCCGGACCCGCAAGAAACGACAAAAGAGGGAACAAATATGATTTTGGATGCAGGTGAGCGGGAACAGCTGGCGCGGCGGGCGAAAGCGGCCTTTGCCGCCCGGCCGGTGAACTGGAACGAGGCCCTGCCGCCCCTGAAACAGGCGGCGGCGTTGGGCGATGAGTGGAGCATGTGCATGCTGGGGTGGTGCCATGAGTTTGGCGAGGGGGTGGAGAGGGCCCCTGAACAGGCCCTGGAACTATACGTCCAGGCGGCCGAAAGGGGCTACGCCCCCGCGCAGTGCAACCTGGGCGCGCTGTATGTAGTGGGCGCACCCGGCTGCCCGCCAGACCCGGCCCGGGGCGCCGCCTGGCTCACAAAGGCAGCGGGGCAGGGCATGATGCGGGCGCAGTACCTGCTGGGCAGCCTGTTTGAGCGGGGCCGCGGGGTGGAACGGGATATGAAAAGGGCTGCGGGGTGCTTTGCCGCCGCGGCTCAGCAGGGCTATGCCGCGGCCCAGTTCAGCCTGGGCGTGTGCTACGAGCGCGGGCTGGGGGTGGAAAAAGATTATGCGGCCGCCCTGCACCAGTACCTGCAGGCTGCGGCGCAGGGGCACATTTCGGCGGTGTACAACGCGGGCTATTTTTACGAGATGGGCCTTGGCACCCCGCAAGATGAAAAAAAGGCGGTGGCCTATTACACCCGCGCTGCGGAGGCGGGCGACGCCGATGGGCAGTGCAGCCTTGCCTGGTGCTACGATTCTGGCGTGGGCGTGCCCCGTGACCCCGAGCGCGCGGTGGAGTGGTACAAAAAGGCGGTGGAGCAGCTGCATTTGCGGGCCATGCACAACCTTGCATGGTGTTACCGAATGGGGCAGCCGGGCGCGAACGGCCCGGACCGGGCGCAGCGTGCGGCCGAATTGTTCCGCCGCGCGGCGGAGGGAGGCTATGTGAGCTCCTTGTGCGATCTGGGCTGCTGCTATCGGGAGGGCTTTGGGGTGGAGCGGGACGCGGTGCGCGCGGTGGAGCTGTTCCGGGCAGCCGCAGAGAAAGGCAACGCCAAAGCGATGGACCAGTTGGGGGAATGCCTGCTGTACGGAATCGGCGCAGAAAAAGCCGAGGCCGAAGCGGTGCGCTGGTATAAAAAAGGAGCCGAAGCGGGCAGCCCGGAGGCGCAGTTCGATTATGCCCTGTGCTGCGATGAGGGCCTTGGCTGCCCCCAGAACCCCGAGGAGGCCGTGCGGTGGTATCAGGCGCTGGCGGATCAGGAGTGGCCCGGCCGCCCCTGCTGGATCGATGCGCTGAATAACCTGGGCGAATGCTATCGCTACGGCAAGGGAGTACAGCAGGATCTCGCAAAAGCACGGGCACTGTATGAAAAGGCGGGCGGCCAGGGAAGCGACATGGCCTGGTTCAACTTGGGCGAATGCTTCGAGAAGGGCGAAGGCGGCCCGCCCGATCTGGACCGCGCGGCCGAATGCTACCGCCGCGGGGTGGAGAAATGCCGCGCCGGCGGCGACTGCGCCCTGGCCCTGGCTCTTTTGTATGAGCGGGGCGAGGGTGTGGAAAAAAGCATGGCGGAGGCTGCCCGGCTGGCGCGCCTGGCCCTGGAACGCGCGGGCGGTGACGCGCAGGTGATCGGGGACGCAAAGGCGCTGCTGGCCCGTTTGAGCGAGAGCGAATAGGCACTGATAAAATCGGGCCAGCAGCAAAGCAGGCCGGAAATTTTCCGGCCTGCTTTGCAGTGCGAAGTAAAATGTGGTACAATGAGCGGCAGCGAAAAGAGGAAGGGAAGAAACGCCATGACCGAACAAGAGATGCGCGCCGCCATTGCGCAGCACGTAAAACCGCTGGTCTGTTTTGAAGGGCTGGAGGTGGTGCGGTGTGAAACAGGGCAGATCACCGCCACGGCGCCCGTGACCGAAAACAGCCTGAATTTATACGGAAATGCCCATGGCGGCTGGCTTTATGCCCTGTGCGACACCTGCTCGGGCATGGTCACCTGCACCTATGGGGTGCCGAACGTGACTCTGCAGGCCGGGATCAACTATATAAAAGGGGCAAGGCCCGGCGACACAGTGCGGGTGGAGGCCGCGACCCAGCACAAGGGCGGCCAGACCGCGGTAAACCGGGTGGAGCTGTTCAACCAGAGGGGCGAACTGCTGGCCACCGCGAACTTTACCATGTATCTGATGACGCGGCCGGGATAAGGGCCAAAGGGGTGAATACAAAATAAGAACCAGGGCGCAGGCAACTTTTGCCGCGCCCTGGTTTTTATTGTTTGATACCCTGCCCTACAAGCCCCAAAGCCAGCCTGCCAGCAGCATCATAAGCGGCATGGTGAAGACCGACAAAATGGTGGAAAGGCAAACCATGGCCACCGCCTTGGCGCTGTCTTTTCCGAACAGGTGCGCCAGGGTGGCGGTGTTCACCCCGATGGGGGTGATGGCCGCGATGAACACCGCGGTGCGCGCCTCGGCAAAGGCGGGGGGGACAAGGCAGAACAGAGCCGCCGTGGCGGCCGAGATCAGCACCAGCCGCACAAAGCTGGCCCACCAGTTGAACCGGTCCGAAAAGACCGAACGCAGGTCGGCCCCGGCGAGGTAGCAGCCCATGACCACCATGGCCAGCGGGGTGTTCACCGCCGCCATCATGGAGACCGGCCGGGTCAGAACACCGGGCAGGCGGGTACCCCAGCCGGGCAGAAAGGCCAGCAGGGCAAGCCCCATGGCAATGGTGGCAGGGTTGGTAAGGATCTTGCGGGGGCTCACATGCTGCTTATCGCCGGTGATGGTGTAAACGCCCCAGGTCCATTGCAGCACACCCACCAACACGGAATAAAAGGCGATATAAAACACCGCCTTTTCGCCCAGAACGGCAGTGATCAGCGGAATGCCGATAAAACCCACATTGGAAAAGGCCACGCCGAAATTTTCCACCGGATGGCTGCGGAAAATAATCTGCGACAACACCATGGACAGCAGTGCCGCTGCGCAGATCAGCGCCGCCGAAACCCCGAACTGAAGCAGGCGTTCCGGGGTTCGCTCCACAAAAAAGGAATTGATGATCGCCGCCGGCACAACGATGCGCACCAGCAGGTTCGTGATCTCGCCGCTGCCCTTCTGAGTGACCCAGCCCAGCTTTCCCATCAGATAGCCCAGCAGCAAAAACAGGCACATGACCACCGTTTGCTCCATCAGGATCGCCGCAAGAGCCACAAAACACCGCCCCTTTTTTACTGCAAGATTGCCCTGAAATCAGAATGATGCACAGCGGGTGGGCTGCATTGCCGCCACGGCCCCGCAAGGAAGAAGGGGTTACGGCTTGCGGCGCAGATGCAGCGCAAAGCCGCCCACCTCCTGTTCAAAATACACCGCGATCAGCCCCTTTTCGTCGCGGGCGACGCCCTCGGCGCGGAATCTGCAGCCCCGGCGTTCGAACCAGGCCATGGCCCGCTCCACGCTGTTGGTGCTGATGGCGATGTGCCCCTTTTCGCCCAGGAAGGGCCTTTTGACCACCTCCATGGCAGTGCCGGCAAAAAAAGCGCCGGGCAGTTCAATCACCGGGAAGCCGAACAGGCCGGCAAACGCCTCACAGTTGGCGCGGGCTTCCTGCTCGTCGCGGCTGTTGAGACCGATGTGCAGCAGCTGAAAGCCGTGCATTTCGGCCACGGCTTCCCGGCACAAGCGCGTGATGCCGGTCCAGTCGCCGGAGTCCACCAGTGCGGGCGGGCAGATCCAGCTGCCGCCGCAGGCGGCTACATTGGGCTGGCCCAGATACTCGTTCAGGTTTTCCTTTCCCACGCCGCCGGTGGGAATAAAACGAATGGTTTTGTAGGGCGAAGCGAGGCTTTTGAGCATTTTCACACCGCCGTTCTGTTCAGCGGGGAAGAATTTCAGCGTGGTCAGGCCAAGCTCCATGGCGGCCTCCACCTCGGTGGGGGTGGCAACCCCCGGCAGCACCGGCACTTGGTGCTCCAGGCACCAGCGCACTACCGCCGGATTCAAACCGGGGCTCACGATGTATTTGGCGCCTGCCTCCACGGCCTGCCGGGCCATCCCTGCACTGGTCACAGTGCCCGCGCCCACCAAAAGCTCCGGCACCTGCTGCGCCATGGCCGCGATGGCGGCAGGAGCCGCTTCGGTGCGGAAGGTCACCTCGGCGGTGGGAATGCCCCCTTCCACCAAGGCACGGGCCAGGGGCACCGCGCCCGCAACGTCGTTTATCACAACGACGGGGATGATCCCTATCGCTTCAAGGCTCTTAAAACAATCAGACATGTTCTTTCCTCCAATCTTTTTTGCCGTTCATAAAGGCGTCCAGTTCTTCGCGGGTGGGCAGGCCGTCATTGTCGCCCAAACTCATGACCTGAATGGCGCCGATGGCATTTCCACGACGCACCGCATCCTCCAGTGAAAGCCCCTCGCGCAGGGCGGAAAGGACGCCTGCGGCAAAGCCGTCGCCTGCGCCCACCGTATCCACAATCGTTTCCACCGGGAAACCGGCCACGTAACCGCTGGAGGAGGAGCTTGCGTAATAAGCGCCCTTACCCCCCAATTTTACGATCACGGTCTTTGCGCCGCGCTTTAAGTAAGCTTCAGCGATGTATTCGGGCCGGTGCTCTTCCAAAAGGATCCCGGCCTCGGCCACGCCGGGCAGAAAGATATCGCACTCGCCGCTCATTCGGTTCATGTAATCGATCATTTTTTGCCGGTCACCCCACAATTGAGGGCGCAGGTTGGGGTCGAAGGAAAAAAGCATTTTGTTTTCGCGGGCTTTTTCCAGCAGGGCGGCGGTGGCCTCGCGCGTGCTGTCGCTCAAGGCAGGAAGGATGCCGGTCATGTGCAGGGTATCGTAGCGGGCAAAATCCAGCGCGTGCACGTCGCCCGCGCTCAAGGTTGAGGCGGCGCTGCCCTTGCGGTAATAAAAAATTTCGGGGTCGCCCTGCTCCACAGAGCTTTTCAGCATAAAACCGGTGGTGCGCTCGTCCGTGTGGGTGATAAGCTCGGTGGAAATGTTGTTTTGGTTCATGATCTTTACAATGCGCTTGCCAAAGGGGTCGTTGCCAAGCTTTGTAAGATACCCCACGGTATGGCCCAGCCGGCTCATGCCGATGGCCACGTTGAATTCGGCGCCGGCCAGGGCCATGGAATAGCCGGTCACGTCCTCGAGGGGGGCTTTGTTTTGCGCAATGAACAGCCCCATCGGTTCGCCGGCCAACAGAATTCCTTTGGACATATTCAAAATTCCTCCATTCAAAACAGATGCAGACAAACTGGGTATAAATTTAAGAAAAAAGGGCGGAAACCGATACACAAAAACTGGTTGTAAAAGCCCGGCACAGGTTCTGTGCCGGGGATTTTATACTCAAAACGAAAAAACGATCTACCTCTTTTGTGACAGACGGGTGGAGTCTCGCACGATCAGCTCGCACGGGAGCAGCACCTGCTGGGCAGGCAGCTCGGGCGTTTCAATGCGGCGCAAAAGCAGCCGCGCGGCGGTGGCGCCCAGCTCCCGCGCATGGACCATCAGGGTGGTTACGTTGGGTTCCACAAGCTGCGGCCAGTTCATTTGGGGCGACCAGTCCCAGTCTTCGGGGCCGCACAGGCCCATCTGATCTGGCATGCGCAGGCCGCGCCGCTTGAGCAGGTTGAGCGTGTGCATGGTGGTGACACTGTTCACGCCCACAATGGCCGGAATGTCGCCGGGGCGCAGGCTGGAAAGAAAGCGGTCCAACGCGTTTTCAAAGCTGACGGGATTGTGGGTGCTCACCAGGTACACATCGCCGCCGGCGTCGGCCCCGTAAAGCCGCTGCATGGCGTTCAGATATCCCTGGCGGCGCTGGTGACGCACCGAGTTATGCTCCCAGCGCTGGGTGAAAAAAGCGGGGCGGGTATAGCCCTGTTCCTTTAAATGAGCCACGGCATTTTCCATTGAGCGCTCATACTCGCCGGTCACAATATCGAACTGATAGTTGTTCACATAGCGGTCGCAAAGTACGATGGGCATTCCTTGGCAGGCCAGCGTGATGAGCTGCGGGTTTTCCTGGCTGGATGGGTTTACCAGCAGCCCGTCCACGTCCTTGGCCAGCAGGGAGGAGAGATAATGGGCTTCTTTTTCGGCGCTGTCGTCGCAGTTTACAAAAATAGGGGTGTAGCCCTTTCGGTCCAGGTAATCGCTCACGCCCAGCACCACAGCCGAGGAGAAGGGGGAGGAGATGTCCGAAATCAGCACCCCGATCATGCGGGTCCGCTGGCTTTTCAGGCTGCGGGCCGCGTCGCTGGGGCGGTAGTTGCTCATCTCGATTACGGCGCGGATACGCTCCCAGGTTTTTTCGCTCATCAGGTCGCTGCGGCCATTGATAAAACGGGAAACCGTGGTTTTGGAAACGCCGGCAGCGGCGGCAATGTCGGAGATGGTTACCTTGCGACTCGCTTTCACAGGCGGGCCCCCTTTCATAAGACTATGCCTCTGCGGGCAAAAAAACGCCCGGGACCACAAGTGTGGCACAGGATTTCCACTCACACTATAACATTCCGACTTGTCAAAGTCAAACTTAACCGGTAAACATAACTGTAAAAAGCCGATTTTTCGTGGTTTGGCGCAAAAAGTGTGTTCTAAAATTGTTCATTATTCTGAAAATTGGGAAAAAGGATAGACAAGAAAAAATGTTGTGATATGATAAAAGCGTCAAAAGTTTTGTTGAAAACTTGCGAAATATATTATAAAATACCAAATAATTTCCGCGAATCCTGTGGCTCAGCTTTTCCCAAAGGACCTCGGCCAATCCCAAGCACATCTGGCAATCGTTCCGCGAAAAATGCTGACACAGTTTTTTTATTCAAGTTTTTGAAACCGGTACACAAACACAAAACAACAGGGTTTGCTCTTTTTAGACAAACCCGGCGAGAGGGGGCGGTAAGCGATCAGATTGGAGCTCGACATTGCTTTGCCGGTGGGATGAACGCTTTTAAGCAAGCAGACCAAAAAGAGGTTCTGGGTCGGAACTCATGTTTGGCTTTGGAACCAAAAGGAGGAAATTATGCAAACGATCATTGGTATTTTATTGCTCGTTACGTATCTGGCATTTATTGTTTATGCCGCCAAGGGCGGAAACCTGATGCTCGGCCTGTTCGTGATGGCCGTTTTGTGGAGCGGCCTTGGCGCCGTGGGCGGGGCGATCACCTGGGAAACGGTGAACACCACCATCTTTAACGACGGCCCGCAGGGCTTTGGCGCAACAGCCGTGAACATCATCTTTGGCTCCTGGTTCGGCCGCATCCTGGTAGAAACCGGCATTGCGCGCACCATCATCCGCAAGGCGGTGGAGCTGGGCGGCGACAAGCCCGCCGTGACCACCATTCTTCTGGCGCTGGTGACCAGCCTGATCTTTACCACCGCTTACGGCGTGGGCGCCGTGGTTGCCATCGGCGTAATCGTGTTCCCGATTCTGCTGAGCCTGGGTATTCCCAAGCCCTTGGCAGCCGCCACCTTTACCATGTCCGTGGGCTGCGGCCTTTACTTCAACAGCTCGCTGCTCACCCAGGCCGCCGGCACCATGGTGGTGAACGACCAGCAGTACGGCTTTGAGGGCTGGTACAGCTTTGCGCTGGTGGCGTTTGTAATTCACTTTATAAGCATTGTGCTCATGGTTCTGTTCGCCACCCGCAAGGGCGCGAAGAAAAAAGCCTGGGCTGCGGCGTCCGGCTCGCTGGAAGGCAAAAACGTGAACCTGCTGGCCTGCCTGACCCCGATCCTGCCGGTCACCCTGTCGGTGGCGTTCAAGGTTTCCGCCATTCCCGCCATCATCATTGCGGTGCTCTGGGCGCTGGCCTGGACCGGCTACTTCAAGAGCTGGGGCAATTTGGGCGAAGTGCTGCAAAAAACCTTCCACGACGGCGTGGCCGACGTGGGCCTGGTGCTGGGCTTTTTGATGTTTCTGCAGATGTTCATCAAGGCTGCCGGCGCCTGCAAGGACCTGCTCGCGCCCATCGTGTCGCCCATCATTCCCAGCAACGCCTTTTTGATCTTCCTGGTGTTCGGCCTGCTGAGCTTTATGTCACTGTTCCGCGGCCCGCTCACCATCTGGGGCGCCGGCGCCGCCACCTTTGCCATTGTGGCCGCCACCGGAATTTACCCCCTGACCGTACTGTATCCCCTGTTCTACATCCAGTGCTGCACCGTGAACACCAATGTGTGCCCCACCCAGTCCTGGAACCTGTGGGCCATTGGTTACACCAAGATCAGCACGAAAGAGTACATGAAGCAGACCCTGGTCTATGCCCTGCCCTGCGCGTTCATTCTGGAAATGGTAGCATATTTCATGTTTGCCGCCTGAACCGGCTGAAACGCGCGCTTCCCAAAACAGATTGAGGACCGGCCTTTTTGTTTTGCAGTGCACAACATCCCACAGTTTGCATAAAAAATAGCCGCAGGCTATTTTGCGGCCATGCGGGGCGGGCATTTTGCCGCCCGCCCCGCACGGCTGTGCAGAAAAAACGATCTGAAAAGCGCGCCCCAGCCGCAAACGGCGGCGCGCAGAGAATCCACGCGGTTAGGAGAAACACATATGGAAAAGAGAAGCATCCGTGTCGGCATTGACGTCGGCGGTACACATACAAAGGCGGTGGCGCTGGACAACGCCACCCACGAGATCGTGGGCGAAAGCATTGTGATGACCAGCCACGACGACCCCATGGGCGTTGCGGCGGGCGTGATCGAGTGCTTTGAAAAATGCCTGACCCAAAACGGGATCGACCCGGACGACGTGGTTTTTATTGCCCACAGCACCACCCAGGCCACCAACGCCCTGCTGGAGGGCGACGTTGCCAAGGTGGGGATCATCGGTATGGGGGCAGGCGGGCTGGAGGCCATGCTGGCCAAACGCCAGACGAATATCCCCGCCATTGACTTGGGGACCGGCCGCTTTATTGAGACCTGCCACACCTATATGAAGGTAAAGGATGTGAACAAAGAGAGCCTGGGCAAAGCCATCGACGAGCTCAAGGCCCAGGGCGCCACGGTGATTGCGGGCAGCAAGGCGTTTGGCGTGGACGACCTGAAGGAAGAACTTCTGGTGCGCGAGGCAGCCCAGGAAAAGGGCATGCTGGCCTCGGTGGCGTCGGACATCAGCAAGCTGTATGGCCTGACCCGGCGCACCCGCACCGCAGCCATCAACGGCAGCATCCTGCCCAAGATGATGAACACCGCCGAGAGCACCGAAAGCAGCGTGCGCAAGGCGGGCATTAAGGTTCCCCTGATGATCATGCGGGGCGACGGCGGCGTGATGGACATCACCGAGATGAAAAAGCGCCCGGTGCTCACCATGCTCTCCGGCCCGGCGGCGTCGGTCATGGGCGCGCTGATGTATCTGCGGGCCTCGAACGGCATCTACTTTGAGGTGGGCGGCACCAGCACCAACATCGGCGTGATCAAAAACGGCCGCCCGGCGGTGGAATATTCCATTGTGGGCGGGCACCGCACCTACATCAACTCACTGGACGTGCGGGTGCTGGGCGTGGCCGGCGGCTCGATGGTGCGGGCGGCGAACGGCCATTTGGTGGATGTGGGTCCGCGCTCGGCCCACATCGGCGGGCTGAAATATGCGGTGTACACCCCCACCGGGGAGATCGAAGAGCCGGAGCTGGAGTTTTTCTCGCCCAAGCCCGGCGACCCCGAGGATTACGTGCGCATCAAGCTGAAAAGCGGTAAGCGGGTCACCATTACCAACTCCTGCGCGGCCAACGTGCTGGGCCTGGTAAAAGAGACCGATTATTCTTACGGCAATGTGGAGAGCGCCCGCCTGTGCATGAAGCCCCTGGCGGACTACATGGGCGTTTCGGTGGAGGAGTGCGCCCGGCAGATCCTGGATAAGGCCTACGAAAAAATCAAGCCGGTGATCGAGGAATTTGCCGAGAAATACCGCATTGAAAAGGATCAGATCACCCTGGTGGGCGTGGGCGGCGGCGCAGCGGCCCTGCTGCCTTATACGGCAAAGGAGATGCAGCTGAATTACAGCATCCCCAAATATGCCGAGGTGATCAGCTCCATCGGCGTGGCGCTGGCCATGGTGCGGGACGTGGTGGAACGCGTGATCCCCAACCCCACCACCGAGGACATCCGCCAGCTCAAAAAAGAGGCGGCGACCCTGGCCGTGAAAAACGGCGCGGTGCCGGATACCATTGAGGTGCAGATCGAGATCGACCCCCAGACCTCCAAGATCACGGCCATTGCACTGGGCAGTACGGAGGTGCAGACCACCGACCTGCAGCTGAAATGCGGCGAGGAGGAGGCGCGCGGTCTGGCCGCGGACTCGATGCACGCAAAACCTGAAGAGGTCGAGACCCTGATCAAAAACGACATCTTTTACGTGTTCGGCCGCACGGTGGGCGAAAAGCAGCAGGTACGCCTGGTGGATCACCGGGGCTTTATTAAGGTGCAGAACAGCGACGCCGTTGCCCGGCTGTGCAAGGCCGGCGAGTGGGAAGAGGCCGTGGCCGAACTGTGGAATGCCCAGCTTGGCTATAAGACCGACATGGTCATGACGCCGGACTTCTTTTTGTGCATCGGCGGCAAGGTGCTGGACTTTTCCAACACCCTGAGCCTGGAACAGCTCCAGACCATTATGCGCAGCGAATTTTTGGAGGCGGACGAAAACGAGCCGATCATCCTGATCGCGGCCAAGACGGAAGTCTTTTAACAAATGATCCGTGCGTATGTGGAAAACCTGATGGGCCTGCCCCCCGGGGCGATCACGGAGATCGCTTTTTTGGGCGAGGCTCAGGCCGGGCGTATCCCCGCTGCCCAGCGGGCCGAACTGGCGGCCGAAAGCCGGCGGTTCGGCTGCCGGCTGGCGCAGCAGGTGCGCGCAGAACACGGCGAAGCGCCGGTGGGGGAGCTGCCGGAACGGTACGGCCTCCGGGTGGAGTGGGCCCACGGCCAGGTGGATGCGGACTATGCGCTGTTCGCCTGCTTTGAGCCGCCGGACAGGGTGCTGGTGAACCTGGACAATGTGCAGGCCACCCACCAGCTCATGGAAAAAGAGGGCCTGCGGCAATGGCTGGGGGCGGTGGACGTGGGCGAGGTGCTGCTTGCCCACGAGCTGTACCACAGCCTGGAAGCCGGCCAGCCGGACCCTTTCCCGCAGAGGAAGGTTCCCATCAAGGGCCTGCTCTTTGGGACTGCCAGCCGCCGGGTAGCCTGCCTGGAAGAGATCGCGGCCATGGCCTTTGCCGAAACGCTGTGCGGCTTGCCCTATTCGGCCTATTTGCTGAATGTGGTCATGCTGGAGGCCGGGCATCCGCAGAGGGCGGCGGAGCTGTATGAGCGCTATATGGATTGCGGGGGATTGTTATGATGCTGCTCTATGTGAGCACGGCCGTGTGCGTTTTGGCGCTTGCCGCCGTGGGTGTGCTGCTGCGGGTGCGCCGTTACCCGCTGAACGGCCAGGAAAAGGCTGTGGTGCACGAGGCGGGCGTGACCGCCATGCTGGGATATCTGTGCTTTTTACTGGCCGGTTTTTTGCTGTGCGGCAAGCTGGCGGACCCTACCCTGGGCGGCACACGGCCCGGCAGCTACAGCCTGCTGGCGGCCCTGGCCGCGCTGTGCGGGGTGACCGGAGGCTTTGTTCTTTTGTGGTGCTATATGAAAAAGAGCGTGGCCTATGCCGACCGGCTGGTACAGGTTTCCTGGCTGGGGCGCACCCGCGAGATCCGGTGGAGCGAAGTGCAACGGGTGAAGGTGCCCATGATGAGCCGAACCGCCGTGTTCTGCACCGAAAGCGAAAAGCTGGCGGTCAACGGCGACCCGAAGCAGTACAAACGCTTTATTGAAACGGTGCGCTGGCTGGTACCCCAGCATGTGGGCAGCGATACGCTGGCCCAGCTGGCTGCCCGGCTGTGACGCCAAAACATTGAGGATGGACCAAGACGCCGCGCTGCGGCAAAAAATAGGAGGACTATAAAATGAAATACGACGTGGAGACCGTGAAAAAAGAAATGTATTCCGGCGTTCTATGCGATGTGATGGATGGCATGGGCTACCGCAGCCAATCCATCGCCCGCACGGTGATGCCGCTGAAAGACCATACCGTGATCTTTGGCCCGGCGTTCACCAGCATTGGGACACAGGTGTACTCCATGCCGGCGGATCCCCTGACCGCCCAGTGCAGGGTGGTGGATCAATTGGGGGAAGGCGAGGTATACGTGCTGGTCATCCGCGGCGAAAAGAATTGCGCCGTGTTCGGTGAGCTGTTCGCCACCGCCGTGCTGGGCCGCAAGGGCGCGGGCGTTCTGACCGACGGCTACGCCCGGGATGTAAAGCAGCTTCACCAGATGGATTTCCCCCTGTTCTACGGTGGCCGCGACCCCCGCACCTCCAAGGGCCGGTGCGAGATCAACGAGTGCCAGATCCCCGTGACACTGGAAGGCGTGACCATCCACCCCGGCGATTATATTTTCGGCGATATCGACGGCGTGGCGGTTATTCCGGCCGCCATTGTGGATGAAGTGCTGGAAAAGGCCATGGAGACCATCAAAAAGGAGGACACGGTGCGCGACGGGCTGAAAAACGGCGCGTCCCTGCAGGAGGTCTACTCCAAGGTCGGCGCGATCTGATAAAGAATGCGGCCCCGCCCCGGGCAGGCCGGCAGACCCGAAAAAATAAAAGGAGACAGCGCCTTCCCAATTTTTGGGGAGGCGCTGTTCTTCAGTATTTTGCAGCGTGGGGTTGACACGAAAGGAAAAGCTGCATATACTTATATCATAAACTTACAAAAGGATGTTACAAAACAAGGACCAGGAAAGGAGCCCCACTATGGATACCTTAAACGGCCGCCCAAAACTGCTCAAACAGGCGAATCTGTCGCTGATCCGCAAGGTGATCACCGCCCAGGGCACAGCAACCCGGGCCGAGATCGCCCGCAAGACGAACATCAGCTCCACCACTGTTCGCTCGCTGCTTGCCGAAATGCTGGAAAACGGCGAGATTGAAAGCCTGGGCTTCGACGCCTCCAGCGGGGGGCGCAAGGCCCAGCGCTACGGCTTCCGGCCTGGCCGCTACCACGGAGCGGCCGTGTGCCTGTACGACGGCGAGGCCTATGGCCTCTTGGTGGATGTGTGCGGCCAAATTTTGCAGACCACGCCGCTGGAAATGGAGGATGGGATGGCGGAGGCGGCCATCTTTGCCTTTTTGGACGGCCTGACCCGGGAAAAAGAGATTAAGGCCATTGGGGTGGGGGTGCCCGGCATCGTGGAGGGCGGGTGCGTGCTGCGAAAGGATAAAAATACAGAGGAGTTTCATAAAACGGATCTGGGCAGTACCTTGGCCCGGCGGTACGGCCTGCCCGTGGTGCTGGAAAACGACCTGAACGCCACCGCCATCGGCCTGGGGCGTTGCTACGAGCACCTCTTCCCCCGGGAAGGGGCCGAAAACACCAACATGGCCTATCTGCATTTTGAGGAGGGCTGCGTGAGCGCGGGCTTTATTGCGGGGGGGCGCATCGTGCGGGGCTGCAACAATTTTGCAGGGGAGTTGGGTCTTGTTCCACAGGAGGACGAGCGCCTGCTGGACGAGGTGATGAAGCCCTCCTTGAGCGACGCGCAATACACGCGGCTGGTGGTGCGGGTTCTGGGGTGGATCTGCGGTATCCTGAACCCCCGGTATGTGGTGCTGGGGGGGGCCAGCTTCCGCAAAAACTGTCTGGGCGCCCTCACCGAGGGGCTTACGGCGCTTCTGCCCAAAAACATGCTGGCCGAGCTGCTGTATTCGGCCGACCATCAGCACGACTATCACAGCGGCATGGCATGGCTGACTGCGGCAAAAATGTTTGACGAAGTCCATCTTGTAAAGGAGTGAGCGATATGAAAAGCAGCAGCCACGGGCCGGGGGCGGGCACAAAAGCGCAGGGCCGTTTTCTGGCGCAGGCGGCGTTTGGAACGGCCTTTGGCTATCTGACCAGCGGGGTGTGCCTGACCGGCCTCGCCATCTGGATGGGCGCGGGCGACGTGCTGGTGAGCTACCTGAGCGTGGCGCTGAACCTGTGCGGGGTGCTGACCCTGGCGTTCGCCGCTTTTTTGGAGCGCTTTTCCAGCAAAAAACGGCTCGCCCTGGGTCTGACGGTGCTCTCGCGCCTTGCCACCGTGGTCATTGCCGCGATCCCGGCGGTGCTTCCGCAGCGTTTGTGGCTGGCGGCGTTTGTGCCGGCCGTGCTGGTCGCCTTCACACTGCAGGCCCAGACCACTGTGGTGCTGAACCAGTGGATGCTGGCCTTTGTGGAGGAAAAAAACAGCGGACGGTATATCTCCCTGCGGCAGACCTTTACCCTGGTGGTCACGGTGGCGCTGTCGGTGGCCGGGGGGTACTGGCTGGACCGGATGGAGGGGCAGTATTGGGGGTTTGCGCTGCTGTTTGCGGCGGCGGGCGCGCTGGGCGCGGCCGAGGTCGCGGTGCTGGCGCGCACGCCGGACAGTGGGCGGCAGGCGCAGCCCGCCCAAAGGTGCCGGCTGCGCCAGCTGGTGGGCCTGCCTGTGCGGAACCGGCGCTTTTTAGGGTTTGTAGCCTATATTCTTGCGTTTTATTTGCTGCTCAACGTGTCGGACAGCTTTACGATGGGATACATGATAAAATATCTGGAGCTGCCGTATCAAACGGTCACCGCGCTGTACATGCTCATCTCGCTGCCGCAAGTGGTGTGGCTGGGGATCTGGGGAAGGATCAGCGACCGGTGGGGCCATCGCAGGGCGCTTGCCGCCTCGCTTTGGCTGTTTGCGGGCGAAACGCTGTTCATGGCCTTTGCCGGGCCGGGCAGCTGGCAGGTGTTCATCCCGGCGGCGTTTTTGGTGTCGTCGGTGGCGAACGCCGGGTTTGCGGTGGCGGTGTTCAACCGGAGGTATGAGCTGATGCCCCGGGAAAACCGCATTGTATACGATAACTTTTACACCGCGGCCATCGGCCTGGGGGTGATGCTGGGCCCCATGGCGGGCGGCGCGGTGAAAAGCGCGGCCCAGGCAAGCCAATGGATCGCGGGCGCCGCGCCCTTTGCCGAGATCCGGCTGCTTTACCTGCTCTCCACCGCGGGTATTTTGCTGCTGCAGCTGCTGGCGGTATCTGCCGGGCGCAGGGGCCGGGCGGCCTGCCGAAAGGCCTGTGCGAAGCCCGCGGCCTGCTGCACGGCGGGAGTGGAAAATTAAAACCAGAGGGTCTGCCTTGGGCAGACCCTCTGGTTTTGACCTTTTACATTACAAGTTTTTCGTGTATTGCAGTTTAATTTCACATGAAAGCATTTAATATTAAGACGCCGGGATTTGGTTGTGCTATACTGGGCCAAGCCTTGTTGGGGAATTTTTCGTGGGATTTCTAAGGGAAGAGAAAAAATCAGAGGAACACAAAATGGAAAATCAATGGGACAAGCTTTTTGCTGTGTTCGGCTGGCCCAAAGGCGGCTTTCACCCGGGCACGCGGCAGTATTTCGGCAACCTGGAACAGCTGATGCGAAGAGATGCCGATAAGATGATGTTGGAAGGCCAGGCTGCCGAAGCCCTTTTGCATTATCAGCAGCACCAGGCCGAACAACTGGGTCATGTGGCCCTGCAAAATTTCAAGGCCGGAGTCTTTTTTGCGTTCTGGCTCACCGGCTCGACATTTTTTCATAGGTATTAGGCGGGAAGTCTTTCTCCGAAAAGCGTTGCCCTTAAAAATTTGAACTGTTCCACCCCCGGTTGGGGATCTTGGTGTATTTCATGTAGATGCGCGCGGGGGGCAGCTCCAGTTCGCCGCACACGATATCACAAATGGGGCTGGTTAGCTTTTCGTAGCGGTGCGGAGCCGCTCTGCCTCCATGATGGAGCGAATTTTCTCCTTTTTCAGACCCATGCTACAAAGAACATATAAAAGAAAACGCCAAAACAGAACGTGGCAGCGGCAATATAAACATACTGCCATTTTGCAGCACCTCGCAGCATGAAGAAAACTGCAATCAAATAGACAAAGTGCACGGCCAGATCCACCCATTTAAGGTGTGCGTCCCGTTTGTCAGAGAGCAAACAGCGAATAAAACTGACCAAAAAAGGCGGAAAAACCAGCGCGGTATTCACAAAAAATGTTTGGACGGTGGCCGTGTTGCGGTGGGTTGCCACAAAAACTGCGTTGTAAAGCAAAACGCCCAAAGCAAGGCCACACACATTTAGGATATAGTCGTCTACATCCAGCGATCCCGTTGCCAACAGATACTGTGCTGCCTCTATGCCCGCCGGGAGCAAAAAACAAAACAGTGCACAGGTGGCTTTCCTTATCTGGGGGATATAGAGCTTTATAAAAAGCCCCAGCGGTAAAAAAGCAAGAATGTTTCCCAGTACGGGCATCGAAAAAAATCTGATCTTGCCGATGGTCGCAAAGGGAATCAAATTCATTTTTCTCGGCAAATCGATCGGATTAAAATATTCCTGGCCGGTCAGCAGAAAGAAAATTAAAAAGCGGTCGATGAATGCGATGAAAAATATAAAAAGGTAAAAGGACGTGATGACGCCCAGCAATCGCTTTTCCTTTCGGGTGTAGACTGCAGTGGGGAAATCGCCCATTTTGGCCTCCTATTCGTTATGCCATAATTCACAAGTCACGATAGCCCCTGCCCTTTGCCCAGGGTGAAATACAGGATCACCAGGATCACCAGCGGGGCCGCAAAGCGCACCGCAACCCCCCAGGGCCGCGCCAGAGGGAACGGCTTGCCGCCTTGGGGGCCAATTTCCCGGGCGGCGTTTTTTGTGCCCCACACCCAACCCACGAACAAACAAAAGCACAGCGCGCCCAGGGGGATCATTAAATTGTCGGTGAATTTTTCCATCACCGCGTTCATGGGTAGCCACTGGAACCCGGCCGAAAAATCGAACCAGGGCAGGTTGATCCCGCGGCCGCCGGCCTGGCTCAGGGAATAGCCGGCGCCAAGCAGCATTAAAGGAAGGGCCAGCAGGCCGGTGGCCTTTAGGCGGCTCAGGTGAAACTCTTCGATCAAAAAGGCGGTGCAGCTTTCCAGAATGCTGATGGCGCTGGTGAGGGCCGCGAGAAACAGCAGCACAAAGAAGAAAAGCCCGAACAACCGCCCGCCCGGCATTTTTGCAAACACCTCCGGCAGGGCCATAAAGGCAAAGCCGCCGCCCATGCCCAGCCCCTCTTGGCCCAGGGTCACAAAGACCACCGGCACAATGGCCGCCGCGCTGAGCAGCGCCACCAGCGTGTCCAGGGCGCAGATGGAAGCGGCGCTTTTAAAAAGGTCGTCGTTTTTGGGCACGTAAGAGCCATAGGTGATCATGATCCCCATGCCCACGCTCAGCGAAAAAAAGGCCTGGCCCAGTGCCCCCACCAGGGTGTCGCCGGTCAGGCTGCCCGGCTGCACGGAGAATAAAAACCGCAGCCCTTCGCCCGCGCCCGGCAAAGTGACCGCCCGCAGTGCAACCGCGATGAGCAGCAAAAACAGGCAGGGCATCAAAACCTTGCTCACCCGCTCGATGCCGCCCGAAACGCCCCGCACCACCACATAGATGCACAGCGCCAGAAAAGCGGCCGCCCACACAAGGGGCTGCAGCGGCTGGGAAATAAAGCCCGAAAAAAAGGCGCTGTAGCGGTCCGGTCCCGCGCCAAAGTCCGCACCGGTCAGGTAGACCCACACATACTTGAGCACCCAGCCGCCCACCACGCTGTAGTAGCTCATGATCACAAACAGGGTGACCACGCCAATGCCGCCGGCAAAGCTCCAGCGGCGATCCAACTGGCGGAAGGCCCCCACCACGTTCTTTTGGGTGGCCCGCCCGATCGAGAGCTCGGCCAGCATGACCGGCAGGCCGATGAGCGCCACGATGGCGAGATAACACAGGATAAAGGCCCCGCCGCCGTAGGCGGCCACCTTGCCGGGGAATTTCCAGATGTTGCCCAGGCCCACGGCGCTGCCCGCCGCGGCCAGAACAAAGCCCAGTTTGCTTGCCCATTGGCTGCGCTGTTGTTCCTTCATTGCCCTCTTTCACACCTTTGACCGAAAAATCACAGCCATTTTATCACATTGGGGCAAAAAAGTCATCCATTTACAAAAAAGCGGCGCTGCGCAGGGGTCAAAAATTTGAGCCGTTCCATCCCCAGTCCGGGGTCTCGGTGTACTTTACATAGATGCGCGCCGGGTCCAACCCCAGCTCCCCGCCCAGAATGTCGCAGATGCGGCCGGTCAGTTCGTCGTACCGGTCGGGGGAGGACCCGCCATATACCGACACCTCCACCATGGCGGCGGGCTCGCTTGTGCCCTGGAACCACAGGCGGTATTCGGGCTCAAAGCCCACCATGAGCCATTGCTCGGTCTTGCCGGGCAGCGAGGCGATGGCCTGCCCCAGCAGGGTCTTAAGGGTGTCTTCGCTGCCCTCGCTCACCGGCAGATTGGTTTTGACCTGGATAAACGGCATAATAATACGCTCCTTTTGTATTTGTGCGGCGCACCGGGGGCGGTGTGCCGCTGCTTTGGGATACACTGGGCTGCGTGCGAAACAGGGCAAAGGTCACTGCTCCCCGTCTGCGTGCCGGCGCAGCAGCTGCAAAAATTCGTCGCCATAGCTCTCGCATTTGCGCACGCCCACGCCGGGCACCTGCAAAAGCTCCTGCCGGGTGCGGATGGGCCGGGCACACATGGAACGCAGGGTGGCGTCGGTGAACACCACGAAAGCCGGCACCCCGGCCCGGGCCGCCAGCGTTTTTCGCAGCGCTTTGAGCTGGGCGAGCAGTGCCTGGTCCAGATCCCGCTCGTCCGGCGGCGCGGCCCTGTGGGCAGGGCGCGCCGCAAGGCACGCCACCGGCGCGCGGCAGGCGTCGGGCGCACAGACCGAGCAGGCCCCGCAGGAAGCGAAGGGCTGGGCCTGGCCAAAGTAGCGCAGCACCTCGCCCCGCAGGCAATACCGGCTGTGGCAGTAAAAGGTCATCTGTTTCAGGCGCTCGCGCTGGCGGTCCTTCAGAACTTCTACATCCTCGTCCTCGCCCTCGGCAGGGGAGCTGTTGTCGATCAAGAAGTTGCCCATGCGCACATCCCCCGGGGAATAAAGCAGAATGCAGTCGGCCGGCTGGCCATCCCGCCCGGCGCGGCCTGCCTCCTGATAATAGCTTTCCAGATCCAGGGGCATGTTGTAGTGGATTACAAAATTTACATTGGATTTGTCGATGCCCATGCCAAAGGCGTTGGTGGCTACCATCACCTGCACCCGGTCGTACAAAAAGGCGTCCTGGCTCTGGCGGCGGGGTTCCGGCTCCAGACCCGCGTGGTAGCGAGCAGCGGAAAAGCCGTCGGCCAAAAGCCGCGCGCACACCTCGTCCACTTTTTTGCGGGTGGAACAATACACAATGCCGCTGGCGCCGGGCCTTGCCCGCAGATAGGCGGCCAGCGCGGCGTATTTATCCTTTTCCGGCAGGCGCTCCACCTCGAAAAACAGGTTCGGCCGGTCAAAGCCGGTGGTGAGCTCCAGCGGCGAGCGCAGGGCCAAAAGGCGAAGGATATCCTGCCGCACCCGCTGGGTGGCGGTGGCGGTAAAAGCGCCCAGCGGCGGCCGGGTATGCAGCCCTTCCAAAAATTCGCCGATCTGCAGATAGCCGGGCCGGAAGTCCTGCCCCCATTGGGATACGCAATGCGCTTCGTCCACGCAAACCAGCGAGATGAGCACGCTGTGGGAAAAACGTACAAAGCCCGGCGTGAGCAGCCGCTCGGGGGCCACGTACACGATTTTGTACATACCGGCACAAGCGTTCTCCAGCGCCTTGCGGCACTGGCCGTCGGTAAGGCTGGAATTGATATAGGCCGCCCGCACCCCCATCTGGACCAGGGCCTGCACCTGGTCCTTCATCAGGCTGATGAGAGGGCTCACCACCACGGTTACGCCGGGCAGCAAAAGGGCGGGCAGCTGGTAGCAGATCGACTTGCCCGCCCCGGTGGGCATCACGGCAAGAACGTCCCGCCCGGCCAGCAAGGCATCGACCACTTCTTCCTGCCCGGGGCGGAAGCTGCTGTAGCCGAAGACGGATTGCAGGGCAGAATATTTCTGGTTTTCTTCCATGCTCATCCCCGTGCCGCTGCCCAGGCCAGATACAAAACGCCCCGGGCGGCCAGAGGCGCAGCGCCGGGCGCAGGCTCATAGCAGTGCACCTTTGGGAAAGAGCCCTCGGCGGCCAGCAGGTCGGCCATGGCACGGCGCAACGGGTCCTTGCCCGCCACGATCACCTCGGCCCCGGGCTCCAGGTGCAGCGCGCCCGAGCCATGGATCGCAGCAAGATCGCTTTGAAGCACCGCGCCCAAAAGATAACTGGCCACCGCTTGAGGGGGCTGTTTGCCGAACTGGCTCAAAATGCGCCCGGAAAAACAGGCACGCCCCAGACCGGTCTGCTTCGCGGTGCGCCAGCCTGCCAGGGCCAGCTCGCGGTCATAGCCCTCCGGGCTGGCAAATTGGCGCTGCACGGCGTCGGCCAGGATGGTGCCGGTGGTAATGGCGGCCAGCAGCTCGCCGCTGATGGTGGTAAGGCAGCCGGTCAGCCGGCCCGCTGCGTCGGCAAAAACGAATTTCATATGGCTGCCGGGCAGCACCAGCAGATAGGGCCTGCCCGCCGGATACTCGTGCAGCAGGGCCAGGGCTTCCACCTCTTCGCCCCGCATGATGTCCATGGGCTCAAAATGCCCGGCATCCACCGGTTCGGCTGCGTTTTTTACACCGGGAAAAAAGGTGATGGGAACCGGGCATACCCCGGATACAAGGCGGGTAACGGCGTGGGCGGCCAGCTCTGCAGCGCCGGCGGGGGCGGTGCAGTGAGGGATCTCGCACAGACCCAGGTTCGAGGTGATCATACCGCTGGCCAGTACCTGGCCCACCTGGTCCCATTGGGCCCCGGCAGCGGCCAGGGCCTCTTCCAGGCAGTGTTTGACCGCGGCTTCCAGCTGCGCGGTGCTGCCGGTGACAGCGGTATCGCGCACGCCGGTCTCCGCCTTGGCGGCGGCCAACACGGCCCCCGCGTGATCGAGCAGGAACACCCGGGTGTTGGTGGTGCCGGTGTCGATGGCAAGGGTGCAGGGTTCCATTGTTTTTCTCTCCTTTAAAGGCATTATAACTGGCCGGTGTAGCGGCGCGCCAGAGCGGAGAGCCCTTCAAAATCGCCGGCTTCCACCAACGCCTTTTTAGCGATATTTGAACCGACGCCCACCCCTGCCATACAGGGCAGGGAGAGATATTCCAGAAGGTTTTCTTCGTTCACCCCGCCCATTGCCAGCAAGGGGACGTGAGACAGGGGCGCGGTGATGGCTTGAATATAAGACGGGCCAAGGCAGCCCGCCGGGAACAACTTTACCAGTGCGGCCCCCGCGTTCCAGGCGGCGGCGATCTCGGTGGGCGTGAACGCCCCCGGCACAACCGGAACGCCCAGTGCATGAGCGGCTTCGATGACCCCGAGATCCAGATTGGGAGTAAGCAGATACTGCGCACCCGCCTGAACCGCCGCCCGGGCCTGCCCGGCGGTAAGAACGGTGCCCGCGCCCACGAGCATTTCCGGCCCCATTGCCTCGCGCACCTGCCGGATGGCGGCAGGTGTGTCGGCAAGGGCGGTGGGGCTTGCCTGATCGAAGGTGATTTCCAGCAGGCGGATACCCCCGGCGCGCAGCGCATGGGCGGTGGGCAGAAGATCGGCGGGCCGCAGGCCCCGCGCCGCAACGATGATGCGGTGCTGTTTGACCTGATGCAACAGATCCAGCATAGGCGATGATTCCTCCTGGTAAAACAGTGATATGGCCGGAGCGGCCCCTTTTTCTACGATTAAAGTATACCACGCAGGGAAAGGCAAAACAATTGCCAGAGCGGCCAAACCGCGGTACAATAAAAAGAGAAATTCTGGCACGGAGTGCGGCGAAAAAGCCGCCCGCAAAGGAGGGGCCACCTGTATGTATATTGCCGATCTGCACATCCATTCCCGCTTTTCCCGCGCCACCAGCAAGGAAGGCGATGCGCCCCATCTGGACCTGTGGGCACGCCGCAAAGGCATTGGGCTGGTGGGCACAGGGGATTTTACCCACCCGGCATGGCGGGAGGAACTGCGCCGGCAGCTGGCCCCGGCCGAACCCGGTTTTTATACCCTGCGGCCGGAATATGCGCTGCCGGATGCGACCTTGGGCGCGGGGCAGCCGCGCTTTGTGGTGACGGGTGAAATCAGCTGCATCTATAAAAAAGGCGACAGGGTGCGCAAGGTGCACAACCTGATCCTGCTGCCGGGCCTGGACGAGGCCGACGAGCTGGCCCGGCGGCTGGAAGCGGTGGGCAACCTGCACTCGGACGGGAGGCCTATTTTGGGCATGGACAGCCGGGACCTGCTGGAGCTGACCCTGGAATGCTGCCCTGACGCAATGTTCATCCCCGCCCATATCTGGACCCCCCATTTTGCCATGTTCGGAGCGTTTTCGGGGTTTGATACGGTGGCGGAGTGCTTTGGCGACCTGGCCGGCCACATCCACGCGGTGGAGACCGGCCTCTCCTCGGACCCGCCCATGAACTGGCGGGTGAGCGGGCTGGACGGGCTGACCTTGGTTTCCCACTCGGACGCCCACAGCCCGGCGAAGCTCGGCCGTGAGGCAAACCTTTTAGACTGTGAGCCTGCCTGGCCCGCCCTGAAAAAAGCAATCGAAACGGGGGAGGGATTCGGCGGCACGATTGAATTCTTCCCGGAAGAAGGGAAATACCATCTGGATGGGCACCGGGCCTGCGGCGTGTGCCTTACACCGCAGGAAACCCTGGCCTGCGGGGGGCGCTGCCCGGCCTGCGGCAAAAAAATCACCATTGGCGTGGAACACAGGGTGGAAGCGCTGGCCGACCGCCCGGCGGGATACCGCCCGCAAGGAGCAAAGCCGTTTGAGAGCCTGGTGCCCCTGCAGGAAACTGCCGCGGCTGTTTTGGGGGTGGGGGCGGCCAGCAAAAAAGCGGAGCAAACGTATTTTGAACTGCTGGCAAAGCTGGGGCCGGAATTTTATATCCTGCGCCAGGCGCCCCTGGAAGATCTGAACCGGGCCGCCGGCCCGGTGTTTGCCGAGGGGGTGCGCCGGCTTCGGGCGGGACAGGTGCTGCGCCGGGCCGGATACGATGGTGTGTACGGCGTGATTGGCCTGTTCGAGCCCGAAGAGCTGGAGGAATTGAACGGGCAGACCACCTTTCTGGCCGCCGAAAGGAAACGCGAAATCAAACAGGCAGGGCCGCGCCGACCGGCCAATAAAATCCGTTTGGCACCTGGGAAACCCGATGAGACCGCGGGCAGGGCGGCGGGCGGCCCACAGGAGAGCGGTCCGCTTGCCGGCCTGAACCCGGAGCAGGCCGCGGCTGCCAGCGCGCCCGAGGCCGAGGTGGCGGTGGTGGCGGGGCCAGGCACTGGGAAGACCAAGACCCTGACGGCCCGCATTCTGTGGCTGCTGGAGCAGGGGACAAAGCCGGGCCAGATCACCGCGGTCACCTTTACCCGCCAGGCAGCGGCCGAGCTGCGTGAGCGGTTGGAAGAGGCCCTGGGAGGAAAGGCCTCATTGCGGGGAATGACCATCGGTACCTTTCACAGCGTTTGCCTGGAGGTGTGCAAAGGCCGCCCGCTGCTTGCGGCGCAGGAACAAAAGCAGGCGGCTGCACAGCTGCGGGCACAATTTGGCCTGAAAGGAACGGACCGCCGCATTCTGGAAGGCGTTTCCCGCCAGAAAAACGGATTGTCCGGCGGCGCCGGGCCGGAGGTGCTGGCTGCCTACGAGGAGCTTTTGCAGCGGCAGGGCGCGCGCGATCTGGACGATCTTCTGCTGGACGCTCTGCGGGCCGGCCCGGGCCGCAGCCAGCGTTTTTGCCATCTGCTGGTGGACGAATTTCAGGATACCAGCGAGGTACAGCTTGCCCTGATCGAGACCTGGCACGCCGCAGGGCAGAGCCTGTTTGTCATCGGCGACCCGGATCAGGCCATCTATGGGTTCCGGGGCGCGGCGGGCCGGTGCTTTGAGCGGTTGGGGCAGGCTTACCCCGCCCTGCGCACCGTAACCCTGCAAAAGAACTACCGCAGCGCGCCGCCCGTGCTGGCTTGCGCCCGCGCGCTGATCGGGCACAACCCCGGCGGCCCCCGCGTGCTGCAGGCCGCCCGGACCGGGGGTGCGGCGGTGCGGCTGCTCACGGCGCCCACCCCCTTTGCCGAGGGGGTGTTCCTTGCCAAAGAGATCGCCCGCCGCACCGGCGGCATGGACATGCTCACCGCCCGCCCGGGGGAGAGCGAGAGCTGCTATGCGTTCTCGGAAATGGCGGTGCTGGCCCGCACCCATCGCCAGCTGGAGCTGATCGAGCAATGCCTGCGCCACGACGATATCCCCTGCCTTGTGGTGGGCAGGGAGGACTGGCTGGAGGACGCCGCAGTGGGCCACGCCCTGGCCGCGCTGGAACAAAAAGCTGCCGCGGGTTCCAAAGAAAAGCCCCTGCGCCTTGTGCAGGAGTGGATGCGGGAAAACGGCAGCAGCCCGGCACTGGAAAAACTGGCGGGCGCCGCGGCCTGTTATTCCACCGCCGCCGCCCTGCTGGATGTGCTGGCAAACGGCGGCGAGGGTGACGTGCACCGCCGCAGCGGCAGGCAGGGCGCGGCAGGCGCTGTGCGCCTCATGACCCTGCATGGCGCCAAGGGCCTGGAATTCCCGCTGGTGTTCCTGGCGGGGGTGAGCGCGGGCCAGCTGCCCCTGGAACGCCCGGGGAAGCCCCTTTCGGCCGCTGAGCGGGAAGAGGAGCGCCGCCTGTTCTTTGTGGGCGTGACCCGCGCCCGGGAGGAGCTGGTGCTCACCGCGCCCGGTGCAGCCAGCGGCTTTGCGGCCGAGCTTGGCGAGGTGGAGCGGGGGCAGGTGCCGGGCGCCGGTCCGCGGCCCAGGCAGCTGAGCTTTTTTTGACGGGCCCGGAACAAATAAGGGCGCCCCGCCGCGACAGAGATTCACGGCGGGGCGCCCCCTTGTGTTTATAAAAAGGTCAGCCAGGCAGCTTTGCATCCAGCCAGTCCAGCAGATCGGCATAGACCTCGGCCTTGTTGGTTTCGTTCAGCAGCTCATGGCGTTTGCCCGGATACAGCTTCAAGGTCACGTCCCGCACACCGGCGGCGCGCAGCTTTTCCGCAACCTGGGTGGGGCCCTTGCCGTAATTCCCCACCGGGTCTTCATCGCCCGCCACCACAAAGATGGGCAGGTCCTTGGGCACACGGCCGGGCCAGGCGGGGCCGTTTACTTCGGTAAGGCCGGCAAACAAATCCCGGTAACCGGCGGCGGTAAAAACAAAGCCGCAGTCCGGGTCGGCCTCGTAGGCCACACAGTTGGCTTCGTCGGTGGAGAGCCAGGCGGATTTGTTCACCGGGTTTTTGATCTTTTTATAGTAGCTGCCGGTGGAGAGCTTGTCGATCAGCCTGCCCGGGCTTTTGGGGCCCCTGAACTTGATCTGCAGATTTGCCAGCAGCCGGGCAAAGCCCAGAGCAGGGTTTTCGCCCATGGTGCCGCAGAAAATGGCCGCTGTAAGGCTTTCGCCCCAGCGCGCCACATAAGAGCGGGCCAAAAACGAGCCCATGCTGTGCCCCATCAAAAACAGGGGCAGGCCCGGATACATGGCGCTCACCTCGCCCAGCAGGGCGTGCAGATCCCCCAGCACATATTCCCAGCCGTTTTCGTCTGCAAAATGGCCTTTTACGATGGCCGAGCGGCCATGGCCCGCATGGTCGTTCATGCACACTGCCCAGCCCTGCCCGGCCAGCCAGGTGGCGAACTCATCGTATCGGGCGCTGTGCTCGGCCATTCCGTGGGCGATCATGAGCACGGCTTTGGGCGCTTCGGGCGCCCAAAGCCGGGAGAAGATCTCGCCCTGGCCGCTTGCGGCGGGCCGCCGCCAATCTTTTTTGTTTACCTGCATTTCTTACCGCCTTTCCGGGCCCCGCCGCGGCGGGACCCCTATGCTTTTGTTTGATCTTCCGCCTGTGTGCGGCCCAAGGCGCCGCACAGCACGCTGTACAAGTAGCTTGCGTCCACCGGCTTTGGAATAAACCCGGTCATGCCCGCGGCGGCGGCGGCCTGGGTATCCTCGCGGAACGAGTTGGCCGTCATGGCAATGATGGGCACGGCCGGCGCGTCGGGGCGGGGCAGCGCGCGGATGGCGCGGGCCGCGTCCAGACCGTTCAGTTCGGGCATTTGGATGTCCATCAGCACCGCCCCGTATTCCCCCGGCTCACTGGCGGCGAACAGATCCACCGCTTGCCTGCCGTTTTCGGCGCGGGTCACCAATGCGCCCTTGAGCGCCAGCAGCTCGATGGCGATCTCTGCGTTCAGGTCGTTGTCCTCCGCAAGCAAAAGGCGGGCGCCGCGCAGCAGGTCGGCCGAGGCGGGCGGGGGCGCCTTGCGCGCCTCGGCCAGGGGAAGGGTCAGCGCGAAGTGGAACCTGCTGCCCTTGCCGGGCGCGCTTTCCAGCGCCAGTTCGCCCCCCATCAGCCGCACGATGCTGCGGCTGATGGGCAGCCCCAGCCCGGTGCCCTGGCTGCGGGAAAAGTTACTGCCCAGTTGTTCAAAAGAGCCGAAAATGCGCTCCTGGTCCCCGGGCGCCACGCCCACCCCGTCGTCGGTCACACAAAACAGAAAAGCTGCGCCCTTCACGTCAAAGCCTGTCTCGGTGACCTGCAGCTCCACGTGCCCGCCGGCCGGGGTGAACTTGAAGGCATTCGAGAGCAGATTGGTGAGCACCTGCCGCAGGCGGATGGCGTCGCCGCAGAGCCCATCGTGCTGGATCCGGGTGTCCAGCCGGAAGGCAATACTCCGCCGCTCGGCCTCGCCGTGCATCATGCTTTCCAGATCTTGCAGCAGCTCTCCCAGCGAAAACGGCTCGCTGCCGATCGTAAGCATGCCGCTGTCGATGCGGCTCATATCCAGGATGTCGTTGATCAGCCCCAAAAGATAGTGGGAAGAGGAGCGGATCTTGCCGAGGTTCGCCTGCACGGCTTCGGGCACGCCCTCCATCATGGAGGTCAGATCGGTCAGCCCCACCACCGCGTTCATGGGGGTGCGGATCTCGTGGCTCATGCGGGAGAGAAACTCGCCCTTGGCCTTGCTCTCGGCCTCGGCCTGTTCCAGCTCGGCGCGCATTTCCGCCGCATGGATCCGGTTGCGGGCGATCAGAACCACCACGGCCGCCGTAAGCACCAGCAGCAGCGCGGCCACCCCCACAAACATGACCGGGTCGGAGTACACAAGGTCGGTAAGGGTGACGTTGACCGTGCCGCTGGAGATCAGGTTTTTGTCCAGGATCGCGCTGCGCTGTTCGGCGGAGAGGCTGCTGATCGATTTGTTCAAAATGGTGAGCAGCTCCGCCGGCACAGGGCGGCCCAGCGCGAAATGCAGATTGCTGCGGTCGTTCACCAGGCTCACCGGCACCAGATTCGGGTAATGCCGGGACTGGAGCTCCCGCTCCAGCGAGGCGGCAAGACCATATACAAAGTCGGCTTCCCCCCGGTTCACCGCGGCCAGACCCTCGGACAGGGTGGAATAATACACCACCTCGCCCGCGCTGATCCCGCTGGAAGGCCGGCGGCCTTCCAGCGCTGCGCACACAAGGCCCGGAGAGGGGTAATTTACCGATTTGTTTTTTACCACGATGGAGTTCACGGCGGCATAGGCCCGCGAGAGCGCAAGCCCATTGGTCTCGGCCAGCGCGTCCTCGCCCAAAAAGCTGCCCAGCATGTCCGCCTCGCCGTTCCGTACCAGCTGGATGGCGCCCATATAGGTGTCGGCATAAACATACCGGAACTCCAGGCCGCTGAAAGCAGCCACCTGGTCCAGCATGTCCGGCACCGCGCCGTTGTGCGGTTCGCTGCCGCCCAGGCAGAACAGGGGATGCCAGTGCTCCACCACCGCCACGGTCACGGTGCCCTTGGCGGCCACATAGGCCCGCTCGGCCTCTGTAAGGTTCAAAGTCGCCTTCACCTCGCTGGGAAAGTTGGCGGCGTACCGTTCCTGGGCAAAAGAAGGATCCGAGCTCAGAATGTTTTGCAGGGCCATGTTCAGCCCGTCCAGCGCGTCCTGATCCCCGGGCTGTGCCACGATGTAATGGGGCTGGGCCTCAAAGGTGGCCGCGATCCGGAAGTCTCCCGTTTCCTGCAGGTTGCCCAGCAGCAGGTCCACCTCGCCCCTTTCCAGCTGTGCGTAAAGCGTTCCGGCCGCATCCATATCTTCCTGGGTGTAAAAGCGCAGGGGGCACTCCAGCCCGTTCATGCGCAAAAATTCCTCCAGGCGGCGGATCTTTTCGGAGGCGTTTTTGTACACACCAATGGTCATTCCGTTCAGCTCGCGCGGGTCGTAGCCGTGGACCCGCTCGTCGTCCGCCCGCGCCAGCAGGGTGGCGTAGCTGGATCCGGTGCTGTAATCCGGGTAGGCAAAATACTGCTCGAACCCTGGGGCGTAAAAGGTACCGCCCATCAGATCAAACTCGCCGTCCAAAAAGCGCGACGTGATATCTTCGGCCGAAACGTCCACATATTCGTATTCCCAGCCGGTGTATTTTGCGATCTCGGTGAGATAGTCCAGGATCAGGCCGGTGCGTGTGCCGTCCGGCTGCACCTGCGAAAAGCCGGGGGTGGGGGTCAGGGGGACCCGCATGACCCGCGCCGGCGCTTCGGCGTGCGCGCGCGGGGCGCAGGGCAGCGCAAGGCAAAGCACAGCGGCCATGCCTGCTGCGGCGCAGCAAACGCGGTGAAGAAAGTTCGGTTTCATGTAAAACTCCTTTTGTGCGTACTGCGCCCAGTGCTGTTCCAGCGGCAAAACCATACCACCATTATAATAAAAACGGTGCCGAAGAACAAGCGCCCTTTTGCGGGAAACGGCGCGCGGGGGAAAGGAAGGGGGAACAAACGCCAAAAACAGCAAAGAAAAACGGAAAAAAGGCTACCCGGCCGAGGGGACGGAATGGTATGATAAAATAGAATCGGTTTGACTGCCAAAAGGGGTGAAGCGGCTTGCAAGAACGCGACACGATCCTGATCGTGGATGATATGGAGATCAATCGGGCCATCCTGCGCGGGGTGTTCGAAAAAGACTATAACCTGCTGGAAGCGGCCGGGGGTGACCAGGCGCTGCTGCTGGCAAATCAGTATCGCGCCAGCATCGCCGCGGTGCTGCTGGACCTCGTTATGCCCGGCACAGACGGTTTTTCGGTTCTTGCCCAACTGCGCGGCAAGGGCTTTTTGAACGAGATGCCGGTGGTGGTGATCACGGCCGACTCTTCGCGGGAAAGCGAGATGAGGGCCTTTGATCTGGGGGCGGCAGACCTGGTGGGTAAACCTTTTGCGCCCTATGTGGTGCGGCGGCGGGTGCAGAATCTTTTGGAGCTGTACCGGCACAAAAACCACCAGCAGCAGCTGATCGACCGGCAGGCCGCCCAGCTGCGGGTGGCCAACGAGGCCACGGTGGACGCGCTCTCGTCGATCATCGAATACCGCAGCGCCGAGACCGGCCGCCATGTGCAGCGCATCCGCATGTTCACCCGTGTGCTGCTGGAGGACCTTGCCCGCACCTGCCCGGAGTATGGGCTGGACGAGGCGCGCATCCAGGTGATCTGCAGCGCGGCGGCGATGCACGACATCGGAAAGGTCGCCATTCCCGACGCCATTTTGAACAAACCCGGCCCTCTGACCCCGGCGGAGTACGAACAGATGAAAGCCCACACCATAAAGGGCTGCGAAATGCTGGCGGCGCTTGAAAAAGCCACCGACCGGGATTACCTGCGCTGCGCTTACAATATCTGCCGCTCGCATCACGAGCGCTGGAACGGCGCCGGGTACCCGGACGGGCTTCGGGGCGACGCCATCCCGCTGGAGGCGCAGGCGGTGGGTGTGGCGGACTGCTACGACGCCCTTACCACAGACCGGGTCTATAAGCAGGCCATCCCGCCCGGGGAGGCGTTCCAGATGATCCTGAACGGCGAGTGCGGGCAGTTTTCGCCCCGCCTGCTGGAGAGCTTCAAACAGGTGCGGGGGCAGTTCGCCGCCTTGGCTCTCCGCTATGCAGACGACGCACAGGCCGGCGAGGGGGCGCTGGATCTGGGCGAGGCGGGCGCACTGCCCGCGCCGCCCACACAGGATACGGCGCAGATGGGCCAGTTTAAATATTTTGCGCTGCTGCGCTACCTGGGCGCCACGGTGATGGAGGCGGATCTCGCCACCAGGGCGTACCATGTGGTATATCTGGCCAGCAACGATTTTGAGCCGCTGAAAAACGGCGGTAATTTTGAGGAGGCTCTGCGCGCCTTTGTACAGGCGGCAGTCCACCCGGATGACCAGGGCGCCGCGCTGGAACTTATGGGAGGCCGGATGCAGCGCTTTATCGACGAGGGGGTGCCGCGCGTCACCCGGACCTATCGGGTGCTGGACCGCGCGAGGCATACCTGGGTGCGCCGGCGGTTCACCCTTCTTCGGGTGGACCCGGGCAACCCGCGCCGCCAAAACCTGCTCTTGATCTGGCAGGACCCGGCCGGCCTTCCGTACAGGGCACCGGCGGGGGCGAACGCGCAGGAGCGGGAACAGTGGGCGCTGGCGCGCCTGCTGGGCGGGGTGCAGCAATGCCGCAACGACCGGCAGTTCACCCTGGTGCAGATGAGCCGGGAGCTGCGGGAGCTGCTGGGCTACACCGAGCGGGAACTCAGCGAGCGGTTCCACAATCATTATCTGGAACTGATCTACCCGGCAGATAGGGATGAGGTGGTGCGCGAGACCGCACTTCAATTGGAGCAGGGCGACTTGGTGGAGCTGGAATACAGGGTACAGGCCAAGGACGGCAGGCTTGTGTGGCTGCTGGAAAAGAGCTGGCTGAGCGTGGGAGCGGACGGCGGCGAGACGCTGGTGGGGGCGATGATCGATGTAACCCGCACCCGGCAGGCCGAGGAGGAACTGCGCCGCACGATCGCGCGGCACCGCATCATTCTGGAACAGACCGACGACGTGATCTTTGAGTGGAATATCCCGGCCGACCAGGTGGAGTGGCCGGAAAACTGGGAAGAAAAATTTGGTTACAAGCCCATCAGCGAGGAGTTTGGGCGCCGGGTGACAGGCGCTTCGCATCTTCACCCTGAGGACATGCCAAAGGTGCTGCGACTGATGAAAAAGGTCGCCGCGGGCATGCCCTACGGCGAGTGTGAGCTGCGCCTGGCGGACGCGGCCGGCCGCTACCGCTGGTACCGCGGCCGGGTCACCACCCAGTTCGACGATCTGGGAAATGCGGTGAGGGCCGTGGGGGTGCTGACCGACGTGGACAAGGAGCGGCGCGCCGCCCTGGCGCTGAAGGAACAGGCCGAGCGCGACGGGCTGACCGGGGCCTATAACCGCGGCGCGGGGCGCCGGCGCATCGAACAGCTGTTGGCCCAGCAGGAGGGCGGAGACGGCGCGCTGCTGGTGATGGATATCGACGATTTCAAGCAGATCAACGACCGCTACGGCCACATGTTCGGCGATGGGGTGCTGCAGGGGATCGCGGCCGAGCTGCGCCGCCAATTCCGCGCGGGCGATGTGGTGAGCCGCATCGGCGGCGACGAGTTTTTGGTCTATATGGCGGGGGCCGGCCAGCCGCAGCTGGTGGCGAGCCGGCTGGAAACCTTTTTGGAGGGGGTGCGGGGCATCTCCCGCAGGGACCCCGAAAAGGGCGCACTCTCGTGCAGTGTGGGGGCGGCGCTGTTCCCTGCGCACGGGCAGGACTATGAAACCCTGTTCCGGCGGGCCGACCAGGCGCTGTACGCCACCAAAGCAAACGGAAAGGATTGTTACACCATCTACGACCCGGCTTCCATGAGCGGCGAGAGGCTGGCCGCGGGGACCCGCATCGATTCCGTCCTGCAGGGCATGGAACCGCTTTAAAGGGATGGATTGCCGGCCGTTCGCCGGCCGGAATACCGGCCCTTATAAACAGAGCTGACCGGAAAAGGAGGGGATCGCCATGACCGAAAAAGTGCGGCAGGAGGTGGAGGCGCTGGCGCGCCGCGTTCTCACGAGCTATTTTTGCGATGCGGATGTGGAGCTGCTCATCTCGATCTTTTCGCCCGACATTGTGTGGATGGGCGGCGGCGCGGACCAGCGCGCCGAGGGCGCCGAGGCGGTGGCCGCCGCCTTTCGCGCGGGCAAAAGCGAGCTTGTGCCCGGCGAGATGAGCGACGAACGCTACGTGAGCCGGGAGCTTGCGCCGGGGTGCTATTTGTGCCAGAGCGAAAGCACCGTGCATATAAAGCGGGAGGACAAGGTGTTTTTCCGGGTCCACCAGCGCTGTACCTTTGTGTTCCGCCGGGAACAGGGCGAGCTGAAAGCGGCGCATATCCACAATTCCATCGACTATTCCCAACTGCAGCAGGGCGAATTGTACCCGGTGCAGGCCATGGAAGAGGCGTATCAGAACCTTCAGGCCGCTCTGGCGCAGCAGGATATCAAAATCGAGCAGGCCACACAGGAGCTGCAGCGGCAGGCCCGCTTTTTGGAGCAGCTGTACAATTCGCTGCCCTGCGGCGTGGTGCAGTTTGAGCCGGAAGGGGAGCTGCGGCTGGTGAATATCAACCGCACCGGCTGGCAGCTGTATGGCTACGCCAGCGAAGCCGAGTACCGCGCGTAGGTGCTCAGCCCCATGCAGCTGGTGGAATGCTGCGAAAAAGACGGCGTGGCGCGCCGCATCCATGCGCTGCGCCAGGGCGGCGGCACCCTTGCCTATGCCCGCCCCGCCCACAAGCGGGACGGTTCGCCCATCTGGCTCAGCGTGGTGATGGAACGGCTGGTGAACGCCGACGGCCAGGATGTGGTGCAGGCGATCTATACGGACACCACGGAGCTGCATGACCTGCAGTTGGCGCAGGAACGGGAACGGCTGATCGAAAACCGGGCACTGCGCGCCGCGATCTGTACCGCATACCCCATGATCATGACGCTGGATTTGACCGGCGATTCCTATAACTGCTTTTTGGAGGAACAGGAGTGCTTTTTGGAGCAGCGCACAGGCAGCTTTGACGAGCTGGTCCAAAAGACCCTTCCCAAGGTCTGCCCCACCTGCAGGGAGGAATTTGCCGACAAATTTTCCCGGGGGAAGCTGCTGCAGCGCTTTGCCGCGGGCGAACAGGAGGTGTACTTTGAAATACAGCAAAAGGGGGTGGACGACCAATACCACTGGCTCTCGGTGCAGATCATTCATGTGGAGGACCCGGTGAGCGACCATGTGCTGGCCATCGGGCTGGTAAAGCTGCTGGACGCGCAGCGCGCCGAAAAGGCCAGGCAGGAGCAGCTTCTGCGGGATGCGCTCGCCGCCGCAAACGCCGCAAACAGGGCAAAAAGCGACTTCCTCTCCCGCATGAGCCACGACATCCGCACCCCGCTGAATGCCATCCTTGGCATGAGCGCGCTGGGCCAGCTGAATGTGGCCGACGCGGCGCGGGTGAGCGACTGCTTTGGCAAGATCGACACGGCAGGGCGCTTTTTATTGGGCCTGATCAGCGATATTTTGGATATGAGCAAGATCGAGAGCGGCAAGCTGACACCGGTGCGCGAGCCGTTTGAGTTTGAACCGTTTTTCAGCGAGCTGCTCTCGATCATCACGCCGCAGGCGCGCCAGCAGGGGCTGGATTTTTCTGTGCGCCGCACCGGCACGCTGCAGGGGCGCTATGTGGGGGACGCGCTGCGCCTGAAACAGGTGCTGCTGAACCTGCTGTCCAACGCGCTGAAATTCACGCCGGGGGGCGGCCGGGTGGTGCTGGAGGTGGGTGAGCAGCGGCGCGCCGGGAATCTGGCATATCTGCGCTTTGCGGTGGACGATACCGGGGTGGGGATGTCGCCCGAATTCAAGCAAAAGCTGTTCCTGCCGTTTGAGCAGGAAAGGCCGGACGGTGCGCGCAACAATGTGGGCAGCGGGCTGGGGCTTTCCATCGTGTACAATTTGGTGCAGCTTATGGGCGGCACGCTGGAGGTGGAGAGCGAAAAGGGCATGGGCAGCTGCTTTGTCTTTACTCTGCCGCTGGGGGTGGAAGCGGCCGCCGCCCCGCCGCCGGCCACCGCCCCGTTGCCGGCCGCCCGGCCCGCCGCGGGGCAGGAGCTCAGCGGCAAGCGGGTGCTGGTGGCCGAGGACAACGCCCTGAACCGGGAGATCGCCCAGGCGCTGTTGGAAGCGCATGGCCTGCGGGTGGACGTGGCGGAAAATGGGCGCCAGGCCGCGGATATGGTGCAGGCGGCGGAGCCGGGCCGGTATCTTGCGGTTCTGATGGACATCCGCATGCCCGAGATGGACGGCCTGGAGGCCACGCGGGCCATCCGTGCGCTCGGGGGCCCCGCAGGGCAGGTGCCCATCGTGGCAATGACCGCAAATGCCTTCCGGGAGGACAGGATCCTGGCCTATCAGGCGGGCATGACCGGCTATCTTGTAAAACCGCTGGATATTGCCGGGGTGTTGAGTGAGCTGCACCGGTACCTTTAAAAAAGGGCCGCAGCAGCGGCCCTTTTTTGCATCGGAGAAAAGCAGCGTGGAAGTTTATGCAAAAATTTGTATAAACTTGCACTGCCATTTTTTGCAGGGATATGGTATGATAGGAACCAAAGCGGCAGGCCGGCAAGGCGTTTGGGCCGCAGGAGGCTTTTTTATGAAACAGTTCCATTTTAAATACGGTGAGGGCGGGGTGGACCTGGCCCTGCCTGAAACCGACAGGCTGCAGGTGCTCACCGGCCACGCCGAGGAGCCGATCCGGGAGATGGCGGCGGCGGTCTATGCTGCGCTGGATGCCCCCATAGGGCAGGCGCCCCTGCGCAGCTGGCTTGCCCCGGGCGATAAGGTGACCCTGATCGTGAGCGATATGAGCCGCTTTTGGATGCGGCAGGATCTGGTGATTCCCCATTTGGTACGCTATATCACCGGGGAGTGCGGGGTGCAGGAAAAGAACCTGGCCATCCTCGTGGCGAACGGCACCCACATCGGCGGCAGCGAGGCCGAGCTGCGCACCCTGGTCACGGACGGGGTCTACGAACAAATTCAGGTGGTCAACCATGATTGCCTGGCCCCGGACCTTGTGAACATCGGCACCACCAGCCGGGGCACCAGGGTGGAGGTACACCCCCTGGCGGTGGGCCGCAAGGTGGTGGCCCTGGGCGCCTGCGCCCACCATGTGATGGCAGGCTTTGGCGGCGGGCGCAAAAGCATTTTGCCGGGCGTCGCCTCGCTGCACACCATTCAGCAAAACCACCTTCTCTCGCTGGACCCGCTGGCCCCCCGCTCGAACCCGGCCATCGGCAACGCGGTGCTGGCGGGCAACCCCCTGCACGAGGATATGTGCGAGGCCGCCGCCATGGTGGAGCAGCTGTATACCGTGAACCTGGTCATGAACGCCGACATGCACCTGGCGCGCATCTATGCGGGCCACTGGATGGACGCCTGGCTGGCAGGCTGCCGCGCAGCCGACGAGATGTACCGGGTACCCATTGCCGAAAAGGCGGACGTGATCGTGGCGAGCTGCGGTGGCTACCCCAAGGATATGTCGCTCTACCAGGGTACCAAAACCATCGACAATGTGGAGAGCGGCCTGAAACCCGGGGGCACCCTGGTGCTGGTGGCCGAATGCCGCGAGGGCGGGGGACCTGCGGAATATTTTGACTGGTGCAAACCGCTGCGGGAGGGCAGGCTGGATCCGGCTTTGCGGGAGAACTTTACCATCCCCGGCTACATTTTTTACCTGAACTGCGAGCAGGCGCGGCGTTATAATATTGTAATGCTCACCGGCGTGGATCCCGCGCTGGTGGCGCCCATGGGAATCCGGGCGTTCCGCGACCCTGCGGCCCTGCTGGCCGAGCTGGATCTTGCGGACAAGCTGATTTATGTGATCCCCAACGGGTCCACCGTGATTCCGCGGGTGCAGAAGGAGGGCGAAAAGGCATGAGAGATTTTGTTGCAAAGCGGTTTGCGGCGGCCGGCCCCAGTGTGATGGCCAGCGCCGCCGCCGAAAAAAACAACTACCCGGACATGATCGACCTTTCCATCGGCGACACGGATTTTACCACGGATGAGCGGATCATCAGGGCCGCCATGGCGGATGCAAAGGCCGGCCATACCCACTATACCGACCCCCAGGGCGACCCGGAGCTGATCGGGGCGATCCGGCAGTTCTATGCCGCTGAATATCACATGCCATTGGAAAAAGAGCAGGTGTTCGTTACGGCTTCCAGCTGTTTTGGTATGGCCCTGGCACTTCTGACCCTGCTTGACCCGGGCGACGAGGTGATTCTTTTCTCGCCCTATTTTTCCCCCTATAAAGAACAGGTGGAGCTTGCCGGGGGAACAGCGGTGGAGGTGCCCACCTTTGAGGCCGACGGCTTTGGAATCGACCCCGCGCGGCTGGAGGCGGCCATCACCCCGCGCACCAAAGCCCTGATCCTGAACAACCCCTGCAACCCCACGGGCGCGGCCTGCGATATGGATACCTACAAGGCCATCGCGGCCGCGGCCAAGATGCACGATCTGGTGGTTTTGGCCGACGAAATTTATACGGACTACATGTATGAAACCGGCTTTTTGCCCCTGCGGGCGCTGCCGGGCATGGCAAAGCGCACGGTCACCCTGAACAGCTTTTCAAAAAATTATCTGATGACCGGCTGGCGCATTGGGCATATCATCGCCGAGCCGCCCATTGTGGCTGCCATGAAGCGGGTGAACGAAAACCTGGTGTACTCGGCGCCCTCGGTGTCGCAGCGGGCGGCACTGCATGCGCTGCGGCTGCGCAGCGAAATTGGCGACCAGTACACCGCGGCCTATAAAGAGCGGGTGTTTTACGCAGCGCAGCGCATCAACGCCATGCCGGCGTTTTCGGTGCGCCCGCCCCAGGGTACCTTTTATTTATTCATGAATATACAAAAGACCGGCATGGACTCCATCGCGTTCTGCCAGCGGCTGGTGCGCGAAGCGCATGTGGCCATGGTGCCCGGCGTGGCCTTTGGCGCGGCGGGGGAAGGATATGTGCGGATCGCCTGCACCACGGGGCTGGACCGGCTAAAAGAGGCGTTCGACCGCATCGAAGCCCTGGCATTCTGACAATGTGCGCGCGCCCCGGAGCCGAAGATTTTAGTCAAAACGTAAAGAATTGCATTTTTTATGAATAAATTTTCAAAAACACTTGCAAATATGCATCAATGATGTATAATCATACACACAGGAGGCGCACAGAGAGGCGCTTCACCAATGGAGGGATTTACATCATGAAAAAGTTTCTTGCAGCAATGATGAGCGCCGTTTTGGCACTGAGCCTGGCCGCCTGCGGCGGCGCCCCCAGCAGCACCCCGGCTTCCGCCCCCGCAAGCCAGCCGGCGTCTGCGCCCGCGTCCCAGGCGGCTTCGGCCCCCGATTCCACCGCGGCGGTGGACTACTCGGCCTACACCGGCGCCACCATCGACGCCATCAAGGCCAAGGGCAAGCTGGTGCTGGGCACCGAGGCCCAATACGCGCCCTTTGAATTTCTGGATGCCAACGCCGAGTTTGCCGGCTGCGATATCTGGCTGGCCCAGCAGATTGCCGCCGCCCTGGGCGTGCAGCTGGAAGTAATGGATATGGCGTTCGACGGCATTATCCCCGCGGTCAAGAGCAACCAGGTGGACCTGGGCATCGCCGCGTTTACCGTGGACGAGGAGCGCGCCAAGGAGATCGACTTTTCTGAGGTGTACCAGAAGGACCAGCAGCTGCTGATCGTGCAGAAGGGCAACGAGGATGTGTACACCAGCAAGGAAGCCCTGAAGGGCAAAACCCTGGGCGCCCAGCGCGGCACCGTGCAGAGCAAGCTGATCGAGAGCGCCCTGCCCGACTGCACCCTGTTTGAGCTGGATAAATGGCCCGCCCTGGCCCTGGAAGTTGCGGGCGGCAAGATCGACGGCCTGGTGGTGGACGGCGCCGTGGGCGAGGGCCTGGTAGCCAACAACGAGGGCATTGTGGTGGCCAACTTTGAGTTCAGCAAGGAAGAGGCCAACTTTGGCAAGGCCGCTGTGCTGAAGCAGGGAACCGACGACCTGAAAGAGCTGGTGAACGCGGTGATCACCCAGGTGGTGGCGGACGGCTCCTTTGAAGCGGCTTACGAAGAGGCTGTGGCGCAGGCCAAAACCCTGGGCATCTGACCCAGTCCCCCTTTTTCGGCAGCCCTTTGGGGCAGCAACAGAATTGACCGGCCATCCCTGTGCCGCCTGCCGGCGCAGGGATGCGCTGTGCTTTTAAGCCGAACGAATGTGAGTGAGGAACGCTATGAACTTTTTCGAGGGCTTTATTTACTTTTTCACCCGTATGGGCAAAATCTTTACAAAATACAACGGCTTTTTCGGCGAGGGGGTGCGCAACACCCTGATCATCGCCTTTTTCACCGTGCTGTTCGGCGCGCTGCTGGGCACCCTGCTGGCGGTCATGAAGATGGGGCGCTTCAAACCCACCCGGTGGTTCGCCAACGCCTACATCGAGTTCATCCGCGGCACCCCGCTCATGATCCAGCTCATGTTCCTTTTCTACGGTTTGCCCATGCTGGGCATCTCGTTCCCGGAGGTGAGCTTCATCCCCAACTTCGACCGGTTTGCGGCGGGCGTGTTTGCCATGAGCATCAACTCGGCGGCCTATGTGGCCGAGATCGTGCGCAGCGGCATCCAGGCGGTGGACTACGGCCAGACCGAGGCCGCCCGCAGCCTGGGCTTCCGGCAGGGGCAGGCCATGCAGATGGTGGTGCTGCCCCAGGCCATCAAAAATATCCTGCCCGCCCTGGGCAACGAGTTCGTCACGGTCATCAAGGAATCGAGCATTGTGTCCATTATAGGCATCGCGGACCTGATGTACCGCACCAACGGGGTCATGGCCATCACCTACATACAGCTTGAACCGCTGGCCATTGCCGCAATCATCTATTTTGCGATGACCTTTACCACCTCGCGCCTGATCGCCTTTGCCGAGAGGAGGATGTCCAATGCCAGCAAATGAACTGATCACCGTACAGGAGCTTGTAAAGAACTTTGGCAAGACCAAGGTGCTGCAGAACATCAACGTGACCATCTCCAAGGGGGAGGTGGTGGCGGTGATCGGCCCCTCGGGCAGCGGAAAATCCACCTTTTTGCGCTGCTTGAACCTGCTGGAGCAGCCCACCGGCGGGCATATCTTTTTTGAAGGGGTGGATATCTGCGACAAAAAAACAGACATCAACCTGCACCGCCAGAAGATCGGCATGGTGTTCCAGCAGTTCAACCTGTTCAACAATATGACCGTGCTGCGCAATATCACGGCGGCCCCCATCAAGGTCAAAGGGCTCTCGAAACAGGCGGCCGAGGCCCAGGCCATGCAGCTGCTGGAGCGGGTGGGCCTGGCCGATAAGGCCGGCAGCTACCCGGGCGAATTGTCCGGCGGGCAAAAGCAGCGGGTGGCCATTGTGCGGGCGCTGGCCATGGAGCCGGACGTGATGCTGTTCGACGAACCCACCAGCGCATTGGACCCCGAGATGGTGGGTGAGGTGCTGGCCGTGATGAAGGACCTTGCCGACAGCGGCATGACCATGGTGGTGGTGACCCACGAGATGAGCTTTGCGCGCGAGGTGAGCGGCCGGGTGCTGTTTGTGGATGAGGGGCAGATCAAGGAGGACCGCCCCTCGCACGAGATCTTTGAGGACCCACACGATGTGCGCCTGAAAGACTTTTTATCCAAGGTGTTGAACCTGTGAGTTTAAATTGAGATGCAAAATAAGGAAGGGCCGCCCATCGGGCGGCCCTTCCTTGGGATAAAAAGCGGAAAGAAACAGAGGGGCAGTTCAATGGGCCTCCCCGGTGGGCAGAATGCGCTGCACACGGCCCACCTGCCCGTCTTCCAGCATCACCTTAATGCCGTGGGGATGGGTGGGGCTTTTGGTGAGCAGCCGGGCCACGACCCCCCGGGTCAGCCTGCCGGTGCGCTGATCCGCTTTTAATACAATGTCCACCGTCATACCGGGTTTCAGGTTCGCACGGTTGTGTCCGTCCATAAAAATGCCTCCTGTGTAAAACTGCCTTTTGGGCTGCCGCGGGGAAGATCTGGTGTGCAGCGCCCCTGAAAAAGAGGACTGCGGGCAGGCGTTTATTCCCCGGGCAAAAGGCAAAGCTGGTCGCCGCCGCGGCTTTTGGCCTGATACAGGGCTTCGTCGGCCTTTTCCCACACGGCACGATAGGTGGAGCCGTGCTGCGGAAAGCGGGCCGCCCCCATGCTCACCGTAATCGGCTGGGGAAAGCAGGCGGCACGCTGGCTTTCCTGCCAGTCCTGCTGAAAAGCGCACACTGCAGCAGCCAAAGCGTGGTGGTTCACCTCGCCCGGCAGGTATACCACAAATTCGTCGCCGCCAATGCGCCCCAGGGCGGCGGTGGGAAAGCAGGACTTAAGGCTTTGGGCCAGAGCGATCAGAACCTTATCCCCAAAGGGGTGGCCGTAGTTGTCGTTCAGGCTTTTGAACTTGTCCACGTCCAGCGTGAGCAGCAGCCCGGCGGGCTGATCGGCCATGTAGCGGTTTATGGTTTCGGTGAGATACAGCCGGTTCAGCAGCCCGGTCATGGTGTCGTGCCGCAGATTATAAATGACCTGCTGGCTGTTTTGCTCCACCATCCGGTGGGGGAAGAATTCATCCTGTGCCTGGTTGGGGTCGGGTACGGATTGGTGCACATGAAGGACCTTCCAGCTCCCTTCACAGCGCCTCAGGAGCAGGGTGAAGCGGAAACGCACGTCATAGAGGATGCCATCGGCCGAATCCTCCTTTGCCATCAGTTCGCCCATTACAAGGTAAATGTCGTCGGCCACGCAGGCAGTCTGGTACCAATGGTCCTTGATCGTAAACACACCGTTCCACTCGGCGCTCTCGCGCTCCATGGAAACGCTGAACTCCTGCAGATTGCGGCTGATCTCGTGGGCGCCGGTGCCGATCACGCTGATCCCGGGGTCCACCACATCGCCCAAAATATCGTATCGCCGTTCCACAAGATAGCTGCGCCACAAAAAGCGGCAAAAATCTTCGGCACTTTTGGCAAGGTCTATGAGAAGCCCACCTTTCCAACAGAGTTTTAAAAGGGAAAACAAGAGATGCACACAGGGTGCGCAGAACATGATTTCGAGCGCGTAAAGACCGCAAACAGCAAACCGCAAACTTCTGCCGCCTTTATTATAACGTCTTTTTGCGCTTTAGAAGTGTAAGCTTTGAAAAAAATAAATAGACAGGGAAGTTTCAGCGCACACAAACAGCGGGTGCCCTTACGGCGCAGGGCGAGAAGCGCGGGGGTTCCTTTTGGCGCTGTGGGGGGCGGTAAGGGCGTGGCTTTCCTCGATCAGGCGGCAGAGCGTTTTTCTGGGGATGCTGCCATCCAGCACAATGCTGACCCAGTGCTGTTTGTTCATGTGATAGGCGGGAAGCACCGCGGCATAAGTGCTGCGCCAAAAATCGACCCACTGCGGCTCGGCTTTTACGTTGATCCAAATATGCCCCTGGCGCTCAAAAATAAGGGCAAAGGTCTTTTGGTTGGCCCTGTGGCGCATCACGGCCCAGTTTGGGTCGTGAAAGGGGTAATCTTCATATGCGCCCTCCAATGAGGAGCAAAAAGCCAGCGCCCAGGCCCGGGCGGCCATGAGCGCATCCGGCTGCCGGCTCATCGGCGCCGGGCCGCGGCAAAACCGAAGCCGGTGCCGCATGCCCCGCCCACAATGTGCATGAAATTGGCCACATTGTCGCGCACGAATAAAATGTCGTAGACCTGCTGGCCCAGGTAGAGTGCGGCGACAAGCAGCAGGGTGAGAGGGATCTGCCCGCCGCGCATGCCGGAAAGGCTGGCCAGCATGACGAGCATGAACACAATGCCGGAAGCACCCAGCAGCGCGGCGCCCGGAAAGAACACGCATTGCAGGATGCCGGAAAGCACGGCGGTAATGCCAATGCCGGCCAGCAGCGCACGGCTGCCGTACTTTTCTTCCAGCGGCGGGCCGACCACCAGCAAGAGCAGCATGTTGCCCAAAAAGTGCTGCCACCCGGCATGCCCCAAAATGTGCCCCACAAGCCGGAAATAGAACAGAGGGTCCGCCAGCGACGAGCGGTAGACGCTGAACAGATGAAGGGTGGTCCAGCCGCCGGTGGCAAAGCCCAGCAGCAGCGCCGCCAGGGAGGCGAAGAAAAAGGTCAGGATAACAGGTGAGTTGTATTGCAGTTTTTTCATAAAAGATCTCTCCGGTTCGTACAATTTCAAAAAAGTGCACCACGGCCGGGGCGCGCGGGGATTGGGCCCGGTTTTAGTATATTCTTTGGGCTGCGGGCCGTCAAGGAGAATACCGAAAAGGCTTGGGCGGGGTCATAAAAGAAAAGGGCGTCTTGTTGCAACAACAAGACGCCCTTTTGGTGCGCCCGACTGGATTCGAACCAGCGGCCTTCCGGGTCGGAGCCGAACGCTCTATCCAACTGAGCTACGGACGCACATGATATCTGCACCCTTTGGGTGCAACGGTTATTTTACCACATTCCCGGGCGGGCGGCAAGCCCTTTTTCAAAAAACGAGCCAAAACTCCCGGGATCAGCCCTATATATGTAAGGCTGCCCCCGGGAATTTGGCCTTGGCGGCGTGGGTTTATACTCGGCCGCGGCGCAGGGCGGCATACACCGCGGGGCCCAAAAGGCCCGACACGGCAAAGCCGACGGCAGCCTCCACCAGGCCCTGCACGCCCACAAACAGCACCATAAAGGTCAGGGGATTCGCGGCGCCCAGGCTGGTCACAAACCCCTGTATGAACGCGGTGTGATAGAAAAACAAGACCAGGGCTCCGGTGAACAGCAGCGTGTTCAACACGGGCCCCGCAAGCGCGGCGGCCCCAAAAGCATATCCCGGGGCCGGTCGCGGCGCTGGGTTTGGTTCAAGGGCTTGCGTGGCGCGCCGGCGCGTCAGAATCCGGAATAAAAGCCCGGCCAGCCACCCGGCCAGAATGCGGGTGGGCACACAGGTGAGAAAGGTGAACAGCGGGTTCACCGCCAGCAGGGTCGCCCCAAAGGCGCTGGAACCAAAGCAGGTACCGAAACTGGTCAGGCCGAATGCGCCGCCCAAAACAGCGCCGGCGGCAGGCCCCAGCAGCATGGCACCCAGGGTGACGGGGATCATTAAAAAGCTGATCTCCAACCCCGGCAGCACCCGCAGATAGCCCAAAGGCGTGTAGGCAAGGATCAGTTCTAATGCAAGCAGCACCGAGAGTTGGGTGAGATAGCGAAGGTTTTTGCGGTTTTTCATAGCAATTCTCCTTTACTGCTGTTCCGCCTTACAGCGCGGATACAGCGCAACCTGAATTTATGTACACGGCTTTATATACATTATATAGGCCGGAACACCACAAAAAGTTTATTTTTGATTTTTGAGCCAGATGGCATGCAAGCCGTCCAGAATGAGGCTGCCAATATATTCCATGCTGGTGCGGCAGGCGCGGCGAACAGGTGGGGGCAGGCTGCCGGTAGCGACCACCCGCGCGTTGCCGCCCAGCTCCCGCTGGAACTGCTCCAACAGCCCGTCCAGCATGGCGGCAGTGCCTAAAATACTGCCTGCCCGCAGGCAGGCGGCGGTGTTGGTGCTCAAAACCGACGGTTCCCCGCTGACGGCCTGCACGTCCACCTGGGGCAGCTGCGCAGTGCCCCGCACCAGGGAACGCAGGGCGGCCTCCGGGCCGGGCAGAATCACGCCGCCCACAAGCTGGCCGGCGGCGTTCACCGCCATCACGGACAGGGCGGTATCGGCGCATACCAGCACAACAGGGGGCGGCCCCAACCGCAGCGCGCCCACTGCAGCGCACAGAAGTTCTGCGCCCAGTTCGGCCGGATCGTCGATGCGGATTGCAAGGCCGCTTTTCAGGCCGGGGCCCACCGTGAGCACCCGCAGCGCGCCCAACCCGCGCAGGGCGGCCAGCATTTGGCCGGTAACGGCAGGCACGACCGAGCCCAGGATCGCCCCCTGGATTACAGCGCTGTCCAGGCCGCGCATGGCCAGCAGGCTGCGCAGCTGCAGGGCATATTCGTCCGCCGTGCGGGGCGGCTCAGAAGACAGCTTGGCCGAAAAAGCCTGCGCGCCATTTTCGTAGCCGCCGATACAGATATGAGTGTTGCCGATATTTACAGCCAAAACCATGCCGACGCCCTCCGTTCAGAATGGAATACCTTAATTATAATACCACAGGAAAACAAGTTGCAAGAGGGCCGTCGAAAGCATAAGAAAAGTTCCGGTGAAAAAATTGCAAAAAACCGCTTGACAAAGGGAAGATGGCGAGATATAATAAACAAGCTGCCCCGGAGCGGGGCATGCGGCAGGACCTTGAAAACTGAACAATATCGAAGCTTGAAAGGAACCCTTTTTGGAGCTGATG
>NZ_DBGCTQ010000048.1:0-6418 GCF_048388525.1 Allofournierella sp. | reverse complement strand
TCAGGCTGCCGTTGGTCTCGATCAGGGCGTAGCTCACTTCGCTGGGGTCAAAAATGTCCTTACCGCGCAGCGATTCCATCAGATCGCTCATGCTGAACCGCAGCTCCCGAAGGGTGTTCTGGTCGATCACACCGTCCCGGATCACGGCCACCGGGGTGCCGGATACCAGCTCCGAGGCTTTTGGGCTTGTAAAGCACAGGGCCGAGAGCAGCAGTTCCAGCGCCACAATCAGGAACACCGGCGCAAGGCTTGCGGCCAGGGGGATCTCGGGCGATTCAATGGAGATGGAAGCGAGATTGGAGATGAGGATGGTGGAAACAAGCTCCGAGGGCTGCAATTCCCCCAGCTGCCGTTTGCCCATAAGCCGCATGGCGCAAATGATGAGAAGATAGATAATCAGGGTGCGCAGCATGAGCACCAGCATAAACAACGCCTTCCTTTCGGACGGATGGTTTTGCAGGGCGGCAGGTGGGCCATACTAAAAGGCGAGGTGAAATGTGATATGCAAACCAAACGCCCATTGAGCCCGGACCTGCGGGCCAACATCACCCGGCTGAAACAAATGTTTGGCAGCTCGACCGATCTCTATACAAAACCGGTGCGGGTACTGGGGGTGGATTGCTGCCTGTGCATGTTCGAGGGTCTTTCGACCTTGGAACGGCTGTGGGTGGTGATGCTGGCCATGCTGACCGAGAGCAATTACCGCCCCAAAAGCGGGGACGACCTGTTCCAGTATATTCAGCACAAAACCGACCTACCCCTGGAAAACACCCCGGTGGAAGATTTTGACGCCCTGCGGGTACAGCTCACGGCAGGCACCACGGTAATACTGATCGACGGATGCTGTAAAGCTGCTGTGCTTTCCACGCAGAACATGCAGTTCCGGTCGGTGCAGGAACCATCCGGCGAGGGGAATATCCGCGGCTCGCGGGAGGGGTTCACCGACCTTTTGCGCATCAACCTGAGCCTGGTACGGCGGCTGGTGCGCACCACCGACCTGACCGTGCAGATTCTCACGGCGGGCGAGCGCACCGGGACCGAGGTGGCCATGCTGTACGACCGCACCCTGGCGAAACCTGAGTTTGTGGCCGCTGTAAAAAAGCAGCTTCAGGAGATCCGGATCCCCGTTTTATTTGACACGGGGTACCTTGCGCCCTTTTTGCAGCGGGGCAGCTTCAGCTTTTTCCAGGAGGTGGGCTACACCGAGCGGCCGGTCACAGCCTGCGCCAAGATCTGCGAGGGAAAGATCGTGGTGCTGGTGAATGGCAGCCCCTTTGCCATGGTGCTGCCCTATTTCTTCAATGAAAATTTTCAAAGCCTGGACGATTACGCCAGCAAAGCATATTTTGCCAGCTTTATCCGGGTGCTCAAATACGCGGCCTTTTTTATGGCGGTGATGCTGCCGGGGCTGTTTGTCTCGATCGCAGAGTATACACCGGAGTTGTTCCCCCCGCAGCTGCTTTATAAGGTGGCCGCGGCGGAGACAGCCACCCCGCTGCCGTTGTTTTTGGAAATGGTGTTCGTGATCGTGCTGCTGGAGATCATACGTGAGGCGGGCCTGCGGCTGCCCAAGCCCATCGGGCATTCGGTGAGCCTGGTGGCGGCGCTGATCGTGGGGGATGCCGCCACCAAGGCGGGCATTTTGAGTACCCCGGTGCTGATCGTGGCGGCGCTGACCACCATTTCGATGTTTGTGATCCCCTCGCTGTACGAGCCCGCCACTGTGCTGCGCATCCTGTTCGTGCTGGCAGGCGGCATGTTCGGCCCCTTTGGAATTTTGACCCTGACCTTTTTGATGGTGCTCAGCATTTGCGGAATGAACAGCTTCGGCCTGCCTTACACGGCGCCGATCGTGCCTTTTGGCAAAGGAGCCCTGCGGGACGGCATCCTGCGGTATCCGTGGCAAAAGCTGGCGAAGAAGCCCTTTAACGTAAACGATCTGCCGGGTGGTGAGGAAAAGTATGAACCAGAGCGAACGGATTGAACAAAAACAGCTGCAGGGACTCGTGTTCGCGGCCTTTTTGACCGACAGTTTCATCCAGCCCTTTGGGCAGCGCAGCAGCGTGCTGCCGGCCCGCGTGGCGATCCTGAGCAGCGGGCTGCAGCTGGCGGTGCTGGCGCTGATCGTGTGGATCTACATGCGTGCGGCTGCAAAGCGGGGGCCCGGGCGGGCCGCCTCGGTGGTGCTGTGCGGAGCCCTGGCGGTTTCCATCGCGCTGGAGATGATCCAGGGGGAGCGCTTTTACAGCTATGTGATGGACCAGCAGCTGCCGGTGGCGCTGTTTTTGGCGCTTGTTTTTGTGGCCGCCTGGTATGGGGCGTATTCGGGGCTGGGGGCACTGGGGCGCACGGCGCGGGTGATCCTGGCGCTGACCACCGTTTCGGTGATACTGCTGGCTGCCTCGGTGGCGCCGCAGCTGCGTTTTTCGCATCTGCAAACGCCCCCGGCCGAGCTGCGGGAGATCGGCCGGGCCGCTGCCGCACAGTTTTACCTGCCGCCGGAGCTGGTGCTGCTGCCGCTGCTCGCCGACCGAAAAGCCTGCGCAAAGGGCGGCGGCAGGGTGATCGGCTCAATTTTCGCAGTCAACTGCCTGCTCTGCGTGCTGGGAGAGCTGACATTGGGGCCCGCGTACACCCAGCAGACCCAGCCTGTATTCACAATCGCCCGTCTGGGAGGGCTTTCGGTTTTTCGGCGAATGGACGCGCTGCATGTGGGGGTGTGGCTGCTGCTGTTCCTGATCAAGGTGGCGCTGTATTTTGCGGGGTTTATACGGCTGTGGAAGCACAGCTTTCCCCCGAAAAATGAACATGTGCCCTTTTGGGCTGCCCTCGTGCTGGTGGTGGGCGTGTTTTTCGCGGCCTGGAACAGGAACGAGACCTGGGCCTTTTGGGTGCAGCAGGGGCTTTTGGCCACAGCGGTTCTGTTGATCTTCGCGACGGGAAGGAGGCGGAAAAAAGCATGAAAAAGAAAGCGATGCTTGTGTTTTTGCTGGCTGCGGTATTTCTGAGCGGCTGTTCCCGCAGCGGCATCGGTGACAAGGTGATCGTGAAGGCGATCTACCTGGAATACAGCGGCGAATATACCGCCACGCTGCTGGCCCTGCGCTCGGCCCCCAGCGCGGACACGGGGGAGGTCACGGAACAGGCCTCGTACCTTTCAGGGCAGGGGGCCACGCTGGGGCAGGCTCTGGCGGCGGCGGAAGAAAAAGAGAACCGGCAGGTCTTTTACGGCCAGAATGAGCTTTTGCTGCTGGGGCCGGAGCTGTGCAGGGCGGGCGCGTTTGAGGCATGCCGCTACCTTGCCAAAGAGACCAGCGGCCGGCCCAATATGGCGGTGTATGGTGTAGACCTTGCGCCGCAGGAGTTTTTGGAATTGGACCAAAAGGGCAAGGATGCGCTGGAAGGCATTGGGCAGTTGGAGAAAAAAGGGTACTATAAAACGTATCTTTATGAATTCGGGGCGGGAGAGGGTCAGGGCGTGCTGCCCGGCATCAGCCTGGCCCAGGCAAAGGCCGAACCGCTGGGCGCGGCGGTATATTCGGGCGGCGAACCGGCGCTGGTCTTGAAGGGCAGCGATCTGGAGCTGGCCGCGCTTCTGAGCGGCCAACAGCGCGAGCTGGAAATGGAGCTGGAGCTGGAAGGGAAGACCGTGCGTTTTCAGGTGCGCTCGCCCCGCCTTTTTTACGAGAGCGCCGGCCGGGGGAAAGAGCTTCAAATGACCCTGCAAATGACCGGGCATATCCAGAAAATCGTTACCCCCCAGGGGGCGGCCGCCCCGGGACCCGACCGGGAACTGGAGCAAACCATCAACGCCGCCCTGGCCCAGCGCCTGCTGGACATTATAGAATCGACCTATGGCCAGGGAAACGATGTGTTCCGTCTGGCGAGCTGGCTGTATAACCAGGACGAAGCAGCCTGCCGCACCCAGCGGGCCGCCGGAACCCTGTGGCAGGGGAAGGTGCGGCCCGAGTGCCGGCTGCATCTGGTATAAAACGCCCGGCCCGCCCGCTGGCGGCAGGGGCGCGTTCTGCCGCTGGATCTCTGTGGAACCTTTTCCGGAACGCCGCCGCAAAAATTTGCCGGCGGTTCTTTTTTGTATATTTTGGTCCAAATAAATTTGATATCTTCTGCCGCTTATTATATAATAAACTTAATTGTGGACCGAAAAAAGAAAGGGTGTTTGTATGCCAGCATTTTCTGTGCCTTTGAGCAAGCTTGCGTCCATGCTGAATCTGGAAACTATCTACGCGCCCCGGGAGTTGACCGAGATCCCCATTTACACGGCAGACGTGAACCGCCCCGGGATTATGCTGGCGGGCTACTACCAGTACTTTGATCCAAGCCGCATTCAGATCTGCGGCATGGTGGAGATTTCTTATTTACAGGAGCTGCCCGAGCAGACCCGCCGGGCGCATCTGGAAAAGTTGTTTTCCCTGAAGCCGCCCGCGGTACTGATCACGCGCAATCTGGGGGCAATGCCGGAAATCATGGAGTATGCGGCCCAGTACGAAGTGCCCGTTTTGGGCTCGGCGGAGAGCACATCCACTCTGATGAGCGCGCTGATCAATATTTTGAATGTGGAGCTGGCGCCCCGCGTGACCCGCCACGGCGTATTCATCGAGGTTTACGGCGAGGGCATCCTGATGCTGGGCGACAGCGGCGTGGGCAAAAGTGAAACGGCGGTGGAGCTGGTTAAGCGCGGCCACCGCCTGGTAGCCGACGACGCGGTGGAGCTGCGGCGCACTTCCAGCCGCACCATTGTGGGCACAGCCCCCGAGAACATCCGCCATTTCATTGAGCTGCGGGGCATCGGCATTGTAAACGTGGCCCGGATCTACGGCATCGGCGCCGTAAAGGTGAGCGAAAAGGTGGATCTGGTGGTGGAGCTGGAACCCTGGGACAAAAGCAAAAACTACAGCCGCACCGGCCTGGAGAGCGACACCTACGATATTTTGGGGGTTTCGATCCCCAGCACGGTGATCCCGGTGATGCCCGGCCGGAACCTGGCGGTCATTATTGAAACCGCCGCCATTAACAACCGCCAAAAAAAGATGGGTTACAATGCGGCCAAGGAACTTTTGGCGCGTCTTGGGCTGGAAGACGACACAGGAATGTAACCATAAGGAGCGCAATATACTTTGTACGAGATCATTGCAGATCTGCACACTCACACGCTGGTTTCGAGCCATGCGTTTAATACCATTACCGAGATGGCGGCCAAGGCAAAGGCCATGGGGTACAGGGCGATCGCTGTGACCGATCACGGCTGCGCCATGCCAGACTCGCCCCACCGCTGGTATTTTTACAACCTGCGGCGCCTGCCGGACGTGCTGGAAGGGATCCCAGTGCTGAAAGGAATTGAAGCAAACGTGCTGGATCTTGCCGGCGGGCTGGATCTTGAGCAGGAAAAGCTGGCCGGGCTGGATTGGGTCATCGCCTCGATCCATGGGGATTGCCTGCCCGGCAGCCTCACCCAGGACGAGGCCACCGGCCTGTGGCTGAAAATTGCGGAAAACCCTGCGGTGGATATGATCGGTCATTCCGAGCAGATGCAGCACCGGTACGATTACGACGCGGTGACCTGCGCCTTTGCCAAGAGAAACAAGGTAGTGGAGCTGAACGGAAATTCTGCCGTGGTGCGCCCGGGCGGAAGCGGCAACATGCGGCAGCTGGCCCTTGCCTGTAAAAAAAACGGCTGCCGCATTGCCCTGAATACCGACGCACACTCCATTTACCATTTAGAGGCAGGGGTAGCCCCTTTGCAGAATTTGCTGCGCGAGATCCATTTCCCCGAAGAGCTGGTTATAAACTCCAGCGGGGAGCGCCTGCGCGAGGAATTAAAACGGCACGGCAAAAAAGTCGTGGAGCGAATCGGAGGATTGTTATGAAAAAGTATACCATTGGCGTTGACCTGGGCGGCACCACAATCACCGCCGGTATTGTGGATGAAAATTGCCGGGTGGTGCGCAAGTGCACCTGTGATACCGAACTGCCGCAGCCGGAAACGGTCGTGGAAGAAAAAATTGCAGGCCTGTGCCGCAGGGTGCTACAGGAAAACGACATGACGCTGGACGACATCCGCTGGGTGGGCATCGGCACGCCCGGCAGTGTGGACAGCAAGCACGGCGTGGTGGACTTCAATGCGAACTTTGGCTATTTTGACTGGGAATTGCGCGCGCACATGGAGCAGCTTCTTGGCTGCGAAGTCCACATTGAAAACGACGCCAACGCGGCGGCCTATGGGGAATACATAGCGGGCGGCGCGCAGGGCGCCAAGTATGCGGTGGTCATCACGCTGGGCACGGGCATCGGCGGCGGCATTATCATCGACGGCAAGATCTTTTCCGGCTATAACTATGCGGCGGCCGAGCTGGGGCACATGGTCATTCAAAAGGATGGCCGCCCCTGCATGTGCGGG
>NZ_DBGCTQ010000047.1:0-21912 GCF_048388525.1 Allofournierella sp. | reverse complement strand
GCCAGGCCGTCGCCCAGCAGGGTGCGGTTCAGGCCCGGGTCGCGGATGTAGTTTTTGCCGGTGGTGGCGCTGATGGCCGCAACATCGCCGATGTGCTCCATCATGGTTGCCAGTGCGATGGGCATGATGGTAAGAATGGCCGAAATATCAAATTTCGCCAGGGCGGAACCGTGCACGGGAAAGCCCAGCCAGGCGGCCTCGCGGATGGCGGTAAAGTCCACCGCACCGGTCACCAGGGCCACCGCGTAGGACACCAGTACGCCCAGCAGGATGGGCAGGATCTTGATCATGCCCCTGCCCCAGATGTTGCACCCCACCACCACGGCAAGCGCCACAATGGCCAGCAGCCAGTTGGTGGTGCAGTTGTTGATGGCGCTGGGCGCCAGGATCAGCCCGATGGCAATGATGATGGGCCCCGTGACCACCGGCGGGAAGAAGCGCATGATCCTGCGCACGCCGAACACGCTGATCAGCCCGCTCATCAGCAGGTACACCAGGCCCGCAAACACCACGCCGCCGCAGGCATAGGGCAGCATTTCCAGGTTGGGCTTGCCGTCGACCATGGGCGCCACGATGGCAAAGCCGCCCAGGAACGCGAACGACGACCCCAGGAACGCGGGCACCTTGCCTTTGGTGAGCAGGTGGAACAGCAGTGTTCCCAGGCCCGCGCACAGCAGCGTGGTGGACACGCTCAGGCCGGTGAGCAGCGGCACCAGCACCGTGGCGCCAAACATGGCGAAGGTGTGCTGCACGCCCAGGATCAGCATCTTGGGCACGCCCAGCTGGCGGGCGTCGTAAATGCCTTCATTGATTTGCTTGTTCTCGTTCATTTACAAATTCCTCCTCATACTTCACTCTCTATCTTAACGGCCGGCCAAAGCCTGCCCATAAAGAAGACAAAAAAATAAGCATTGCCGTTTTAAAAACGGCAATGCTGAAAGGAAACATCAATAATAAAAACACGGTCAGCGGGAAATGCCAGCGGCATGAACAGTTCAAAACGTTCGGGCTGCATGGTCATGGCGCGCTTCCCCCTTCCGCGATTTTTTCTATCATAGCAAATCGCGCACCGGGTTGCAAGACCAAATTCATGGTTGGTTCAAATTTAAGCGTTTTCCTCAAACAACCCAGAAAAACGACCGGAAAGTTCTGCATTTTGCCCAGCCGGGGGCGCAAAAGTATCACTTATCCCCTGCCGCCGGGCCTGAAAAAGCTCCCCTGCCCCACTCCGGTCTCATTTATAAAGATAAAGAGCCATCCCGAGCAAAAACTCTTGGATGGCTCTTTATCTTTTGCGCTTAACCCAAACCCCCGTGAGCAGCCCCTGCTCTGAGAATTTTTATAAGCGCCAATGGTGCCGCTAACCGGGATCGAACCGGTACAGTGTTGCCACCGAGGGATTTTAAGTCCCTTGCGTCTGCCAATTCCGCCATAGCGGCAAGCTTTATTATAATACAACAGCCGCCCCGCGATGTCAACGCCGGGCAGGCGGTATGCCGCAAACAAAATTGTATTTTATCTGCGCATCCTTTATAATAAGAACAAAAAAGTCAAACCTTTGCCATGGGGGTCAGGATGGAACATTCAAAACGGGAAACTCAAACGCGGTTTTTGCTGGGGGCGCTGCTTGGCCTCGCGGTGTTCCTGCTGCTGTACGGCTTTGGCCCCCTGAACGTCACAAACGACGCTTTTCTGCGCGGCGGCTACGTGGAGCAGGATATCCAGCAGCACTACGCGGGGTGGCTGTTCTACCGCCAGTCGCCCCTGGGGCTGCCGCTCTGTTTTACCCAGCGCATCAACTGGCCCGCGGGCCTGAGCGTCGCTTTTACCGACTCGATCCCCCTGTTTGCCGCCCTGTTCCGGCTGCTCTCGCCGCTTTTGCCCTCCACCTTTCAGTATTTCGGCATTTACACGCTGTTCTGTTTTATGCTTCAGGGTGGGTTCGGCGCGCTGCTTGCCGGGCTTTTTACCCGCAGGACCCTGCCCGCGCTGCTGGGGGCGGTGCCGTTTGTGGCGAGCCCCATCCTGTTGGAGCGGGCGTTCCGCCACACCTCGCTGGCGGCCCACTTTTTGATCCTGGGTGCGCTGTACTACTACCTGCTGGGCCGCAGGCAAAACCGTTTTGCCTACAAGGGCCTGTTTGCCCTGAATTGCCTTGCTTTTGCCCTGCACCCCTATTTTGTACCCATGACCTACGCCCTCACCTTTGCGCTGCTGGCGGAGCATGCGGTGTGCAGCCGGAGCCTGGCAAAGCCCCTGTTGTACCTGGCCGGTAACCTGACCGCCACGCTGGCCGTGGGCTGGCTGTTCGGCCTGTTCCAGGGCGGCAGCAGCTCGGGCGGAAGCGGCATCAGCTACGGGCATTTCTGCATGAATTTAAACGCGCTGTGGAACCCCTCCAGCCTGGGCCTTCGCTGGAGCCTGCTGCTGCCGGTGCAGAATCAGGTCCTGGGCAACTACGACGGTTTTAACTATCTGGGGCTCGGCGTGCTGCTGGGCTGCCTCGGCGTGGGGCTGTGGGCCCTCGTCCGCCGCAAAACAGTCCATCCCTTCCTGTGGTGCAGGCGCCATTTCTGCCTGCTGCTGGTCTGCCTGTGCCTCACCGGCTTTGCGGTGAGCAACGTGATTACCGCTAACGGGGCTGTGCTGCTGCGGCTGCCGCTGCCCCAGCTGGTCACAGAGCTTGCCACCACCTTCCGCTCCAGCGGGCGGTTGTTTTGGCCGGTGTACTATCTGCTCATGCTGTTCTGCGTGGCGGGGCTTGCCCGCATGTTTCGTTCGGTAAAGGGGCGCGATCTCAGCGCCGCGGCGCTGGCCGTTTTGTGTGCGGTGCAGCTGCTCGACCTTTCCCCCGCCCTGGCGGCAAAAGCAGTTTCACTGCGGCAATATGAACCTGCCGTGGCCGACACGGTGACCGGCACGACCCCCGCTTTGTGTGAGACCAGCGGCTTTTTTGAAGCGGCGGCGGGGCGTTATTCCCACCTGATCGCTCTCGACCCCTTGAAGCAGACCGGCCTGCGCCTTGCTCTGTACGCCGCAGACGCCGGAATGACCAGCGCCGACACCTCCTTTGCCGCCCGCTACGACGAAGCCGGGGCCACGGCCGCGGCGCAGAAGTACCGCAGCGCCATCCTGCGGGGCGAACTGCCCGCCGGTTGCCTGTTCGTGACCGAGCGCGAGGAAACCTTTCTGGCTTTGGCCGACGCCGCCAGCCAGGCGGGCGCCTGGTGCGGGCTGCTCTCCTTCCGGGATGCCGGCGGCGCACACCCGGCCGTATACGTGATCGCACCGGGGCTGGGCGATTCCTTTTCCAGTCCGCTTGCCACAGCCTACAGTGAGGCATTTCCCTTTCACCTGGCCGACTATTCCGACGATCACTGGTCCGCTGGCGTTTTGAGCCTGAACCTGGAGGCCATTGGCCGCCAGGCGGATGAAAACAAGGTGGTTCTCTTTTACGACACCCCCTTTCTGCGCCGCAAACTGGCGGGCGCAAAAGCCCTGCGGGCGGGCGGTGCAGATTACCCCATCCTGAATGTGAGCGACGCGGACGAGGGCTGGCTGATGGTGACCCTGGATACCCAGGACGCGCGCGCGCTGGCCGGGAAAAGTTTGGAGGCTGTTTCATGAAGCTGATTTTCGTAAGCGCACCGGCCCCTGTACGGCTGGATCAATATCTGCTGCGCCAGTTCCCCGCCCTCAGCCTGGGGCGGCTGAACAAGGCCCTGCGGGAAAACAAGATCAAGCTCAACGGCAAAAAGCTCCCGCTCTCCACCCGGGTGCAGGCCGGGGATGAGATCCGGCTTTTTTTGCCGGACGATCAGCTTGCCGCATCCCCCCTGGCGGACGGCCCGGCCTTTTTGCAGCTCAAATATCCGGCCAGGGTGGTTTATGAGGACCCGTTCCTGCTCCTGGCCGACAAACCCGCCGGCCTGCCGGTGAGCGGTGAACAGGCCGATACGCTGCTGAACCGCGTGCTGCTCTACCTTTTTCAGCGCGGAGAATATCGCCCCGGGCAGGGCTTTGCACCTGCGCTCTGCCACCGGCTGGACACCGGCACCAGCGGGCTTGTGGTGCTGGCAAAAACGCCGGCCGCCGAGGCCCTGCTCACCGGCCTCATACGGGACCGAAAGCTGAAAAAGGAATACCTGTGCGTCACCTTCGGCCGCCCGCAGCCTCCCGAGGCTGCTCTGCGAGGGTACCTTGTAAAGGATGCCGCCAAGGGCAAGGTGACCGTCACCAGCCGCCCCGGCCCTGCCGCGCGCCAAATCGAAACCCGGTACGACACCCTGGCCGTGAGCGGCAGACTGGCCCTTTTGCGGGTCGAGCTCGTAACAGGCCGCACCCACCAGATCCGAGCTCATTTGGCCAGCATCGGCTGCCCCATTCTGGGCGATGGGAAATACGGCAGCAACCCGGCCAACCGGGAGCTGAAGTTCAAATACCAGGCGCTCTGCGCCTGGAAGCTCACCTTCCCCACCCTTGCCGGGCCGGAGCTTGCGGGGGTGAGCGGGCGGTGCTTTCAGCTGGAAAAACCCTGGTACTGCCAGCAGGTATTGAACGGCCAGTTAAAATAGCGGGTTCTTTTCCTGCGGCTTTCACACACCAACATCACGGGAGGCTTTTATGGATCTTGCAGAACAGCTCAGGCTTTACCGCCCTTTTAATGAACAGGAACAGGCGGATCAGGCCCTGATCCTGGGGTGTTTCGGGGGTCCGGAGGACCCTTTTTCCCGCCAAAGCCGCCTGGCGCACATGACCGCCTCGGCCTGGGTCGTAAATCCGGGCCGGACAAAGGTGTTGATGGCGTACCATAACATCTACCGCTCCTGGGCCTGGCTGGGTGGCCATGCCGACGGGGAACGGAACCTTTTGCAGGTCGCCCTGCGGGAGGCGGCGGAGGAGAGCGGGCTGAAAAATGTGCGCCCGGTCTCTCCTGAGATCTATTCCGTGGAAGTTTTGACTGTGGACGGGCATATCAAGCGCGGCGCTTATGTATCCTCGCACCTGCACCTCAACCTCACCTATCTTTTGGAAGCGGATGAAAAGGACGAGCTTTTTGTAAAGCCGGATGAGAACAGCGGCGTGCGGTGGTTCAGCCCGGAGGGCGCCGTGCAGGCTTCCAGCGAGCCCTGGATTCGCGAACATATTTACGCCAAACTGAATGAAAAGCTAAGGTCGTTTCCTGTTTGACCTCAGAGCCGCCCGGCGGGGATCTTTCCCGCGTTTTTTCAGGCAAAGGAGCGCCGGAAAAGCATCATTGCTTTTCCGGCGCTCCTTTGCACAGCTCTTCAATTTCTTCCCAGGTGTGCAGGCTGTTCAGCACCTGGCACAAAGCGCGTTTTGAGAGCCGCGGCGGCAGGCCCAGCCTGCCCAGCAGCGCAAAGCGCGCCTGCTGGCTGCCCGCCGTGCCCGAGAGCCCCCATGCATACAGATCGGCATAGGTGATGGGCCGGCCCGCACGCGGGGCGGCAGGCTCGGCGCCCGCGTCCAGAACAGCCTTTCGCAGGGTGGCGGCAGGCAGACCCTCCACGCCCAGCAGCCCTTCCCTGCCGGGCTGTTCCTTGCGGCTCTCTTTGCCGGGCACAGCGGGCACATAGGCCTGCCGCACATGTTCCTGCCCCACCAGGTTCGCCACATAATTGCGGATGCGAAAGCCTGCGGCGTCCGGGTCTGTGAGCAATATGACCCCCCGCGCACGGCCCAATTCCTTTAAAAGAGCCTGCGTTTCTTTGTCTTTATAAATTCCAAAGCCGTCGGTGGTCAGGATCAGCCCGTCCACCACCCCTGCCAGGGCCGCGGCGTCGTATTTTCCCTCCACCACCAGCACCTGCCGGATGCGCAGCCTCCCGCTCATGGGCGCCCCCCGGCCGCCAGCTGGCACAAAGCGGCCTGCAGCAAAATATCTCCCCCCACCGGCGACCCCTTCAGGCTTTTATCCAGCTCCGCCAGGATCTCCAGGCAGCGGGCCAATTGCGCAGGGGTGTAGCGCGCGGCGGTCTCACTGCTCTTTTTCAGCCGGAAATCGCTGCCTTTGTACCCAAAATCCTTGTGTACCTGGCCGTATGCCTTCTTTTTCTGCTGCCCGGCCTTCACGCGGTACATATCCACATAGCTGCCGATCAGCGCTGCGGTGATCGCAATCGGCTCGTTCTGCAGCCGCAAAAGGGTCTCCAGCTTCTCACAGGCCTTGAAGGGATTGCGGGCGGTGACATGGCGCACCATCTCAAACACATCCGCCTCCAGATCCAGGGTACCCATCTCCGCCACCAGCGCGGGGCTGATCTCGGTATAGCCGCTGGCGGCGGCAAGTTTGTCCACCTCGTTTTCCAAAAGGAACAGGTCCTGCCCGCACCGCTCCAGCAGTGCCGCCGCCGCATTTTCCGGGAGCGCGGTTCCCTGCTTTTCCGCGCGTTCCCGCAAAAGGCGGCGGATCTCCTGCGGGCCGGGGCGGGATATCTCGGCGGCATAGCCCAGCGCCTCGCAGGTCTCGGCCAGCTTTTTCGCCTGTTTGCCCAGTTTGATCTTTCCACGTTCCTCCGGCAGCACGCTGTAGATCACAAATACCGCGTTCTCGGCGCTTTTCAGCGTATCGCACACCTCGTTCATATCCTTATCGGTATAGGCCGAGGGCTGCAGGGCGGGCAGCTCCACCACACGGCGGGTTCCAAAAAAAGAGATGGTCCCCGCGGCCATTACGATCTCTTCCACCGTGGGGGAAGGCCCGTCCAGCCGAGTGGTTTCGCCCCCCTGGTCCACCAGTGCGGCGGCTGTTTTGTCGGCAGCAGAGCGGGCCAAAAACGGGTCGGTGGAATAGAAATAAAACACCGGCGCCCCATTTTGTAGCGCGGCATTCCTTTTTTGTTCACTGTACAGCATAACTGCCCCCCTTGAGCATTACCGACCGGCCGGGGCGGATCCACACCTCCGCCCCTTGTGATGCATAATAGAACTGTGCAGCATATCCTGCATGCCAATCGTAACGTTTGGCGCTCAGCAGTGTGCCGGGCTCAATCGCGCCCGGCGCAGTGCCGCCGCCCACCAAAAAATCCACTTTCAGCGGCTGGGCTGCCAGCGGCTTTCCGGTCACAGCGGCCAGCTTGCAGCCCTCAATATCCAAAATCAGCAAATTGCCGCCTTTCAGGCGGAATACCGTTCCCATTATATCACAAACACGGGCTTCGGCGGCAGTATTTTGCGGCAGCTCCTGCGCGGTCACCGTGCGCTGGGCCGCAAGCGTCAGCTCGCCCGGCCGGCGGCGCAGGTCCACCAGGCAGGCGATCTGGCCGATGCCCTGTTCCTCAAGGTATTCCTGTACCTTCTGCGCATTGGCGCTGCCGCCCTGAAACGCCACCAGCGCACGGCCATCTTCCACCGCCACAACGCAGGGCATGGCGGCGCTGCCCACCAGCGCCACGCGCACGGTCCCGCGCATAAGGCCTGTATAGCAAAGCACGGCCAGCGCCAGCATGCAGGGAAACACAGCGGCCAGCCACCGCATTTTGCGCAGGCGCCGGGCGGCCAGCCAGAGCAGCACGGCCAGTGCCAGAACCAAAAGTGCATAGCCCCGCGGCAGGCGCAGGCGGGCCAGGGGCAGCGCCGCCAGATGCGTGGCCACTGCGTTGAGCAGCCTTACCAGAAGTCCGCCGCCCAGCGAGAATACCCTCGCCGCAAAATCCAGCCCCGGCACAAGCCCGCACAGCCCGGCCAGCAGCCCGCACACGAGGGTCGGCCCCATCAGCGGCAGCGCCAGCAGGCTTGCCAGCACCGATACGCCGCTGGGCGTCAGCCCACCGGCCAATTGCACCGGCAGGGTAAAAAGTGCTGCAAAGACCGGGCACAGCAGCAGCTCGCTGGCTTTTGCCAGGGCTGTTGCCGCTTTCCGCTTTGCATCGCGCGCCCACGCCCGCAGCGGGCGTGCCATTTTGCCCGCCGTCAATACCCCCAATGTGGCCGCAAACGAGAGCTGCAGCCCCAGGTCACACAGCGCATATGGCCCCTGCAGGCTGATCAGCACCGCCGCCACGCCCAGGGAGGTAAAGGAATCGGCAGGCTGCAGCAGCAGCGCGCCAAAATAGAAAATAAGCGCTGCAATGCCGGCCCTTGTGACCGACGGGGTAAACCCGGTAAGCCCCATCATAAAAAGCACCGCGCAGATCGCGCCCAGCGCCTTTAATTTTCGCAGCCGCCCGCCCACAGGGCGGTTGCCCAAAAATGCCCCGCAGAGCAGCGTGAGGTGCAGGCCGGACACGACCAGCAGATGGGATGCGCCCGCCGCGCGGTATGCGCTGCGCAGCTCGCCCGAAACATGTGATCTGTCGCCCACCGTCATGGCGGCCAGCACGCCGCCCTCTTCCCGGGGGAGATACTTCCGCAAACTGGCCGAAAGCGTGCGCCGCACTTCCAGCAGCTTAAAGCGAAGTGCACCGCTTGCACCCCGGCGCTCCAGCGGTCCGCTCTCGCCCTCCAGATACACCCGGTCGGCCAGGTTCCCATAATAGTAGCTGTCTTTTTCCAGCGCGCTCAGCGAAAACGCACCCTCGTAAATTTCGCCCGGCTGCGCTTCGGGAAATGCCGGGCAGATAATGCAAAAGCGGCGCAGCGGCCCCAGGGCTCTGCCCTCTGCGGCAAGCACTTCCAGCCTTGCCCGCACCATGCCGTCGGCATACCCGGGGCTGGTTTCTTCCACCCGCACGGTGAGCCGCGGCGTTTGGCCGGCCAGCTCAAACGCAGGCCGGGCCGCGCCCCACACGCCTGCCCCCTGCACTGCCAGCGCCGCAAGGCAGGCCAGAGGCAGCAACCGGGCATAGCCCCGCTTTTTGCAGGCCAGCGCCGCGGACAAAAGGCAAACAAAAACTGCCGCAAGCGGCACCAAAGCCGCCGGCGGCAGAAATGCAGCAGCCAGCTGGGTAAGAGCGTATGCGCAGCAAACAGCTGCAAGCGGCCGCCTCACTGCGCCTTAGCGGGTAAACAGCGGCAGCTTTTCCAGGTACACGATATCGGTGCGGTCTGCGGCGTCGCCCTCGGCCAGCACTGCGGCGCGGGCCACCACCGTGCCGGTGCTGCGCCCCACCAGGGCTTCCAGCGCGTGCAGCGAACCGCCGGTGCTGATCACATCGTCCACAATCAGCACCCGTTTGCCGTTCATGGCGTCCAGATCCTTGCGGTCAATGACCAGCTTCTGGCGGGCGCTGGTGGTGATGGACTGATCCTCCACCACCACCGGCTCACGCATGTAAAGTTTTTCGCCTTTTCGGGCGGGGATATAAAGCTTCCCGCTCTGGCGGCTCATCTCGTAGGCCAGGGGAATCCCTTTTGCCTCGGCCGTTACCAGAACATCAAATTCGGGGCATTTTTTCAGCAGGGCTTCGGCGCAGGCCACGGTAAGCTCCACATCGCTGAACATAATAAACGCCGCGATCTCCAGGTGTTCGTTGATGGCGCAGATGGGCAGCTCGCGGGTAAGGCCCGCCACATGCAGAGTATATGTGTCGTTCATGGTATTATAGATTCCTTCCCTTCTGATTCAAAACACAGTAAGGCCTATGCCGCTCAGCCCGGGGGCCAGGCAAGGCTGCGCTTTGCAAGCACGTGGAAATGCAGGTGCGGCACGCTTTGGCCGCCGTCGGCCCCCACATTGGTAACTACCCGATACCCGTTTTCACAGCCCAGTTCCCGGCACAGCTGTGCTATGACGGCATAAATATGGGCCAGCAACGCCCCCTCCTGTTCGGTAAGGCAGGCGGCCGACGGAATGTGCTTTTTGGGAATGACCAAAAAGTGCACCGGCGCCTGGGGGTCTATGTCGTAAAAAGCCAGGATCTGCTCGTCCTCGAACAGTTTGTTTGCCGGGATCTGCCCTGCCGCAATTTTACAAAAAAGGCAATCGTCCATGCTTCCCTGCTCCTTTCTTTGCCGCCCCGGGGCCTTGCTCCCCGGGCGCGGCTGTGCTTGAACTTTCGGCTCAGCCCTCCAGGGCCGCTTTCACGATACCGGACACCGCGTTCAGCGCCTCGTCGATCTTGGTTTCATCCTTGAGGCCGGCCATCGCCAGGTCGGGCTTGCCGCCGCCGTTGCCGCCCGCAATGGCGGCGATCTGCTTTGCAAGCACGCCTGCCTTCAGGCCGGCGCCCAGCGCCCCCTTGCCGCAGGCCACCGCCAGGGTCAGCTTGCCCTCGCTGCTGCCCACCAGGGCGCTTACCACATTGGGGGCTTTATCCCGCACCTTTTCGCTCATGCTGCGCAGCGCCTCCGGTGCCGTCCCCGAAAAATAGGCGGTAAGAATTTTGATTCCATTCACGTCCGCCGCACTCTCGAACAGGCCTTCGATCTGGCTGGCCGCCGCCGCGGCCTTAACCTGCTCCAGCTCCCGGGCAAGACTTTTGACCTCGCCTGCCAGTGCTGCGGCGCGCAGGGGCAGGTCTTTGAGATTGTTCACTTTCAGCGCGCCCGCCGCCTGCTGCAGCATTTCGGTGCGCTCGTCCAGCAGGCGAAGCACACCGTAACCGGTGGTGCCTTCGATGCGGCGGATACCCGCCGCAACACTGGACTCGTTCAGGATCTTAAAGCAGCCCAGCTGCGCGGTATTTTTTACATGGGTGCCGCCGCAGAACTCGGTGGACCAGCCGTTTACGTCCACCACCCGCACAACATCGCCGTACTTTTCGCCGAACAGGGCCATCGCCCCCATTTTTTTGGCTTCGGCCAGGGGCATGGTGCGGACCTCCACATCCAGCGCCTCAAAAATTTTTCGGTTCACAATGTGCTCCACCAGCGAAAGCTCTTCCGGCGTCACGGCGCTGAAATGGGTAAAGTCAAACCGGACCCGCTCGTCGTCCTCGTAGGACCCCGCCTGGTGCACGTGGCTCCCCAGCACCTCGCGCAGGGCCTTTTGCAGAAGGTGGGCGCTGGTGTGGTTGCGGGCAATGGCGCCGCGCCGCCCCTTGGAAACGCTGGTGGTCACAGTGTCGCCCGTTTTGGCGGTGCCCTCCAGCAGGGTGCAGGTGTGCACAAAATATCCCTTGGGGGTCTTTTTCACATCGCGCACTTCCAGGCGCGCGCCGTCCGCCGTTACAATCGAACCGGTATCCGCCACCTGGCCGCCGCTCTCGGCGTAGAAGGGGGTACGGTCCAGCACCGCCAGAACGCCCTCTTTGGCCCCCTCGTCCGTAGACACCGCGTCCAGTAGCTCCTCCCCATCCGAGAGCGCAAGGATCACGCCCTTGTCCTCCAGGGTGTCGTACCCGGTAAAGCAGGTGGGCTCTGCGGTCAGTTCGCCGAACAGGTCGGCCGCCCAGCCGGAAATATCGCGGGAAAGCCGGTCTCTGCGGGCCTGCTCCCGCTGCTTTTTCATCTCCGCACGGAAGTTGTCCTCATCCACCAGAATGCCAGCCTCTGCGGCGATCTCCTTGGTGAGGTCCAGCGGGAAGCCAAACGTGTCGTTCAGCTTAAAGGCGTCGATCCCGGAGAGGATGGCCTCGCGCCCGGCCTGCGCGGCGGCGCGCACATTCTCGATCAGGCCGTTCAGAATGTTTATTCCCTGGTCGATGGTCTTGTAGAACCGCTCTTCCTCGGTGCCGATCACTTTTTTAATGTAGTCCGCGTGCTCTTCCAGCTCCGGGTAGCCGGCCTTGTTCTCCTGGATCACGGTCTCCACCAGCTCAGTGAGGAATGGCCGGCCGATGCCAAGCATGCGGCCGTGGCGGGCGGCGCGGCGCAGCAGGCGGCGCAGCACATAGCCCCGCCCCTCGTTGGAGGGCAGGATGCCGTCGCTCACCATAAACGCCGTGGAACGGATGTGATCGGTCACGACCCGGATTGAAATATCGGTCTTTTCGTCCTGCCCGTAGGTCTTTCCGGAAATACGCTCCACATGGTTCAGGATGGCGCGCACGGTGTCCACCTCGAACAGGTTGCCCACGTTCTGCAGCACGCAGGCCAGGCGTTCCAGGCCCATGCCGGTATCGATATTGGGCTTTTCCAGCAGCTCATAATTGCCCTTGCCGTCCGAGTCGAACTGGCTGAACACCAGGTTCCAGACCTCCATATAGCGGTCGCAGTCGCACCCGACCTTGCAGTCCGGCTTGCCGCACCCGTGCTCGGGGCCCCGGTCGAAATAGATCTCGCTGCAGGGGCCGCAGGGGCCGGAGCCGTGCTCCCAGAAGTTGTCCTCCTTGCCGAAGCGCACCATGTGGTCCTCGGGGATGCCGATCTCCTTGGTCCAGATATCCCACGCCTCGTCGTCTTCCAGGTAGACCGAGATGTAGAGCAGTTCGGCGGGGATCGCCAGCACCCCGGTCAAAAACTCCCACGACCAGGCAATGGCCTCTTTTTTGAAATAATCCTGGAAGCTGAAATTGCCCAGCATCTCAAAATAGGTGCCATGGCGCGCGGTGATTCCCACCCGCTCGATATCCGGGGTACGGATGCACTTCTGGCAGGTAGTCACGCGGCGGCAGGGCGGCTCCTCCTGGCCCAGGAACCATTTTTTCATGGGGGCCATGCCGCTGTTGATCAGCAGCAGGCTGTTGTCGTTTTTTGGCACCAGCGGAAAGCTGCCCAGGCGCAGGTGCCCTTTGCTCTCAAAAAAAGAAAGGTATTTTTCCCGCAGTTCGTTCAAACCGGTCCATTCCATATTCTCTCGCTTCTCCTCTACTGTATGTTACGCATTTGCCTGTGGGCGGCGGTCCCCAAAAAAGAATAGCCCTCGCCCCTGGTCAAGGGACGAAGGCCAAAACAGCTTCCGTGGTACCACCCAAATTGCGGCCTCAAGGGCCGCCGCTCTTGCCGCGTTAACGCCGCGGATACGCCCGGTTCCTCGCCGGGGGCTCAGGGGTGGCATACGGCAGCGCCCGGCAGGGACCTTGCACCGAGCGGTCCCCTCTCTGAAAGCCTTTTGCTTGCCATTGGCCCCATCACAGCCATGCTATTGTTTACCTTATGATTATATCGCCCGCAAAACGGCTTGTCAACTGTTTTCAGCCGGCTCCTGAAGCCAGTAAAGCGCATTGCAGACCTTGGCGAACACCGCTGCCGAGCTCACCTCCGGCTCGGTTATCCCATCCTGCAGGATCACAATGGTATAGCGGGGCGCCTCGGCGGGCCAAAAGCCTGCAAACCAATAATTCATCAGCTCCACATCCTCCTGGTTTTTCACCCCGGTCTGGGCTGTGCCGGTCTTGCCGCCCGCGGCGCCGTACTCCGGGGCCGCCTCTTTGCCGATGCCCTCCTCCACCACGCCCGCCAGCATAGAGCGCAGCGCGGCGGCGGTATTTGTGCTGATGGCCCGGCGCACCTGCGGTTCATACAGCGTTTGTTCCACCTGCCGGCCGGCCTCGTCCACCACGCCCTCCAAAAACGCCGGGGTGCGGTACTGCCCGTCCGAGGCGATCACATTCATGGCCGCCGCCATCTGCAGCGGCGTTGCGGTGAGCTGCCCCTGCCCAAAGCTGAAGTTTGCAAGCTGGCCAATATCCTGCACCGTTTCCTCGCTGGGCAGCGTGCCCGCCGCGCTTTTAAGGCCGCCCGCCAAATACGTGGGCTGGCCAAAGCCGAACGCCTCGGCTTCCGAAAGAATGGCCTTCCCCCCCAGCTTCAGCCCCAATTCAATAAAAAAACTGTTGCAGCTTTTCTCCAGGGCGCTTTTCAGGTTCACCAGTCCATGGGCCCGGCTCAGCGCGCAGCGGTAGACCTGGCCGTTCACGTCCACATAGCCCTCGCACTCGATGCTGTACCAGTCCAGCCCTTTTTCCAGCGCGGCTGCCGCAAGCACAGGCTTGAAGACTGAACCCACGTTGAACTGGCAGAACGCCCGGTTGAGCAGCGAGGTATCCTGCGCGCGGATGCTCTTCTCCACCGCTTCCGGGTCAAAGGCCGGCAGGCTCACGCTGGCGCGCACCTTGGCCGTGGCGGTGTCCAGCACCAGGATGCAGCCCTTCTGCATGGTGCTTGCCGCAACACCTTCACAGGCACGCTGCATGGCTCCATCCAGGGTCAGCATGATCCCCTGGCTGTCCTTTTGCTCGGTAATCAGCTGGGGCTGCGTGCCTTCCAGCAGGGTCCCCTGTGCAGTGGTGGCGCACTGCACATAGCTGGCGGGGCGGTCCTGGCTCAGCAGTTCGTCGAACGCCGCTTCCAGCCCGGCCACGCCGTGTCCCTCGCCATCCAGGTATCCGATCAGATGTTCCGCCACCGGCGTGGGAAAATAGCGCCCCGGCACAGTATAGGTGTAAATGCCTTTGTCGGTTAGATCCCGGTCCACCTCGATCAAAAAGGGAGCCAGCGCGTTCCGCTTTTCATACAGCAGGGTCTGGCTGGAATAGGGCACATAGTGAAACAGCTCTGCATAGCTGCTCTCGCCGGGGATCGAGAGCGCAAAATAGCGTGTACCGTAACTGGTCAGGCAGCTCCCCTTACAATCGTACAAATTGCCCCGCTGGGGTTCCAGTGCCAGGGTAGTGACCGTTTGCTCACGGGCCGTTTGGGCATAGGTGGTGTTCTGCGCCAGCAAAAACAGCCGCCCCATCACCACTCCAAACGCCGCCAGAAACGTTCCGAACAACGCCACGATCCTTTTTTGTGTCAATGCTGCACACCCCTTCTGCGCTTTTGAGAAAAGTATTCCCTCCCTGCGCCCGCGGCAAACAAAAAAGAACCGGCGCCCGCTTTAAAAGCGGGCGCCGGTTCTTTTGCAGGTTTTGTCAAACGCCGTTCAAGGGCAGAGCCGCATGTTCTGGACTGTGCTTTAAAACGCTTAGTACATGCCGCCCATGTCAGGCGCGGGGGCCGCCGGGGCCGGCGGTTCCGGCTCGTCGGCCACCAGGCTCTCGGTGGTAAGCACCATGGAAGCTACGCTGGCCGCATTCTCCAGGGCGGAGCGGGTCACCTTGGTGGGATCCACAATGCCGGCCTCGATCATGTCGCAGTAAGCTTCCTTCTGGGCGTCAAAGCCGTAGTTGGGCCTGTCGGCAGCCAGGATCTTGTCGATGATAACGCTGCCTTCCAGACCGGCGTTGGCCGCGATCTGGCGCAGGGGGGATTCCAGGGCCTTCAGCACAATGCGGGCACCGGTGCGCTCGTCGCCTTCCAGTTCGCTGCACACCTTTTCCACGGCGGGCATGGCGTTGATGGTGGCGGTGCCGCCGCCGGCCACAATGCCCTCTTCCACAGCAGCCTTGGTGGCGTTCAGTGCATCCTCCACGCGGAGCTTCTTCTCCTTCATCTCCACTTCGGTGGCCGCGCCAACCTTGATCACAGCCACACCGCCGGAGAGCTTTGCCAGCCGCTCCTGCAGCTTTTCCTTATCGAAATCGCTGGTGGCAACTTCCATCTGGGCGCGGATCTGGGCCACACGGTCCTTGATCGCGTCCTTGTCGCCGGCGCCGTCCACCACGGTGGTGGTCTCTTTGGTCACCTTGACCTGCCGGGCGCGGCCCAGCATCTCCACGGTGGCGTCCTTCAGCTCGTAACCCAGCTCCTCGCTGATGACCTGGCCGCCGGTCAGAATGGCGATATCCTGCAGCATCTCCTTGCGGCGGTCGCCAAAGCCGGGGGCTTTTACGGCCACGCACACAAAGGTGCCGCGCAGGCGGTTCACGATCAGGGTGGACAGGGCTTCGCCCTCCACATCCTCGGCAATGATGACCAGCTTTTTGCCGCTCTGCACAATCTGCTCCAGCAGGGGCAGCAGATCCTGGATCACGCTGATCTTCTTGTCGGTGATCAGAACGTAAGCGTCGTCAATGTCGGCTTCCATCTTCTCGGTGTCGGTGACCATATAGGGGGTGATATAGCCGCGGTCAAACTGCATGCCCTCCACCACTTCGGTGTAGGTCTCGGCGGTCTTGCTCTCCTCGATGGTGATCACACCGTCGTTGCTCACCTTTTCCATCGCCTCAGCAATCAGCTCACCCACGGTGGAATCGCCGGCAGACACGGTGGCCACGCGGGCGATATCCTGCGAGCCATGTACCTTCTGGCTGTTGGCAGCAAACGCCTCCACGGCAGCCTTCACGGCCTTCTGGATGCCGCGCTTCACATCCATGGGGTTGGCGCCGGCGGTCACGTTTTTCATGCCCTCACTCACCAGGGCCTGGGCCAGCACAGTGGCGGTGGTGGTGCCGTCGCCGGCGGCGTCGTTGGTTTTGGTGGCGACCTCGCGTACCAGCTGGGCGCCCATGTTTTCAAAGGCGTCCTTCAGTTCGATCTCCTTCGCAATGGTCACGCCGTCGTTGGTGATCACAGGGCTGCCGAACTTTTTGCCCAGCACCACATTGCGGCCCTTGGGGCCCAGGGTGATCTTGACGGTATCCGCCAGGGTATCAATGCCAGCGCTCAGGGCCTTGCGGGCCTCCGCGCCGTGCAGAATCTGCTTTGCCATAAAAAATCTCTCCTTTTATTTAAAAGTGAATTTTCAGCGGAAATTTATTCCTCCACAACGGCCAGGATGTCGCTCTGGCGCACAATGGTGCACTCCTCGCCGTCCACCTTGACCTCGGTGCCGGAATATTTGCTGGTGAGCACCCGGTCGCCCACCTTCACGATCATGGTCACTTCCTTGCCGTCCACAAGACCTCCCGGCCCCACGGCCAGAACCTCGGCCACCTGGGGCTTTTCCTTTGCAGAGCCGGCCAAAATAATCCCGCTCTTGGTGGTTTCCTCGGCCTCTACGGTCTTGATCACAACGCGATCGGCAAGAGGTTTGATTTTCATGGAAACGTTCCTCCCATCAAATAAATTTATTTTTTGAAGCCATCTGTTTTAGCACTCGAACTTATTGAGTGCTAATGTATATTTTAGTCACTTGTTCTCAAAAAATCAAGGGGGAAAAATAAAAATTTTTTGTGAACGGCAGAAAAGGGCTTTTCCCCTCTGTCCCCAGCGAAAAAAAGAGCGCCGGGGCAACTGCCCCGGCGGCCCTGTTACGCCCGGCGTTCAAACCAACTTTTTGGCAGCACCACCCTGGCAGCGCTGGGCTTCACTTTTGCAGTGAGCGTGTTGCGCGGGGCACATTCGCCGTCCTGCGTTACCACAATGGGCCGGCCGTCCAGCGTTTCCAGCTCCACCTGGCGCACCCGTTTGTATGTAATGATATCCGCCACCTCCGGCGCGACCCGGCCGTTTTGGATATGCGCCCCGCTTTTATAAAGCCCGATCACCCTTGCCATGCGCAGCCGGCTGATCTTTTTTACCAGCACCAGATCCAGCTCACCGTCGTTCATATCCGCCTCGGGGGCCGCCACAAAGCCACCTCCGTAGGCGCATCCGTTGCAGATCGCCAGCATCAAAAAATCATCTTCCAGCACTTCCCCATCCGCAGTTACCCGCAGCTTGTGCCCCATGCGCCCGCACACACACTGGGCAATGGAAAGATTATAGGCCATGGAACCGCCGCACAGCGGCAAACGCCGGAATTTTGGGATCCCATAGGCCACCTGCGCGTCCAGCCCGGCCGAGCAGATGGCGGCGGCAATGCCGTATTGGGTCTCAATCAGGTCAATGGGCACCGCATGCCCCTGCATCAGGTCCGGCAGATCCAAAAAACGCTCCCCGCCGCCGAAATTGCGCACAAAATCATTTCCGCTGCCGCAGGGAACACAGGCCACCTCGGCGGTTTCACTCTCCCTGGCGCCCATCAGGACCTCGTTCAGGGTTCCGTCGCCCCCGCAGGCGTACAGCCGCACCGGGCCGCCTTGGGCCGCCTGCCGTGCAAGCTGCACGGCGTGCCCGGGGTATTCCGTAAGCTGCACTTCATACTCCGCCTCCAGCCCCTTGGCCGCAGTGATGATCCGGGGCACCAGCGTACCACTGGCGTCCGCTTTGCCCGAAACCGGGTTCACAATAAAAATATGCCGCATGCCTGCGCCTCCTCGCATTTTATCGGGAGCTTCTGCCTTTATTGTAGCCGATTGCGCCCCATAGCACAAGAAGCATATTTTGCGGCGCGCCGCACATCCTAAACCATATCAAACAAACCTTTCAAGGAGGCCCCGCCGTGGACATTTTTACAGATATTCTGCGCATTATTCTCACCAGCCTTGTGTCGATTGCCGTGCTGTTCTGCCTTTGCAAGCTCATCGGCCAGCGCCAGATCAGCCAGATGAGCATGTTCGACTACATCAACAGCATCACCGTCGGTTCCATTGCCGCCGAGTTTGCCACCGAACTGGAAAATTGGTGGGAACCGCTCACCGCCACCATTGTATACGGCCTTGTGACCGTGCTCATCAATGTAATTACCTGCAAGTCCATTCCGCTTCGCAAATTTTTCAGCGGCAAGCCGCTGGTGCTGTTTGAAGAGGGTAAGATCTATAAGGCAAACCTCATGAAAGCCAAAATGGACGTGAACGAATTCTTGACCCAATGCCGGGTCGCAGGCTATTTTGACCTGAGCCAGCTGGAGGCGGCCGTGCTGGAAACAAACGGCCAGATCAGCTTTATGCCGCTCGCCGCCGAGCGGCCTGTGACCCCGCAGGATCTGCAGCTGGAACCGGCGCCCGAAACCCTTGCCATCAACCTGATCCTGGACGGCCAGGTTCTGGAGCAAAACCTGAAATACAGCGGGCGGGATATGCAGTGGCTGGAAAAACAGCTGCACAGCCAGGACATCGGCCAGATCAGCGATGTGTTCCTCGCAACATGTGACAAGCAAGGAAACTTTACAGCTTATCGCAAGCTGGACACGCCGGTCCAACACGAAATTTTTGAATAAAAAGCGGCCGCTGCAAAGCAATGAAGCACGCCCCCGAAGAATTCTTCAGGGGCGTGCTTTCATTTTGATGTATTTTTTACTTGTTGCCGAAGTAGCGCTCGAGCAGGCCCTGCATGCCGCGGCCGTGACGGGCCTCATCCTTGGCCATTTCGTGCACGGTGTCGTGGATGGCGTCCAGACCCAGCTCTTTGGCGCGTTTGGCAATGTCCATCTTGCCGCTGCAGGCGCCGCACTCGGCGTCCACACGCATGCGCAGGTTCTTCTCGGTGCTGTCGGTCAGCACCTCGCCCAGCAGTTCGGCAAACTTGGCGGCGTGCTCGGCCTCTTCAAACGCATAGCGCTTCCAGGCCTCGGCAATCTCGGGGTAGCCCTCGCGGTCAGCCACACGGCTCATGGCCAGATACATGCCCACCTCGCTGCACTCGCCGTTGAAGTTCATGCGCAAACCCTCGATAATGTCCTCAGGCACACCGGACTGGGCAATGCCCACCACATGCTCGGTCACATAGCTGTTCTCGGTCTTTTCCACGAACTTATCCTTGGGAGCCTTGCAGACAGGGCAGAAATCGGGGGCAGCGCCCTCGGCGATGTAACCACAAACGGTGCAAACAAACTTAGCCATAATTCGTATCCTCCAAAATTTTGTTTATTGTTATTGGGAACCGTCCGCTTAATAGGAACGTTTCCTTGTTATGCTCAAAGTATACCACCAAGGTATTATTTCGTCAACACCTTTTTGGAAAATTTTTTAGTTTTTTCTTCGGTGCCTTTGTGCCCCGCTTGAAGCGCCCGGGCCGGCCTGTAAGGGGGGCGGCCCAAAACAGCCTTCAGCTATTTTTTCGTATTGAACCCCATGCGACCCAATGCGGGTAAAATTGCAGCCAGGCTTGCGCTGGTGACCCACCCCATGCCCAAGCCCGAAACGATCAGCACCGGCGCATAGGTAAGCGCCAGCCGGCTTCCCAGCACAAAGCTGGCCGCAATCATCTGCCCCACATTGTGAGCCAGCGAGCCGCACACCGAAAGGATAAAATAGGTGGGCCGCTTTGGCAGCTTATACAGCAGCCACATCACCAGCAGCGAGAGCAGGCCGCCGCACAGGCTCAAAAGCCCGGCCACCGCCCCTCGGGTAAGCAGAACGAACAGGGCTTTCAGTACCGCCAGGCTCAGCGCCTGAGGAAAGCCCATAAAAAACAGCGCGTACATTACAACGATATTTGCCAGGCCGATTTTCACCCCCGGCATAAGCCCCAGAAGCGGAGCGATGGCCGATTCCATAAACGACAGCGCCATGGCCAGGGCAAACAGTAGGCCGGAAAGCGCCACCTGGCGGGTCTTGCTTGGTTTCAAAACCGATTCCTCTCTTTCTTCTCCCCAATCAGAATGCGCTTTCATCTTACGTCCCCCACCCCCTTTCTGTCAAGAAAAAGCCGGAGATTTGGTTTTTTCCCGGCCCCGGCCTTGCAGGCCAAAGCTTTATCTTTTATAATGAAAGTATAAAATAAAACCGAATCGAAAAGGAGGCGCCTCATGAAGCGCCATGCAAAATTGGCGGTCTGCCTGCTGCTGGCCATCGGCCTTGCGGGCTGCGGCCTGAAGGACGGCACTTACACCGCGCGGCTTGCGGATTTCGACAGCCTGGGCTATCAGGATTATCTCACCGTCACTGTGGCCGACGGGGCCATTCAGAGCGCTGAATTTGATGCGCTGGGCGTTGCCGGGCAAAAAAAGAGCGAGGACGAACACTACGCCCGGCTCATGCAGCCTGTGACCGGCGCCACGCCGCAGCTGGTGAGCCGGCATTACGCAGAACTGCTGCTGGGGGCCAAAAGCCCAGGCAAGGTGCAGGTGGACGCCCTAAGCGGCGCCACGGTTTCCAGCCGGGTGTTTAAAGCGCTGTGGCAGGCGCTGGACAAGCCCATGAAAAAGGGCCTGAGCGAGCCGGTCACAGTGCCGAACCCGCCCGAGCTTCCTCCGGCCTCCGGCAGTGAATAAAGTGTAAAATTTCGTGAACACTGAATGTAAGCCTTGCAATGCGCCTTTGGATACGATAGAATTGAAGCATAATTTTCCAGAAGAAAGAGAGAGACCGACCCATGAAAAAGTTTCTTGCCCTTGCGCTTTCCGTCGCCCTGGCCGCCTTGGCCCTGGCGGGCTGCGGCAACTCCGGCAGCGAAAATAAAACCTATAATCTGGGCGACGTGGTGGCCGCGGTGGAAAAGGCGAACCCTGTTTCCAACCCCCGCGACGTCAACGACAACGATCTGACCCTCACCATGCTGCTCACCAAGGATAATATCCTGGAATATGCCGGTAAAATGAGCAACGACCAAGGCAACAGTGCCCTGATCCTGGTGATCAAGGCGGCCGAAGGCAAAGCAGGCGAAGTAAAAACAGAGCTTGCCGCCTACAAAACCAGCATTTCCAGCGGCGGCATGTACGCCGAGTTTGCCGCCATGGAGGAGATGGCCAAGGATGCCCGCATCGTGGAAAAAGGCGACTATGTGGTAATGGTGGTCGCCAACACCCAGGGTGCCGATTACGCCGAGATCGACAAAGCCATCGACGAGGCGCTGAGCTGATCGTTTTGGTTTAAAAACAAGGTCGGTACCGGGGGTTCGGTACCGGCCTTTTGTGTGAAGGAGTGAATCGCTTGGTCTTCAGTACCATCCTGTTCCTGTTCCGTTTTCTGCCCATCACCCTGGCGCTGTATTATCTCGCGCCCGCCAAGCTGAAAAACCTGGCGCTGTTTGTGTGCAGCCTGGTGTTCTATTCCTGGGGCGAGGTGAAATTCTTCCCGGTGATGGTTGTGCTCATCCTGATCAACTATTTCTCCGGCCTTGCAATGGAAAAGTTCGATCAAACCCCCAAAATGCGGCGGCTGTTTTTGATTGTTTCCATCGTGGGCAGCCTTTCCATGCTGGTGTTCTTCAAATACACGAACTTCCTGATCGGAACGGTGAACAGCCTGTTTGGCCTCTCCATCGGCCTGATCGAGGCCGCCACGGTGCTGCCGCTGGGCATCAGCTTTTATACCTTCCAGACCATGAGCTACTCCATCGACGTATACCGGCGCGATGTGAACGCCGAGCACAACATCATCGATTTCGGCGCCTATGTGGTCATGTTCCCCCAGCTGATCGCCGGCCCTATTGTAAAATACCGCGACGTGGCCGCCCAGTTGCATGTTTACGAGCACCGCTACC
>NZ_DBGCTQ010000046.1:0-25337 GCF_048388525.1 Allofournierella sp. | reverse complement strand
CGCCTCTACCTCGCCCATGCCCTCGGGCCGCGGGCCCGGTGTGGCCGCCGGCTCCTCCCCGGGTGCCGCCGTGGGTGCGGGGGCGGGGGTGGGCAGCACTTCTTCCGGGCGCGGCGCTTCATAGACCTGCGGGCTCTCCTCGTCCTCGATCTCGGTCTGCGCCGCGGGCAGGGCCTGTTCCTGAAACAGCCGGTCCGCTGCGCCAAACGCCGCCGCAGGGCTTGCCAGCACGCTGCCTGCAAGGGCCAGGCCGTCGGCCAGATCCGGCGCACCCACCGCTTTGCCCGCCCCCATGGCCGCCAGCCCCACGCCCGCAGCCATGGCCAGGGTGCCGAGCCGCCGCAGGGCTGTATGCATGTGCATGCGCCCCACCCCCTTTGCACAAAATCCTGCTATAAGGGTATGCAGCGGCGGCCGCGGCTCATGCCTTTAGTTTGCCAGGTAGCACAGCTCGGCGATCGAGAGCTTTTGCTGCAGCGCCTTGTTGATCGCCAGCGCCAGCAGATTCGATCCCTTTTTCACCACGCTGTCCAATTCCCGCGGGGTGATCACGAAGCCCGGCCGCCCCACTGCCTCGTCGGCCTCCATCATGGTGGGGATGCCCACGGCCAGCACCGGCACCCCCAGCATGGCCCGGGTGATGCACTTGCCGCTCTCGGGCCGGGCGGGGCACAGCCCCGTGTCCGAGATCTGTACCGTGCGCCCCAGCCGGGCGGGATCCGAGGTACACAGGCTGTCGATGCACAGGATCGCCGCGGGCTTCACCGCCCGCACCACCCCCGCCAACAGCTGCACCAGCGGGATTCCGGTGGCGCCCGAGGCGCCGGGGCTCACGCAGGCCACCTCGCGCAGGCCCAGGCTCGCCGCTTCGTTCTGGGGCGCCAGCCCCCGGGTGACCAGCACGCCCCCCGCGCTTCGCGGGCCCAGCGCGTCCGCGGTAACCCTGCGGTTGCCCACCCCCACCACAAGCACCGGCCCCACGGCAGGCAGCAGCGCGCGCACCTCGCCCGCCACGGCGCTCACATATTTTTCGTCCTTGTCGTCCACCACTGCAAGGCTGGGGATCTCCAGGGTGGAGTAACGGCCCGCCGGCCGCTCCAGGCCCGGGCGGCTGATTTGCACCCGGGTCAGGGTGATGGGCCCCGAGCGGGCCGTGTAGCATTTCACCCCGCCGGGCACCGTGCCCCTGCCGGGGCCGTACAGCTCGTCTGCAATGTCCGTATAGATCGGCATTCCCGCACCTCTTCTTCTGTTCTTTTTTCAAGATGTGGGGCTTTGCCGGGCAGGTTCTGCCCGCGCCCCACAAGATACGCTCCGGCTATAGCTTTGGCCGTTTTGCGCCGGAACATTCCGGCACAAAAAACTTGAAAAAAAGCTTGCAACCGCCCCGTAAATGTGGTATTATAAGTTGCACTGTTATGGGTAGCAAGGAGGTGGTACGAATGCCTAACATCAAATCCCAGAAAGATCGCGTGGTCCAGGCCAAGAAGGAAGCCCTTCACAACAAGGCGATCAAGTCCAACCTGAAAACAGTCGTCAAGAAGGCAGACGCTGCCATCGCCGCGAACGCCGCTGAAAAGGACGCTGTCGTGAAGGTGGCTGTCTCCACCATCGCCAAGGCGCAGAGCAAGGGTGTGCTTCACAAGAACACCGCTGCCCGCAAGATCAGCCGCATGGCGAAGCGCGCGAACAAAGCCAACGCTTGATAGACGAAACACAACGGCCTGCCGGTTTTTGGCGGGCCGTTTGTTTTATATTTTCCCCTCAGCCAAAAAAACAGCCCCGGCTGCTGCCGGGACTGTTTTTTCGTTTCAGGCGCGGTCAGGCCCGCCCGCTGCGCCGCGGGCCTTTTTCCGCCTCAGTTCTGGTCCTTCGACCGGCTGAAGGTGGCGGCGATCACGCCGCACACAAGGCTTGCGGTCACGCCCGCCGCGGCTGCGGTGAACCCGCCGGTGATCGCCCCCAAAAGGCCGGTGGCGTCCACCGCCTCCATCACCCCCTGGGCCAACAGGTGCCCAAAGCCGATCAGGGGCACGGTGGCGCCTGCGCCGGCAAATTCCGCCAGGGGGTCGTAAAGCCCCAGGGCCGACAGTACCACCCCTGCCACCACATAGGTCACCAGCACCCGGGCCGGCGTAAAGTTGGTCAGATCAATGAGCAGCTGGCCCAGCACACAGATGGCGCCGCCGATCAAAAATGCCCACAAGTAACTCATGCCTGTCCCTCCTTTTCGCTCGCCAGCTCCACCAGATGGGCCACTCCGGGGATGCTCTCCCCCTGCAAAAAGGTGATCTGGCTCATCAGCGCGCCGGTGGAGAGGAACAATACCTTTTTCAGCTTGCCCGCCCGCAGCGCCGGCAGCACATGGGCGCACAGCACGCTGGCCGAACAGCCCGCGCCGCTGCCGCCCGCCTGCACGTCCTGGGTGTCGATGTCATAGAGAAGCAGGCCGCAGTCCTGGTGGTTGTCCAACTTGAGGCCCTCTTTTTCCAGGATCTCCTTCAAAAGCCTTGTTCCCACGATGCCCAGGTCCCCGGTGAACACCGCGTCAAAATCACCCGGGGTGCGCTTTGTGTCGGCACAGTGCCGCAGAATGGTCTCGGCCGCCGCCGGGGCCATGGCCGCGCCCATGTTGTTGATGTCCTTGATCTCGTAATCCCGCACCCGGCCAAAGGTGACCGACTTCACAAAGGGCCCCTGCCCCTTGCCTGCCAGGATGCAGCAGCCCGCCGCGGTGGCGGTCCACTGGGCGGTGGGCGCGCGCTTGCCGCCGTACACCAGCGGCGTGCGGAACTGCCGCTCCGCCGCGCAGAAGTGGCTGCTGGTCATGGCGGCGGCGTGACCCACAAAGCCCGCTGCCGCAAGGCAGGCCGCAAGCCCCAAGGCCTCGGCCATGGTGCTGCAGGCCCCATACAGCCCCGCAAAGGGCACGTCCACCTCCCGCAGGGTATAGGCCGACGCGGTACACTGGTTTTCCAAATCGCCCGCCAGAATCAGGTCCAGCTGCGCGGCGGCGAGATTCGCCTTTTGCAGCGCCAGATCCAGGCAGTGGCGCTGCAACTGGCTCTCCGACTGCTCCCAGGTCTCCTGCCCGAGGGTGTTCTCCTCGAACAGCAGGTCGAACCGGGCCGCAAGCGGGCCCTCACTCTCCCGCTTGCCGCCCACCGCCGCAAACTCGGCGATGGCGGGCGGGGTTTCAAACAGAATGGTGTCCCCTTTTCTCACGCGCTCACTCTCCTTTTAAATAAAGGGCCGCAAAAAGTAATACAGCACGCCCCACACGGTACTCGCCAGCAGGCCGTACACGATCACCGGCCCCGCGATCAAAAACATTTTTGCGCCAACGCCCGGCACATAGCCCTCGCACTTGAACTCGATGGCAGGGCTCACCACCGCGTTGGCAAAGCCGGTAATGGGCACCAGGGTGCCCGCCCCCGCCTTTGCGGCCAGCTTCTGGTACCAGCCCAGCGCCGTGGTGATGGCCGAGATGGCGATCAGGGTCACGCTGGTCAGCGCGCCCGCGTCACCCAAAGTCATACCGCCCGCCGCGTAGGATTTGCGCAGCACCTCGCCCAGCAGGCAGATGGCCCCGCCCACCAAAAACGCCCACACGCAGTCCTTCCAAAGCTTCGATCTCGGGCTGGCCTGCGTGTTCATCTTATTGTATTCCTGGGGTGTCAACTTCATAAAATTCCCTCCTGAATCTGCATATCCACAGTTTTTCCCGCGTGCGGCGGAATATGTATCCGCTTGACAGCCGCCCCTCCATCCGCTAAACTTTCAAGCAAGAGCAGTTTCTGCTGTGTTCCAAAAGCGGACCCTATTTAAAAGGGGGAGGGCATTGTCCATGGACTTTTATTCTTATACCAGCGAGCGGCTGGACCGGCTTTCCAACACCGAGCGCAACGTGTTCAATTTTGTCATCAAAAATATGCACCAGGTAAAAAACATGAGCATCCGCGAGCTGGCGGCCGAGTGCTATGTGTCCACCACCACCCTGTTCCGGTTTGTCAAAAAGCTCGGGTTCGAAGGCTACAGCGAGTTTGTGGCCGCCATCAAAGAAACCGAGGCTAACAGCCGCCGCATCGATATCCCGGACGTGGTCTTCGGGGCGGACTACCAGAACAGCTACTTAAAAAACATCACCGAAGCGGTGCAGGTCATCACCGAGGAAAAGAAGGAAAAATTCAACCAGATCATGAGCCGCTACCCCAAAATCTACATTTTGGCGCAGGGCCTCTCGCTGGACGTGGGCTGGTACTTTTACCGCATGCTCATCACCTGCGGCTACGAGGTCGAGTTCCCCGAGCAGGAATACCAGTTCAAGGCAATGCTGCGCCATGTCAAGCGCGACGACGCGCTTTTGGTGCTCAGCTACACCGGCAACAACGAGGTGGTGATCCGCCAGCTGGAAGAGATCTTCGCCATCGCCACCCCCACCATCATCTCCATCACCCGGGCCGACAACAACGTGATCCAGAACATGAGCGACCTGAACTTTTACATGTTCGCCGACGAAGTGCAGTACCTGGACCAGGACGTAACCAGCCGCTGCGGCATGATCGCGATCTTCGAGAGCCTGATGTACATGCGCATCGCCCGCACCCAGCGGGGCGGCTGAGGCATAAACAAAACGAACAGGGCCCCGGCGCGTTTGCGCCGGGGCCCTGCCCTTGCCTTGAGTTATGGAGAGAGAATGAGAAAGGAGTTGGTTTGGTAAAGGCGGATCAGGCGCCGGCCGTGGCCTGCGCGGCCGGCGCCCTTTCCAAAAAGAGAGAGGAAGAAGATAACAGTTTCAGGCCCCGCGGCAGGCGTTTCAGCCCACCACGCGGGTGCCGCTTTTGCCCACCAGGGCGTCGGCGGCCTTTTCCAGGCTGGCGATGATCGCCTCCCCGCCTGCCTTGGCAAAGCTCATGGCGGCCTGCACCTTGGGCAGCATGCTGCCGGGTGCAAAATGGCCCTCGCCGCAGTACCGCTCGGCCTCGGCCACGGTCATGCTTTCCAGGCTCTTCTGGTCAGGCTTGCCCCAGTTGATGGCCACCCGGTCCACGGCGGTCAAAATCACCAGCTTGTCGGCCTTCACCAGCTCCGCCAGCTTGGCAGACGCGAAGTCCTTGTCGATCACGGCGGGGGTGCCCACCAGCCTGCCATCCTTGCGGATCACGGGGATGCCGCCGCCGCCCACGGTGATGACCACGTACCCGGCATCCACCAGGGTGTTCACCATGTCCTTCTCCACCACGTCCACGGGCTTGGGGCTGGGCACAACCTGGCGGTAGCCCCGGCCTGCGTCCTCAATCATGGTGTAGCCCTTCTCGGCGGCCAGCTTGTCGGCCGCTTCTTTGGTGTAAAATGCGCCGATGGGCTTGGAAGGCTTCTGAAACGCGGGGTCGGCCTCGTCCACCAGCACCTGGGTCACCAGGGTGCCCACGGGCTTTGCGATGCCCCGGGCGGTCAGTTCGTTGTTGATGGCGTTCTGCAAATGGTAGCCGATGTAGCCCTGGCTCATGGCCCCGCACTCGGGGAAGGGCATGTCGGACTTGATGGCGCCGGCCTCGGCGGCGGTGGACATGCCCAGGTTGATCATGCCCACCTGAGGCCCGTTGCCATGGGCAATGATGACCTGGTTGCCCTGTTCGATCAGGTCCACAATGGGCTTCGCGGTGCCGGTCACCAGAGCCAGCTGTTCGGCGGGGGTGTTGCCCAGCGCGTTGCCGCCCAGGGCGATCACGATTTTAGCCATAATACATTTCTCCTTTTTATCGGTTGATTCAACAGGGTGTCTTTTACGGTTTTTGCCCGGCGCAGGGCGCTTTGAAGGGTCTGCGCCTGCCGGTGCGGCAAAGCCGGAGCGGCTGCCCCGGCCCTCCCGCAGGGGCGGGCGGAAAGGGGGGCGGAACGGCCCCCAATGGGCCTCTTCCGCGAAAAAAGAAAAAAGCAGCCCTACGGCCAAAGCCGTAGGGCTGCCGCTTTTTTTACGCTTGATTCAGTTTTACGCCAGGCCGCGCTCTTCCATAAAAGCTTCCAGCTCCTGCTTCACGGCTTCCTTCTCCGCCTCGGTGCCGTCCTTCTGGTAACGGGTGAAGTACACCAGCAGGCCGCGCATGGCGGTCAGGCGGTTGCCGGCCTCTTCCCAGCACAGGGAAGCGTCGGAATCGGCCACTTCGTCGGTCACGTCCTCGCCGCGGGTGGCGGGCAGGCAGTGCATGAATTTGCAGCCCAGGTTGCCCAGCTGCATCATCTCGCGGTTCACCTGGTAGTCGCCGAACACGCGCACGCGCTCCTCCTTGGGCATCTCGCTCTCGTACAGGCCGTACCACACGTCGGTGTAGATGAAGTCGGCGCCCTTCACCAGATCCCGGTCGTCCCCTTCCTCAAACACGCCGCCGTTCTCGGCGCAGTTCTTTTCAATGGCGGCCATGCAGGCGGCGCTGGGGCTGTCGGGGATCAGGTGGCCCTTGGGGCCGTAGTGGGCGAACTTCATGCCCAGCTTGGTGGTGATCATGGCCAGCGAGGCGCAAACCTGGGTGGCGTCGCCCACAAAGACCACCTTGCACTCCTCCAGCTTTTTGCCGCGGGGCAGGTTCTCCACGATGGTGCACATGTCGCCGATCTCCTGGGTGGGGTGGTTGTAATCGCTCATGGCGTTCATCACGGGAACAGTGCAGTTCTCGGCCAGCTCCACCACGGTCTTGTGGTCGATCACGCGGGCCATCACCACATCCACCAGCTGGCTCAGCACCTTGCCGGTATCGCCGATGGTCTCGTGGCCGCCCAGCTGGATCATGCCGGGTCCAAGATACTGGGCGTGGCCGCCCAGCTGCTCCATCGCGGTCTCGTAGGATACGCGGGTGCGGGTGGAAGACTGCTGGAAGATCATGCCCAGGGTCTTACGCCGCATCAGCGGGGGGTAATAGCCGGTTTTAATGCATTTTTTGATCTTCAGGCTCAGGTGGATGATGTCCAGCAACTCCTGTTTGGTGAAGTCGCTGGTGTCAATAAAGTGACGCAGTTCCATGTTAAGGATACCTCCATGTTTTTGTTTTTCTCGGGTTTATTTGCTCTCCCCCGCGGGCGCGGGGTGTTTGCCGAATTTGAACAGAACCACAGCCAGCACCGCCATGCCCAGCGGCAGCGTGAGGGCCGGCGAAACGCCGAAGCCCGCAGGCAGGGTGCCCATCAGGGTGGCCGTTGCGGCCACGGTCAGGGCGTAGGGCATCTGGGTCTTCACATGGTCCAGCAGGGCGCAGCCGCTGCCCTGTGCCGAAAGGATCGTGGTGTCGGTCACGGGGGAGCAGTGGTCGCCGAAAATGGAGCCGGCAAGCACGCTGGCCACGCAGGCACAGAACAGGCCCCAGGGGTTATGCACAGCGGGGTTTGAATAAGCCATGGTGTAGGCAATGGGCACAGCCATGGGCATGATCATGAGCATGCAGCCATAGCTTCCCGCGCTGAAGCTCACGCCGCAGCACACCAGGAACACCAGGCTCGGCAGCAGCCAGTAGGGCAGGCTGCCCGCCAGCATCTCGGCCAGGTAGCTGGCCGAGCCCAGCTCGGCGATCATGGCCGAAAGTCCCCAAGCCAGCGCCAGGATCAGCGCCGTGGTGAGCAGCTGCACGCCGCCCTCCACCCAGGCGCCCACCGCCCCGTTAAAGGTCAGGGCGCGGGTAACCACGGCCACAATGGCCGCCAGCACCGCCGTCAGAATGGCCGCCTCCACCAGCACCTGCACGGTGCTGGCCTCGCCGAACGCCACACGCAGCGTCTCAAACGAGAAGCCCGCGTCCCGGGCCAGCAGCCCGGCGGCCTTTGCCTTGTACAGCCCGTCCGAGTAGATGCCCGCCACCGCGTACACGCACAGGAACAGGATGGAGCCCACCGCAATGAACAGGCTCGAGCGGGAGACCGGGCGCTCCTCCTGGCCGGCCGGCTGGCCCGCCTCAGTGCGCTCGGGGTTCATGGGAACGCCCGCCCGGGCGCGGCATTCGGCCTTGTACATGGGGCCATAGTCCCGCCCCATGACCACCATCCACAGGATGAAGGTCAGGCAGAAAATGTTGTAAAAGCAATAGGGGATGCTGCCCAAAAAGGTGTTGTAGGCCGATTCGGCCACGCCCAGCACGTCGAACCCGGCCTCAATGGCTGCCAGTTCCGCCGCAATCCAGCTCGAGATCAGCGCAATGCCCGCCACCGGGGCGGCGGTGGAATCCACCATGAACGCCAGCTTTTCCCGGCTCACCCGCGCCTGGTCGGTGATGGGCCGCATCACCGGCCCCACGATCAGCGCGTCGGCGTAGTCGTCAAAAAAGAACATCAGCGCCATCAGGCTGGTCATAAGCTGTGCCTGGCGCGGGGTCTTGACCCGCTTCACCAGCTTGCGGGCCACGGCATTAAAACCGCCCGCCTCCCGGATCAGGTTTGTCAATCCACCGATGCAAAGGCACAGCACAATGATGGCCGTATTTTCCGGCTGGGCCAGCACCTCCACCAGGGTAAGGCAGTACTTGTGCAGGGTATTGAGCAAAAAGCCCCCCCACCCCCCAAGCTCCGCCTGGGAGGCCACCAATAATGCCGCGCCGGAAAGGCCGCCCGCCAGCAGGCTGGTCAGCACCTCTTTTGTGAGGAAGGCCAGCACGATGGTCACAATGGGCGGGATCAGCGTCAGCGGGCCGAGCAGCTGGCCCCGCACACCGCTCTCGGTGCCCGCGCCCGCTGCCATGCGGGCGGTCAGCTCCCCCGAGGCCCGTGCGGTCAGCAGCACGCCCGCCACAACCGCCACCGCCAGCACGATCACGGCGGTGGCGACGGCGCGGCTCCTTTTAGGCTTGGGTTTGTCTTCCTTGTTTTTTACGGGGATACGCCCCCCATCTGTCGATTATTTGTTTGCTTTCTTGCCGTTGTTGTAAAGCTTGAAACCAATCAGGGTGGTAATGATCGTGCCCACGATCAGCATCCCGTGATACAGAGGGTCAAACGGCACGTAGAACAGGAAGAACACGGCCACCGCCATGCACGCCTCGCCCAGCACCACGCACAGGCCCAGCGCGGGGGCTTTGTACACCCGCTCGGTGCCCGGGTCGCTCTTGCGCAGCTTCCAGGCGGCGGGGAACAGCCAGAGGTAGGGCAGCATGAACACCAGGGTGCTGAACGCGAAGATGTTCCAGAACACGTCGTTGGCGTCGCCGCTCAGCGAGAAGTTCACCACGACCAGCACGGTGGAGATCACGCCCATCACGATGTAGCTGTAGTCGTTGGTGCCGAATTTCTTGTGCTTGTGGCCCAGCAGCTTCGGGCTGCGTTCTTCCATGCCGATGGCGCCCAGGGTCTCCACCGCACCCATGCTCCAGGAAACCATGTTGGAGACCAGGGTGAGCATGGCAACGATGATGAGCACGTAGAACACCGCGTTCTGGGCGGGGCCGAACACGCTGCACAGCTCCTGGATGGCGTAGAAGAAGCCGTCGGCCTCGCTGATGCCGTCCACAGGGATCGCCGCCAGAATGCCGAAGGTCCCCATGATGTAGAGCACGGTCACGATCAGGCCTGCGAACACGGTCATTTTGGGAATGTTCTTTTTGGGGTTCTCGATATCGCCGCCAACGCTGCTGATCAGCTCAAAGCCCAGCAGGTTATAAACGATAATGGCAATGTACTCGGTCGCATGGCTCATATCCGGGATAAATGCGTGCAGGGAAAAATCGTTGGCAAATCCGCGGGTCACGCCGTATACCACGCCCAGCACGCCCATGATGACCACGATGGCCACCTTGCAGAACGCCGCGATGTTGGATACCGCCACCGACAGATCCACGCCGCGGATGCCGATGGCCACCACCAGCCAGCACATCACAATGGCAATGGCCGCCAGCAGCCAGGGGGAAGCGCTGGGGGCGAACGCCATGGAGAACCAGCTGGAGAACGCCACGAACACGGCGGGCATCCAGAACGCCACATTCACCCAGTAGTACCAGCCCACCAGCACCGCGTGCTTCTCGCCGAAGGCGCGCTGCACCCAGCTGGCGATGCCGCCGTCGTCCGGGTAGGTGGAGCCCAGCTCAGCGTTCACCAGGCCGTAGGGGATAAAGAACACGATGGCGGTGATGACCCACATGGTAATGGCCGACACGCCGATCATTGCGGGGGAAGCGATACTGTCCAGCACCAAAATACCACAGATGGAGAACAGGATCGTTTGCCACAGGTTTATCTTTTTCTTCTCTTGCATCTATTTTGCCTCCTCGCAAAATTTCACAAAGCCGCGGAGCGTTCGGCCCGCAAAAGCCTGCTCCGCCCGAAAAGACCCTTTGCCCTGCGCACCTTTGCCGGCGCGCAGGGCCGCGGGTCCTGCCAAAGGGGTCTTATTTCACCTGCTGCTGGGTGATGCAGTGGATGTTGCCGCCGCCGTACACGACCTCGCGGGTATACACGCCCACAGCCTTGCGGTCGGGGAACATGGCCTGCACCTGCTCCAGGGCCAGCGCGTCGTTTTCGTCGCCGTACTGGGGCACGATCACGCCGCCGTTCACGATCAAAAAGTTCATGTAGGAAGCGATGCAGATGTCGCCGTCCTCACGGGGCAGGGTGCCTTCCACATAATCGATCTTAAAGTCGCCCTTGATGGTCACGGGGACCTTGGGCATGCAAAGCTTGTGCACCTTCAGCTTGCGGCCCTTGGCGTCAGTGGCCTCGGTCAGGGTCTTGTAAGCGGCCTGGCACTCGTTGTAGAACGGGTTCTCGGGGTCCTCGGTCCAGATGCAGGCAACCTCGCCGGGCTTCACATAGCAGGCTACGTCGTCGATGTGGCCGTTGGTTTCTTCCGGGTCAATGCCGTCCTTAATCCAGATGATCTTCTCCAGGTTCAGATACTCTTTCAGCTGCTCTTCGATCTCTTCGCGGGTCATATGGGGGTTGCGGCCCTCGCTCAAAAGGCACATCTCGGTGGTCAGCAGGGTGCCCTCGCCGTCCACATGGATGGAGCCGCCCTCCAGCACAAAGCCGGGGGTGCGGTAGGTGTCGATGCCCTCAATCTCGCAGATCTTCTGCGCGATCGCGTCGTCGTTGGCCCAGGGGAAGTACAGCCCGTCCACCAGGCCGCCCCAGGCGTTGAAATCCCAGTCGATGGCGCGCACTTCGCCCTTGTCGTTCTTCACAAAGGTGGGGCCGCAGTCGCGGCACCAGGCGTCGTCGTTGGCCATTTCCACCACGCGGATCTCAGGGGGCAGAACGTTGCGGGCGTGGGCATACTGGGCGGGGGAGGCGATCATGGTGACCGGCTCGAACTCGCTGATGGCCTTGGCCACATTGGCGTAAGCTTCCTGGGCGGGTTTGGCGCCGTCGCGCCAGTTGTCCGGGCGCTCAGGCCAGATCATCCAGATCTTTTCCTGAGGCTCGAACTCGCCGGGCATGCGGAAGCCGTCTTTTTTCGGGGTACTGTCGATTCTCTTTGCCATAGTATTCCACCTTTTCTCCCCGCTCTCTCTTTTTATAATGTTCTATTTTGCCGTTTCTATCTGCATCAGCTGTTCCTGCGGGGTCGGCGCAGCTGAACTCGGGCCGTTGCCGGGAAAACAGCGGTTTTTCCGCTGCCGTGTCGCTTCCAGCCGTTCCTTTGTGGTTTTTGTCCACCATTTGGAAGCTTTCCGGCCGGAAATTGTTGACTACGGCTAAATCATACCAATGTGAAAGGCGCCCGTCAACCGATTAACATGCAGAAGTAACAAGGTAACACAACATTGTTTCTGTGTTACTTTTATGTGAACAAAACAAGCTGTTTGTTCCATTTTCGTAACTTCATTTTTCTTTTCCGTCAAACTGCAAAAGTGTTTTATCTCCTTGTTGTGCAGAGCGCACAAGGATTTCTTCCATTTTTTCGGAAAGGAACGGCGTTTGGAATTTTTTGCCGAATCAAGAGAAACACTTTTCATCAAGCGTTACATTTTTTGAAATTTTTCCGAAAAAGGTCTTGCAATTTGAAAGGGGGCAGGTTAGAATTAAAAAAATTTGCAAAGGAGGCCCCGCTCGTGAAAAAGCTGATCAGTCCTCTGGACCTGACCACTCAGGAGATCGACGAGCTGTTAGAGCTCGCAGACCGCATCATCGAAACCCCGCAGGCCTTTGCCCACAAATGTGATGGCAAGATATTAGCTACTTTGTTTTTTGAACCCAGCACCCGCACCCGTTTGAGCTTTGAATCCGCAATGCTCAGTCTCGGTGGCCAGGTGTTGGGTTTTTCTTCGGCCAATTCCAGCTCGGCCGCCAAGGGTGAGAGCGTGGCCGACACCGTGCGCACGGTGGAGTGCTACGCCGACATCATCGCCATGCGCCACCCCAAGGAGGGCGCGGCCACGGTGGCCGCCTCCAAGGTGGACTGCCCCCTCATCAACGCGGGCGACGGCGGCCACCAGCACCCCACCCAGACCCTCACCGACCTGCTCACCATCCACCGGCTCAAGGGCCATCTGGACAGTCTCACCGTGGGTCTGTGCGGCGATCTGAAATTCGGCCGCACGGTGCACAGCCTCATCCGGGCCATGATGCGCTACAAGGGCATCAAGTTCGTGCTGGTCAGCCCCAAAGAGCTGCAGATCCCGGACTACATCCGCGACGACCTGCTGCGCGAGGGCTTCCCCTTTGAAGAGGTGGAGCGCCTGGAGGATGCCATCTCCCAGATGGACATTCTGTACATGACCCGCGTGCAGCGCGAGCGCTTTTTCAACGAGGAGGACTATATCCGCCTGCGCGACAGCTACATCCTCGACAACGGCAAGATGGCCCTCGCCAAGCCCGACATGATCGTCATGCACCCGCTGCCCCGCGTAAACGAGATCAGCGTGGAGGTGGACGACGATCCCCGCGCCGCCTATTTCCCGCAGGCAAGGTTCGGGCGTTTTGTGCGCATGGCGCTGATTTTGAAAATGCTGGAGGTGGAGTAAATGCTGAACGTTGACAGCCTGGAAAAAGGCGTGGTGATCGACCACATCGCCGCCGGAAAATGCATGGAGATCTACCGTGTGCTGGAACTGGACAAGCTGGATTGCAGCGTGGCCATCATCAAGAATGCCCGCAGCAACAAATCCGGCCGCAAGGACATCATCAAGATCGAGGACCGCATCGACATTGATCTGGACGTGCTTGGCTTTATCGACCCCAGCATCACCGTGAACATCATCGAGGGCGGGCGCATCGTGGAAAAAAAGCACCTCACGCTGCCCGGCCGCATCGTGAACGTGGCCAAATGCAAAAATCCACGCTGCATCACCAGCGTGGAGCAGGAGCTGGACCATGTGTTCCTGCTCACCGATCCCGCGGCCGGCACCTACCGCTGCATGTACTGCGAACAGGAGTATACCCGCCCCTGACCCCGTCTATACAGCAGGCAGGGCGGTCTTCAAGGCAATAAAAAGCTGGGCTTCCGCGCAAAGCAGGAGCCCAGCTTTTTCTTTTTTTGCAAAATGGGTCTTCCTGCGGCCTGCCTTTTGCCAAATCCGTTTTGGGGGACCCGCTCTTCCAGCCGCGCCGGGCCCCCCGCCGGTCTTCTTAATCCCTCCCCTCCCTCCTGGTCGATTCCCGCTCGATCAGGCTGGGAAGCGTTGTGTATGCCTGCACCAGCAACTGGGGGTTCCTGATCCGCCGCAGAATGATTTTTGCGGCCTGTTCGCCCATATCATACATGTCCAGATTCACCACCGTCAGCGGCGGTTCCATTACCTTTGAAAAAGGAAAGTCGTCAAACGTGATCACCGCCATCTTTTGCGGTATGGCCACCCCGCTGCGCCGCAGCGCTTCCACACATCCGAAGGCGAGATACTGGTTGGCGCAGATGATCGCCTGCGGCGGTTTTTCCAGTGCCAGCAGCTCCCTTGTGCACTGAAAGCCCGTTTCGCTGCAGGGGGCTCCGTGGCGGATATAGCCCGCCGGGACCGCTGTACCCAGCCCCTCCAGTACGCCGTTCAGCCGGTGCAGCGAGATCGTGTCCTCCTTGGGCCCTCCGATGTAGGCGATGCGTTCGTATCCTTTTTTCCGCAGATGGCTCGCCGCGATCTGCCCGGCCACGCTGTTGTTGGTATCGATCCAGCACAATCGGTTTGCAAAATCCGGCATCCCGATCACCACATAAGGAAAGGCGGTATCCGTCAAAAGTGCCGCTGTCTCTTTTGAAACGACCGATGCGTGAACAATGGCTCCGTCCACATACTCGCTGTCCATAATGTCGGCAAAGCTGTTTACCAGCCCGCGGGCGCTGATGTGTTTTACCAGCAGGCCGTAGTCCTTTCGCGCCAGCGCGGCCTCCGCCCCGGCCATCATCTCGAACAAATGCGGGTTTTCAAAGCCCACCCCGTGCTCCAGCTCACTCAAAAACAGGATGTTTTTTGTCGCTCTCTTGGCAAAGCTTTGGGCCCGCTTGTTGGGGCGGTATCCCATCCGGCGGATCACCTGCTGCACGTGCTCCGCCGTTGCCTGCGAGATCGTGGGGGAGTGGTTGATCACCTTGGAGACCGTCGCCGTGGAAACTCCGGCGGCCGCCGCCACCTCGCGGATCGTCACGCTCATATCTCCGCCCTCCCTTTCAGCACGGCAAACCCCATCGGACCAATGCTCCGCCCGCTCAGTCCCTCCTGCCACAACAATTCTTTTTCTGCGATCTCCCCCGGCAGCTCCGCGGCCAGCGGCTGGTTGTTCAGCACGATAAAAACGCCTTCCTTATCCAGGGCCCGGCAATAACAATACATCCCGCTGCCCGCCCGCGCGCTCACCGTGTAAAAATCGCCCCGACGCAGGGCGGGGCATGCGTTTCTCAGCCCGGCCGCGTTCCGGTAAAACTGTTCCAGCCCGCCGTCCTCCTGCCCCCAGGGCATCGGGTGGCGGTATTCCTCCTCCAACAGGCCGTCGATCCCCTTTTCATCCCCATAAAACACCGACGGGATACCGATAAACGTCATCTGAAACAGCACGGCCAGCTTCATGCTTGCCAGGTCCCCCTGGCACAGGGATAAAAAGCGGCTCACATCATGGCTGTCCAGCAGGTTCAGCTGCGCATACAGCATGGGCAGCTTATAGCGCACGCGCATGTTGGTCACCCGCCCGTCAAACTGGGCCGCGTCGATGGAACGCTCGGCAAAAAAGCGGCGGCAATGCTTGCGGAAGTCGTAATTCATCGTGGAATCAAACATATCCCCATTCAGCCAGTGGGGGGCGCTCTCCCACACCTCACCGATCAGCAGGCAGTCCGGCTTCACCGCCTTCACGGCCTCCCGGAACCGCCGCCAGAACGCGTCGTTGATCTCGCTCGCCACATCCAGCCGCCAGCCGTCGATATCAAACTCCCGCAGCCAGTGCCGGCCCACCCGGCAGAAATACTCCGCGACCTCCGGCTTTTCCGTGTTGATCTTCGGCATCATCCGCTCATATCCAAAGCATTCGTACTTCGGGTATTCGTCCCCGCTTTCCGGGCGGCGCACCGGGAATTCCAGGCCGTAAAACCAATCCTTGTACGCGGAATCCCCGCCCTTTTCCACCACGTCCTCAAAGGCGAAAAAGTGCCATCCCACATGATTGAACACCCCGTCTATGATCACGCGCAGCCCCCTGCTGTGGCAGGCGTCCACCAAACGGCGGAAATCCTCGTCCGTTCCAAAGCACGGGTCAATGTGGAAATAGTCCAGCAGATCGTATTTGTGGTATTCCCCCGCGGCAAAGATCGGGTTCATATAAATGCAGTTGGCTCCAAGCCCCTGGATGTAGTCCAGGTTCTCGGTGATCCCATTGATCGTACCGCCCAGCTTTCCGCGTGTTGTCTGCCCGTTCCACCGGCATTCGCCGGGCTGTCCGCTGATCGCGCGCCGCGCCGAGGCAAAGCTGTCCGGGAAAATATTGTAGATCACGGCGTCCGCGGCCCACTCCGGCACAGCGGCAATGTCCGCCCGGTGGTTAAAGGGCAGCTGATAATACTCCGAGCGGTCGTCCACCCGCCCGCCCGCAAAAAAGTCACCGTAATACAATAATTTTTCCCGGCCGTCGTCCAGCTCAAAATAATAGCAGATCCGCTTATAGGGGCTTTGTAAGATCACCTCGTAGTAATCAAACCACTCATCCTGTGCTGTGACCTTCATCGGTGTACCAGAAAACAGCACCGGTGTCTGGCGGCACGCCCTGTCCGCATAATAAAGCGTGCAGGCCCGCAGGTCGTCCCGGCCGCACCGCAGCCGGAACACCACCTCCCATTCGCTGATCCCGTGCGCATCGGCAGACAGGGGCACATGTTTGATCGCGCTCAGATTCATTCGCTCTCCCTCATTTCCCTCAGCCTTTTACGCCGCCGGCCGTCAAGCCGGAAGTCATATGCCTCTGCACCGCAAAAAAGATCACCAAAATCGGCGCGCTCACCACAAGCGCCGCCGCGGCGAATACGGGCCAGCTTCCGCTGATCTCGGTTGCCTGCAGCGAATACAGGCCGGCCGCCAGCGTATAATGTTCCGCGCCCGTCATGAACGTGATGGCAAACAGGTATTCGTTCCACACATAGATCAGGATCATCACCGCGGTCACGATGATGCTGGGTTTCGCCAGCGGAAGCACGATCTTTGTCACCAGCTGAACGTTGGTGGCGCCGTCCATGGCGGCGGCCTCTTCGATCTCCACCGGTATCGTGTCAAAATAGCCCTTCATGTTCCACAGCCCAAATACGGCCATGGTGCCTGTGTATACAAGGATCAGCCCGATCCTGCTGTTCACCAGGCCCAGCGGGCTCAGCAGCTTGTAGATCGCAAACATCGAAAGCACCGAGGGAAACGAATACAGCAGCAATAAGATCTCCAGGACCGCCCCCCGCCCCGCAAACCGTTTGCGGGAAAACACATACGCCGCCGGGATCGCCGCCCCCAGCGAGATCACCACCGTGCACACCGCAAGGATCATGCTGTTTTTAAACCAAAGCATCACCGCCCGCTCGGTGAATACGGCCCTGTAATTCGCCCATGTGAACTGCCGGGGAATAAAGCGAAACTCCGAGCTCAGCAGGCTGTTCTCCGCATTCAGTGAAACCGACAGCGCATACAGGATCGGCACCAGCGTGGCAAAACACAGCGCAATAAAAAACACATGGAGCGCGCCATGCCCCAAAAAGCGGCAAAGCTTCTTTTTCCGGCGCAACAACATCCTCATCCCTCCTTCGCGCGCCGCCTGGTCAGCAGCGAAAAGGCGATCAGCACGGCAAAAATAATCATCGACACCGCCGAGCTGTAGCCATAATTGTTGGTAATGAATGCGTTTTCATAGGCATACGTCAGGATCGTGTGCAAATTCGAGCCCGTTTTTGCCCCCGCCTGCTGTGTGAGCAGATAGATCACGTCAAATTGCTTGAAGGTCGTAAACACTGTAATGATCACAGCGGGCGCAATAATAGGCTTGATGGAGGGGATCGTCAGGTACGCTGTGCGCTGCATCCAGTTTGCGCCGTCCAAAACCGCGCTCTCGTAGCAGCTTTTGTCCACAGCCTGCAGCGCGCCGTCCATGATCATGATCATGAACGGCAGCGCAAGCCACAGGTTCACCACCGTACAGCACAGAAAGGCCGAGCCATCGGTTGCCAGCCAGCGCTGCGCCCCCAGGCCCAGCTTTTCCATCCACTGGTTCAAAAGCCCGAATTGGGAATTGAACATGCCGGTTTTCCACAGCAAAATCGAAACATACCCCGGCATGGCCCAGGGGAACATCAGCAGCGTCTTATACACGCGGCGGAACTTAAAGTCCTGAATGTTCAGCAGGCTGGCCAGCACAAAGGCGATCGCAAGCTGCAGCGCCATATTCACGATCGTCCACAGAACCGTTACCAGCAGCGCGGCCAGAAATCCGGAATCAAACACAAACAGCGCGCTTTTATAGTTTCCCAGCCCGATCAACTCAAAATCGAACCAGTGGTACACGTTCATGTTGGTGAGCGAGATATACCCTGTATACAGGATCGGGAATACCACGATCAGCAGGATCAAAAGCAGCGAGGGCGCGCTGCACAAATACGCCCATAATGTGTCTTTCCGGCGTTTCTTCATGGCACTTCGCTCCTTATTTCATGGACGCGATCAGGCCCAGCGCTTTCTCCTGCGCGGCCTTCGCGCTTTCGGTCACATCCTTGCCGCTCATATTGATGTCGGCCAGAAGGTTTTCGGCCACGGTCCACATCACGTCCATCTCCGGGATGTTCGGCATCGGCACCGCGTTCTGCGCCGTTTGATACATCGCCATCACCATATCGTCCTGCGCAACGGCGGGGGCGGTGTAGCAGCTCTCCTTTGCGGGCGCACAGCCGCTCGCCTGCGCGATCGCGATCCCGATCTCATCGCCCGTCAGCTGCCGCAGCACCCTGGCGATCGCATCGTGCTTTTTCTCGGCGGCGACCTTCAGCACATGCAGCCCCTGCACGCCGGAATAGGGCGCGATCGCCCTTCCGGTTTCATCCACCACCGGCATCGGCGCCAGCCCCAGGTCGATCCCGCTTTCCCGCGCGGCCGGCACCAGCCACGGCCCGCCGATGGTGGAATGCGCCTTGCCTTCCCGGAACAGCGTGTTCACGGTGGCATATTCTCCCTCGCTGGGCATGTATTCCACAAATTTCTTGTGGTATTCCAGCGCCGCAATGGTCTCGGGGCTGTCCAGTCCCGGCTGTCCGGCTTCGTTGATGATATAGCCGCCGAAGGCGTGGATCCAGCCCGCGCTGTAATAGGCCGTGCTGTGCTGCTCCACAAAGCCGTAGTGGCCGCCCTTTGTGGTGTCCTGCATGTATCGGTAAAGCGCCTCGGTCGTTTTGGGAACTTCCTCATCGCTCATGTAGCGGCGGTTATACATGTACAGCAGCGTCTCAAAATACAGCGGCAGTTGATACACTTCGCCTTTATAGGCCGCCGCTTCGATCGTCATCGGCAGATAGGCCTCCAGCACGCTGGCATCCACAAAGTCGGTAATGGGGGCCAGAATGCCCATTTCCGCGTATACGCCCAGCTTGTCGTGGGCGAAAAAGTACATGTCCGGGGCCGCTTTGGGGTCGTTCCCCACCATTTTCAGGGCCTCGGTCAAGCCGTCCTTCCGCTCCAGCTTCACAACAATGTCCGGTGCCAGCTTGTCAAGCTCCGCCTGCAGGGCGGCCGCCACCTCCTCTTCCTTGTCGTGCCAGATCGTGATCGTCACGGGGCCTTCCTCCGTTTTCGCCGGCCCCGGGCAGCCGGTAAAAAGCATTGCCGCAAAACATGCCGCCGCAAAAAGCGCGAGCCATCGTTTCATGGGTCCTGTTTCTCCCTTCCAACTAAAGTCAGGCTCGGCGCAGGGCAAGGAGACCCCTCCTTTGCCTGCGCCGGTTGCCGTCAGGATCTCTTTTTCTTCCTTGCGATCATCACACCGGCCGCGGCGGCGATCACAACCACCGCCGCGATCACGATCACCACAGGGTTCACGCCGCTTTCCGCGGGCTGTTCCTTGGCGGCGGGCACGGGTGTCGCCGGGGCATCCGGCGCCGCGGGCGCTGCGGCTGGCTCCTCATACAAAACCTCCGCGTTTTCCGCATCTGTCACCACGATCCACACATCCTTGCCCACGTCCACCGAAAGATCGCTTGTCTGCACGCTTCCCTCGTTTCCGTTTACGATGATGCTGTTGATCCAGCCGGGCACCGTCAGCGCCAGCCAGCCGCCTTCCGCCTCCTGCAGGGCCTCGCCCGGCCACGCGGAGAACGCATTGGTTCCATCCGGCGCCGACCAGGCCCAAAGATGCGGCGCGCTCCAATCCGCCGGGGCCTGCACATGCACTGTAATATCCTCCGCATCGGGGGCCTCCGGGTCATCGTACGTAAACTCGGCGGCGCCCTCCGCGTCCACCGTCACCCACACCTCGGCCGCGTCGATGGTCAGGTCCTCGGTCTGCACCTCACCGCCGTTGGCATTGATAATAACGCTGTTCACCCACACAGGCACGTTTGCCGTATACCAGCCGGTTTCGCCCGCCTCCATGGCCTCGCCCGGCCATGCTTCAAACGCGTTGGTTCCATCCGGGGCCAGCCACGCCCAGATCCGCACATCCCGCCAGCTTTCCTCCACCTTGGCGTGCACCGCAAAGGTCTCAACATATGGGGGGATCTCCCCTGTCGTTTTTGCTTCGTAGCTCACTTCCACCGTGTCGGCATCCGCAATGGTGAGCCATGCGTTTTTTGCCTCCAGCTTTTGGTCCGCCGTCTGCACGCCGCCCTCATTCGCGTTGATGATCACATTGCCCGCGCCGGCCGGGATCCAGCAGTAATACCACCCGGGGTTGTTCCCATCCGCCTTCATCTTTTCGCCCGGCCACGCTTCAAAGGCATTGGTCCCGTCGTCGGCCCAGGCCCATATGCAGGGCGCCGTCCAATCCTCCGGCACCTGCGCATACACAATGCACCTCTCACCATCGGCCGCAAAGGCCAACGTGGGAACGGTCAGCACAAACAGCACCAGCGAAACCGCCAGCGCCATCATTTTTCTCGCAAATTTCATGGGTGATCCTCCTTATTTTTTCTGCAGTATTTCGGGGCCGGCTCCCTTTCGCTGGTTTTACCATAGCACCCTTTCCCACTCATTTCAACGAAATTTTAAGAAAACGTTTAACCAATTATTTATACGATAATCACATCATTTATAGCTTAAAATCATTCAATATGTACAATATTTGCGAACAGGTCGCGTATCTTTACCAATTTGTAATAATTCGGGGTGTTTCCAGCGGTTTTTCCTTGCGCATTGTTCGTTTTTATTTCATGCATGCGGCCGCCAAAACTGCTATAATAACTGTAAAGCAATGGCGTTCCCCTCGCCGCCCAAGGGGGCGGTAAGGCGAACGCGTCCATAATGCGTGTGCGCTGTGCGTGCTTTGATAAAAACAGATCAGGGCCGGCGCTTTTTCGCCCCCCTTTAAAAGGAGAAACCGTCATGAAGTGGACCGATATCAAAATCACCGTACCCAAGGCCTCGGCAGAGGCTGCCGAGGCCATCGCCACCGGTATTTCCGGAGGCGGCATTTACATCGAGGATTACTCAGATCTGGAAGCCGGGGTGCGGCAGATTGCCCATGTGGACCTGATCGAGCCCGCGCTCCTGGCCAAAGACCGGGAGCATGTGACCGTGCACCTGTACCTCGCGCCGGACGAAAACCCCGCCGAGGTGCTGGAGCTGCTGCGCGGCCGCCTGGCCGCCGCCGAGCTGCCCTGCGAGCTGGCGGCGGAGGGCGTGGAACAGGAGGATTGGGAAACCGGCTGGAAGGCTTATTATCATGCCCTCACCATCGGCCGGCGGCTGGCCGTGGTTCCCAGCTGGGAAAATTTCGAGACCGACCGCACCGTCATCCGGCTGGACCCGGGCATGGCCTTCGGCACCGGCACCCACGAGACCACCTCCCTGTGCCTTGCGGCGCTGGACGAATTGGTCAAGGGCGGCGAGCGCGTTCTGGACATCGGCACCGGCAGCGGCATTCTTGCCATCGCGGCCCTTAAGCTCGGCGCCGCCTCGGCCGAAGGGGTCGACATCGATCCCATGTGCGTGCGCACCGCCGGCGAGAACGCGGCGCTCAACGGGGTGACGGACCGGTTCACCGTGCTCATCGGCGATCTGTCCCAAAAGGCCAGCGGCCGGTACGATATCATCACCGCCAACATCGTGGCAAACGCCATCCTGCAGCTGGCCCCGGCGGTGCCGGGCCTTCTCGCGCCGGGCGGCGTCTTCATCGCCAGCGGCGTCATCGACACCCGGCGCGCAGAGGTCATCGCCGGGCTTTCGGCCGCGGGCCTCAGCGTGGCCGAAGTGCGCGAAGAGAACGGCTGGGTGGCCATCCTGTGCAAAAACGGGGGCGAGGCCTGATGCCCCACCGCTACTTCGCAGCCGAATTCACCGCCGCCACCGCCGCCCTCACCGGGCCGGACGCCCACCACCTGGGGCGTGTCATGCGGGCAAAGCCCGGCGACGAGGTGACCCTGTGCGACGGCGCGGGCTTTGACTACACCGCCCGGGTGGCCTCCGTCGCCCCGGACCGGGTGGAGCTCGCCCTGCTGGAAAAGCGCCCCTGCGTGGCCGAGCCGGGCGTGCAGGTGACCCTGTTCGTGGGCTACCCCAAGCAGGAAAAGCTCGAGACCATCATCCAAAAGGCCGTGGAACTGGGCGCGGTGCGCATCGTGCCCTTTTTCAGCCGGTTCTGCGTGGCCGCCCCCAAAAAAGAGGAGCAGAAGAATCTCCGCTACGCCCGCATCGCGGCCGAGGCCGCCAAGCAGTGCGGCAGGGGCGTGCTGCCCGCGGTCGAGCTCCCCCTTGCCTTCAGGGATCTTCCGGCCCGCCTGGCGGGGTTCGACACGGCGCTGCTGTGCTACGAAAAGGGCGGCGCGCCCCTGCGGCAGCTGGCTGCGGGCGGGCGGCGCATCGCCCTGATCACCGGGGCCGAGGGGGGCTTTGCCCCCGACGAGGCCGCGCTTCTCACCGCCGCAGGGGCCGCCGCGGTGGGCCTCGGGCCCCGCATCCTGCGCTGCGAGACCGCGCCCCTGGCGGCCCTTGCCGCCCTTATGGCCTTTACCGGCAATCTGGAATAAAATAAGGCCGGGGCCCGGCTTTATGTATAGCGGCGAACCTTTGTGGAACAATAGCACTGGTTTATACCAAACACTGTTTCACAAAGGAGTATTGCTATGAAACGATTTGTCAGCATCGCATGTGCGCTGGCGCTGGCAGCCAGCCTGGCCGGGTGTTGGGGCGGCGACAAGCCCGCCTCCTCCAAGCCCGCCTCCTCCACTGCTTCCAGCAGTGCCAGCCAAAGCAGTTCCTCGGCCGGTTCTTCCAGCTCGGCCATGAGCGGCAGCGCCGGTTCCGGTTCCCTGTCCGATTCCGGCAGCGCCTCCGGCTCCGGCAGCATGTCGGGCTCGGGCTCCATGGCTGGTTCCGGCAGCATGTCGGGCTCGGGCTCCATGACCGGCTCCGAGGCCATGAGCAATTCCTGATCCCATCGCCGCCCGGCGGCCCGCGGCGCGGCGCCGCGGGCCGGGCAGGCGGGGTACATACAGGCGTGGGCGCTTCGCCCGCGGCGGAAAGGCAATGTGTACATGAAAAAGCGCGTTAAAAAATATGGGCCCGCCCTTCTCATCCTGCTGCTCTGCGCGGCGGGGGGCGCGGCGGCGGTGATCTGGCGCCAGGAGCTCTGGGCCCTCATCACCAGCCAGGCCGCCCGGGATCAGTTCATTGCCTGGGTGCAGGGCAAGGGTGTATGGGGCATGCTCGTGTTCCTTGGGCTTGAAGTCTTTCAGATCGTGGTGGCCTTTGTTCCGGGCGAGCCGGTGCAGCTCATGGCCGGCGCGCTGTTCGGTCCCCTCGGCGGCATGCTGCTGTGCCTGGTGGGCATCCTGCTGGGCAGCGCGTTCATCTATGTCCTTGTAAAGGCGCTGGGCGCCAAGGCCATCCCCGCCGACGCCCTGCACAAATACCGCTTTTTGCAAAGCGAGCAGAAGGCCCGCAGCGCCCTGTACATCCTGTTCTTTCTGCCCGGCGTCCCCAAGGATATCCTCACCTATCTGGGCCCCTTCCTGCCCCTCAAAATGAGCGAATTTTTGTTCACCTGCACCCTGGCCCGCATCCCCTGCCTTCTGGCCACCACCGTGGCGGGCGACAGCCTTGCCGGCGGCGAGGTGTGGCTGCCCATCCTGCTGTTTCTCGTCACCGGGGCCATCGGCCTTTGGTGCATCCGCAACGAGCAGCGCCTTCTGGCCTGGCTGCACCGCCGGGCCGGCCGCCCGCAGCCGGAAACCGATAAATAGGAAAAACTCTTTTAAATCGCCTCCGTTTATGGTAAAATGCCACTGAGGGGCGCGGCGGGCTTTTCGTCCGCCGCGCTTTTTTACTGTGAACAAGAGGAGTGTGGCAAAATGGCGGAATACGTACTTTTTACCGATTCCACGGCCGATCTCACGGCGGAATTGGTGCAGGAGCTGGGCGTTCAGGTGCTGCCCATGAGCTTTCACCTGAACGGCAGCGACTATAAAAACTACCCCGACAACCGGGAGCTGACCCCCCACGATTTCTACGACGCCCTGCGGGCGGGCGGCGTCAGCACCACCAGCCAGATCAACCAGGTCGCCTTTACCGAGGCCTTCGAGCCGGTGCTGCAAAGCGGCCGGGACGTTTTGTACCTGGCCTTTTCCAGCGGCCTTTCCGGCACCTGCCATTCTGCGGTGCTCGCCGCCGAGGAGCTGCGCGAAAAATATCCCGGCCGCACGGTCGAGGTCATCGACACCCTGCAGGCCAGCATGGGCGAGGGCCTGGCGGTCTATTACGCCGCCAGCCTGAAAAACCAGGGCAAGCCCCTGGCCGAGGTGGCCGGGTGGTTCAAGGCCAACAAAATGCGGGTGTGCGCCTGGTTCACGGTCGACGATCTGATGTTCTTAAAGCGCGGGGGGCGCCTGTCCGGCGCCGCCGCCGTGGCGGGCACCCTGCTGGGCATCAAACCCGTCCTGCATGTGGACGACGAGGGCCATCTGGTGGCCATGGAAAAGGTGCGCGGCCGCAAGGCCAGCCTGGACGGCCTGGTCAAGCATTTCCAGGCCAGCGACGTGCCCCCCGCCGAGCAGGTGGTCTTCGTCAGCCACGGCGACTGCCCGGCCGACTGCCAGTATGTGGCCGACCGCATCTGCGAGCTGGGCGTAAAGCGTGTGTGCCTGGGCGACATCGGCCCGGTTATCGGCGCCCATTCCGGCCCCGGCACGGTGGCCCTGTTCTTCCTCGCCTCCAACCGCTGATCCGCTGCTGCACGTTTATGCCTTCCGGGGAAACGCTTCCCGGAAGGCATTTTTTGTGAAAGTTTTGCTCTGCCTCTTGACAGGATTGTTTTTATACTGTATTATGAACGTCGTTCATATGAACACCGTTCGCAATGATAAGGGAGGCGATTTTTCATGAAGCAGGCGGTCACCAGCCGTGAAGAGCTTCTCACCGCGGCGCAGCGCGTCCTTCAGTCAGAGGGCCCGGGCGCGCTCAGCATCCGCCGCTTGGCAAAGGAACTCGGCATCTCGGTGGGGGTGGTGTACAACTACTTCCCCTCCAAGGCCGGGCTGCTGCTGGCGCTCACCGAGCAATTCTGGCACGGGGTGTTCCACCCCGGCCTGGAGGGCCTTGTGGCCGGGGGCGATTTTCTGGCGTTTTTCCGCGAGGTATACACCCGGCTGGGCGCGCGCTGGCCGCAGTTTATGGCCCTGCTGGCCGGTCCGCTGGCCCTGCTGGCAGAGGAAGATCGCGGTCAGGGCCGCGCGGGGGAGCGGCAGTCCCTGGCGCATATGCAGGCTGGCTTCGAGGCCGCGC